>NZ_JBHYFV010000011.1:0-117592 GCF_051859345.1 Marivita sp. | reverse complement strand
CATGTTCAACGGCTACAGCTACAACGAACGCTGCGTGCTGTCCCTGGGGGTTGTTGACCAAAGCGTTGAAATTGGCGACGTTCTGACCCTGCGCTGGGGCGAATCCGACGAAACCGCCAAGACATCCGCCGAGAAGCACAAGCAGGCGGAAATTCGGGTGCGCGTATCCGAAACGCCGTATTCAAGCGAGGCACGGGAAAGCTATGCGGCCGACAGCTGGCGGGCAAAAGCCGTCTGATCAGCAGAGTTTCGGGGTGGCGATCACACAGAAGGATCGCCCCCCTTCATCACACGGCCTGATCTGGATCGGGTCACTCATGGGAGGTTTTATGACATTTAGAACGACATTTCTCGGTGCTGCGATGGCAGTGGCAGCAACTGTTCCGGTCGCCGCACAGGAACTGAAATTCGCCAACTTCACGCCGCCGTTCCATACGGTCAACGCCAGCGTGATCGAAAAGCTGAACGCGGACCTGACCGAAGCCACCGGCGGAAGCCTGACCGTGCGCGGCTATCATGGCGGTGAACTGGGCGCTGGCCCGGTCGAGCAATATGTGCGTGCCGTGCAGGGCGTCGCCGACATGGTCTGGGGCCTGCCTGGATACACCTCGCAGCAATTCGAAAAGACCATGATCGTCGAGCTGCCGGGCGTCGTGCCAGACGATCAGTCGGGCGCGGATTCGCTCTGCAACGCGATGGACGAAATCTCGGGTGAATTCCCCGGCACCGTTCCGATCGCGCTCTGGACGTCCGAGCCGAACATCATGATCATGAAAGACAAGGCGATCCGTTCACCATCCGACCTGTCCGGTCTCAAGATCCGTGTCGCCGGGGCAACGGCGGGCAAGATCGCCGAGGCACTGGGCGCAACCCCCGTGCAGATGCCGATCAACCAGGTCTACAACGCGATGCAGACCGGCCTGATCGACGGTGTTTTCACGGGCGCCTCGACGCTGAGCGACTTCAAACTTGACGAGGTGGCCGATGCCTACACGCTGGGCGCGCCGCTTGGCCGTTTGGCGTTTTTCGCGGTGATGGGGCAGGGATCGTATGACGCGCTCTCCGACGATGCGAAAGCCGCGCTTGACGAGGCCCGCGGCTGCGGGTTGGGCAACAATGCCGAAACCGCCTGGAACGCAACCGCCACCGAGGCGCTTGAAAACGCCCGCGCGGATGCCGGCAATTCCTTTGTCGACCTGAGCGAAGACGAGGCGCAGGCCTTTGTCGATGCGGTGTCGAACGTCGTCGCGGACTATGTGGCCAGCGTTGGTGGCGAAGCGGCATTTGCCGCGATGCAGGAATAAGCCTTGACGCGCATACGCACCTTTGCGGACAGGCTGATTGGCCTGTCCGCTGCCATTGGATCAATCGCGCTTCTTCTGGTCGTGGTGGTGATCCTTGTCGACGTTGTGGGCCGCGCGTTCGGCAGCCCGCTTTATGGGGGGCAGGACATCACGACGATGGCCTCGGTGATCGTTATTTTCGCCCCGATGGCGCTGTGTGATCGTCTTGGCGGCCATATTTCCGTCGATCTGTTCGAACGGTATTTCCCGGACGGGGTGAATCGGTTCATAGACATATCCGTCGCAGTGATCGGGGCAGTGATCTTTGCCGCTCTGGCCTGGGCGACCTGGGACAGCGCAAAGCTTTCGGTGATGCTCAATCTTTCCACCAACCTGCTTTACCTGCCCAAGGTCTATTTCCAATGGGCGGCCATCGGGTTCATGGGGCTTGCGTCCCTCGGTCTGGCCTTGCGGGCGCTGGAACTGATCTTGACCGGGCGGGATGTGCGGCAGGAGCGACAGGCATGACCGCGTCCGTTGCCGGGGTCGTCGGTATCGTTGCCTTGTTCGCGCTGCTGATCCTGCGCGTGCCGGTTGCCTTTTCGATGTTTGTCGTCGGGTTTCTGGGGATCTGGGCGCTTAACGGGCTGAACGCGTCAATGTCGCTTCTGGCGTCCGAGGCGTTCACCCTGGCCTCGTCCCCCGAGTTGATCGTTATTCCGCTCTTCATCCTGATGGGCAACGTCGCGTCGCATACCGGGATGAGCCGTCAGCTTTTTGATGCCGCCTATGCCGTGATCGGGTCGATCCGGGGTGGGCTGGCCTCGGCCACGGTCATTGGGTGCGGCGGATTTGCCGCGCTGTCCGGCTCGTCCGTCGCCTCGGCACTGACTATGGGCAAGGTCGCGCTCGCTGAGATGGAGCGGTTTGACTACGATGATCGTCTGTCCTCCGGCGTGGTGGCTGCGGGCGGCACGCTGGGTATTCTGATCCCTCCGTCCACCGGCTTTGTGATCTATGCCATCCTGACCGAGCAATCCATTGGCCGCCTGTTCCTTGCGGGTGTGTTTCCAGGGCTTCTCTTGCTCACGATGTTTGTGCTCGCGGTGTCTTTGCTGTGCATCCTCCGTCCGGGTTTTGGTCCAGCAGGGCCAAAGACGGCGCTTTGGGAAAAAGTCACGGCCATCGGGCGGGCCGGTCCCATCGTTCTTGTGATCTTCGTCACCATTGGCGGCATGTATGGCGGGTTCTTTTCCCCGGTCGAGGCCGCAGCTGTGGGCGCTGGTGCGGTCATTCTCATTGGCTGGGTCACGCGCAAGCTCAGGCTTTCGATGCTTTGGGACGCCGCGAAAGACAGCGTTGTGACCACCGCCACCGTCATGCTGATCCTGATTGCCGCGCATATGATCAACCCGTTCCTCGCGCTCAGCCACATGACCGACCTTGTGGCACAGGCGTTTGTCGCGCTGGAACTGGGGCCGATGGGCAGCCTGCTCTTGATCCTTGGCATCTACATCGTTCTGGGCTGTTTTCTCGAAGGGTTTGCGATGCTGGTTCTGACCCTGCCGATCTTCTTTCCCATCGTACTGGACCTTGGCATCGACCCGATCTGGTTCGGGGTGCTGGTGGTTCTGGCACTTGAAATGGGTCTGATCTCGCCGCCGGTGGGGCTGAACGTGTTCATCGTGAAATCCGTCGCTCCGGGTGTGCCGCTTGGGCGCATTTTTGTTGGCGTCATCCCGTTCTGGATCATGATGATGGTCACGCTGGCGATCCTCGTGGCCTTCCCGCAAATCTCGCTTTTCCTGCCAAACACCATGTTCAATTGAGGCGCTTATGACCGAACCCTGCTTTGACGTTGCTCATCTTGGCCATGTGGAGGTGCTGACCGACAAGTTCGACGAGAGCCTTGATTTCTTCACGCGGGTTTACGGGCTGAAACTGTCCGCGCAGGAGGGCGACAGCGCCTATCTGCGGGCCTGGGACGATTACGAATTTCACACGCTCAAGCTCACCAAATCCGACACCACCGGCGTGGCCCATATCGGCTATCGCGTGTCGTCCGAAGCGGCGTTGGAACGGCGTGTGAAGGTGATCGAGGCGTCGGGGTACAAGGTTCACGGCTGGGTCGAGGGTGATCTGGGCCACGGTCGTGCCTACCGGTTCGAAGACCCGTTCGGCCATGTGTTCGAACTTTACTGGGACACGGTGAAATACGACCCGCCCGAGGACGACAAACCGGCGCTCAAGAACATGTCGAGCCGCTTTCACGCGCAAGGCGTGTCGCCGCGCCGGATCGACCACCTGAACCTGCTGGCCAGCGATGTGACGCAGTTTCGGGGTTTCATGATGACCTGCCTTGGCAGCCGCGTGACCGAACAGATCCGGCTCAACAACGGGCGGCTTGGGGGCTGCTGGTTCACCATCAACAACAAGACTTATGATCTGGCCTGCACCGAGGAACACGGTCGCGGTGAGAACCGTCTGCACCATGTAACCTACGCCGTGGACCAGCGCGAAGACATCCTGCGCGCCGCCGACATTTTTCTGGAAAACGGCGTGCATATCGAAACCGGCCCGCACAAGCATGCCATTCAGGGCACGTTCTTTCTGTATGTCTGGGAACCGGCGGGCAACCGGGTCGAACTGGCAAACGCCGGTGCGCGCCTGATCCTGCAACCCGATTGGGAAACCGTCACCTGGACCGAGGACGAGCGCAAGCGGGGGCAGGCCTGGGGTCTCAAGACCATCGAGACCTTCCACACCCACGGCACACCGCCGGTCAACGAGGATTGATGCAGGCGGCGTCGCAAGACCTGATCGGTGCGTGGCTGTCCCGTCTGGGGCTGCCTTCTGGCCTTCCGGTCACGCTTGACACCCTGACCACCATGACCCGCGCGCATCTGGACCGCATCCCGTTCGAAAACCTGACCGTCTTTTGCGGCGATGTTCCCGAACTTGGGCTTGAGGCGCTTGCCGCCAAGATGATCCACAACCGACGCGGTGGATACTGTGTCGAGGTCAATCCGCTGCTCTGCGCCGCTTTGTGTGGTCTGGGCTTTGACGCCCGTCTGCGGATGGCGCGGGTCATGTGGCAGCGCGATGTGCCGGGGCCGCGCAGCCATTGCGTCTGCATCGTGTCGCTGGATGGGGCCGAGTACCTTGTCGATGTGGGCTTCGGCGGGCCGGGACCGACTGTCCCCGTTCCTTTGAACGGCGATCCCGGCGACCCCACCCTGCGCACAGAGACACGCGCCGGTCTGGGCACCGTGCTGTACCGACAGGTCGATGCGGGCGACTGGCGCGATCTTTACGCCTTTACGGATGAACTGACCACGATGTCTGATGTGCAAGCAGGCAACTGGCTGGCCGCCACGTTTCCGGGATCGCTTTTTACCCGCACGTTGATTGTCACCCGCCAGTGCGGCGACACGCGGCTGGTGCTGGACGGCGCTGTATTTCGCAAGTTTGCAAAGGGCAGGGCACCCTGTTGCGAGACTTTGCAAACCCCCGATGCGGTGATCGCCTGTCTGCACGATGCCTTTGGGCTGGAGTCAATACCGGGCCTAGTGGACGCATTGATCCGCAAAGGCATTTTTTGACCAAATGGTCAAAAAGCGGCCAGCCCTGCATTTGTGTTCAACAGGAACTGCGTGAAGATCGGACTGCTTGCCGCGCCGATTGCACGCGCATTGCCGCCGATGCTGCCGGGTTCGATCTTGGGCGGGATCAGGCCGCGCGTGTCCTGATTGACCAGGTAACGCCTGACCCGTTCGACAAGCTCGTTGCGTACCGGTTCCGGGAATGCGCCGTCGATCAGCACCGCCTCGAAATCGATCACGGCACAGACCGACAGCGATGCCTTGGCCAGTTCCTGCGCCGTTTCCCCGACCCACGGTTCGACATATCGCGTCAGCGCGCTCCAATCCTGCGGTTGCTGCCACAAGATGCGCGGCTCAATACCCGCTTGCACAAGCCGACCTTCGAGCAGGTGGATCGAGGCCACGTCGATCAATTGCTGACTTTCGCCCAGTGGCCCAGTGCTGCGAAGTGACCCCAAGGCGCCAGCATTTCCCTGATTGCCTTCGAAGACGGTGTCATTGACCACGACCCCACCGCCGACAAACGAGCCGATGAAAAAATAGGCGTAGTCGCGGAACCCGTGATTGCGGCCGTACAGATGCTCTGCCCGGCAGGCGGCGGTTGCATCATTGACCACGAACACCGGCAGGTCGCTGAACTGCGCAACCTGTTCCGCGAAATCGACGTCTTTCCATGACTTGAACCGGTTGGACGGAGCGCCGATCAGGTCGTTCCACTTCCAAAGCTCGAACGGCGCGGCGATGCCGATCCCGCACAGCCGGTCGCGCGCCTCGGGCGGCAGATCCTCGAGAAGGGTGGTCATCCCGCTTTCGAGGAAGGCAAACACTTCGTCGGGGAGGGGGTATTGATAGGCGGTTGTAACCTGCGCACGCACATTGCCGGTGAAGTCCAGCAACAACAGGTCAGCGCTGCGGCGTCCGATCTTGAGTCCCAACGAAAGAACCCCGTCCGGCGACAGCTCCATCGGGATCGACGGCTTGCCCACCTTGCCGCGCACCGGGTCACCGCGTTGCAGGAACCCGTCCTGTTCCAGTTTGCGAAAAATCACCGACACGGTTTGCGGCGAAAGGCCGGTCAAACGTGCAAGGTCGATCCCGGCCATTCCGCCCCGGCGTTGCAACATCGAAAGGAGCAGACGTTCATTGTAGTTGCGCACACCGCTTTGGTTGACGCCCCCGCTTGCCCCTTTGATTTTTCCACCGTCCATGTCGCGGACCTTAGTCTAACGAAGCTACGCCGCAAAGATGGCACGGGCTATTTAATAAATAAAGTTTATTTATTTATTGACAGCACGTTTAGAATCTGGCCTTTTTAGCCGCAACCTGCAGCGATTACCGCAGGCAGGGGGGAGCGGGCCGACATCGGTCCGTGAGAATGCAAATTGAAGATTTCTGGGAGGAAACCATGAAAAGACTACTGTTGAGCTCGGCTGTTGCGTTTGCGTCCATGTCCGGAGCGGCCTTTGCCGCAGGTCACGGTGTCAGCGCGTGCCTGATCACCAAGACCGACACCAACCCGTTCTTCGTCAAGATGCGTGAAGGTGCTGAAGCCAAGGCAGAAGAGCTGGGCATGACCCTGAACAGCTATGCGGGCAAGATCGACGGCGACCACGAAACCCAGGTTGCGGCCATCGAAACCTGCATCGCCAATGGTGCCAAGGGCATCCTTCTTACTGCGTCCGACACCGGTTCCATCGTTCCCGCCGTTCAGCAGGCGCGCGATGCGGGTATCCTTGTGATCGCACTTGATACACCGCTTGATCCGATTGATGCGGCGGACATGACCTTTGCCACCGACAACTTCCTTGCCGGCGAACTAATTGGTCAGTGGGCCGCTGCAAGCCTTGGGGACGACGCGGCTAACGCCAAGATTGCCATGCTCGACCTCGCCGTGAGCCAGCCGACCGTTGGCGTTCTGCGCGATCAGGGCTTTCTGCAGGGCTTTGGCATTGATCTGGCTGACCCGAACGTGAACGGTGACGAAGACGATCCCCGCATCGTCGGCAACGACGTGACCGCAGGCAACGAAGAAGGCGGTCGCCGCGCGATGGAGAACCTTCTTGCGAAGGATCCGATGGTCAACGTGGTCTATACCATCAACGAACCAGCCGCTGCCGGTGCCTATGAGGCGCTCAAGTCCATCGGTCGTGAGAACGACGTTCTGATTGTGTCTGTCGATGGTGGTTGCCCCGGCATCCAGAACATCAAGGACGGCGTGATCGGTGCCACATCCCAGCAGTATCCGCTGCTAATGGCCTCCAAGGGTATGGAAGCGATTGCAGCATGGGCCGCAGACGGCACCAAGCCGGAAGCAACCGACGGCAAGGATTTCTTTGACACGGGTGTTGCCCTGGTCACGGATCAGCCTGCGGATGGCGTCGACTCCATCGACACCGACGAGGGCATGAACCTCTGCTGGGGTTGATCCAAACCAACCACACTTGAATAATCAGCAGACGGGCAGGCGTACTCCTGCCCGTCCGAGACGTACCGCTGATCTTGTCGACGGGGAGGGGACCCATGCCACAGGCAGACAACTATGAAACGGTGGTCGGAAGCGCCAAATCCGATGTTGCATCGTTCAAAATGAAAGATAAGGGCTTTGTTGGCGCATTTCACCATGCCCTGCACACCACGCCGGCGTTGGTTCCGCTGATCGTTCTGGTCGCCGCCATCATCATCTTTGGACTGGCGCTGGGATCGCGGTTTTTCTCTCCGTTCGCCTTGACGCTGATCCTGCAACAGGTGCAGATCGTCGGCATCGTTGCCGCAGCGCAATCGCTGGTCATTCTGACCGCAGGCATCGACCTGAGCGTTGGAGCCATCGCGGTGATCTCATCGGTTGTGATGGGGCAATTCACGTTCCGGTATGGACTGCCACCCAGTGTTGCGGTGGTCTGTGGCCTGGCCTTCGGCACGGCCATCGGGGCGGTGAACGGCTGGCTGGTGGCGCGGATGAAACTGCCACCCTTTATCGTGACCCTGGGCATGTGGCAGATCGTGCTGGCCGCGAACTTTCTCTATTCCCAGAACGAAACCATCCGCTCGCAAGAGATTGCGGAACAGGCACCCCTGCTGCAACTGATGGGGGCCAAGTTCAGCATTGGTGGCGCGGTCTTTACGTTCGGCGTCGTGTTTCTTGTGCTGCTGGTTCTCATCCTGGCCTATGTACTGAAACACACCGCGTGGGGCAGGCATGTCTATGCGGTGGGGGATGATGCCGAGGCGGCAGAACTGTCGGGCGTCAATGTCTCGCGCACGCTGATTTCCGTCTACGCGCTGGCCGGTCTCATCTGTGCCTTTGCAGGCTGGGCCTTGATTGGCCGGATCGGGTCGGTGTCACCAACATCGGGTCAGCTTCTCAACATCGAAAGCATCACTGCGGTGGTGATCGGGGGCATCTCGCTCTTCGGCGGGCGGGGGTCGATCCTTGGCACGTTCTTTGGTGCGCTGATTGTGGGTGTGTTCACACTTGGCCTGCGCCTTGCCGGGGCCGATGCGCAATGGACTTTCCTCTTGATCGGCGTGCTGATCATCGGGGCCGTCGCCGTGGACCAGTGGATCAGAAAGGTGGCAGCATAATGGAACCGATCTTGAAAGGACGTGGGCTGGTCAAGCGTTATGGTCGTGTGACCGCCCTTGACGAATGCGACTTCGATCTGATGCCGGGCGAGATCCTGGCCGTGATCGGCGACAACGGGGCTGGTAAAAGCTCTTTGATCAAGGCGGTGTCGGGCGCGGTGGTGCCGGATGAGGGCACCGTGACGCTTGAAGGCAAGGAGGTGCGCTTTACCTCACCGATCGAGGCGCGCGAAGCCGGGATCGAAACGGTGTACCAGACTTTGGCCATGTCGCCCGCGCTGTCGATTGCGGACAACATGTTCATGGGTCGCGAGATCCGCAAATCCGGCTGGCGGGGCAAGTGGCTGCGCCAACTGGACCGCGCCGCAATGGAGAAGATGGCGCGCGACAAGCTGTCTGAACTGGGGCTGATGACGATCCAGAACATCAACCAGGCGGTGGAAACCCTGTCCGGGGGTCAGCGTCAGGGTGTGGCTGTGGCCCGTGCGGCGGCGTTCGGATCGAAGGTGATCATCCTGGACGAGCCGACAGCGGCGCTAGGCGTCAAGGAAAGCCGCAAGGTTCTGGAGTTGATCCAGGACGTGAAATCACGCGGCATTCCGATCATCCTGATCAGCCACAACATGCCGCATGTGTTCGAGGTGGCCGACCGTATCCACGTCCACCGTCTGGGCAAGCGGCTGTGCGTGATCGACCCCAAGGATTACACCATGTCCGATGCGGTGGCCTTTATGACCGGCGCCAAGGACGCGCCCGAGGCGGCATAGACCTTTGCGCCATGACGTGCCGTGTCAAAGGCCCTGCGGATTGCGGGGCCTTTTTCTTTTGACGCCGCTTGCATGACGCGGGAATTGCTGTGTCCGGGATGCACCTTTTTCGGGAACTTTTCCGTGCGCCGGTTGTTTCACCTACCGTGAGGTGGCTTTGAGCCGCCCATGAGTCGTGGAAAGAAGGAATATCGAGCATGGAAGACGTGGAAGCAGTGGCCAACGGCCTTTGGGATCGGATCGCCGGCCTCTTCACGATGGAGATCTACAATGGACGGTCTCTTGCCGATCTTCTGACGCTCGAGACGTTGCTGGCATTGCTCGGGAATGCGGTTGGCGCGGCGCTGATCCTTGTCATGGGTTTTGTCATTGCCGGGATCATCCGTCGCCGCGTCGCGCGGATCGGCGCGATGCATGCCAGCCTTGATGACACGCTATTCGTCTTCCTGGGAAATATCGTGAGCTATGTGGTTCTGGCCTTCACCGCGCTTTTCGTGCTCAACACCTTCGGCGTGCAGACAACCTCGATTGTCGCCGTTATCGGTGCTGCCGGTCTGGCCATTGGTCTGGCTCTTCAAGGCACGCTGTCGAATGTCGCGGCGGGGGTCATGTTGATCATGTTCCGCCCCTTGAAGAACGGCGATTTCGTTCAGGTGAACGACGTTGTCGGTACGGTGAAGGAAATCACCCTGAACTATACCGAGATCGCGGATATCGGGAACGTCAAGGTTGTGGTGCCCAATTCCGAAGTCTGGGGCAACACGATCAAGAACTATTCCGGCTATGCCACGCGCCGTGCCGAATGGGAATTCGGGGTGGGTTACGGGGCCAACCTTGCACAGGCCGAAGAAGTGATCCGCGCCACGATCATGTCCGACCCCCGGTCACACGCAGAGCCTGCGCCGTTCATCCAGGTCAACAACCTCAACTCCAGCAGCGTCGATTTCCTTGTTCGTGTCTGGTGTTCGGCTGCGGACTATTTCCAGTACCAGGCCGACATGAAGCGCAAGGTGAAAGAGGCGCTGGACGCGGCTGGTGTCGACATTCCGTTCCCGACACGGACCGTGTTCATGAAAGCGGATGACAGCGGCGCGGACCGGGATCAGCAGCCGCTGGCAGCGCAGTAGCGGTTCCGTGGACCGGCGTCGCGATCAGCCCGGCTCGCGATGCACATGCACCGCGCAGGGCGCGTGACGCACAACCCGCGCGGCAGTAGACCCAAGGAAAAAGTCGCTCAGTCCGGGTTTGTGCGATCCCATGACGATGCAGTCGACCCCGTGCTGGGCGGCATAATCTATGATTGTGCGCGACGAGTGGCCTTTGACCATCGCAGGTGTCACCCCATCCACCCCCTTAAGCTTTTCGTCCATCCGCGCACGCGCGCGGTCATACCCTGCCTTCACGACCTCTTCATCGAGATAGGCACTCACAGCCCCTTGCGGAGCCTCGTAGACATGCAGGGCGATGATCTCGCCGCCTGATGCGCAAAGCACCCGCGCGATTTCAAGGGTTTGTGGCGAAATGTCGTGATCAAGCGCCATGGGAACGAGGATTTTCGAGTACATGTCAGGTCTCCAAACAGTTGCGGGGCCGCATCAGCTCCAGGGTTCCAGAATGATCTTCGGGGCCGCCACGATGCCCTGGCGCAAGTCCCTGAACGCCTCGGCACCCTTTCCAAGCGGGCGCGTCTGAAACCAGTCCAGAGGGCCCAGCCGTCCGTCGAAAATCGCCTGCGCGGTATCACGGAAGTCCTGCGCGGTATAGGCGTAGGTTCCGATAAAGGTGATCTCTTGAAGGGTCATGCGCCGCACGTCCAGCCCGCCGGTGTCTTCGCCCAGTCCCACATGTGTGATCACCCCCCCCGGCACCACATGTGCCGACGCCGCAGCACGCGTTGCGGCATAACCGACGGCGTCGATCACAACCGGATACATTCCTTCGGCGGCGCTCAGGGCGGTTTCCCCGCAGGCGTCGATCAGGAACGCGCGCCGTGTCGCGTTTGGTTCGACAATCGTCACCTCCGCAACACCCATCGCCTTGAGCGCAAGCGAAGCAGCCAATCCGATTGCACCACCCCCCAGCACCAGCGCCCGGCGCTCCATTCCCGGATGCAGGGCCGCCAGTGCCAGCCGCACCGCGTGCCAACTGACCGCCAAGGGTTCGGCCAGCGACGCCTTGTCCAGCGGTACGGCGTCCGGCACCGTCACAAGGTTGGACGCGGGCATGCTGACATATTGCGCAAACGCCCCCGGTCGCGGTTCCATCGAGATGATCTGACGGTCCGGGCACAGGTTTTCCCGCGCGCTGGTGCAGGCGGGGCAGGTGCCGCATGTCACCAGCGGATTGACCGTGACGCGGGTGCCATCCATCGGTCCGCCCTGAACCACACCCGCCGCCTCGTGCCCAAGGATGAGCGGGGCGGGGCGGCGGGCGTCATGGCCAAGATAGGCGTGCATGTCGGACCCGCAGATCCCAACCGCTTCGACGCGGATCAGGTGTTCGTCGTCGCGCGCGGTGATATCCGGCACATCGCGGTAGGCAAGCGTTTCGACGCCCTCATAGACCAAGGCTTTCATTTCGCGGTAAATCCTCCGTCCACCATCAAGACCTGTCCGGTGACATAAGCCGACGCATCCGAACACAGGAACAGAAGTGGGCCATCGATATCCTCCATCCTGCCATTGCGCCCGATGCAGGTCTGCGCCGCATTGCGCGCCGCGCGCTCCGGGTCTGAGAATACCGCCTGTGTCAGTTCGGTCGGAAAGAACCCCGGCCCGATGGCATTGGCGGTGATGCCATGCGGCGACCACGCCTCGGCCATGGCGCGGGTCAATTGCGCAATGCCGCCCTTGGTGGCGCCATAGGCGATGCCACCGGGGAACGCGCGTGTGGTCTGGAGCGAGGCAAAATTGACGATCCGGCCCCAGCCTTTGGTCTTCATCGCGGGAACAAGCGCCTGGCTCAGGAAAAACGGCGTTGACAGGTTCAGCGCCAGCGTCATGTCCCACCCCTCGGGTGTGACGGTGTCCGCAGTCTCCCGCGTGTTGATCCCGGCGGCATGGACCACGATATCCGGCGGGCCGAACGGTTTTGAGACAGTCTCGGCCAGCGCTGCCATCGTGGCGCGATCCGACACATCCGCAACCATACAGGCCGCGGCAAAGCCGATCTCGTTGCTGAGACTTTCGAGCGCGTCCTGACGTCGCGCCACGCCGACCACCATGGCACCGGCCGCAGCCAGCGTCACCGCCGCACGTCGTCCAAGGCCGGAACTGGCCCCGGTGACAAGGGCGACCTTGCCGCCAAGGTGGAACAGGTCCGCAGGGTCAGCCATCTGCGGTCAGGTCGAAATTCACGCCGGGAAAGTACTTGGCCAGACGCACATCCGCCGCGCGGGCGTGGCCTTCCATGCCTTCCAGCCGCGAAATCCGCGCGGTCGCTTCGGCCACCGGACGTGACCCTTCGCGGGTGGCACGCTGCCATGTGACGATCTTCATGTACTTGTGGACCGACAGCCCACCTGTATAGCTTGCCGCGCCCGAGGTCGGCAGGACGTGGTTCGTGCCGGTCGCCTTGTCGCCATAAGATACCGTGGTTTCCTCACCCAGAAACAGCGAGCCATAACAGGTCAGGCGGTTCAGCCACCAATCCAGATCCTCGGCCTGCACGGTCAGGTGTTCGGGGGCATAATCGTCGGAACAGGCGGCCATTTCCTCGCGGTCGGAACAGAGGATCACCTCGGCATAGTCGCGCCACGCGGCGGCGGCGTTCTGGCTGTTCACCTCGGGCAAATCGTCGATCAGGCCGGGCACCAGCTCCATCACCTTTTGCGCCAGCGCGCGATCATCCGTCACCAGCCAGACGGGTGAATTGTAGCCATGCTCGGCCTGGCTGACGAGGTCGGTGGCGACGATCAGCGGATCGGCGGTCTTGTCGGCAAGGATCAGACTGTCGGTTGGCCCGGCGATCATGTCGATGCCGACGCGGCCAAAGAGGATGCGCTTGGCCTCGGCCACGAACTGGTTGCCGGGGCCGACAAGGATATTGGCCTTGGGCAGACCGAACAGCCCGAAGGTCATCGCGGCCACACCCTGCACGCCGCCCATCGCCAGTATCCTGTCCGCGCCGCAGATATGTGCGGCATAGATGATCGCCGGGGCCACACCGACGCCGGGGCGGGGGGGCGAACAGGCGGTGATATGACGGCAGCCGGCCACTTTCGCTGTTGTCACGGTCATGATGGCCGATGCGATATGGCTGTAGCGCCCGCCGGGCACATAGCAGCCCGCCGCATCCACAGGGATCGCCTTTTGTCCCGCGATCATTCCCGGCACGATCTCGACTTCGACCTCCGACACGGTGGCTTTTTGCGCCTCGGCAAAGCGTCTGACATTGTCATGTGAAAACTCGATATCCCGCTTGAGCTTTTCCGGCACCAGCGCACTGGCCGCTTCGATGTCTTTGGCAGTCAGCATGACAGTGCCTTCGTACTTGTCGAAGTTCCTGGCGTATTCCAATGCCGTCTCGTCACCACCAGCTTCGATATCGGCAAGGATGGTCTTGACCGTTTCGTGCACTTCGGACGCATCCGATTTCGCCGTCAGGGTCGCTTTCTTGAGGTATTCACGTTTCATCGTCAGGACGTCCTACTTGTAGATATCGGGCAGCAGTGTGGTGGAAATCGCCGGAACATAGGCAATGAAGAGAACCACGACGAACATGCCAAGAACGAAGGGAATGGCGCGTGCGGCGATCTTGAGGATCGATTCCCCGGTGATGCCGGAGACCACAAACAGGTTAAGCCCAAGTGGCGGCGTAATGAACCCCACACCCAGCGCGGTGATCATCATGATGCAGAACTGGATCTCGTTCATGCCGATATTGTCGGCAAGCGGCTTGAGAATGGGCGCAAGGATAACGATGTTCGGCGTTGTCTCCATCACGCAGCCCGCCGCGATCAGAATACCGATCATCAAGAGGATGAGCAGCCACGGCTCGTCCGTCATGCCGGTCACAGCGGTGACAAAGCCCTGTGGCACCCCCATGATCGCCAAGGCTTCGGCCAGCGGAGCGGAAAAGGCGATGATCGGCAGGATCACCCCGTTGACCTTGGCCGAACTGACCAGCATCGCGGGGAAGTCGGCAAAGGACAGCGTGCGCAGGAAAAAGCCCATGATGATGGTCACAACCACTGCCGTCGCACCGGCCTCGGTCGGGGTCAGTCGGCCCGAAAAGATGCCGTAAAAGATGATCCCCGGAACGATGAACGCGTACCAGCCGGACTTGAGCGATGCGCCCAGCCGCGTGAAGTATTCGCTCATCGACACGTTGCCGCCGCCCTCATAGCCATGGATGCGGTTGACGATCACGTTGGTGACAAGGATCGAAATCAGGATCGCAAGACCGGGGATCAGCGCCGCCAGAAACAGCGTCGAGGCGGAAATGCCCAGAACAAGGCCGATGATGATATAGGCAATCGACGGCGGAATGAGGATGCCGGTACAGGCGCCCGCTGCCACCAGCGCACAGGCATAGGGGCGGGGATAACCCGACTCTACCAGCCGCGCGATTGTCATGCGGCCCACGGCGGCCGCGCCCGCCGCGTCAGAGCCCGAGATGGCCGCGAACATGCCGCAGACCAGCACCGTGGCCGACCCGAACCCACCCTTGGCGAATTGCGTCAGCGCCTCGGCCACGTCGAGGAACTTGCGACTGAGACCCGTTCGGACCAGCACGTCACCCGTGAGGATGAAGAGCGGCACGGCGGTCAGCGCGAAGGCGTCGATCCCGGTGAACAGGCTTTCGCCCACAGCACTCAGCGGCAGGTCGCCCGACATTGTCAGCATGATGATCGCCGCAGCCCCGATGGCCGCCCAGACCGGCACCGCCAGCGCGATCAGCGACACGAACAAGATCACCGGAACGTAGAAATCCCAGCCAAGTTCGACTGTCTGATTGATTTGTTGCCACATGGGTCAGGGTCCCTCAGTCAAACAGCTTGTCGCCTTCGTAGACGTCGGTTCCGTCCCGAAGGGCTTTGACATCACGAAGGAAGGATTGCAGCAGACGCCAAATGATCAGGGCGAACCCGACCGGCACCGCCATCAGGAACCACGCCTGCGAAATCCGCAGCCCGGCGGTGACCGACCCGAAGTTCAGCGACACATGCACCGTTTCGATGGACCAATAAAGCGCCACCAGCGCCACGAGGAACATGACCAGATCGCCGAAGATATAGAGCAGCGCCTTGAGGCGTGGCCCAAGGTAATGCATGACCACGTCGATGCGGATATGGGCGCGCTCCTTGACCGCTGCGGCGGCTCCGATCCAGGCAAGGTAGATGAAGGAATAGCGCACGATCTCTTCGCCCCAGATCGACGAATAGGCAAAGATTTCCCGCCTTAGCACTTCGATGGCCATGGTGATGACCAGCATCACGTAGAAGGTCAGAAGCAGCCAGCGTTCGGCATTTCGGTCGATCTTGCGCAATGTTTCCATGTGGCCCTCGGGACGTCACGGCATATCTTGCCCGGACCGGCGGACCGGGGTGCAGACAGACCGTTGTGGGAAGGGGCGGGCGCCGCGAAACAGCGCCCGCAGGTCAGGGATCAGGCGTCGTGGACGTAGTACTGGCCCATCGTGCCAGCCGCTTCGACCAGCTTGTCGAACGTGTCCATCGACCCGGCCAGTTCGGTCTTGAAACCGTCCCATTCGGACCGCTGATAACCGACGGTGTCCTGCCATTCGGCCAACTGATCGTCGCTCAGCGAATGGAATTCGACCCCGGCCTTGCGCATCTCGGCCATCGCGAAGGTCCGCGAGGATGGCACCTTGGCAAGGTTCTGGTGGAAGCTCATTTCCGACGCCCACTCGATGGCCTCCTGCACGTCGCCGGGCAGGGTGTTGTACCATTCGAGGTTGCAGGCGTAGCACTGGCTGTCCGGCACCGCCTGGGTGAAGGTGACGTGGCTCAGGATGTCCTTGAAACCAAAGGCATAAAGCGCGCCAACCGCCGGGTCCAAGGCATCCGCCACGCCCTGTTTGATCGCCGACGGGGTTTCGCCCCACGCCACCGGCGTCGGGTTCGCACCGCCCATGCGGTAGAACTGTTGCAGCATCTGCGATCCGGGCACCCGGAACTTGACGCCCTGAAGGTCGGCCGGTGTGATGATCGCGTCGCCACCCTGACGCACCGCCATGACGCGTGGGTCGATGCAGAAATAGAACATCGGCTTGAAGCCGCGGTCTTCGACAAGCGCGTTTACTTCGGTCTTCCAGATATCCGATGTGACAAGATTCACGAAGCGTTGGTTGGCACCGCAGAAATACGGCATGTTGATCAGGTCAACTGCGGGCGCGAAGGGCGCAAAGTTGGACAGCGAGAACTGACCGGCATTGACCGTACCGCCCTGAACCTTCTGTGCCAGCGCCGACCCGGTTCCCAGCTGACCACCCGGCGCAAGTTTGACGTAGATCTTGCCGTTTGATGCGTTCTGAAGGTTTTCCTTCACGTCGAGCTGCATCATCGGATAGCTGCGCGTGGTGCCGATGACGTATTCGGTGGCCAGCGTCATCACATGGTCTGCGGCGGCTTCGCGCTCGCGCTCTTCGTTGGCGGTCTGTGCAACGGCCTCGGACGACCAGAGCAGCCCACCGGCACCCGCCACCATTGCAGCGGTAAAGCCGCCCGTGCTCATCAGTTTGAGAAAATTGCGGCGCTCGGCAGAGGCGAGCTCCTTGAGTTCGTCAGTCATCTGGTCTCCTCCCAATTGACGTCAGCTGCCGTTCTTGTTCTTTCGGTCAGCCTCTTTTTGAAGAATCGCCACGACGAACAGGATCGACGCCGCGAACAGAACCAACATCTCCCCGATATCAGACAGGAACGCCGCCCCTGCAAAAGCACCCAGCGCGACATTGGCGAAAAACACGGCAAAGACGATGGCGGATGCTGCAAGAAACATGACGAACCCCTGAAATCATATTGATTCTGAAATCAGTGTAAGCGCTTGCATTCGATTCATGCAAGCGCTTACATTTTTTCATGACAGATTCTATAATCACTTGGTGTAACGCGCGGTCTGCGCGCGTTTTCGTGAAAGGGTAATGGTGTCCGAATTGCGATCTGTACCAACACTGGACGACGTCGCGCGCACCGCTGGCGTTTCGACGGCGACGGTGTCGCGCTGTCTGAATTCGCCCGAGCGCGTGGTCGAACAAACGCGCAAGCGCGTGATGTTGGCCGTTGAACAGCTTGGCTATACCCCGAATTTCGGCGCCCGTGTGATGGCGGCCAAACGCACCTTCACCATCGGGGCGATCATTCCGACCATGGAAAACGCCATCTTCGCGCGTGGGCTGCAAGCCTTCCAGGAGGCGTTGCATGCACGGGGATACACCCTGCTTGTCGCGTGCTCTGCCTATCAACCCGGCGTCGAGGAAGAACAGATCCGGGCGCTTGTTGCGCGCGGCGCGGATGGGCTTTTGCTTATCGGGCAAGACCGCGATCCGTCAGTCTATCGTTACCTGCATTCCCGTTCCATCCCGGTCCTGTCGGCCTGGGTCTATACAGCGGACAGCGATCTGCCGACGGTCGGATTTGACAATCGCCAGTCCATGCGCGCGCTGGCACAGCAAGTGATCGACTTTGGCCACAAAAGGATCGGGCTTGTATCGGGCATCACCAGGGACAACGACCGTGCGGCAGGCCGTGTTGCTGGCTTGCGCGATGCCATGCGCGCCAATGGTCTGAGCGATGAGAACCTGACCACCATCGAAACACCTTACGAGATCGAGAACGCTGCAACGGCGATGCAAACGCTGATGAGCGCGGTCGAACGGCCGACCGTTGTGATGTGCGGCAACGATGTTCTGGCCGTCGGCGCATTGCGCGGGGCGCGCGACATGGGGCTTTCTGTACCCGAGGATGTGTCGATCACCGGCTTTGACGATATCGAACTGTCCCGGATCGTCACGCCGCAGATCACAACCGTCCATGTGCCGCATCGTGAAATGGGCAGGCGGGCCGCCGAAGCGCTGATCGACATGGTTGAAAAGCGCAGCGCAGGTGCGTCCATTGAACTGACCGCGACGTTGCAGATGCGCGACTCCCTCAAAGAGCTGACGGGCTCTGCGCCGCGCCGCCGTTAGGACGCAATCACAACTTCGGTGTCCCAGGCGCTGCATTTCTCGGGAAGCTCGGCGGGCAGGGGCGCGTCGGTGAACAGCGTGTCTATGGCCGAAAGCGACGCAATGCGGGCCGGAGCATTGCGTTTCAGCTTGGACGCATCCGCAACCAGAAAGGTCTTGCGCGCCTGTTGCAGAATGGTCTGGCTGACGCCCACCTCCTGAATGTCGAAATCAAGCAGGTCGCCATCGCGATCAAGGGCCGAACACCCGATGATCGCGAGGTCGAACTTGAATTGCAGGATGGTTTCCGTGGCCAGTTTTCCGACAAGCCCGCCATCGGTGCGTCGCAGATGCCCGCCAGTCACCACAACCTCGCATTCCTGCGTTTCAGCCAGGATATTCGCGACATTCATGTTGTTCGTCACCACCAGCAGGTTCTTGTGATCCCGCAATTCCCGCGCCACGGCTTCGGTGCTGGTGCCGATGTTCAGAAACAGCGAAATGTTATTCGGAATCCGCGCAGCGCAGGCCTTGGCCATCGCCGCTTTCGCATCCGCATTCAGCGTGCGCCGTTGTTCGTACCCGATATTTGTCGTGCTCGAGGGCAGCATCGCCCCGCCATGAACTCGTTGCAGGCGGCCTTCTTCGGAAAGGTCGGTCAGGTCTCTTCGAATGGTCTGAAGCGTGACACCGAAATGCTGGGCCAGCCCATCTACGGTGACCTTTCCGTCTTTTCGCGCGATTTCAAGAATGTCTTTGTGGCGAAAGGCGTGGGACATGGGTGCAGCTCGGTCAGATTCAGATTGGGCACCCCGACAATGATTCCGCGACAGGCTGTCAAATCCGCAGGGGTAACGCTGTGTTCAGTCATCATAAGCGCGACACGGCGCGAAAACCTAGTGCGAATTTTCGTTTCCTTCCAACTGGATAGACCAAAGCGAACAAAAACGAAAAAATTCACCTTGCGTAACGCAAATCTGAACCGCATAAATTGCGGGTGATTTACGTGGCCTTGGGAGGTGGTACGCGGTGATCGACAAGACCATCGAACCAACGGATATTTTTATCATCGGGGGCGGCATCAACGGATGCGGCATTGCCCGCGATGCCGCAGGTCGTGGGCTGTCTGTCACGCTGGCCGAGATGAATGATCTGGCCTCAGCGACATCCTCTGCGTCGACCAAGCTGTTTCACGGCGGTTTGCGCTATCTTGAATATTTCGAATTCCGTCTGGTGCGCGAAGCGTTGGTTGAACGTGAAGTGTTGTTGAAGGCGATGCCGCACATCAGCTGGCCGATGCGATTTGTCCTTCCTTATCATGAGGATATGCGGTTCGAATCCGACACGCCGACATCCCGGCTGCTAAGCTATGTCATGCCGTGGATGAAGGGTCGCAGACCGGCCTGGCTGATCCGTCTGGGCCTGTTCATGTACGACAATCTGGGTGGGCGTCATATCCTGCCCGGCACGTCGACGCTGTCGCTGAAGGACACGCCGGAAGGGGCGCCACTGCAAGAGCGGTTTGCCAAGGCTTATGAATACTCGGATTGCTGGATCGAGGATTCCCGCCTCGTCGTCCTGAACGCCCGCGATGCCGAGGCGCGGGGCGCGAAAATCCTGCCCCGCACCAAAGTGTTGTCGGCAACCCGCGAGGCGGATCTCTGGTGCGTCGAAACGCAAAATACCGAAAATGGGGATACCCAGATCCACCACGCCAGGATGATCGTGAATGCCGGTGGACCGTGGGTTGGCGACATCATCCAGACCAAGGTGCGGCTGAATTCTCGCGAAGGCGTGCGCCTTGTACGGGGATCACACATCGTCACGCGCAAGCTTTATGACCATGACAAGTGCTACTTTTTCCAGGGCAGCGATGGCCGGATCATTTTTGCGATCCCCTACGAGACCGATTTCACGCTGATCGGCACCACGGACGCCGAACATGATGATCCGTCGAACAAGCCTGTCTGCACGCCGGATGAACAATCCTACCTGATCAATTTCGCAAACCAGTACTTCAAGCAGGACTTGTCTGACGCCGACGTGGTCTGGACCTATTCCGGTGTCCGCCCGCTTTATGACGATGGTGCCAGCAGCGCCACGGCGGCGACGCGGGATTATACACTCAAGGTGGATGCCAACGGCGGTGCGCCGATTCTGAACATCTTTGGCGGCAAGATCACGACCTATCGCCGCCTCGCGGAAAGCGCGCTTGAAAAGGTCTCGGAACACCTCGCCAATGTCAAAGGTCCGTGGACCGCAGGTGTGGCACTGCCGGGGGGTGATTTCCCGGTGGATGGGTTCGACGCCATGGTTGCAGACCTGCAGGACCGGTTCCCGTTCCTCAACGCGTTCTGGGCCCGTCGCCTTGTCCGCGCCTATGGCACCGAAGCGGCGTCGATCCTGGGGACTGCACGGGAAGCGGATGATCTGGGCAAGGATTTCGGCGCAACCCTGAGCGCCGCCGAAGTCCTGTGGCTTATGGAAAACGAATACGCGCGCACCGCAGAAGACGTCGTGTGGCGGCGCAACAAGCTTGGTCTGCGGCTGAGCAAGGATCAAATCGATACATTGGACACCTGGATGGCGACGCACCGCCGGTCCGAGTCCAAGGCAGCAGAATAGGGGGCGGGGCATGACACTCGAGCTTAAAGGCGTGTCCAAGGTGGTAGAGGGGCAGACCCATATCTACCCGACGGACCTCACGCTGGAGAAAGGCACGATGAACGTGCTTTTGGGGCCGACCCTGTCGGGCAAGACGTCGCTCATGCGTCTGATGGCTGGGCTGGATGTGCCCGCGACCGGGCAGATCATCTGGCAGGGCAAGGATGTCACCGGCATGCGTGTGCAGGATCGCAAGGTGGCGATGGTCTACCAGCAGTTCATCAATTACCCGTCGATGACCGTCTACGACAATATCGCATCCCCGATGAAGCTGATGGGCGTCGACAAGTCCGAGATCGACCGCCGCGTCCGCGAAACCGCCGAGTTGATGAAGCTGACGCCGATGCTTGACCGCAAGCCGCTGGAATTGTCCGGCGGGCAGCAACAGCGCTGTGCCTTGGCGCGCGCACTGGTAAAGAACGCAGGTCTGGTTCTGCTGGATGAACCGCTGGCCAACCTGGACTACAAGCTGCGCGAGGAGCTGCGGATCGAGATACCCAAGATATTCGAAGAATCCGGCTCGATCTTCGTCTATGCCACAACCGAACCCGAAGAGGCGTTGCTGCTGGGCGGCAACACCGCCACGCTCTGGGAAGGCCGCGTCACGCAGTTCGGCCCAACGCCCGAGGTCTACCGCCAGCCGGTCGACGCGACCACGGCGCGGGTGTTCAGCGATCCGCCGATGAATTTCCTCGCGGTGACCAAATCGGGCAACCAACTGACCTTTGGCAACAACCAGTCAACACAGGCGATGGGCCGTTTGGCAAAGCTGCCCGATGGCAAGTACACCGCCGGATTCCGCCCCAATCACCTCGAAATCGGTCAGCACGCGGCGGATGCCATGTCGTTCACCACGCAGTTGACCGTGACCGAATTGACCGGGTCGGAAACCTTTGTGCATCTCGACCACCACGGTCAGCGCTGGGTCGGTCTGATCCACGGGGTGCATAACCTGACACTGGGCGATGACCTGACCGTGTGGCTTGATCCGCGTCATGTCTACGTCTTTGACGAACAGGG
This sequence comes from Marivita sp., assembly GCF_051859345.1. Taxonomy (GTDB): domain Bacteria; phylum Pseudomonadota; class Alphaproteobacteria; order Rhodobacterales; family Rhodobacteraceae; genus Marivita. Next base: position 95,548 of record NZ_JBHYFV010000011.1, on the reverse strand, counting down.
CAAAATGATTGCTCCCGCGTCTTATGCGCTGGCGGCTTGAGGGAACGGATATGGCAAAGATCACACTTGATAATCTGGCACATTCCTATCTGCCCAATCCCAAGTCCGAGGATGATTTCGCCCTCAAGGAGCTGAACCACGATTGGGATGATGGCGCGGCCTATGCTTTGCTGGGAGCATCCGGGTGCGGAAAATCCACGCTTCTCAACATCATCTCGGGCCTCTTGCACCCAAGCCAGGGGCGTATCCTGTTTGACGGGCAAGACGTGACACAGGCCCCAACGGCAGCGCGCAACATCGCGCAGGTGTTCCAGTTCCCGGTCGTCTACGACACCATGACCGTGCAGGACAATCTCGCCTTCCCATTGCGTAATCGCGGCCATGACGAGGCCTATGTCGCTGCCCGCGTTCAGGAAATCGGCCGCATGATCGGCATGGAGGACATGCTGAAGAAGAAGGCGCGCGGGCTGACGGCGGATGCCAAGCAGAAGATTTCGCTGGGTCGCGGCATGGTGCGCAAAGACGTGAACGCGCTTTTGTTCGATGAGCCCCTGACCGTGATCGACCCGCATATGAAGTGGGAATTGCGCACGCAGTTGAAGAAGCTGCATCACGATTTCGGCCACACGATGATTTACGTCACCCACGACCAGACCGAGGCGCTGACTTTTGCCGACAAGGTGGTGGTCATGTATGACGGGCGCGTCGTGCAGATCGGCACACCTGAAGAACTGTTCGAACGCCCTGAGCATACATTTGTCGGCTACTTCATCGGCTCGCCGGGCATGAACGTGCTGCCGGTCGATGTTCAAGGCGCAACCGCACATATCGGAGGATCTGAAATCCCGCTCTCCGGAGGGTACGCGTCTTTGTCGGGCAAGGTCGAACTGGGTGTGCGACCGGAATTTGTTAACCTCAGCGCGACCGACGGCTTGCCGGTCAAGGTCAAGCGTATCGAGGATGCCGGTCGTCACAAGATCATCCGACTTGATTTTTTCGGACACGATATCAACGCGATCGCGGGCGAAGATGATGTGGTCACCGCAGACATGACCCATGTCACGTTCGATCCCGCGCACACCAATATCTACGTCAATGACTGGCGCGTTGCCCCGGATCAGTCACAACCCATCGGGGAGGCCGCGTGATGGAAAAGACTGTCAACCAGAAAGCGTGGTACCTGGTCCTGCCAGTGCTCATCCTCGTGGCATTCTCGGCGGTGATCCCGTTGATGACCGTCGTCAATTATTCGGTGCAGGACACGTTCGGGAACAACCAGTTCTTCTGGGCGGGCCTTGAATGGTTCGAAGAGATGCTGAACGACGACCGCCTTTGGGGCGCGTTGGGGCGGCAGTTGATGTTCTCGGGCATCATTCTGCTGATCCAGATTCCGCTGGGTGTGTTCGTGGCGCTCAACATGCCGAAAAAGGGCTTCTGGGCCAGCTTCTGCCTTGTCTTCATGTCGCTGCCGCTCTTGATCCCGTGGAACGTGGTCGGCACCATCTGGCAGGTCTTCGGGCGCGTCGACATCGGCCTTTTGGGGCACACGCTGGCGGCACTGGGCATCGACTACAACTACACCAGCGATCCCTTCGCGGCCTGGGTCACGATCATCGTGATGGATGTCTGGCACTGGACCTCGCTGGTCGCACTTCTGGCCTATGCGGGTCTGCAATCCATCCCCGACGCCTATTACCAGGCGGCCAAGATCGACCAGGCGTCCCGCTGGAAGGTGTTCCGCTTTATCGAACTGCCCAAGATGATGGGCGTGCTGATGATCGCCATTTTGCTGCGCTTCATGGACAGCTTCATGATCTACACCGAGCCATTCGTCGTCACCGGCGGTGGACCGGGCAGCACCACCACACTTTTGTCCATCGACCTTGTGAAAATGGCGCTGGGGCAGTTTGACCTTGGACCGGCCGCCGCGTTCTCGCTGATGTATTTCCTAGTTATCCTGTTGATTTCATGGGTGTTCTACACCGTCATGGTCAACCTCGACAAGCGGGAGGGCTAAGTCATGACCGATGCAACCACCACCAGCATTCCCGGCAACCTGACCGCAGGCGGCAGCAAGAAGCGCGTAAAGGTCAACGGCTCTGCCATCGTCATGGGGCTTTACCTGCTCTTCCTGATGCTGCCGATCTACTGGCTGCTGAACATGAGCCTCAAGACCAACACCGAAATCCTGAACGACTTCACGCTGTGGCCACGCACGTTCACGCTCGACAATTACCGCACGATCCTGACGGATCCGAGCTGGTACATGGGGTATGTGAACTCGCTCATCTATGTGGTGATGAACACGGTGATCTCATTGGCCGTTGCCTTGCCCGCCGCCTACGCGTTCAGCCGCTATCACTTCATGGGGGACAAGCACCTGTTCTTCTGGCTGTTGACCAACCGCATGGCCCCGCCTGCCGTGTTCGCGTTGCCGTTCTTTCAGCTTTATTCGTCGGTTGGGTTGTTCGACACCCATATCGCGGTGGCCCTGGCGCATTGCCTCTTCAACGTGCCGCTGGCGGTGTGGATTCTGGAAGGCTTCATGCGCGGCGTGCCGAAAGAGATCGACGAGACAGCCTATCTGGACGGCTACAGCTTTGGCCGCTTCTTCACGCGTATCTTCATGCCCCTGATCTCAAGCGGCATCGGGGTCGCCGCGTTCTTCTGCTTCATGTTCTCGTGGGTCGAACTGTTGCTGTCGCGGACACTGACCACTGTTGATGCAAAGCCCATCGCGGCGATCATGACCCGCACGCAGGGTGCCTCGGGCATCGACTGGGGTGTGCTGGCTGCGGCGGGCATCCTGACCATCGTGCCGGGCGCGCTCGTGATCTACTTCGTGCGCAACTACATCGCCAAGGGCTTTGCCCTGGGGAGGGTGTGATGCAAGCGATTATGAACCATTCCCCCGTCATCCTCGGGCTCGACCCGAGGATCTGTTTGGCAAGAGGTCCTCGGGTCGAGCCCGAGGATGACGGTCACACTACGAACAGGAGGACCACCTGATGGATCTCTCATGGATGGCATGGACATGGCCGACCGCGATCTTCTTCATGGTCATCGCGAGCCTGCTGATCGTCTTCACGATCCTCGCAATCAAATTCCCCGAGACACCCCGCGTGGGTATCTTGCGGATCGAAACGACGCGCGGTGACCGTTTGTTCATCACGCTTCTGGGCAGCGCCTTCATCAATATCGCCTGGCTTGGACTGGTCGGAGAAAACCAGCCCTGGGCCATGGCGGTCTGCGCGCTCTATGCGCTCGCGGTGTTCCGCTGGGTGTAATCGCATAACCCGGCATCCTCCCGGAAGCGGGGGTGTGCCAATCTTCAACCAAGTTCTCAATAACGGGGAGGAACCTAATGAACTTGAAACTGAAATCTTCAACAGCGGCATTGCTGATCCTTGCGGGTCCGGCTTTTGCCGATATGGACGCCGCACGGTCGTTCCTGGACGCGGAGATCGGCGATATGTCATCGCTCGACCGCGCGGCACAGGAAGCCGAGATGCAGTTCTTCATCGACGCGGCCCAGCCCTTCCAGGGCATGGACATCAAGGTGGTGTCCGAAACCATCACCACACATGAATACGAAAGCCAGGTGCTTGCCCCGGCTTTTACCGCGATCACCGGGATCAACGTCACACATGACCTGATCGGTGAAGGTGACGTCGTTGAAAAGCTGCAAACGCAGATGCAGTCGGGCGAAAACATCTATGACGCCTACATCAACGACTCCGACCTGATCGGCACCCATTGGCGCTATCAGCAGGTGCGCAACCTGACCGACTGGATTGCGGGCGAAGGCGCGGACGTGACGTCGCCGACGCTTGATCTGGACGACTTTATCGGGACGCAGTTCACCACCGCACCCGATGGCAAGCTGTACCAGTTGCCGACCCAGCAGTTCGCGAACCTGTACTGGTTCCGCTACGACTGGTTCAACGACGAGCAGAACAAGGCCGATTTCGAAGAACAGTTCGGCTATGAGCTTGGCGTTCCGGTCAACTGGTCGGCCTACGAGGACATCGCCGAATTCTTCACCGGCCGTGACCTGAGCCGTATGGGTGTCGAGGGCGAAGTCTTTGGCAACATGGATTACGGCAAGAAAGACCCCAGCCTTGGCTGGCGGTATACCGATGCGTGGATGTCCATGGCCGGCATGGGCGACGTGGGTGAACCCAACGGCCTTCCGGTCGACGAATGGGGCATCCGCGTGAACGAGAACTCGCAGCCAACCGGGTCTTGTGTGGCACGGGGTGGCGCAACCAACGCACCTGCTGCCGTCTATGCTGTTGAAAAGGCGATCGAGTGGCTTGAAAAGTACACGCCTCCGGCAGCCGCTGGCATGACCTTCTCCGAAGCAGGCCCAATCCCTGCTCAGGGGAATATCGCACAGCAGATGTTCTGGTACACGGCCTTTACCGCAGACACCGTAAAGCCTGATCTGCCGGTGATGAACGAAGACGGCACACCCAAGTGGCGCATGGCCCCAAGCCCGCATGGCGTTTACTGGAAAGACGGCCAGAAAGTCGGCTATCAGGACGTTGGATCCTGGACGCTGATGAAGTCCACTCCGGTGGATCGGGCCCAGGCGGCCTGGCTCTATGCCCAGTTCGTCACCTCCAAGACTGTGGATGTGAAGAAATCCCATGTCGGTCTGACCTTCATCCGCGACAGCTCGATCAACCACGAGAGCTTCAGCGAACGTGCGGACAAACTGGGTGGTCTGGTGGAATTCTACCGCTCGCCCGCGCGTGTGGCATGGTCGCCCACCGGGACAAACGTACCTGACTATCCGAAGCTGGCTCAGCTGTGGTGGCAGAACATCGGCGATGCCATGTCCGGTGCGAAATCCGCTCAGGAAGCGCTGGATTCGCTCTGTGCAGACCAGGAACGCGTCATGGAACGTCTTGAGCGCGCAGGCGTGCAAGGCGACATCGGTCCGGTCATGAACGAAGAGCGGGACGCCCAGTACTGGTTCGACCAGCCGGGTGCGCCGTATGCCAAGCTCGACAACGAGGACGAAGAACCCCAGACCGTTTCCTATGACGAGCTGATCAAGTCCTGGCAGTAAGCTGACCCTGATCGGGGCGCGCCGAACCGTGCGCCCCGATTTTCGTTTTTTCCTTTCCCATTTGATCCTTTTCCGCCGTCCTGAAACAGTGGACTGACCAAACACGTCACCAGAGGAGGCTCGCCGCACATGACCCATATTCTTGCCATCGACCAAGGCACGACCTCGACGCGCGCCATCCTGTTTGACGAAACCCTGACCGCCGTCGCCTCGGCGCAGGAAGAATTCGACCAGCATTACCCAAACAGCGGCTGGGTCGAACACGATCCTTCGGACCTGTGGTCCACGACAGCGGCCACCTGCCGCGCCGCCATCGAAAAGGCCGGGGCAGGGACCGACGATATCGCGGCCATCGGCATCACCAACCAGCGCGAAACCACGCTGGTCTGGGACCGCAAGACCGGCAAACCGGTGTTCAACGCCATCGTCTGGCAGGACCGGCGCACGTCCGAGGTGTGCAAGGCGCTCAAGGCGGACGGGTTCGAAGAGGTCGTAACTGACCGCACCGGGCTGTTGCTTGATCCGTATTTCAGCGGCACCAAACTGGCGTGGATTCTGGACAATGTCGATGGCGTCCGCGCCCGCGCCGAGGCGGGGGAATTGGTGTTTGGAACAGTGGACACCTGGCTGGTCTGGAACCTGACGGGGGGCCGCGTCCACGTCACCGACGCTACCAACGCCGCGCGCACGATGCTTTACGACATCCGCAAGGGCCGCTGGTCCAAGACCATCTGCGACAAGCTGGGCATCCCGATGTCGATGCTGCCCGAGGTCAAGGATTGCGCCGCCGATTTCGGTGAGACCCGCGCCGATCTGTTCGGCCGCGCCATCCCGATCTGCGGGATTGCAGGTGACCAGCAGGCGGCGACCGTGGGGCAGGCGTGTTTCAAGCCGGGAATGCTCAAGTCGACCTACGGTACGGGGTGTTTTGCGCTGCTGAACACCGGGGACACGCCCGTGACGTCGACCAACCGGCTGCTGACGACCATCGCCTACCAGTTGGACGGCAAGCCGACCTATGCACTGGAGGGGTCGATCTTCATTGCGGGCGCGGTTGTGCAATGGCTGCGCGATGGGCTTAAAATCATCCGCGAAGCCAAGGAAACACAGCCTTTGGCGGAAAAGGCCGACGACACGCAGGAGGTGGTGCTTGTGCCGGCCTTCACGGGCCTTGGCGCACCTTATTGGAACGCCGAATGCCGGGGTGCGATTTTCGGCCTGACGCGCAATTCAGGGCCAGAGGAATTCGCCCGCGCGGCGCTTGAAAGCGTGGGCTACCAGACGCGCGATCTATTGGAGGCGATGAAGGCCGACTGGTCCGGCACCTCCGAAACCGCGCTGCGGGTGGATGGCGGGATGAGCGCGTCGGATTGGACCATGCAGTTCCTCTCTGACATCATCGACGCCCCTGTGGAGCGGCCCAAGGTGCTGGAAACCACCGCGATGGGCGCGGCGTGGCTGGCGGGCTACAAGGCGGGTGTGCTGCCAGACATGGAAGCGTTCGCCGCGCAATGGGCTGCCGATGGCAGGTTTGAACCGGACATGAACGCGGATCTGCGGGACCGGAAATACGGTGCGTGGAAGCGGGCGATTGATGCGACCATAGGTTTTGCCGGCTGATCTCAGGCCGAAGCGATCCGATCCGACAATTTGTGCGCAACAAATTCCGTTTTTAGAATGTGATTGATGCAGATCAAATCTCCAGAGGCGCTACTTTGATATTCTGAATCAAGAATATGAAGGAGCGCAACACATGGTACTTAATTGGAAAGTCGGCGGGCTGCTGCTCGGGCTGGTGTTTTTCGCCGCCGTGCTGCTGGTCAAACCCATCGGGGTGTCGACGCAGTTCGTGATCCTGGACGGGATCGTGGCGGATATCGTCAAACCGGATTTCATCACCCACACGGACGAGGGCTACACCTCGACCAACGCCTACATGGCGAAGTCGGGCGGGAAATATGCAGGCAGCGCGGCCGACCCGTTGAATTACAGCTTTATCTTTGTGCTGGCGATGGCGCTTGGGGCGTTTTTGTCTGCACGCCTGCGTGGCGGCGTTGATGCACTGGAACGCTCTGCCCCCGAGATCTGGCGGGCGAATTACGGTGACACGCCGATGATGCGCTACGCCGTCGCGTTTCTGGGCGGGTTCATCGTGCTTTACGGCGCGCGACTGGCCGGGGGCTGTACCTCGGGGCACATGATGTCGGGTATGATGCAGACCGCATTGTCGGGCTACATCTTTGCCGCCGGTGCCTTTGCCGCCGCCATTCCCACCGCCATGCTGATGTACAAAAGGGGCTGAGCCATGACCTCCATTCTACTTGCTATCGTGATTGGTGCGGCGTTCGGTGCCGTGCTGGACCGGATCGGGGCGACCAACCCCAATTGGATCGGCGGCATGCTGACGCTGCGACGGCTGCACCTGATGAAAACCATTCTTCTGGCCATTGGCACGGGGTCGATCCTGATGTTTGGTGGACAAATGCTGGGATTGGTCGATGTGGGCCACATGTCGGTCAAAGCTGCGTATATCGGCGTTTTCATCGGTGGTCTGATGCTGGGCGCAGGTTGGGCCGCATCCGGCTATTGCCCCGGCACAGGCGTCTGTGCGGCGGCGACCGGGCGCAAGGACGCGCTGTTCTTCATCGCGGGCGGATTGCTGGGGGCGGCGGCGTATATGGCGACTTACCCGGCGTGGAAAGCCTCGGGCCTGCTGGAGGATCTGGCAGGGGGCAAAGTGACATTGGGGTCGGTGCCGGGATCGTCCTTTGACGGGATCATGGCACTGTCGGGCGACATTCTGGGTCTTGTTCTGGGCGCGGTTTTTGTGCTGGTGGCCTTCGTGCTGCCGGACAGTCTGGTTGACGACGGCCAAACAGCGGAAATGCCGGCGGAGTGATCTGAGCCATTGGTTAAAACAAAATCGCCCCGACCGGTGTCGGGGCGTTTTTCGTTGTCTCGGCTAAAGTCTGGATGGCGCGTCACCCAACCTTAAGGACAATCTTCCCGATATGGGTGGACCCTTCCATCCGCGCATGGGCCTTGGCAGCATCCGTCAGCGCAAATTCACTGTCCATCACCGGCGCAATCCGCCCGGACGCCAGATGCGGCCAGACCTCGGTTTCCAGATCGCGGGCGATGGCGGCCTTGGAGGCGACCGATTGGGGACGCAGGGTCGATCCCGTGATCGTCTGGCGGCGCATCATCAGCGGTGCGAAATTTACTTCGGCCTTGGGGCCTTGCAGGAACGCGATCTGCACCAGCCGTCCGTCCTCGGCCAGCGCCCGCAGGTTGCGCGGGATATAGTCACCACCGACCATGTCGAGGATCACATCCGCGCCGCCTTCGGCCTTCATCGCGTCGACGAAATCGACGTCCCGGTAGTTCCACGCGGCCTCCGCGCCCAACGCGATGCAGGCATCGCATTTCTCACCCGATCCGGCGGTGGTGAACACCCGCGCGCCGCGCAAGCGCGCCAACTGGATTGCGGTTGTGCCGATGCCGGATGATCCGCCATGCACGAGAAACCGCTCTCCGGCCTGCAAGCCACCGCGCCGGAACACATTTGACCAAACGGTAAAATATGTCTCGCAGAGTGCGGCCGCCTGATCCATCGGCATACCGTCAGGCACGGGCAGCGCGTGATCGGCAAAGGTTGTGACGTATTGCGCATAGCCGCCACCGGGCAAGAGCGCTGTCACAGCGTCGCCCACCTGCCAGCGCGACACTCCCGGTCCCACCGCAGCCACCGTGCCAGCCGCCTCGAGACCGGGAAGGGGGGACGCATCGGGCGGCGGGTTGTAGGCCCCGGCCCGTTGCAGCGCGTCAGGGCGGTTCACCCCGGCAAAGGCCACCTTGATCAGGATCTCGCCCGCCTTGGGTGTCGGCACAGGCACTGTTGCGGGCTGCAAGACCTCCGGTCCGCCATTGGCGGTGATTTCGACCGCAGTCATGGAGCTGGGTAGGGTCATGGCGATGGGGCCTCCTGTCAATGTGGTCTTCCTTGTGTCGCAGATTGCAGCCTTACTGCAAGCCGCGAAAACAGAGTTTCGCCGCGCAGTGAAAAACCAAGACACCGTTCCACGGACGCCGACCCGGTCCCCCTGTCGCGTTCTTTCGCACAAGCCAACAGTTGTGAGCCTCCCCGCGATGCCCTAATCCTGTGTCCAAACAAACAGGTCAAAGGGGAGACAACCATGACAGACGGACCCGACTACGGTTTCGACACGCTTCAGATCCACGCAGGCGCACGGCCCGACCCGGCCACCGGCGCGCGGCAGGTGCCGATCTACCAGACCACCGCTTATGTGTTCCGCGACGCCGATCACGCGGCGGCTTTGTTCAACCTTCAGGAAGTGGGCTACATCTATTCCCGCCTGACCAACCCGACCGTGGCCGCGTTGCAGGAACGCATGGCGACACTTGAAGGCGGGGCAGGCGCAGTCTGCTGTTCCTCGGGGCACGCGGCGCAGATCATGGCGCTGTTCCCGCTGATGGGACCGGGCAAGAACGTCGTCGCCTCGACCCGGCTTTACGGCGGTTCCGTCACGCAGCTCAGCCACACGATCAAACGTTTCGGCTGGTCCGCGACATTCGTCGATTTCGACGATCTGGACGCGGTCAAGGCGGCGATCAATGACGACACCCGCGCGGTGTTCTGCGAATCCATCGCCAATCCGGGTGGCTACATCACCGATCTGGATGCGATCTCTGCAATCTCGGACGCGGCGGGCATCCCGCTCATCGTCGATAACACAAGCGCCACGCCGTATCTCTGCCGTCCCATCGAACACGGGGCCACTCTGGTGGTGCATTCTATGACCAAGTACCTGACCGGCAACGGCACCGTCACCGGCGGCGTGATTGTCGACAGCGGCACCTTCGACTGGTCCGCCTCCGACAAGTTCCCGTCGCTCAGCGCGCCGGAACCCGCCTATCACGGTCTCAAGTTCCACGAGACCTTTGGTCCGCTGGCCTTTACCTTCCACGGCATCGCCATCGGTCTGCGCGACCTTGGCATGACGCTCAACCCGCAAGCGGCGCATTACACGCTGATGGGGATCGAAACCCTGAGCCTGCGGATGCAGAAGCATGTTGAGAACGCGATGGAAGTGGCGGCATGGCTGGAAACCCATGATGCGGTCGAAGCGGTGACCTATGCCGGGCTGCCATCCTCGCCCTACAATCATCGGGTCGGGACGATCTGCCCGAATGGCGCGGGTGGGCTGTTCACGGTCAAGCTCAAGGGGGGGTATGAGGCCTGTGTGAAATTTGTGGATTCGCTTGAGATCTTCAGCCATGTGGCCAACCTTGGCGACACGCGCAGCCTTGTCATCCATTCCGCCTCGACCACGCACCGCCAGTTGACGCCGGAACAGCAGGAGGCGGCGGGCGCAGGTCCAAGCGTGGTGCGGATATCCATCGGGATCGAAGACCCGGCGGACCTGATTGCCGACCTCAATCAGGCGCTGAACGCGGTCAAGTAAGACCGGGGAAGGCCCTTCTCCGCATTTTTGACAATGCGGCAAGCCCGGTCGAACGGGCTTGCCGACCGGATTACAGCGTGATCGCCTGCATCACCTGCGGTTCGATCACGTCCAAGTCCGGAAGCGCCCGCACCAGCCCTTCGGCCGATTGTTCCAGCGCCGGGAAGGTGCGGTAATGGCAGGGAATCAGCGTCTTGAAGTCGAAATACCGTTTGGCCGCATAGGCGACCCCGGCCATGTCCATCGTGTAGTACCCGCCCGCCGACAGAATCCCGATATCCGGTCGGTAGTAATCGCCGATCCAGTCCATGTCGGCCATGATCGACGTGTCCCCCGAGAAATAGAGCGTTTTCCCGTCGCCGCGCAGGATGAACCCCGTCTCCATCCCCATATATCGCGGCGTGTCCCCAACCTGCATGGTCGACGAATGCGAGGCAGGCACCAGCGTCGCTGCCGTATTGCCCAGTGTGATCGTGCCGCCCTTGTTGAAGGCGTGGCCTTCTTTCGCGCCAAGACCGTGCAGGTGTTTGGCCAGTTCGACCATCCCCGAGACCGGTGCACCGGTCTTGCCCGAGATCTCGACGATGTCGGCGGTATGATCACCATGGCCATGTGTGACCAGAATATGCGTCGCGCCTTCAATCGCGGCCGCGTGATCCTTGGTCTCCATCATCGGATTTCCGTTCAACCAAGGGTCCACCAGCAGCACCTGATCGCCGATCTCGATCCGGAACGAGCCGTGTCCCAACCAAATGATATTCATCCGTGATCTCCTTTTGTCCTGTTGTTTGCAGGCTATCACATGTGTCGCGTCGGGAAAGGGCGCGGATGCGTTTTGATTTATGTCAATTTAAACTGACGCTTTAAGTGTCAATGTAAGTTGACAGAACTGGGAGAGTCGTCATGCGCATTTTGTTTGTCCATCCGAATTACCGCTCTGGCGGGGCCGAGATTGCAGGCACCTGGCCGCCCGCCTGGGTGGCGTATCTGTCAGGCCATCTGCGGCAGGCGGGGTTTGATGACATCCACTTCATCGACGCGATGACGGACAATGTGTCGGATGCCGAACTGGCCCGCCGCATGGAAGACATCCAACCCGATGTGGTTGGTGTGACCGCGATCACCCCGTCGATCTACCGCGCTGAAGATGTGCTCAGGGTGGCCAGCGAAGTGGTTCCCAAAGCCGTGCGGATGCTGGGTGGGGTGCACGCGACCTTCATGTACAAGCAGGTTTTCTCTGAAGCGCCGTGGGTCGATGTGATCGTGCGGGGCGAAGGTGAGGAAATCTGCACCGAACTGATGCTTGCCATCGAAGATGGGCGCTGGCCTGCCGACAAGCACAAGATCAAGGGACTTGCGTTCTTGGACGGCGATCAGATCGTCGCAACTCCGGCGGCGAGCACGGTCAAGGATCTGTCCAAGATCAAACCCGACTGGACCGTTCTGGAATGGTCGAAATACATCTACATCCCGCTCGGCACGCGTGTGGCCATCCCCAACCTTGCGCGCGGCTGTCCCTTCACCTGTTCCTTCTGTTCGCAGTGGAAGTTCTGGCGCGATTACCGCGTGCGTGATCCCAAGGACGTGGTGGACGAGATCGAGGATCTGGTGGACAACCACGGCGTCGGCTTCTTCATCCTTGCCGACGAGGAACCCACCATCAACAAGAAAAAATTCGTGGCCTTCTGTCAGGAACTGATCGACCGCGGTCTTCCCGACCGGGTCAAGTGGGGCATCAACACCCGCGTGACCGACATCTACCGCGACCGCGATCTGCTCAAGTTCTACCGCAAGGCGGGGCTGGTGCATGTGTCCTTGGGCACCGAGGCGGCGGCGCAGATGAAGCTCGACATCTTCAACAAGGAAACCAAGGTCGACGAGAACAAGACCGCCATTCGCCTGCTGCGTGAAGCCGACATTCTGGTCGAGGCGCAGTTCATCGTTGGTCTCGACAACGAAACCCCCGAAACTTTGGAGGAAACCTACCAGATGGCGTGGGACTGGCAGCCCGATCTGGCGAACTGGTCGATGTACACGCCGTGGCCCTTCACGCCGCTGTTCCAAGAGTTGAAGGATCAGGTCGAAGTCTTTGATTTCAGTCGCCATAACTTCGTCACGCCGATCATGAAGCCCGCCGCGATGGAGCGGGGGGAGCTGCTGGACGGTGTGATGAACAATTACCGCCGCTTCTACATGAAAAAGGCGCTGTTCCACTATCCGTGGCGCGGCACCGGGTTCCGGCGGCGCTATCTGCTGGGCTGTCTCTATGCCTTCCTCAAGGCGGGTGTTGGGCGCACGTTCTATGATCTGGGCAAGGTCGGATACACCGGCCCGCAATCCAAGAACAAGCTGGATTTCCACTTTGACGAGACCCGCACCATTGCCGAGGCGCAGATGGAGGATTGGGTGTCTTCCGCCGACAAGGCCGCTGCCGCAAAGGAACGCCGCGAGGCAGTGAAGGCGCAGATGAAGGAACGCTCGGCCGAACGGACCGAAGGCTTCAAACTGCCAAACGGGGCCGAGGTCAAAGCCTGCGGAGGGGGATCGCAGCAAATGGAGGACGTCTGAGGATGTCCGCCACGCGGCCGGTCAGGGCGCGCTGATTGGCCCCAACGCCATCCTGCAACTGATTGCGCCGCTGGACCGGGCGTTTGGTCCAGCACACACCGCTCAGATGCTGGCCGAGGCCGGGCTGCGCGACGTGCCCGACGGCACATGCATGATCCCCGAAACCGACGCCGCGCATCTGCACCAACTGTTGCGCCGAACGGCGCCCGATCTGGCCGCCGACCTTGCCTCAGAGGCGGGCAGGGGCACTGCTGATTACATCCTCGCCCACCGCATCCCAAAGCCGGTGCGGATCGTGTTGAAACTCATGCCCGCGCCCCTCGCAGCCCGTGTGCTGTCGCAGGCCATTGCGAAACACGCCTGGACCTTTGCTGGCTCGGGTGCGTTCCGCGTCGTCTCTCCCTGGTGTTTCGACATCGCGGACAACCCGATCGTGCGCGGGGAACACAGCGCCGTCCGCTTGTGTCATTGGCACGCGGCCGTGTTCGAAAGGCTGTATCAGGTTCTGGTACACCCGCGTTGTTGCTGCCGGGAAACCAACTGTTGCGCCATGCCCGGTCAAGACCGGTGCCGGTTTGCGATCACGCGTGGGTGACGCAGGCCACCCACCCACTTGAACCCCAACCACCACATCGCTAAACGCGTCGTCAAAGGCATTTCCGCAATTCAAGAGGACGACGCGCCATGTCCATCGACATTGAAACCGCCGCACGAGTGGCCAAGCTTGCGCGCATCCGCGTAGAAGCCGATGCGCTTCCCGCACTGGCGCAGGAGTTCAGCAATATCCTTGGCTTCATCGAGCAATTGAACGAGGTCGATGTGGACGGCGTTGAACCGATGGTCAGCGTGGAACCCATGCGTCTCAAGCGCCGCGTTGACGGTGTGACCGATGGCGGCATGCAGGACAAGATCCTGGCCAACGCACCGGACGCCCGCGAGGGGTTTTTCGCCGTGCCGAAGGTGGTTGAATGATGTCTGACCTGACCAAACTCAAGATTTCCGAAGCCCGCGATGCGTTGCGCAAGGGCGATGTCACCAGTGTCGAACTGACCGAGGCCTGCCTGAAAGCGATTGATGCCGCCGACGCTCTGGGTGCCTTTGTCCACAAAACGCCAGAGGTGGCGCTGGGGCAGGCGCGCTCTGCAGATGACCGGATCAAATCGGGCGACGCCCCCGACATGTGTGGCATTCCGCTGGGCATCAAGGATCTGTTCTGCACCAAAGGTGTGCCGTCACAGGCCGCCAGCGCGATCCTCAAGGGGTTCAAACCCGAATACGAAAGCACCATCACAAGCCAGTTGTTCGGCGCAGGCGCGGTGATGCTGGGCAAGCTGAACATGGACGAATTCGCCATGGGCTCGTCGAACGAGACCTCCACCTATGGCAACGTGACCAACCCGTGGCGACGCGGCAATGATGACGCGGCCCTGACGCCGGGTGGCTCCTCGGGTGGCTCGGCCTCTGCCGTTGCCGCAGACCTGTGCCTTGCGGCCACCGGAACCGACACCGGGGGCTCGATCCGCCAACCCGCCGCCTTTACCGGCATCACGGGGATCAAGCCGACCTATGGGCGCTGCTCGCGCTGGGGGGTGGTGGCCTTTGCCTCCAGCCTCGATCAGGCGGGACCAATGACAAAGGACGTCCGCGACGCCGCCATCATGCTCGAGGCGATGTGTGGTCACGATCCCAAGGACAGCACCTCGGCCGATCTGGCCGTACCGAATTTCGAAGCGATGCTGACCGGCGACATCCGCGGCAAGACCATCGGCATCCCGCGCGAATACACCATGGACGGCATGCCTGACGAAATCGAGGCGCTGTGGTCAGAAGGGCGCAAGATGCTCGAAGACGCGGGTGCCACGATCCGCGACATCTCCCTGCCGCACACCAAATACGCGCTGCCCGCCTATTACGTCATTGCCCCCGCCGAAGCGTCAAGCAACCTCGCGCGGTATGACGGTGTGCGCTATGGCCACCGCGCGAAACTGGCGCAGGGTGACGGCATCACCGACATGTACGAGAAAACCCGCGCCGAAGGCTTCGGCCCCGAGGTGCAGCGCCGCGTCATGGTCGGCACCTATGTGCTGTCCGCAGGGTTCTACGACGCCTATTACAACCGCGCCCGCAAGGTCCGCACCCTGATCAAGCGCGACTTCGAAGATGTGTTCGCGCAAGGTGTCGATGCGATCCTGACCCCGGCAACACCGTCTGCTGCCTTTGAACTGGGCCGTCGGGTGGATGATCCGGTCGAGATGTATCTCAACGACGTCTTCACGGTCACGGTCAACCTGGCCGGCCTTCCAGGCATCTCGGTGCCCACCGGCCTTGACAGGCAGGGCCTTCCCCTCGGCCTTCAGCTGATCGGACGCCCGTGGGAAGAAGGTGACCTGCTGAATACCGCCTATGCGCTGGAACAGGCAGCCGGGTTTGTGGCGAAGCCCGTGCAATGGTGGTAAACCGCGCCAAATGAGGCAGGATATGACACAAAGACACCCCTTCTTCCGCGGATTGGCGGGCGGCGCTCTGCTGCTTGCGCTGACCGCGTGTACCAGCAACATCCCCGACAGCGCGCAGGGCGTCGGTTTTGACAATTACGACAACTACCAGCAACGCCGCGACGAAGTGCTTGAAGGCCGTGCGTCCCCCACCACGATCGGCGCACCACCACAGGTCACCGGTGCGCCCCTGTCGGCAACCGGACCTCTGGATCAGGCCGCGCTTGACGCAAGGCGGGCCAATTCCGGTATCGACCCGGTCAATGCCTCCCCCGCCAACCCGGCACCGGACGTTGTTGAAAACGCTGCCGGTATCTCGGCGGAAAACGATTTCGACGCGGTCGCCAACACGCGCTCCATCGAAGGTGACGCGGCGCTGATCGCGCAGAACCGTGCGCGCTACCAGATCATTCAGCCCGAGGCTTTGCCGACACGTCCCGGTACCGACACGCCGAACATTGTGGCCTACGCCCTGCAGACCACCAATCCCAAAGGCGCGCCGATCTATCGCCGGTCTTCCTTTGCCACCGAGAACCGCAACCTGCGCAACTGTGCCGCGTTCACGTCGGCCGACCTCGCGCAAGAGGAATTCCTGGCGCGGGGTGGACCGGAACGGGACCGTCAGAACCTCGATCCCGATGGCGATGGCTTTGCCTGCAGCTGGGATCCCGCACCGTTCCGCGCGGTGCGCAACTGACGCCGCTCTGGCACCCATCCCCCAATTGCGGGCCGCGCCGGGACGGCGCGCGGCCTGACCTGATCGTGCTGCACTACACGGCAATGGACTGCGCACAAAAGGCGCGTGACTGGCTGTGCCACAGCGATGCGCAGGTCTCGGCGCATTACGTCTTGGGCGCTGACGGCACGGTCTGGCAGCTGGTGGATGAATCCGACCGCGCCTGGCATGCCGGGTCAGGGGCGTGGGGCCCAATCACGGATGTCAATTCCCGCTCCATCGGCATCGAGATTGCCAACACTGGCGGCGCGCCGTTTGCCGCAAGACAGATGAATGCGCTCGAAACGCTGGTGGACGGCATCATGGCGCGCCATATGATCCCACCCGAACGCGTGATCGGCCATTCCGACATGGCGCCGGGCCGCAAGATCGATCCCGGCGCGCGGTTCGACTGGCAACGCCTGTCCCGGCAAGGCCTGTCCATCTGGCCCGCCGCCGATGGCGAAGGCGATTTTCTTGAGACCGCCAGAACCTTCGGCTACACCGCCGACGTACCCCCCGAAACCCTGCTGCACTCTTTCCGCCTGCGCTTTCGTCCCGGCGCCACAGGTCCCCTCGACGACACCGATCGCGCCCTGATGGCAAATCTCGCGCAACGCTGGCCGGTCGCAGAGGCCTAGGCTTCTTTGGGCCAAAAATACCTCGGGGTCCGTTCATTTGGCGCCATTGGTTCAAGCCCAATGGACGGCGGGCAGAGTCCCCAGATGTTTCCGTTCACGGAAACAAACGATGCGGTGACGCATCGTCGCCCCGCCTAATTCAATTCGTAGGGTAAAATCCCCCGACGATGCGTCTGGATCGTCAGCTTGCGCTCCAGCGGTGGGACCGAGCGTTGGTGGCAATTCGCCCGCTCGCAGATGCGGCACGAAATCCCGATCGGCTCGAACGCGCCGTCGCGGTTCAGGTCCAGCCCGTCGGCATAGACCAGCGCGCCTGCATGTTTCACCTCGCACCCCAGCGCAATCGCGTAGCGCCGCACGGGTGCGCCGAAATGTCCACCGGTCTTGGACACATCCCGCGCGAGGCTGATATAGCGCACCCCGTCCGGTGTTTCGGCCAGTTGCCGCAGGAATCGTCCCGGTGTCTCGAAGGCGCGATGTACGTTCCACAAGGGACACGCCCCGCCGAAGCGGGCGAATTGCAGGCGTGTGGCGGAATGGCGCTTGGTGATCGTGCCCGCCTGATCGACGCGGACAAAGAAGAACGGGATGCCTTTCGCTCCGGGCCGTTGCAGCGTCGACAGGCGATGTGCCACCTGTTCGATGGACGCGCCAAAGCGACGGGCCATCAGTTCCAGATCATGGCGCGTGTCATGCGCGGCTTGCAGGAATTGCCCATAAGGCATCACCGCCGCCCCGGCGAAATAGTTGGCCAGACCCAGCCGCGCGATGTCGCGGGCGGCGTCGGATTGGAATCGGCCAAGGTCAAGCGTCGCGTCCAGCAGCTTGCCATGCCGCGTCAGTGCCAGTTGCAGCATCATCTGAAACGTCTGGGTTTCGGGGGCCGCGAGGGAGGACAGCGTCAGTTCCTGTCGCAGCTCATCAAATCGGCGCAGGTCGGGCACATTGGCAAAGCGCACATGCAGGCCTTCGTTCTCCAGCCCGCGAATGGCGGCGCGCACGCGGTCGGACCCTGTCAGCTTGGTCGCCACATGTTCTGCGGCCTTGTCCACCGCGTCGATGTAATTGTCGCAATAGTGGAAGAAGTCCCGCACCTCTTCCCAGGGGCTGGGTTGCAATTGCGCGCCTTCGCGCCCCAGTGCCTCGTCCAGTGACGCCAGCCGCTCATGGGTCTGGCGGTAGGCGCGGTGCAGTTCCAGAAACGCCCGCGCCAGACCCGGCGCGTTCGAGGCGGTCAGGCGCAAATCGGCAATCGGGGGGGAGGTGTCGGCAAAGACCGGATCGGCCAGCGCCTCGCGCATGTCCGAAATCATCCGCTCGGCATCACCCTGGCCCAGTTCGGTGACATCGACGCCGAATTCCTGTGCCAACGCAAGAACCACGGTGGTCGACAGTGGGCGCTTGTTGTTTTCCATCTGGTTCAGATAGGGCAGCGACACCCCCATCTTGGCCGAGAAATCGCGCTGAGTGAGTCCCAGCCGCGTGCGAATCTCACGCAGCTTGGCACCGGCGTAAAGCTTCTGGGTTGGCATGGCATCCTCGGTGTTTGCAGCTTTGCAGCCTGTCACGTCCGAGTTTGCAAATTCACCCCGCGCTGTCCAGCCCTGCAAGCTGTGCCGATCGCCAGATCACCATCTGGATCGCGACAACCGCACAGATCGCGGTGGCCAGCATGATCCAGAGCAACGGCCACGGCCCGGTGCCGGGCACCAGCAATGCGCCGGCAAGCGCCGAAAGACCCGCGCCGCCTCCCAGCATGATCGAACCGCCAAGGCCCGATGCCGTACCTGCAAGATGTGGGCGGACCGACAGCATGCCGGCTGTGGCATTGGGGATGGTCATGCCGTTGCCAAGGCCGACAAAGGTCATGAAGCCGAAAAACGTCCATTCGGTCCCAAGGCCCAGCCAGAAGACCAGCATGGACAGCAGGATACCCGTGCAGTTGATGACCGTTCCCACCAGAACCATGCGGTTCACCCCGATCCGGGCCGAATAGCGACCCGACACGAAGTTACCCAGAAAATAGCCGATGGCGGGTGCGCCAAAGAAAAAGCCCAGAACCGCGGGTGACATGCCGAACACCTCGGTGCCGACATACGGCGCGCCGCCCAGGTAGGCGAAAAACGCGCCCGAAGACATGGCTGCGGCCACGGCATAGCCCCAGAACCGCGGGCTGGAGAAAAGCTCGGGATATTGCGCGAATTGCTGGCGCAGGGTCAGTCCGCTCACCGCGGCCGTTTCGCCCAGGTCGCTCCATGTCAGCCAGAACAGGCCAAGGCCAAGCAGAAGCAGCAGCCAGAAATTGGCCTGCCAGCCGAACATCTGGTCCAGCACGCCGCCAAAGGCCGGACCGATCATTGGCACCACGGCCATGCCCATGGTGACATAGCCGATCATCGACGCCGCCTGATCCTGCGGCACGCAATCGCGCACCACCGCGCGCGACAGCACCATTGCGGTCACGATCACTGCCTGCGCCATGCGGAAGGCGAGGAACGTGTAGATGTCGGGCGCGTAAATGCAGCCCAAAGTGGCCACGCAAAACCCGCCGATCCCCCAGAGGATCACCGGGCGGCGGCCCATCTTGTCCGAGATCGGGCCGATCACCAGTTGCAGAACCGCGTTCACCGCCAGATAGACCGCGACGGACAGTTGCATCAGCCAGTATTCGGTCTGGAAATAGGCCGTCATGTTGGGCAGGGACGGCAGGAAGATGTTCATTACCAACGCCGAAAGCCCTGCGAGCAGGATCAGTGTGACAATATGCGGCGGTGTGGATCGGTCGAGAAATCGAACCTTGGAGGCGTAACTCATCACCTATCGCTACGCGCGGGATACGGGAATGTCCATATGAACAGGCGTAACGATACAATTTGCAAATTTGCATATTGCAACTCGCTCTATTTCCATAGTTTGCAAATTTGCTCTTTAACACTTGAGGTGGTGCCGCACTGCAGTATGTTCCCCGCAAAGCGAAAAAGGGACGGTCCATGAAAGATATTCTGCAAGAGTTGGAGACCCGCCGCGCCGATGCCCGTCTGGGTGGTGGGCAGAAACGCATCGACGCGCAGCATGCGCGCGGCAAGCTGTCTGCGCGCGAGCGGGTGGAACTGCTGCTGGATGAGGACAGCTTTGAAGAATACGACATGTTCGTCACCCATCGCTGCACCGATTTCGGGATGCAGGGCAACAAACCCGCAGGGGACGGGGTTGTCACCGGCTGGGGTACTGTCAACGGGCGTATGGTCTATGTGTTCTCGCAGGACTTTACCGTTCTGGGTGGATCGGTCAGCGCCACCCACGCGATGAAGATCTGCAAGATCATGGATATGGCGATGCAGAATGGTGCGCCGGTCATCGGGATCAACGATTCCGGTGGTGCGCGGATTCAGGAAGGCGTCGACAGCCTTGCCGGCTATGGCGAGGTGTTCCAGCGTAACATCATGGCATCAGGTGTGGTGCCGCAGATCAGTGTCATCATGGGGCCATGCGCCGGTGGGGCGGTCTACAGCCCTGCGATGACCGATTTCATTTTCATGGTGAAAGACACGTCTTACATGTTCGTCACCGGCCCCGATGTGGTCAAGACCGTGACCAACGAACAGGTGACAGCCGAGGAACTGGGCGGGGCCACAACCCACACCCGCAAATCGTCTGTTGCGGATGGCGCGTTCGAGAACGATGTCGAGGCACTGGCCGAAGTGCGGCGTCTGGTGGATTTCCTGCCGCTCAACAACCGCGAAAAGCCGCCGGTGCGCCCCTTTTTCGATGATGTGGACCGGCTGGAAACCTCGCTTGATACGCTGGTGCCGGAAAACGCCAACACGCCCTATGACATGAAGGAACTGATCCACAAGATCTCGGACGAGGCGGATTTCTACGAGATTCAGGAAGATTTTGCCAAGAACATCATCACCGGCTTTATCCGCATGGAGGGGCAGACCGTGGGTGTGGTCGCCAACCAGCCGATGGTTCTGGCGGGGGTTCTGGACATCGATTCGTCGCGCAAGGCGGCGCGGTTCGTGCGGTTCTGCGACTGCTTTGGCATCCCGATCCTGACGCTGGTGGATGTGCCGGGTTTCCTGCCGGGGACCAGCCAGGAATATAACGGCGTCATCAAGCATGGTGCAAAACTGCTGTTCGCCTATGGCGAGGCGACGGTGCCGAAGGTGACGGTCATCACCCGCAAGGCCTATGGCGGAGCCTATGACGTGATGGCGTCCAAACATCTTCGGGCCGACATGAACTATGCCTGGCCGACAGCGCAGATCGCCGTGATGGGTGCCAAGGGCGCAACCGAGATCATCCACCGCGCCGATCTGGGTGATGCGGCCAAGATCGCGGCCCATGCGGCGGAATACGAAGACCGCTTTGCCAATCCGTTTGTCGCCGCCGAGCGTGGGTTCATCGACGAGGTGATACAGCCGCGTTCAACTCGCAAACGGGTGGCGCGGGCCTTTGCGGCGCTTCGGTCGAAGAAGCAAGAAATGCCGTGGAAGAAGCACGACAATATCCCGCTTTAATCGGGAAAAAGGTGCGTGCGAGCACGCACCCTACGGGAGGAGGTCATCAGTGGCGAGGGGTGGAGCTTGGCAGGGTCTGACGGTGAGCGCGCTTGCGTTTTTCGGGACATCTGTGTTCGCCTCTGATGACCTGCTTTCCGTACCCTCCGGCCAACCGGTGACGTTTCAGGAAATGCTGTGGGACAGGCCGGGCAGCGGGCTGGTCTACCGGTTCCGGTTCGTCGCGCCCGAGATCGGGCAGGAGGGGCGGGAATACGAAGACGTGGAGATCGACATGCATCATCTGTGTGAAACCTTCGCGATTCCGCGGGTGGCGAATACCGGGCCTCAGCCCAGCCAGATCGTGATTTCCCTTGGCCAGACCGAAACCGAATTCGGGGTGGCAAACGCTGATGTCGTGCAGTTTTTTGAGGCCTATCGCATCGAAGGCGAGACCTGCATCTTGGAGTTTTTCTAATGCGTCCACAACATGTTGCGACCTCTTGGGTACGCCCTGCGGGGGTTGAGTCTTTTGCGTCACAGGGGCGGGATGTCTCGGCCTGTGGATATCTTTCCAGCGCCTTTTCAGGGTATTCTCGGGCCGACTGCACCCAAGCAGTCATTACCTCGAACCGGGGACAGGCAGGACCAGAAGGTCTTGTTGGGTCCTTAGAACCTGACAGGAGAACAAGATGTCCAAGAGCATCAGGCTTCTTGCCGCAGTCGGTCTTTTTGCAGCGCTTTCGGCGTGTGCACAAAAGCAGGCTGAAGAAGAGTTTGTGGTTATCGACCCAGAGCCGATCAGCCACGAACCCGCTTATACAGGCAAGTACAAGTAAACCTAAAACGGGGCGGGCCGAGGCGCCCGCCCCCTTTTCCCGATTGCTTCGCGGGGGTGTCCCATGCTGAAGCATCGCGGCTTTCCGGGGCGGCTTCCCGGCACCGATTTCCAGTTTGTCATCCGCAGGCCGAACCCCAAGGGTGTGACCCCGCTGATCCGGCGCGACCGCTACCGTGACCGCCGACCGCCCGACAAGCGGGCCGATGTGGCGTTCATGGCGGCCCTCTGGCGGCAGTTCGGCGATGAACCGTTCGAGCGGGGCAATCTGGATGCGGGGCGACTCAGCTGGCTGTTCGGGCGCGAAGTGTTGCCTTATGACGACCCGTTCGATCCCGAAAGCTATGAGTCGCTGCTGATCATCAACGAGACCGCAGCGCGCGCGGCCTTTCCCGAGGCATTTGACGACGGGGAATGGGCATGATGCCGCTTACGCAGGGTGATTTTGGGCGGGGAAAGGCCGATACCTTGGGTTGTGTCAACGCGATGATTGACGCGTCAGGCGATTGTGGCAGTGTGGACGTGTTCCTAGTGGCATGGCGTTGGCAGATCACGTCATTTGTTCACCGTTACCCTTCCCCTGTCGGGCGTCTTGGTCATACCCCATGCCAAGCGCCCGACTTTTTCTTTTCCGGATCAAAGTGTTACAGGGTGAGGCAAGGAATTGCCCAAACCGACCCGTTTTCCAAACAATGCTGGAACCTTAGCGGGATCCTGGGTGTTACTCCTTCAGAGGCTAGTCTTTTCAAAGGAGCAGACACATGCACATCCACAAGATCAAACCCTCCGTTGCAGCGGCGCTCGTGGCTCTGCTCGGACTCGCGGCCTGCGGTGAAACCTTGGGCGAACAGGCATTGCTGGGCGGCGCAACCGGCGCAGGCACAGCCGTTGCAACCGGGGGCGACCCGCTTACCGGGGCCGCAGTCGGCGGCGCGGCCAATGTCGCCTATTGCCAGACCTATCCGGAACGCTGCTGACGCGGCGACCCGCCCCTCATTTTTCCACTCACGGTTTTCGACCGCCAGGGCCCCGCGCTCTGGCGGTTTTTTCATGCCATCTGCCGGGGCCTGTGCCTTTGGCCAAGAAAAGACGAAACGAAAGGGACAGACATGTTCGACAAGATCCTGATTGCCAACCGGGGCGAGATCGCCTGCCGGGTGATCAAGACGGCCCGCAAGATGGGCATCAAGACGGTGGCGATCTATTCGGACGCGGACAAACACGCGCTGCATGTCGAGATGGCCGACGAGGCGGTGCATATCGGCCCGCCGCCCGCTAACCAGTCCTATATCGTTATCGACAAGGTGATGGAGGCGATCCGCAAGTCGGGCGCGCAGGCGGTGCATCCGGGCTATGGGTTCCTGTCGGAAAACCCCAAGTTTGCACAGGCGTTGGAGGCCGAAGGTGTGGCGTTTGTCGGACCGCCGGTCAAGGCGATCGAGGCGATGGGCGACAAGATCACCTCGAAGAAGATCGCGCAGGAGGCTGGGGTGAACACCGTGCCGGGCTATATGGGCCTGATCGCGGATGCGGACGAGGCGGTAAAAATCTCGAACGAGGTTGGGTATCCGGTGATGATCAAGGCCAGCGCCGGTGGTGGTGGCAAAGGCATGCGGATCGCCTGGGACGACGAGGAAGCCCGCGAGGGGTTCCAGTCATCCAAGAACGAGGCGGCCAACAGCTTTGGCGATGATCGCATTTTCATCGAGAAATTCGTCACGCAACCGCGGCACATCGAAATTCAGGTGCTGTGTGATGGACATGGCAACGGGATTTACCTGAACGAACGCGAATGCAGCATCCAGCGCCGCAACCAGAAGGTTGTCGAAGAAGCGCCGTCGCCGTTTCTGGACGAGGCGACCCGCAAGGCGATGGGCGAACAGTCGGTCGCGCTGGCCAAGGCGGTTGGCTATGCCAGTGCGGGCACGGTGGAATTCATCGTCGATGGCGACCGGAATTTCTATTTCCTTGAGATGAACACCCGCTTGCAGGTGGAACATCCCGTGACCGAACTGATCACCGGAGTCGATCTGGTCGAACAGATGATCCGCGTGGCCAACGGCGAGCCGCTGTCGATCACCCAGGACGATGTAAAGATCAACGGCTGGGCCATCGAGAACCGGCTTTACGCCGAAGACCCGTATCGCGGGTTCCTGCCCTCGATTGGCCGTCTGACGCGCTATCGTCCGCCCGCAGAAGGGGCGCTTGGCGACGGGATCGTGCGCAACGACACGGGCGTGTTCGAAGGCGGCGAGATCTCCATGTATTACGACCCGATGATCGCCAAGCTGTGTACCTGGGCACCGACCCGCGCCGAGGCGATCGAGACGATGCGCAACGCTCTGGACAGTTTCGAGGTCGAGGGAATCGGCCACAACCTGCCGTTTGTGGCGGCGGTGATGGATCATCCCAAGTTCATCTCGGGGGAGATGACCACCGCCTTTATCGCCGAGGAATATCCCGACGGCTTTGAAGGTGTGACGCTGGATGAGGATGCGCTGAAACGCGTGGCGGCGGCCTGTGCGGCGATGAACCGGGTGGCCGAGATCCGGCGCGCGCGCATTTCCGGCACGCTCGACAATCACGAACGCCGTGTCGGGGAAGACTGGAACGTCACCTTGCAAGGCGAGAGTTTCGACGTGACCATTGCCGCTGACCATGACGGATCGACGGTACGCTTTGCCGATGACACCGAATTGCGTATCAGCGGTGACTGGACGCCGGGGGATCAGCTGGCCCGGATGAGTGTCGATGACACGCCGCTTGTGATGAAGGTCGGCAAAGTGTCGGGCGGGTTCCGGATCCGGACGCGCGGTGCCGATCTCAAGGTGCATGTGCGCACCCCGCGTCAGGCGGAACTTGCGCGCATGATGCCCGAAAAGGTCGCGGCGGATACCTCGAAACTGCTGCTGTGCCCGATGCCGGGGCTGATCGTGAAGGTCAATGTCACAGAGGGTGACGAGGTTCAGGAGGGACAGGCGCTCTGCACGGTCGAGGCGATGAAGATGGAGAACATCCTGCGCGCCGAACGCAAAGGCACCGTGTCCAAGATCAACGCGGCGGCGGGTGACAGTCTTGCCGTGGATGACGTGATCATGGAGTTTGAGTAACCCCATGACCGGCGGGGCCATCATAAACACATGGCAACCGGTGTGGCCTTGCCGCACCGGGACCGCGCCAATTTACCCCCGAGGCAACCCCTCGGTCCGATCCTGGATTTCCTGCTGGCGGGTTGGCATCTTGTCGATGGCACGGCTGATTTCGCGCACGCTCCAGGGCAGCGGTTTGCGCTGCTTGACCTGGCCGTCCTTGTCGATCACGGCCAGCATGAAGCCGCGCGGTCTGAGTTGGGTGCGCACCGCTGACCGGGCGGCCGGGTCGGTATCCGTGATGATCACCACGTCGCGGACATCCAATGCGTACAGGTCGTCTGTGAGGTATTGCATTTGCTGCACATATCTCGGATCGGCGGGGCTGTCGGCGAAGACGACGATGGGTCGCTTGATCCACAGGAATTCGTCCAGCGTCACGTTTTCTGCTGACCGGATCATGTCGACGGACAGATCGTCAACTGTCGGGCTGTCTTCTTGTGTCTGTCCCGAAACGGGAGAGCAGAGCATCAGTGCAGCCAGCATCACGGAAAAAAGCTTGTTCATGTTCCAGAACATAGGGCGTGTGGATCACAATGCGAAGGCACGATGGTGTGCGAATTGCAAAAATGTGACCGCCTTTCAATCGGGTGACGAGGGGGTCAACGGCCCATCCGCGACCCGTTCCCAACGACTTTCCCCGCGAAGTGCCGTACCCGTTTGGGGTGCCGCGTCCGCGAAGACAAAAGGATGACGACACCAATGACAGCCCAAAAAGACATCTGGCGCGGCCTTGCCGAAGCCGAATTGCGCGGAAAATCCGTTGATGATCTGACGTGGAAGACGCTCGAAGGGATCGACGTTCAGCCGCTTTACACCGCCGAGGATATCGAGGGCCTGCCGCATCTGGGCACCATCCCCGGAGAAGCGCCGTTCACCCGTGGCGTCAAGGCGACGATGTATGCCGGGCGACCGTGGACGATTCGGCAATATGCCGGGTTTTCGACGGCTGAGGAATCAAACGCCTTTTACCGCCGCAATCTGGCTGCCGGTCAGCAGGGTGTGTCGGTGGCTTTCGATCTGGCGACGCATCGGGGTTATGACAGCGATCACGAACGGGTTCTTGGCGATGTCGGCAAGGCCGGGGTGGCGATTGATTCGGTCGAGGACATGAAAATCCTCTTCGACGGTATCCCGCTGGATCAGGTGTCGGTGTCGATGACGATGAACGGCGCGGTCATTCCGATCCTTGCCTCGTTTATCGTGGCGGGAGAGGAGCAGGGGCATGACCGCTCGGTCCTGTCGGGGACGATCCAGAATGACATCCTCAAGGAATTCATGGTGCGCAACACCTATGTCTATCCGCCGGAACCGTCGATGCGGATCATTGCGGACATCATCGAATATACCTCGGACAACATGCCGAAATTCAACTCGATCTCGATCTCCGGCTATCACATGCAGGAGGCGGGTGCGAACCTTGTGCAGGAATTGGCCTACACGCTGGCCGACGGCAAGGAATACGTCAAGACCGCGATGGCGCGGGGCATGGACGTAGACAAGTTCGCTGGACGGCTGTCGTTCTTTTTCGCCATTGGCAAGAACTTCTTCATGGAAGCGGCCAAGCTGCGCGCGGCGCGGATGCTGTGGTATCGGATCATGGACGATCTGGGGGCCAAGAGCGACCGCTCCAAGATGTTGCGCACCCATTGCCAGACCTCGGGGGTGAGTTTGGCCGAGCAGGATCCCTATAACAACGTGATCCGCACCGCCTATGAGGCGATGAGCGCGGTTCTGGGGGGAACCCAGTCGCTGCACACCAACGCCCTGGACGAGGCAATTGCGTTACCGACGGAATTCTCGGCCCGCATTGCGCGCAATACCCAATTGATCTTGCAGGAAGAAACCGGCGTCACCAATGTGGTCGATCCTCTGGCGGGGTCTTATTACGTTGAAAAGCTGACCCATGATCTGGCCGAGGAAGCCTGGAAGCTGATCGCGGAAGTCGACGAGATGGGCGGCATGACCAAGGCGGTGGCGAGCGGCATGCCCAAGCTACGGATCGAGGAAACGGCGGCCACGCGGCAGGCGCTGATTGACCGGGGTGAAGACGTGATCGTCGGGGTGAACAAGTATCGCCGCGACACCGAAGACCAGATCGACATTCTGGATGTCGATAACGTGGCGGTGCGCAAGTCGCAGATCGCGCGGCTTGAGAAAATCCGCGCAACCCGCGATCAGGCGGCCTGCGATGCGGCACTGGCGGAACTGGAAAAACGCGCTGCCGAAGGTGGCAATCTGTTGGAAGCGGCGGTTGAAGCGTCCCGCGCGCGCGCCTCGGTAGGAGAGATCAGCATGGCGATGGAAAAAGTGTTTGGCCGCCACCGGGCCGAGGTGAAGACTTTGGCAGGTGTCTATGGCGCGGCATACGAAGGTGACGAAGGCTTTGCCGCCATTCAACGCGCGGTTGAGGCGTTCGCCGAAGACGAAGGCCGCCGTCCACGCATGCTGGTGGTGAAGATGGGACAGGACGGGCATGACCGGGGTGCAAAGGTCATCGCCACGGCCTTTGCCGATATCGGCTTTGACGTCGATGTGGGGCCATTGTTCCAGACACCTGCCGAGGCGGCGCAGGACGCCATTGACAACGATGTACATGTGATCGGGATTTCAAGCCAGGCGGCGGGCCACAAGACGCTGGCACCGGAACTGGTGAAAGAGCTGAAAGCGCAGGGTGCGGGGGATATCCTGGTGATCTGCGGCGGGGTCATTCCGCAGCAGGATTACCAGTTCCTGTATGACGCGGGGGTCAAGGCGATCTTTGGACCGGGAACAAACATCCCCGAGGCGGCGCAAGACATTCTGCGGTTGATCCGCGAGGCGCGTGGGTGACATAGGGCGCAACGGGACGCGTCAACGCGTCCGCGATTTTCCGTTGACGGAAAATCCGGCGCGTGTGTCAATGCGGGTATGACATTCGAACTGGATCACATTGCGGTTGCGGGCGAAACGCTGGATGCGGCTGTCACGCATAGCGAAGAGGCGTTTGGTCTGCCCCTGGGGCCAGGAGGACAACACACGCATTACGCCACGCACAACCGGCTTCTGGGGCTGGAACAGGGGCTGTATTTCGAAGCCATTGCGCCTGATCCATCGCAGCCGACACCGGACTACCCGCGGTGGTTCGGATTGGATGACTTCGACGGACCGGCGCAATTGGACAAGTGGATTCTGCGCTGTTCCGACATTGCCGAAGCGCAGGCGATGTTCCCCGAAGCGGGAGAGCCGGTTCATCTGACACGAGGTGATCTGAGCTGGACCATGCTGGTGCCGCCAGATGGCCGCTTGCCCTTTGACGGGCAGTTTCCGGCGATCATTCAATGGCACACCGACACACCTCCGGGAACAACGCTGCAAAGTGCGGGCCTGCGGCTCGAGGCGTTGACGATCTGCGGGCCGGATGTGGCCGATCTCAAGGCGCGGCTGGCCCCGGTGTTCGATGACGACCGCGTGCTGTACCAAACCACGGCTGGTCGGATGATGCAGGCGGTCTTCCTGACAACCAGTGGCAGGCGCATCCTTACATGATCATTCGCCCTGCGCGCGCCGAAGATGCCGAGGCATTGACGGTGATCCTGAACGACGTGATCGACAACACGACCATCACCTTTACCTCGGAGCGCAAGAGCGTGGATTATCTGCGCGAGGATATCGCGACGCGGGGGGTGGCGTTTCAAGTGGTCGAGGTGGATGGCGTGGCGGCGGGCTATGCCAGCTATTTTCCGTTTCGCAATGGCCCCGGCTATGCGCGTACCAAGGAACATTCCATCGCACTTGCACCGCACGCACGCGGGATCGGGGCAGGGCGCGCATTGATGAGCGCGCTTGAGACAGAGGCACGCAAAGACAATGTGCATTCACTTTGGGCTGGAATCAGCGGTGAAAACCCATCGGGACGGGATTTTCATGCTGCCATCGGCTTTGTCGAGGTCGCAACCCTGTCCGAAGTGGGGTTCAAGTTCGACCGCTGGATCGACCTTGTGCTGATGCAGAAAAGGCTCTGATGCCGCACTGACAAAATCGGCGCTTTGGCATAGAGTACGCCCATGTCGATCTGGTCGCGCATTGCGGATGCTCTTTCGGCCCTTGCTTCGGGTGAGGGGCTTGCCGCCGTTTTCGACAAACTGCGCACACCGCCGGAAAAGACCGTCGCGTTTACCATCGCCGTGATCGCCCTGTCGGCAAAGATGGCCAAGGCGGATGGTCTGGTCACACGCGACGAGGTCATGGCCTTTCGCGAGGTGTTCCACATTCCGCCCGAAGACGAAGCAGGCGCGGCGCGGGTGTTCAACCTTGCCCGTCAGGACGTGGCCGGGTTCGAGGAATACGCTAAGCGCATCCGCGCCATGTTCGGGGGTGATCGGGGCACGCTTTGCGACCTGATGGAGGGGCTGTTTCATATCGCGATGGCGGATGGCAGTTATCATCCGGGCGAAGAGGCGTTCCTGCTGCGCGTGGCCGAGATTTTCGATCTGCCAGAGGGATCGTTCCGCAGCCTGAAATCGCGCTTTGTTCCGGACGCCGATCCGGACCCGTTCGAGGTGCTGGGTGTCACGCCGGATATGCCATTGAGCGAAATTCGCGCCACTTGGCGTCAGCTTGTCAGGGAAAGTCATCCGGACAAGATGATCGCACGCGGCGTCCCCGAAGAAGCGGTGAAACTGTCGGAACGTCGCCTGATCGACATCAACCGCGCATGGGAAGACATCTCGGCGCGCGAACATGCCTGATGTGGGCGTGATGCGGCCCCGATGAGAATTGCCACTTACAACATTGAATGGTTCGATTCGTTGTTCGACGATACCGGGCAGCTTGTCGTCGATGGGTCGTGGTCGGCGCGTTATGATGTGACCAAAGCCATGCAGACCGAAGCCCTTGGCATCGTGTTCACCGCGTTGAACGTGGATGTGGTGATGATCATCGAAGCCCCGGACACCAACCGGCAGCGCGACACGGTGCGGGCGCTTGAAGGCTTTGCCAAGGCGTTCGATCTGCGGGCGCGCAAGGCGGTGCTGGGTTTCAGCAATGACACCCAGCAGGAAATTGCGGCTTTATATGATCCTGACGTCGTGTTGGTGCAGCACGATCCCAAGGGACAGGCCCCGGTTCCCGGAGCGCCGCAGGTTGGTGGCGCGCCCCGTTTTGACGGCACTTTCCGGATTGACCTGGATATCGACGCAACCGAGGACAAGGTGGCGTTCTCAAAACCGCCACTTGAGGTGGCGATGACCGTACGATCCACCGGCCAGACCGTCCGGTTGATCGGTGCGCATCTGAAATCGAAAGCGCCACATGGCGCCACCAATCGCGACGAGGTGATGCGGCTGTCGATTGCCAACCGCCGCAAGCAACTGGCGCAGGCGATCTGGCTGCGCACCCGGATCGAGGAACATCTGGTCGCCGGTGATCCGATGATCGTGATGGGAGACCTGAACGATGGTCCGGGACTGGATGAATACGAACACCTGTTCGGGCGCAGTTCGGTCGAGATCATCCTCGGGACCGGCGATCGCGCGCTGTTCGATCCGCATGCCTCGAAGGCGTTGTTACGGCGGATCGGGCCGCAACCCACCACGGCACGGTTCTATATCTCGCAGGACGAACGGTATCTGCAGGCACTTCTGGATTACGTCATGGTGTCGCCGGATTTGCGGGCCAAGGCGCGCAGATGGCGGATCTGGCATCCGTTCGACGATCCGACGTGCTGGAAGACACCGGAACTGCGCGAGGCCTTATTGACGGCGTCGGATCATTTCCCGGTGACGCTTGATATTGACCTGTAGGTGAAATCCGATTTCAGATCGCTTATATGATTTTCATGAAACAGATTTCCGCAGTTGCACTTGCCTTGGTCCTGATCCCCTTTGGCGCGCTGGCGCAAGAGGAGACTGACAAGGGCACCAGCCTCATGGAAGAGGGCGCAAAGCTTTTCTTTCGGGGGCTGATGGACGAAATGGAGCCCGCGTTTCGCGAGCTTGAGGGTTTGGCCGAGGATATGGAACCGGCAATCCGCAGCTTTGCCGAAGAGATGGGTCCGGCCTTGCGCGATCTGATGGCGCAGGTCGAGGATTGGTCGGCCTACGAGCCGCCCGTGGTTCTGCCCAACGGGGATATCCTGCTGAAACGCAAGCCGGATATGCCCACCCCCGACACGTTGCCCGCGCCGGAAGAGGGTGAGATCGATATCTGAGGTTTACTCGGCGGGGTGTGCGTAAGCCGTCTGCCGCGCTGGCCTGAGCGCCACGTTGGTGAGCAGCGCGCCCCCTGCGATGGACAGGATTGCCAGCAGCGCGGCGATGGACAATGTCGGCACACCGGCAAGACCCGCACCCACGGTGCAACCACCGGCCAGCACACCACCAACACCCATCAGGACAGCACCGCCCGCATAACGCCCGGTTTCCCGTGGCGCGTCGAAGGACTGCCACTGGAAGCTGCCGAAGATCAGCGACGAGAGCAGCGCGCCGATCAGAACACCGCCGATCAGGCCGACGCCGAAATTGGCCGGGATCGAGGTCGAGGCGACTGTCCAGAACAGCGTATCAGCGAAGGGCGAGGTAAAGGACAGGCTTTGCAAAGCGACCGGGTCGAAATCGTCAAAAAGCACAAAACCGGTGCCGATCCAGCCCGCAGGGACAAGTGCGCCCAGAAGTGCCGCCATGATCAACGTTGTTGCACGGTTGCCGGACCGCAAGGCGACAGCCAGCGCGGCAAGGGCGATCAGCGCGGACCAGACCAAAGCGCCACCGGGCAGGGCGGCAAGGCTCAGGGTGTCACCCAAGGGGACGTTGACCGAACCCAGTGACGTGCGGACCGGCGCAAGCACACCTTTGAGGGTCGCATGTGCGGTGATTGCAAACACCAGCAGAACAAACACGCCGCGCAGGTTGCCGCTTGCCGAAAGCACGGTCAGGCGTGACACGCAGCCCCGTGTCAGAACCATGCCCGCGCCGAACATCAATCCACCCAGAACGATGGCGAGGATCGGCAGATCACCTGCCATGAACCGGTGTTCGTCGAACGAGATCAAACCGGAAAGAACTCCGGCTTGTGTGCCGATCACGGCCACGGCCAATGCGGTCAGCCAGACCCCCATCGCCTGCTTGCGGTCGTCGCCGACAAGGCCGCGACGGAAGCAGAACTTGGTGCGTTCGGCCAACAGGCCAAAGGCGGCCCCAAGGACAAGCGCCAAGCCAACCGCGACTTGCGGTGCGGTGAAATTCTCAAAGCCAAGGGATTCGAACATGGGTCGGTCCTTCCGTCTGTTGTGACGCCAGATGGAGGGAAATTGTTCCTTGGGCAAGGGGAGGTCGGGCCTATATCATGCATGTTGCAAGACGACGGTCTTGAGATCCGCCGACAACCCGGAACATCGTTCCGCGATTCAAGAAAATGCGCGAAACGCTGTTCGGGCGCAGCCGGACTGTGTGTGTCGTTTGGTCTTATTTGACGCGAGGTCTGGTGCCGCGCCCCTAACGCCCCCGGATCCGCGGATCGAGCGCGTCGCGCAGACCGTCCCCAAGGTAGTTCACACTCAGGACTGTCAGCGAAATCGCGATGCCCGGCAGCATCACCCGTTCGGGGAATTGCTGCATCCGCGAAACGGCGTCTGCCAGCATCTTGCCCCATGTCGGGAAATCTGACGGGAAGCCGACGCCAAGGAAGCTGAGCGCGCTTTCGGTGATGATCGCCGTGGCAAGGCCAAGCGTGGCCGAGACCATGATCGGGGACAGCACGTTGGGCAGCAGGTGGCGCTGCACGATGCGGAAGGGCGTGGTGCCGATGGACCGCGCGGCAAGGATGAATTCGCGTTCCTTGAGGGCAAGGATGTCGCCGCGCACGATGCGGGCGGTGGGCATCCAACTGGTGATGGCGATGATTCCGACGATCAGCACGAACATGCCGCCTTCGGGGCCAAACGCCTCGCGTAGGGGCTGGCGGAACAGGGTCACGGCGACCAGCAGCAGTGGCAGGATGGGCAGCGACAGGAACAGGTCCGTCAGGCGCATCAGGATGCCGTCAAGCTTGCGCGCAAAGCCGGCAAGAACGCCGACGGTGGTGCCGATGACAAGGCTCAGGATCATCGCGGCCCAACCGACAGCCATAGACGCGCGGCCGCCCGAGAGGATTTGCGCCAGCTGATCGCGGCCAAGCTGGTCTGTGCCGAAGGGACGGTTCCAGGCGGTCTTGGCGGTGCTGTCCCAGATCGCGCTCCAGATCGGGCGCAGATCCTTGTTGCGGATGTCGAGCTTTTGCGGATCGACTTGCCAGATCCACGGGCCGACCAGAACCGCCAGCGTGATGAACAGCAGAAACCCTCCGCCAAACATCGCGCCCTTGTGTTTGCGGAACTGGTCCCAGACGTCTTTCCACTGGCTGCGCGGCGGCTCCAGCGGGCCCTTGTCGGCGAGCGCCTCGATCGGGGTGGCGGATGCTTGGACGGGCTCAGTCATAGCGGATCCTCGGGTCGAGAAGGCCGTAGAGGATATCGGCAATCAGGTTGAAGACAACGATCAGCACGGCGAAGATAAAGGTCAGGGTCATCACCATCGGCAGGTCATTGGCAAACAGCGCTGTGATGAGCAACTGCCCGATCCCGTTCACCTTGAACACGTTTTCGGTGATGATCGCGCCGCCAAAGATCGCCGGCACGTTGAGCGCGATCACAGTGATGACGGGGATCATCGAATTGCGCAGGACGTGGACCGTGACGACCACAGCTTCGCTCAGACCCTTGGCGCGGGCGGTGCGGACATAATCCTGGTTGAGGTTGTCAAGCATCGACGCGCGCATGTAGCGGCTGATCTGGGCGGTTGTCTGAAGCGCCAGCACCATCACCGGCAGGATCATCTGCGACAGCTGGTATTTCAGGCTGGCCCAGTCGTTCACCACATGGGTGGTGTCATAGATCGACGGAAACCAGCCAAGCTGAACCGAGAAGATCACGATCAGCAGCGGGCCGGTGAAGAAGGGCGGGATCGAAAAGCCGATCATCGTTATGAACGTGCCCGACTGGTCGAAGATCGAATATTGCCGGTAGGCGGAATAGATGCCGATGGGCAGCGCGATCAGGATGCCGACAACATAAGCCATGCCCACCACCCAGAGTGTCTGCGGGATACGCTGGATCACGATGTCCATGACCGGGCTGCGGGTCTGCCACGAGATCACGCGCAGTTCGTTCTGGTAAAGCTGTGTATCGGGCAGCCAGCCCAGCAGGGTGCTGGAATTGGTCAGGTAATCGACGAAGATTTTTGGCTCGAGCCAGAACACCTGAACCAGCCATTTCCAGTATTGCACCAGCGGCGGCTCCCCGACGCCAAGCGCCTGGCGCATCTTTTCCTTCACCTCTGGCGGGACCGTCAAAGGCACCTGTGCCATCGGGTCGCCGGGGGCGAGTTGCAGAAGCATGAAAATGACAAAACTGATGAACAGAAGCGTCGGAACGGCAAGAATTAGTCGTCGGACGGCGAAGGTCAGCATCGTGTGGCGCCTCGGGTCATGAGTCTTTTGCGATGGACGAAACGTAGGGTGGGTATGAGACCCACCCTACAGAAACGCGATGTATGATCAGTTGGACGTGACGCGGAACCAGTCCGCAACATTCCACAACTCGCTGTCCCACACGTTCAGGACAACACCGCCAAGCGTGTTCGCGTGTGCCGACAGACGACCCCGGTGAACCAGGGGGATCATACCGCCATTGTCGGTCATCATGGCACTGAGTTCACGCCCGATGCGCTGACGTTCGGCCATGTCGGCTGTCTGGGTCAGCTCTGCGTGCAGGGCGTCGAATTCCTCCATGCAGAAGCGCGAGATGTTTTCACCCTGCCACTGTGTCTCGGGGCGCGGAGCCTTGTCGCAGAGTCCGTTGCCAAGATAGGACTGCGGGTCGGTGCCGTTGAAGGTGTTGGCGTACATTTCGACGTCCGCGTAGAACTTCTGGAACGTGTCCGGGCTGCCCGGGTCACCACCGAAGAACACGGACGAGTCGACGTTGCGCAGTTCGACTTCCATGCCGATCTGTTCCCACCATTCCTTGATCAGCGCCTGGAAGTCCTGACGGACGGCGTTGGTCGAGGATTGATAGAGAATGGAAAGCGGCACGCCATTGTGTTCGCGCACACCGTCGCCATCGCTGTCTACGATTCCGGCCTCATCAAGCAATGCCTTGGCACCATCGAGGTCCTGCGTTTCGCAGCCGTCAAATGTCGAGGCGAAGGCTTCGGGGGCAGGAACCCAGGAACAGCCGACCTTGCCAGCCTGACCATAGCCGATTTCCACCAGCAGCGGACGGTCGATGGCCATGGACATGGCCTTGTAGACCGCCGGTTCTTGCAAGAACGGATGCGGGTGCATCGCGGTCGAGCGTTCGCCTTCGGGCAGGTCGGGGCTTGGGTCTGTCTGGTTGATCATGATGCGTTCAAGCAGCGGGCCAAAACCGGCAATCGGAACACCTTTGCCGCCTGCTTCCATTGCGGCGATCACGTCGGGCGCAAGCTGCAGGTTCCAGGCGTAGTCGAATTCGCCGGTTTCCATCACGGCCTGACCGGCTGCCCGCGCATCACCGCCGCCTTTGAACGTCACCGACGCAAAGGCCGGTTTTGCCGGGTCGCGGTAGTTCGGGTTGGCGGACATGGTGATCACGTCGTTCGGCTTGAACTCATCGACGACAAACGCGCCGGTGCCGATCGGGTTGAAGTTCTGCTCGGTGCAGGTGGATGCCGCGGCACCAAGGCAACCTGCGAATTGCGCCTGCTGGATGATCGGGCTTTCGCCACCCACAAACGGGCCATAGGGGTTCGGGGTCGGGCCGTCGAACGTAACCACGACGGTCAGATCATCCGGGGTTTCGACGCTGGTAACGCCATTGAACTTTGTGATCTGGGCGCAACCACCTTCAGGATGGGTGCAATATTCATGTGTAAAGGCCACGTCCGCCGATGTGAACGGCGTGCCATCGGACCATGTCAGGCCGGGGGTGATCTTCCAGGTGATCGACGTCAGGTCTTCGCTGACACCGCCGTTTGAGACTGTGGGAATTTCTTGAACCAGCCACGGAACCAGATCACCTTTTTCATTAAAGCGCGCCAGCGGTTCGACGATCATCGAGGCCGACTCAACGTCCTTGGTGCCGCCTGACAGGAACGGGTTCAGGATCGAAGGCGCTTGCCAGTAAATAATCTTGACCTCGCCGTCCGCGCCACGCTCTGCAAAAGCGGCGGGCGCAAGGGCAATTGCGGCAGCAGCACCCATAAGTAGGGATGTGATTTTCATTTGTCTCTCCTTGTTAGACACAGTTTCCCGGTGTCGTTTTTATTGGTGGAATGTCCCTTGATTTGACCGAAAGCCACGCAAACGCAAACAAAGCGGGCTTACTTGCGACAAAACACAGGAATTTTCCCCCTACCTGCGCATCGAAACAGCTTTTTCGCAAAAAGCAAGTCCCGTCCAGCCTATTCCAAAGTCGACGCAGAGACATAAATTGACTCTTGGCGAACTGCGGTTAGCGTTTGTGCAGAGTTTGCAAAAGGACTGCGCCCATGCCGGATGGCAGCATCGCCAAAATCGAAAACCTTCGCGTCGAATTCCAGACCAAGTCCGGAACCGTCGTCGGCGTCGAAGACGTTTCGTTCGATATCAACCCCGGTGAAACCGTTTGCGTCGTGGGTGAATCCGGATCCGGTAAATCGGTGTCGTCGCTCGCACTGATGCGGCTGATCGAATACGGCGGCGGCGACATCGCGGGGGGGCGGCTTCTTTTTGACCGCAAGGACGCGGGCACGGTCGATCTGTCGGAAACCGATCAGGACCTGATGCGCACGATCCGGGGCAACGAGATCGGGATGATCTTTCAGGAACCGATGACGGCGCTCAACCCGGTCTTCACCGTGGGCAAGCAGCTGACCGAAGGTTTGCGATTGCACAAAAACATGAGCAGGTCCCAGGCCGAGGCGCGGGCGCTTGAACTGATGCGGCAAGTGCGCATCCCCGAACCCGAACGGCGGCTCAAGCAATACCCGCACGAATTGTCAGGCGGCATGCGGCAACGCGTGGTGATTGCGATGGCGCTGGCCTGCGAGCCGCGTTTGCTGATCGCGGACGAGCCGACCACCGCCTTGGACGTGACCATCCAGGCCGAGATTCTGGCGCTCATGGACCGGCTCAAACGGGAAACCGGCA
This sequence comes from Marivita sp., assembly GCF_051859345.1. Classification (GTDB taxonomy): domain Bacteria; phylum Pseudomonadota; class Alphaproteobacteria; order Rhodobacterales; family Rhodobacteraceae; genus Marivita. Next base: position 57,894 of record NZ_JBHYFV010000011.1, on the reverse strand, counting down.
CGGCGGTGATGTTCATCACCCATGACATGGCGGTGGTGGCGCAGATGGCCGACCGTGTCGTGGTCATGTTCCGCGGCAACAAGGTGGAAGAGGGGACCGTCGAAGAAATCTTCGAGAACCCGCAGCACCCATACACGCAAGCGCTTCTGGCGGCGGTGCCCAAGCTGGGCGAGATGACCGGCACCGACCTGCCGCGCCCGATGCGGCTATTGGGCAAGGACGGCTCTGAAGTGCCGCCGATCACCGGCGCAGAGGAGGTATTGCTTGAGGTCAAACACCTGACCACACGCTTTACCGTGAAAGGTGGGTTCTTCCGCCGGACCGTGGCCAATGTTCACGCGGTGGAGGACCTGTCCTTCAGTGTCAACAAGGGCCAGACCCTGAGTCTTGTTGGGGAATCGGGATGTGGAAAATCAACCGCCGGTCGGTCGATCCTGCGTCTTGTGGAACCGCAGGAGGGCAGCATTTTCCTGGATGGCAAGGACATCATGGCATTGAGCCAATCCGAACTGCGCGACGCGCGGCGCGACATGCAGATGGTCTTCCAGGACCCTTTTGCGTCGCTCAATCCGCAGATGCAACTGTCCGACCAGGTGTCCGAACCGATGCGCAATTTCGGCATGGGATCGAGCGCCGAAATGCGGAAACGGGTCGAGATGCTGTTCGACCGGGTCGAACTGCCACGCAGCTTCATGCAGCGCTATCCGCATGAATTGTCCGGTGGTCAGCGCCAGCGCATCGCGATTGCACGGGCCTTGGCGCTGAATCCCAAGCTGATCGTGTCGGATGAGGCGGTGTCGGCGCTTGACGTGTCTGTACAGGCACAGGTGCTGAACCTGATGCTGGAATTGCAGGCAGAGTTGGGGATTTCGTTCCTGTTCATCAGCCATGATATGGCGGTGGTCGAACGGGTGAGTCACCATGTCGGCGTGATGTATCTGGGCCGCATCGTTGAACTGGGACCACGCCGCGCGGTGTTCGAGAACCCGCAGCACCCTTATACCCAAGCCTTGATGAAGGCGGTGCCGATCGCCGATCCGCGCAAGCGCAAGTCCGAGAAGGATTTGAACTTCAAACCGATCCCGTCGCCGATCCACGGGCTGGACTATGTCGCCGAACCGTCCGTCTATCGCGAGGTCGAACCCGGTCACAAAGTGCTGATCACCGACAGCGGCTACTGACCTGTTCGGTCATCGCTGATAGGTGGCGGTATGGTACGATTTTCTCGTTGGGTCTTCCGTGTGCTGGTCGGGGGCATTGCGCTTTTGACGCTGGTGGCGTGCGCGCTGCATGTCACCAATAGCGAAGGCGATGTGGCACTTGCGCCACCGGAAGGCGAGGCGCTTCGGATCGCGACCTATAATGTGCATTACATCGTCCTGAGCGAAGAGACCGGCGCGTGGTCGGTGGGTGACTGGGAACGGCGCAAGGGGCCTTTGGACAGTGCATTCAAGGCGTTGCAGGCCGATGTTGTCGCGTTTCAAGAGATGGAAAGCTTTCAGCGCGGCAGCGACGGGTCGGTGAACCTTGCCCGTGATTATTTGGCAGAGCGCAATCCTTCCTATGGTGTGGCCGCGACCGGGCATTGGCGGGAATTTCCGACAACGCAGCCGTTATTCTACCTTAAGGATCGCTTGCAAATTATTGATCAGGGATGGTTTTTCTTCTCAGAAACCCCGGATGTGATCTATTCGCGCACCTTCAACGGTTCTTATCCTGCCTTCGCCACCTGGGTTCAGTTCGAGGATAGTGAGACCGGCGCGCAGTTCCGGGTTGCGAATGTGCATTTCGAATATTCCAGCGGCTCCAACAGGCTTTTGTCCGCCACGTTGGTGCGCGACCGGATCAAGCCGTGGATCGACGCGGGCGAGGCGGTGTTCCTTGTCGGGGATCTCAACGCGCTGCACGGGGCGCGGACTATGGACATTCTCGAGGAGTCGGGCGTGGTGTTCGACCGCACGCCCGGCGCGACGTATCACCTGAACAGAGGTGTACACCTACTTGGAGCCATTGACCATTTGAGTCGCACATCCGATGTTGACCTAAGCAAAGGGCCGGTTGTGGTGCAAGAGAGGTTTGACGGCGAATGGCCATCGGACCATCATCCGGCCTATGCTGATTACCTGCTCCCGTCAGCCCAGAAGTGAGATTATGCAAAACCGCCTGACCCCGCGCGCCATTCTTGACCAGTTGGTAAAATTTCCCACCGTCAGCCGTGACACCAACCTGCCTTTGATCGACTGGGTCGAGTCCTATTTTGCGGAACACGGGGTCCAAAGCCATCGGCATGTGAAATCCGACGATCCGTTGAAAGCAGGGCTTTTTGCGCATGTCGGGCCAGAAGTTGCAGGCGGCGTGGTGCTGTCTGGCCACACGGATGTCGTGCCGACCGATGGGCAACCTTGGAGCACCGATCCCTACACCGTGACCGAGATAGACGGCAAGCTGTACGGGCGCGGCACCACCGACATGAAGGGCTTTGACGCGCTGGCGATCTGGGCGCTGGTCGAGGCGAAGTATCGCGACGTGACGCGGCCCGTGCAGATCGCGCTGAGTTATGACGAGGAAATCGGCTGCACCGGGGCGCCGCCGTTGATCGAGGCGATGCAGGGTGTTGTTCCAAAAGCGGACACGGTGATCGTGGGGGAACCGACGATGCTCAAGGCCGTGACCGGGCATAAGGGTGGCAACACGTTTTGGGTGCATTTTCATGGGTTTGAGGTACATTCCTCGATCATGCACACCGGCGTCAGCGCAATCATGTACGGGGCCAAACTGATCGAATGGGCGAACCGGATAAACGCAGAGAATGCCAACGCCGCGCCGGGACCGATCGCGGCGCAGTTCAACCCGCCTTACACCAATGTGCATGTCGGCCAGATCAGCGGCGGCACGGCGCATAACATCACCGCCAAGGATTGCGAGTTCGGTCTGGGCTTTCGCGTGGTGCCCGGCGAAACGCTCGAGGCGTGGGAGGTGAAGCTGCGCGAGGCGGCGGCCGAGATCGAAGCGGAAATGAAGGCGGTCCGGCCAGAGGCGTGGATCGAGATCAAGCCTGCGTTTTCCCTGCCGCCCTTCAAGCCCGAGGATGGGGGTGCGGCGGAAACCCTTGTGCGGCAACTGACCGGGGACAACGGCACACAATACGTTTCCTACGGCACCGAAGCGAGCCATTTTCAGACGGCGGGTTATTCCGTGGTGGTCTGTGGCCCCGGTGACATCGCCGTGGCGCATCAACCGGATGAATACATCACGGTTGCGCAATTCAACGAAGGACAGGCGTTCATGGAACGGCTGCTGGATCACCTCTCGACATGATCTCGTTTCCGATTTCCGAACACAGCCCGATTGCCTTTGCCGGGCCGCCTCCGTCCGAGACGGATGTCGTGGTGATCGGTGGAGGGGTGATCGGCGTCTGCACGGCGCTGTATCTGGCGCGCAAGGGGCGGCGTGTGGTGCTTCTGGAAAAGGGGCGCATCGCCGGGGAGCAGTCTTCGCGCAACTGGGGCTGGATCCGGCAGCAGGGGCGCGACCCGGATGAATTGCCGATCATGGTCGAGGCGAACACGCTCTGGACCGAGCTTGCCAGCCAGACCAACGTTGACATCGGGCTGAAACGGTCCGGCGTGACCTATCTGGCCGAGAGCGAGAAAGAGCTGGCCGGTTTTGCCGATTGGCTGCCCTATGCCACAGCGCAGGGTGTGGATACCGAGGTGCTGGACCGTGCCGCGTTGAAACAGCGGTTTCCTGAACTGGCCAAAGGCGGTTTTGTCGGCGCGTTGACCACTCCGTCTGACATGCGCGCAGAGCCGTGGGTGGCCGTGCCTGCGCTGGCGGGGATCGCGCTGCGCGAGGGCGCCGTGATCGTCGAGAGCTGTGCGGCGCGAAAGCTGGACCTTGAAGCGGGACGCATCACGGGGGTGTTCACCGAAGCCGGGCGCATCGCCTGTTTGGATGTGGTTGTGGCGGGCGGCGCGTGGTCGTCGTTGTTCCTGCGGGCGCATGGGGTGGCGATTCCGCAACTGTCGGTGCGGGCCAGTGCCGGAGCGACAGACTCTGTGGCCCTGCCGCATCAGGGCGCTGCGGCGGGTGGCAAATTCGCCTTTCGAACGCGGGCAGATGGCGGGGCGTCGCTGGCGGCGGGGGGCTTTCACGAATTGTTCGTCGGGCCGGACGCGTTCCGTGCGCTGCCGAAATTCCGCGCGCAACTGATGAACGATCCGTTTGGCACCCGGTTTCTGCCTGCCGCGCCCAAGGGTTACCCGGATGCGTGGGGCACCAGGCGCCAGTGGGACGGTGACGAGGTCAGCCCATTCGAGGGCATCCGCGTGCTGAACCCGAAACCCAATGCACGCAAGCTGCGCAAGGTGGCTGCTGAGGTGCAGGCGTTGTTCCCCGAAGTGGGACCGATCCGCTACCGCGCGATGTGGGCGGGGATGATCGACACGATGCCGGATGTGGTGCCCGTGGTGGACCGGGTGGAAGCGATTCCCGGCCTGACCATTGGCACCGGCATGAGCGGGCATGGGTTCGGCATCGGGCCGGGCGTGGGGCGGGTGCTGGCCGATCTGGTCTGCGGCGATGTGCCGGGGCATGATCTGCGGCGGTTCCGGCTGGCGCGGTTCAGCGATGGCAGCGTGATGGATTTGGGTCCGGCGCTGTGACCCCTTGAAGCCGGGCGCTGTCTGCGTCACGTTCTACGCAGACACTCCATTCATTTAACACGAGGATGACCCCCATGCCGGTCAAGAACCGCTTTGCCGAATTGCAGGATGAAATCACCGCCTGGCGACGGGACATGCACGAGAACCCCGAGATCCTGTTCGAAACCCACCGCACCAGCGCGCTGGTGGCCGACCGGCTCAAGGAGTTCGGCTGTGATGAGATCGTGACCGGTATCGGGCGTACCGGTGTTGTCGGGGTCATCAAGGGCAAGACCGATACCGCGGGCAAGGTGATCGGGCTGCGCGCCGACATGGACGCGCTGCCAATCCACGAGCAGACGGGGCTTGAGTACAAGTCCAAGACCGATGGCGCGATGCATGCCTGCGGGCATGACGGACATACGGCGATGCTCTTGGGCGCGGCCAAGTACCTGAGCGAGACACGCAATTTCGATGGCACGGTTGTGGTGATCTTCCAGCCTGCCGAAGAAGGCGGCGGCGGTGGCCGCGAGATGTGCGAGGACGGGATGATGGACCGCTGGGGCATCCAGGAGGTCTACGGCATGCACAACTGGCCCGGAAAGCCGGTTGGCAGTTTCTCGATCCGTCCGGGGGCGTTCTTTGCTGCGACCGACCAGTTCGACATCACGTTCGAGGGCAAGGGTGGTCACGCCGCCAAGCCGCAGGAGACCGTGGACACGACCGTGATGGCCTCGCAGGCAGTGCTGGCGTTGCAGACGATTGCCAGCCGCAACGCCGATCCGACCGATCAGATCGTGGTGTCGGTGACGTCGTTCGAGACCTCGTCCAAGGCGTTCAACGTCATTCCGCAGCGCGTGCACCTGAAAGGCACGGTACGGACGATGTCGACCGAGATGCGGGATCTTGCGGAAACGCGGATCAAGGGGGTCTGTGCCGGTGTCGCGGACACGTTTGGCGGCAAGGTTCATGTGGACTACCATCGTGGCTACCCGGTGATGGTGAACCACGACGAGCAGACCGAATTTGCCGCCGAGGTGGCGAAGTCGGTGTCTGGTGCCTGCGAAGACGCGCCGCTGGTCATGGGGGGTGAGGATTTCGCCTTCATGCTCGAGGAACGTCCTGGCGCGTATATCCTTGTCGGCAATGGCGATACGGCGGCAGTGCATCACCCGGAATACAACTTTAACGACGATGCGATCCCGGCAGGCTGTTCCTGGTGGGCCGAGATTGTCGAGCGGCGGATGCCTGCGGCGTAAGGGTTGCGTCAGCGAGTTTGGAACGGCGGGCTGTGATGGCCCGCCGTTTTGCGTTTTATCCTGCTTTGGGGGAGAGTACCGGTATTGCGACGGTGCCGGGTTCTAAGTGCATTCCCTGAGAACTTTTCTGGCGGTGCGTAAGCCGAATGTCAGGTTAGCGGGACTTTGCGGACCTTACCACCAAGGGGTTGAAAGAAGCGAAGTAGGTATCCGTCAGGATCAGCAACAACAAACTGTCGGTTGCCAACCTCGTAGTCATCCTTGCGGTACCATTTGTCCTCAACCTCGAGGTAAAGCGGCATCTCAGCAGCGGCCAATGCTTTTGTAAGAGGCGCAATCTCTTCGACTTCAATTTGGACGTTTAGACCTTTTCCGAATGGATATTTTGTTGGCAAGTGTCCGTCATCAAACGTTCTTCCCGTTCCTATTTGATCTATCATCAGCTCTGCCCCGTTAAGACTGAGATAGCAAAAACCTTCTTCAGGACGTTCATAGAGGCAGGTAAACCCCAAAACGTCGCAGTAAAATTCACGAGACTTTAGCCAGTCAGAAACAGCAAATTCAGGAACTACTAAGCAGGGCATGAAAATTGACCTCTGATGATGCTCAGAGCAGTAGGGTACAGATGTTGTTCAGTCAATTTGGGCTCATAGCGACCATTGCGCTCAAGGATCACCCAACTGCTCTGTCAGACGAAAACAGCGGGCCTCACAGCCCGCCGTTTTCATTTCACTCCTCGTAACCGCGCTTGTGTTTGCTTTTTGCGACCGCCTCCTTGACGACGCGGCCAAATGATTTCTGCCGGGCGCGGGCGGCGGCGATGGATTCTGAATTGTACTGGTCCTCGCGCCGGAGTTTTTGCCAGCGGTCGAACCGGGACTGGTCGAGTGTGCCGTCCTTGAGGGCGGCCTTGACGGCGCAGCCGGGTTCGCTGGCATGGGCGCAGTTCGAGAATTTGCACCGGGCTGCAAGGGTTTCGATGTCGTCGAACAGCTCTTCGAGGCCTTCGCTGGTGCCCGACAGCTGCAATTCGCGCATCCCCGGCGTGTCGATCAGCCAGCCACCCGCCAGAGTTGGACGCAAGGCGCGGTGGGTGGTGGTGTGGCGGCCTTTGCCGTCATCTTCGCGGATGTCCTGCGTCGCCTCGGCCTCGCCGGTCAGGGCGTTGCGCAGCGTGGTTTTGCCGACCCCTGACGAGCCGAGCAGGGCAAGCGTCTGCGCAGTGCTGCACCACGGGTTGAGGCGTTTGACATCCTCGGGATCCTTGGCGTTGATCGTGATCGCGGTGACCAGAGGGGACAGGCGTTCGGCCTTGCGTCTGAAGTCGTCGGGATCGTCGCAGAGATCGGCCTTGGTGAGGATCACCAGCGGCAGCGCGTTCGACGCCAGTGCCAGGGCAAGATAGCGTTCGAGGCGCGCGACGTTGAAATCGGCGTTGCAGCTGGTGACAAGGCCCACGGTGTCGACATTGGCCGCGATGCGCTGGTCGCTGACGGTGTGGCCCGCGGCGCGGCGGTGCAGGTCCGTGATGGGGTCGAGCCGTTGCAGCGCGGTGGTGCCGTCGGTCAGCACCCAGTCGCCGACGGCATAGGCGCCTGCACTGTCGGCGGGGATCAGCCGGTGTTCGCCCGACTCAGAGAGGGCGACAAGCTGGCTGCGATGTACCTCGGAGATGCGGGCCGGGATGAGATGGGCGTCAACGTCTTTGCGTTGCCGCGCGAAATGGTCCGACCATCCGAGGTCGGTGAGGGAATAACGGGTCAATGGAGTGATCCTGTGGCTGAGAAACCTGCCCCGATAGGGCACATGTTTGGGCCGGGTGCGGCGATCAGCCTGACACCCGCAGGGCGCATACAATCTCCATCATACCCTCCTGCATCTCAGCTTCGATTGCCGCCACTATATGTGTCCGGGCGGATCGCGCCAAGCGGCATCTGGTCATTTCGCGGATCCGTTGCTAAGCGGGCGCATGATCTTGCCTTCCAAAGCCACTGTCGCCTGTATCAAGTGGGGCACCCTGTTCGGTCCGGAATACGTCAATCGGCTGTATTCCGGCGTGCGGCGGAACCTGTCCTGCCCGGTGCGTTTTGTGTGTATGACGGAGCACGCCGAAGGGCTGCATCCCGAGATCGAGGTGCTCGGCCTGCCGGTGGAGCCATTTGCCGAGCCGATGGCGGCTGCGCTGAAGGTTGCCAACCGCCAGGGCGCGATGCGCAAGGTTTCGCTGTTTCGCCCCGGTTTGATCCCCGATCTGGAGGGGCCGGTTCTTGGCTTCGATCTGGACGTGGTGATCACCGGATCGCTGGACGATCTTCTGACGCTGGCGCCAGGGCATGTGGTGATGCGCCACGACTGGACCGAGGCGCGCAAGGGACGGCCCACGGGGCACGGGTCGGTGTTTCGCTATGATCCGGGGCTGCATGGGTTTCTGTATGAGGATCTGGCTGCGGATGCCTACGCGGAAGTCGAGATCGCGCGCGGATCAGAGCAGCGCTACACCTCGCACAAGGCGATGAAGAATGAGGTTTTCACTTATATTCCGGGCAATTGGGTGGTGAGCTTCAAGTATGATTGCAACCCGTTTCCGGGCAATTACCTGCATCCGGCGCGCCTTGCTGAAGATGCGCGGGTGGTGTGTTTCCACGGACGTCCCAAGATGCCCGAGGCGATTGAAGGCTATCGCGGGTCATTGATCCGCTACGCCAAGCCGACAGCGTGGTTGCAGGACCATTGGGTCGACCGGGCACGGGTGGATCTGGGGGATCGCTGGGGGTAGGCGGACGATGCGTCGACGCATTTCGTGTATGCGTTGACGGAAACACTGGGGTCGTCCATCGGGGCTCCATTGGGTCGAGTCCAATGGACGACGCCCCAGACCCCTGGATATTTGAAAACCAGCGAAGAATGGACGCCTGTGCGGCTCGAGTCTTGCGGGTGTCGACGCGAACGGGGTAAGAGCGGACAAGAGCATTCGAGGGAAGGGCAACACCATGCGTCGAGTAGTTGTGACGGGCTTGGGATTGGTGACACCGCTTGCGGACGGGGTCGAGGCGAGTTGGTCGCGCATTCTGGACGGGCAGTCCGGGGCGGGGACGATCTCAAAGTTCGATGCCAGTCATCTTGCGACGGATTATGCCTGCGAGGTGCCTTATGGGGACGGATCCGACGGGACGTTCAATCCGGACACCTATCTTGACAAGAAAGAGCAGCGCAAGGTCGACGAGTTCATCCTGTTCGGCATGGCGGCCGCGCATCAGGCGGTGCGGGATGCCGGGTGGATGCCCGAGGATGAAGAGAGCCGGTTGCGCACCGGGGTGATGATTGGATCGGGCATTGGTGGGCTCAATTCGATTGCCGAGACCGCGTTGCTGATCCGCGACAAGGGGCCACGGCGGGTGTCTCCATTCTTTATTCCCGGCGCGTTGATCAACCTGATTTCGGGGAATGTGTCGATCAAGTACGGCTTCAAGGGGCCAAACCATGCGGTTGTGACCGCCTGTTCGACCGGCGCGCATGCCATTGGGGATGCGGCGCGGCTGATCATCTTCGGGGATGCGGACGTGATGGTGGCCGGCGGGGCCGAGGCGGCGATTTCCGAGATCGGGATTGCCGGGTTCAATGCGTGCAAGGCGCTGTCCACGAAGCGCAGCGAGACCCCCAAGGCGGCGAGCCGCCCTTATGATGCGGACCGCGACGGGTTCGTCATGGGGGAAGGCGCGGGAGTCGTTGTGCTTGAGGAATACGAGCATGCCAAGGCGCGGGGCGCGCGGATCTATGCCGAAGTGTGTGGCTATGGTCTGTCGGGCGACGCATATCACATCACCGCGCCGTCCGAGGATGGGGAAGGTGGCGAGCGGTCAATGCGTGCGGCGCTGAAGAATGCCGGGATCGAGCCTGCCGATATTGATTACATCAACGCGCATGGCACGTCGACCATGGCAGATGTGATCGAGCTGGGTGCGGTCGAGCGGATGATGGGCGACGCGGCGGGCAAGGTCACGATGTCGTCGACCAAATCCGCGACCGGGCACCTGTTGGGGGCTGCGGGGGCGATCGAGGCGATCTTTTCGATCCTTGCGATCCGCGACCAGGTGGCGCCTCCGACGATCAATCTGGACACGCCGGCGGTCGAAACCAAGATCGACCTTGCGCCGAACGCCAAGCGGGCGCGCGAGATCACCTATGCGTTGTCGAACTCTTTCGGGTTTGGCGGGACCAATGCCAGCGTCGTCTTCGGCCGGATGGACCGCTAGATCATGTGGCGACATATTGCGTCTAACGCGCTGACTTTTCTGGTTGTTCTGGTTTTTCTCCTGGGTGGTGTGCTGATCTGGGCGCAAAACACCTATGTCTCTGAAGGGCCGTTGGAGCAGCCGATCTGTGTCCAGGTCGAGCGGGGGACGAATTTCCGGCGGGTGTCGGACAACCTGGCGCGGGACGGTGCTGTATCGAGTGCGGCGCTTTTGCGGGTCGGTGCGGATTATGCCGGCAAGACGTCCGAATTGAAGGCCGGGTCGTTCCTAGTGCCGGAAGGCGCGTCGATGGAGCAGATCGTGGATATCGTGACGCGTGGCGGGGCCAGTACCTGTGGGACCGAAGTGGTGTACCGTATCGGGATCACGCGTGCCTCGGTGCAGGTGCGCGAGCTTGATCCGGCGACGGGGCGGTTTGAGGAAATTGCGGAATTCAATCCGGAAGAGGACGCAGCTCCGGCGGAATATATTGACGTGAAAGCCGAGACCGATACGCGCTATCGTGTGGCGCTGGCGGAAGGTGTGACCAGCTGGCAGATCGTGCAGGAATTGGGCCAAATCGACATTCTGGACGGGGACATCGAAGAGACCCCTGCGGAAGGATCGCTTGCTCCGGACAGCTATGAGATCAGCACGGGGGACAACCGTTCTGAGCTTCTGGCCCGAATGGCGTCGGCGCAGGATCGGATTCTGGCCGAGGCCTGGTCAAACCGTCAGGATGGGCTGCCCCTGGCCAGCCCGGAGGAGGCGTTGATCCTTGCGTCGATCATCGAGAAGGAAACCGGCACGCCGGAGGAACGCTTCCTCGTGTCCAGTGTGTTCAACAACCGTCTGGAGCAAGGCATCCGGCTTCAGACCGACCCGACGGTGATCTATGGCATCACCAAGGGTGAAGGTGTGTTGGGGCGTGGGTTGCGGCAGAGCGAACTGCGGCGCGAGACGCCTTGGAACACCTATGTGATCGACGGGCTGCCGCCGACCCCGATTGCCAATCCGGGCCGCGCCAGTATCGAGGCGGCGTTGAACCCGGATGATACCGGGTACATTTTCTTTGTCGCCAAGACTCTTGATCCATCCGATGGACACAACTTCGCGGAAACTCTGGCCGAGCATAACGAGAATGTCGCGGCGTATCGGGCGCTTGAAGCGCAGCGGGAGAATTGAGCCTGCCTTTTCCTGACGGGGTGTCCTCGGGATGGGGATGATCGACTTTCTGCTTATCGGCGCAGTGGTGTTTGTCATTGCCGGGTCGGTCAAGGGGCTCGTGGGCATCGGGTTGCCCACGGCGGCGATCAGCATGTTGACCATGGTCATTGACCCGCGCACGGCGATCGCGATGGGGCTGGGCCCGATCATTGCGTCGAACGCCTGGCAGATCTGGACGATGGGCGATCTGCGCGGCGCGATTTCGCGCTATTGGGTGTTTGCGATCTCGCTGGGCGTGAGCGTGTTCCTGACGGTATGGCTTTCTGCCGATCTGTCGGACCGGGTGATCTTTCTTGCGCTTGGCTTGTCCATCGTGTCTTTCGCGGTTTTGAATCTGCGCTTTGTCATGCCGCGCATTCCGGATCGGTTCGACACGCTTGCGCAATTCGTCTTTGGCAATCTTGCGGGCATTCTGGGCGGGCTGTCCGGGGTCTGGATTGCGCCTGTCATCATGTATATGAGCGCGCGGCAGGTGCCCAAGGACGAGTTTGTCCGGGCGACGGGCCTGTTGTTGTTCGTCGGCGGTGTGCCCTTTGCCGTGGCTTATGTGCAGCAAGGGCTGGTGACACCCGAGCTGGGCATGGTGTCTTTGCTGCTGATCCTGCCGACATTGCTGGGCTTCACGTTGGGGGCGCGGTTGCGGTCGCGGTTTTCGAATGAGAGTTTCCGCAAGCTGGTGCTGTACGTCTTCCTGGTCCTTGGGCTGAACCTGCTGCGGCGGGGGATTTTCTGAGCCGCGCTCGTAGTGGTTAAGAATGCCTGAATCACTTCAATTTGTGACCTGCTCATGGGTTTTGTGCCTTTCGGAGCGAGGTCTTGCCGAGGTCTTAAACCTCCGCGCGGCGCGTTAGGCGCTTCTTTCCTCATTGACGGTCTATTGCTTCGTGCCTGCTAGGCATCAAAAGGTTGCGGGGTATCCCGTGGCCTGCCGGTGCGTCGATGGACGGAGATCCATTCAGCACAGGAGGCAGGGATCGCATGGTTTTGATCACTGCAGAAGAAACGGGCAGCGCGCTTGAGACAGAGCGCGATGCCATTGCGCAGGAGTTGCGCACCATCCGCGAGATGGTGGCAGCCCTGCGCAGCAAGGTGGAGGCCGGAGAAACGGGCACGGCAACCGAGGCAGCCAAGGCGCTGTCCGAATTGCGGGCCTGGCTGAAACACGCCAAGGATACGGAGGTTCAGATTGAAAGACATCGCCGAGAACATGCCGCCATTGAAGGGGCTTACGGGCTTGACCTCGATGCGGCGCGGGTTGCGGTCGGGTGCCGACTTGATCGCCTTCGCCAGTGTTGCCGAGAAGGACGCGTTCCTGAGCAGTCTTGAAGAGGTGGATGGGGCGCTTCTGGCGCTGCCCTACCTGTTCGAGTTCTGGGCGCATCCGCACCAGTTGCCCCCAGAGGGGGACTGGCGGTCGTGGGTGATCCTTGGTGGGCGCGGCGCGGGGAAAACCCGCGCCGGTGCCGAATGGGTGCGGTCCATGGTCGAGGGATCGCGGCCATTGGACAAGGGTGCTGCCCGCCGCGTGGCGCTGGTGGGCGAAACGTTGGATCAGGTGCGCGAGGTGATGATCTTTGGCGACAGCGGGATCATGGCTTGTTCGCCACCTGATCGGCGGCCCGAATGGCTTGCGACGCGGCGGATGCTGCGCTGGCCCAACGGGGCCGAGGCTGTGGCGTGTTCGGCGCATGATCCGGAGAGTTTGCGCGGACCGCAGTTTGACGGCGCGTGGGTGGATGAATTGGCCAAGTGGAAGCGCGCGCAGGAGGCGTGGGACATGTTGCAGTTCACGCTGCGACTGGGGTCGCATCCGCGGGTTTGTGTGACGACAACACCGCGGAATGTGAGTGTTCTGAAGGGTTTGTTGGCAGCGCCGTCCACCGTTGTGACGCGTGCGCCGACCGAGGCGAACCGGGCCTATCTGGCGTCGTCGTTTCTGGACGAGGTGCGGGCGCGCTATGCGGGCACGCGGTTGGGGCGGCAGGAACTTGACGGGGATTTGCTGGATCAAGCCGAAGGTGCGCTTTGGTCGATGGAGGCGTTGGAGCGGGCGCGGTGTTCCGTGCTTCCGGCGTTTGACCGGATCGTGGTGGCGGTTGATCCGACCGCAAGCAGCGGCAAGGGATCGGATGCCTGCGGGATCGTCGTGGCCGGGGTGGTCACGGACGGGCCGCCGCAGGATTGGCGGGCGGTGGTGCTGGAGGATTGCACCGTGCAGGGTGTGTCGCCTCTGGTCTGGGCGCGGCGGGCGATCACGGCGATGGAGCGCTGGGGTGCGCATGCGCTGGTGGCCGAGGTCAACCAGGGTGGTGACATGGTCGAGGCCGTGTTGCGGCAGGTCGATCCGATGGTACCGGTGGTGCGGGTGCATGCATCGCGGTCCAAGGCGGCGCGGGCCGAGCCGGTGGCGGCTTTGTACGAGCAGGGGCGCGTGGCGCATTACGGGGCATTTGACGCGCTGGAGGATGAGATGTGCCAGATGACGCGGCTGGGATACCAGGGAACGGGGTCGCCGGACCGACTGGATGCGTTGGTCTGGGCGCTGACCGATCTGGTGATCGCGCGGGCGGCGGAGTGGCGTGTTCCGCGGGTTCGGACGTTGCGCCGATGACCGCACGGTATGGTTTCCAGCCGTTAACCTTTGCCGGTTAGGTTGGTTTCATCGGAAGGCGCGGTCAGGAGCGCGTCACGGAATTTGACGGAACGGTGATTTGGGAGCGGGGCCTTGCGATGCGGCGGGCTGCGGACGAGGGAGCCGTGTCTGGGGGCGCCAGAGACCTGTGGGCTTGGGTCTTTGGCACATGGCCGGTCGGAAGGGTTCGAGAGACCTTTCCGGCCGCGCCGGAAACGAAACGGGATTTGCGAGGAGCATGGGCAGCATGGTGTGGGACATCTTTCGGCAGGGACGCAAGAAAGAGGCCGGGATCGAGGCCAAGGCCAGTGCGACGGGGCCGGTTGTGGCGTGGCAGAACATGGGCCGCGTGGCGTGGTCGGCGCGGGATACGGCGTCTTTGACGCGGACGGGGTTCACTGGGAACCCGGTGGGATTTCGGGCGGTCAAGCTGATCGCAGAGGCGGGCGCGGCGGTTCCGCTGGTGTTGCAGGACCAGGCGCAGCGCTATGAGATGCATCCGCTTTTGGACCTGTTGCGCAGGCCGAACACGGCGCAGGGGCAGGCGGAATTGTTCGAGGCGTTCTACGGGCAGTTGCTCTTGTCCGGGGATGGGTACTTCGAAGCAGTGGGTGCCGGCAGCGTGCCTGGCGAGCTGCATGTACTGCGATCTGACCGGATGAAGCTGGTGCCGGGGCCGGATGGGTGGCCGGTGGCCTATGAGTACGGGGTCGGCGGCAAATCGCACCGGTTCGAGATGGGCGAGGGCGCGCGGCCTGTCTGCCATGTGAAAGCGTTTCATCCGCAGGATGATCACTACGGGTTGAGCCCGATGGTGGCGGCGGCGCAGGCGCTGGACGTGCACAACGCGGCGTCGCGCTGGTCGAAGGGGTTGTTGGACAATGCGGCGCGGCCTTCGGGGGCGATTGTCTATCGCGGCACGGATGGTGTGTCGGGGATGGGGTCGGATCAGTATGACCGGCTGGTCGAGGAGATCGAGAGCCATCACATGGGTGCGCGCAATGCCGGGCGGCCGATGTTGCTGGAAGGTGGGCTGGATTGGAAGCCGATGGGGTTTTCCCCGTCGGACATGGAGTTCCAGAAGACCAAGGAGGCGGCGGCGCGCGAAATCGCGGTGGCGTTCGGGGTGCCTCCGATGCTGTTGGGGATTCCCGGCGAGGCGACGTTTGCCAATTATGCCGAGGCGCACCGGGCGTTTTACCGGCTGACGGTGTTGCCGCTGGTGTCACGGGTGACGGCGGCTTTGAGTGCGTGGCTGTCGCAGCATGTCGGGCAGGATTTGGTGCTCAAGCCCGATCTTGACCAGGTGCCCGCGCTGGCGGCGGAGCGCGATGCGCAATGGGCGCGGGTGGCGCGGGCGGAGTTTCTGACCGCGGCTGAAAAGCGCGCGCTGCTGGGCTTGCCGGTGCTTGCCGATGAGTGAGGGGCGCGGAGGGTACGAACCGTTCGACTGCGCGCCTGCGCTGAAGCTGGAGGGTCATGAGCGGGTCACGCAGTTGCGTTTCGAGGGCATCTCGGGGCGGTTGGACCGGATCGAGGCGTTGATCGAACGGTTGGAGCGGCGGGTTTGGCTGGCAGTCTATGGCGTCGCGGCGGCGGTGCTGGCGGATGTGTTTCTGAAGTTTGTTCAGGTGACGCCATGAGGGAGTTTGGGATGGATTTGGAACGGAAATTCTGCCGGTTCGACGCGGATATCACGGTCACGGATGGCTGCGTGATCGAAGGCTATGCGTCGCGGTTCGGGCAGTGTGATCAGGGCAATGATGTCGTCGCAACAGGAGCTTATGCGGCGTCTTTGAAGCGGTTGGCCGAAAGTGGCCGAGCGGTGAAGATGCTGTGGCAGCATGATCCGGCGCAGCCCATCGGCATCTGGGACGAGGTGCGCGAGGACGATGTCGGTTTGTACGTGAAGGGGCGTCTTCTGGACACCGTGGCGCGTGGTCGGGAAGCGGCGGCGCTGGTGGCGGCGGGGGCGATTGACGGGTTGTCGATTGGCTATCGCACCAAAGCCGCGACGAAGGACAAGCAGGGCCGCAGGGTTCTGACGGAACTGGAGCTGTGGGAGGTGTCGCTGGTGACCTTTCCGATGCTGCCCAGTGCGCGGGTTGCAGCCAAGGGGGAGCCCCCCGAAATGGCGGATCTGCGGGAGATGGCACGCCTGATCGAAGAGGCGCGCCGGACATTGGTGGACGGCTAGGGCCACCCTTCAGAGATGGGAAAATCGGGATGAGTGAGACCGGGACAACGTCGCGGAGCGGGGAAGATCTGTCTCCGTTCACCCAGGTGGGTGCGGCCCTTGCGGGGCTGGTGGGCGACATGCGCCGACAGCGCGACGACTTCGAAACAAAGCTACAGGAACAGGAAAAGCGAATGACCATGATTGATCGAAAGACAGCCTATGCGGGGCGTCCTGCGCTGGCGGGTGGTGTGAAGACCCAAGACGTGCATTACCAGGCGTTTGACGCCTATCTGCGCACCGGCGATGACGATGCGTTGCGCGGGTTGGAGCTGGACGTGAAATCCATGTCCACCGTGGTGAACGGCGATGGCGGGTTCCTGATCGATCCTGTGACATCGGACACCATCCAGGGTGTGCTGAAGAGCAGCGCCTCGCTGCGCGCGGTGGCGTCGGTCGTGAATGTCGAGGCGTCGAGCTATGACGTGCTGATCGACCAGGGCGATACCGGCGCGGGCTGGGCCGACGAGATCGGTGCGCGCACCGAAACCGGCACGCCTACCATCGACCGCATTTCGATCAAGCTGCACGAGCTGAGCGCGATGCCAAAGGCCAGTCAGCGCCTGCTGGACGACACGGCGTTTGATATCGAGACCTGGCTTGCGGGCCGGATCGCGGACACGTTTTCGCGTGCCGAGGCAGGAGCCTTCATCACCGGTGACGGCAATGACAAGCCGCGTGGTATCCTGAACCACGGAGCGGTGGACAATGATGTCTGGACCTGGGGCAACCTTGGCTATGTGCCGACGGGCGTGGACGGCGACATCGGCAATGGTGACGCGCTGATCGAGCTGGTCTACGCGCTGGGGGCGGAATACCGCGCCAATGCGGCATTTGTGCTGAACTCGAAGACGGCCGGGACGCTGCGCAAGCTGAAGGATGCCGATGGGCGCCACCTTTGGTCGGACGGGTTCACGTCGGGCGAGCCTGCGCGTCTGCTGGGCTATCCGGTGCTGATCGCCGAGGACATGCCGGACATCGGGACGGGGGCTGATGCGATTGCCTTTGGCGATTTCCGCGCGGGCTACACGATTGCCGAACGTCCTGATCTTCGGGTGTTGCGTGATCCGTTCAGCGCCAAGCCGCATGTGTTGTTCTACGCGACCAAGCGTGTGGGCGGGGATGTGAGCGATTTTGCCGCGATCAAGCTGCTGCGCTTTGCCGTCGCCTAAACGGTGAAGGCGGACATGGGGAAGGCGGTGCGGGCCGTCTTCCTCATGGGGCGCGCGCCGGTGTGCCGGCGTTGTCTAGCCGCTCCCTCCGTCCGAGCAACGGCGGCGGCGCGCGTCCGACAACTTACCGGCCTCTGAACGAGGGACAGGTTTGCGGAGAACACGAGATGTATTTGATTGAAGAGAGCCAGATACCGGATGCCGCTTTGCCGGTGGCGCGGTTGCGCGACCATCTGCGGATGGGCAGCGGCTTTGTCGAGGACGGGCTTCAGGATGGGCTGCTGGGCGGGTTTCTGCGCGCAGCCCTTGCAGCGGTCGAAGCGCGGACGGGCAAGGCGCTGTTGGTGCGTGATTTCCTGTTGAGCCTGCATCGCTGGCGTGACGTGACAGGGCAAGTGGTGCCGATTGCGCCGGTGCGTGTCGTGACCCAGGTCACTTTGGTTGATGCGTTTGGGGCTGGCATGGTTGTCGATGCGGCGCGCTATGCGTTGGTGGCGGATGGCGACGCGCCGAAGCTGGTGCCGATGGGGGCGTGTTTGCCGTCGATCCCAGAGCATGGCAGCGCCGAGGTTCGGTTTCAGGCGGGGATGGCGGAGGCGTTTGGCGATCTGCCTGCCGATCTGGCGCAGGCGGTGATGCTGCTGGCGGCGCATTATTACGAATACCGCGACGAGACCGCGTTGGGGCAGGGCTGCATGCCGTTTGGAGTGACGAGTCTGATTGCGCGCTATCGCCCGGTGCGGTTGGGATTCGGGACATGAGTGGGCCGCGGCTGACATCGAAGCTGGTGCTGGAGCGGCTGGACGCTGTGCCGGATGGTGCGGGCGGGATGCACGAAAGCTGGATCGCGCTGGGCGTGATCTGGGGTGAGGTCAAGCCAAGGTCCGGGCGCGAGGGTGTCGGCGAGGCCGGGCAGGTGTCGGTGACCGGGTTTCGCGTGCTGGTGCGTGCTGTGCCGCAGGCCCATTCGGCGCGGCCTTTGCCGGAGCAGCGCTTTCGGGATGGTGCGCGGGTGTTTCGGATCAATTCGGTGACCGAAGCCGATCCCGGCGGGCGGTTCCTGATCTGCCTCTGTGATGAGGAGGTGGCGACATGAGCTATGCGGTGGCGGCGGCGTTGCAGGGGGCTGTGTATCAGCAGTTGCAGAGCGATGCGGGGCTTTCGGTCTTGGTTGGCAACCGGGTGTATGACGCGGTGCCCAAGGGGCGGTTGCCGGACCTCTATGTGGCGCTGGGCCCAGAGCGGGCGGTGGATGCCAGCGACAAGACCGGGCGCGGGGCGTGGCACGAGTTTGTGGTGTCGGTGATCTCGGACGATGCGGGGTTCCAGAGCGCCAAGGAGGTGTCGGCGGCGGTGTGTGATGCGCTGATCGACGCTGGTTTGACGTTGGAGCGGGGTCGGTTGGTGGCGCTGAACTTCAAACGGGCCGTGGCGCAGCGCGAGAAGGCTGGGCGGCGGCGGATTGACCTGACTTTTCGGGCGCGGGTCGAGGATGACGTCTGAGGGCGTTTCGGAATTTCTGGATAACTTTCAAGCTGGGGAGTGTGGGCGATGGGTGCTCAAAACGGGAAAGACCTTTTGATCAAGGTCGATGTGGATGGCAGCGGCACGTTTGAAACGCTGGCGGGTCTTCGGGCGACGCGGATCAGTTTCAACGCGGAAGCGGTGGATGTGACCTCGCTCGAAAGCGATGGCGGCTGGCGCGAATTGCTGGCCGGTGCCGGGGTGCGGAGTGTCGCGATCTCGGGCGCTGGCGTGTTCAAGGATGCCGGTACGGATGAGCGGGCGCGGCAAATCTTTTTCGACAGCCAGACGCCTGCGTTTCAAGTGATCATCCCGGATTTCGGCGTGGTGCAGGCGCCGTTTCAGGTGACGGGACTGGAATATGCCGGGTCCCATAATGGCGAGGCGACGTACGAGCTGTCTCTGGCCTCGGCGGGCGTTGTGGCGTTCACGGCGGCGGTCTGAGCATGGCGAACCCCTGGCGCGGAGAGGTGACGTTGGTGATCGACGGTGAGCCGCATGTGCTGCGGTTGACGCTGGGGGCGCTGGCGGAGCTGGAGGCGGGTCTCAAGGCGGACACGCTGGTCGATCTGGTGGCGCGGTTCGAGGGTGGCGGCTGTTCGAGCCGGGATGTTCTTGCGCTGATCGTCACAGGCTTGCGCGGTGGAGGATGGCGCGGGACGGCGGCGGATTTGCTGGCAGCGGAGATCGAAGGCGGGCCGCTGTTGGCTGCGCGGGTGGCGGCTGAGCTGTTGGCGCGGGCGTTTGTGCCGGTGGGTGAGGCGTGAGCCGGTTTGACTGGCCCTCGCTGTTGCGTGCCGGCGTGCGCGGTTTGGGGCTGCGCCCGGCGGAATTCTGGGCGCTGACCCCGGCGGAGTTGCATCTGCTGCTGGGTGGTGGCCAAGCGCCCTTGGGGCGGAGCGGGTTGGACGCGTTGATGGCGGCGTATCCGGACAGGCAGGGGGAACGGGATGATTGAGTTGGACGGGATCGACGGGTTTGAGGCGCAGGTGAGTGCGTTGGAAGAGGCGCTGGCGGGCGCGTCAAGTATGGCGGGTGGATTTCAGGCCGAGATGGCGAAGGTGCGCGGTGCGCTGTCGGAGACCGGCAAGGATGCGTCCAAGCTGGAAGGCGCGCTGAACCGGGGGCTGAGCCGGGCGATTGATGGCGTGGTGTTCGACGGGATGAAGCTGTCGGACGCGCTGGGCACGATTGCGCAGTCGATGATCGGGGCGAGTTACCGCGCGGCTGTGAACCCGGTGAAAGAGCATCTGAGCGGGATGGTGATGCAGGGGATCAGCAACCTGTTGCCGTTTGCGAACGGCGCGGGCTTCGCGCAGGGGCGGGTGATGCCGTTTGCGGATGGAGGCGTTGTGAGTGGGCCGACGACCTTTCCGATGCGGGGCGGTGTGGGGCTGATGGGGGAAGCGGGGCCGGAGGCTATCATGCCTTTGGCGCGCGGGACCGATGGCAAGCTGGGGGTGCGGGCTGGCGGCGGTGGGCGTCCGGTCAACGTGGTGATGAATATCTCGACCCCGGATGTGCAGGGGTTTCGGCGGTCGCAATCCCAGATCGCGGCGCAGATGGGTCGGGTCCTGGGAGCCGGTCAGCGGAACCTGTGAGGAGGGCTTGCGATGCAATTTCATGAGATAAGGTTTCCGACAGCGTTGAGCTTTGGCTCAATTGGCGGGCCGGAGCGGCGGACGGATGTGGTCACGTTGGCGAGTGGGTTCGAGGAACGTAACACGCCCTGGGCGCATTCGCGCAGGCGGTATGATGCCGGGATCGGGCTGCGGTCGATGGACGATATCGACACGCTGATCGCGTTCTTCGAGGCACGGCGCGGGCAGATGTACGGGTTTCGCTGGAAGGACTGGGCGGATTTCAAGTCGTGCAAACCGTCTGCGCAGGTGTCGGCCACGGATCAGGTCATTGGGACCGGGGATGGTGTTGTGACCACGTTTGCGTTGCGCAAGATGTACGCGTCGGGCGATGCTGCTTATGCGCGGCCGATTGCCAAGCCTGTTGTGGGGACTGTCATGGTCGCATTGGACGGCGTGGCTCAGGTCGAGGATGCGGATTTCGCTGTCGAGGTCGCGACCGGTGTCGTGTCGTTCTTTGTCGCTCCGACTGCGGGTGTCTCGGTGACAGCAGGGTTCGAGTTCGACGTGCCGGTGCGGTTCGATACGGATCGCATTCACACCAGCGCGGCGACCTTTCAGGCCGGTGACGTGCCGGATGTGCCTGTGCTGGAGCTTCGGGTCTGATGCCGGGCGCAGAGGCGCTGGCCGCGCATCTGGCAGAGGGCCTGACCACGGTGGCTCGGGCGTGGCAGGTGACACGCAAGGATGGGCAACGGTTTGGTTTTACCGACCACGATCTTGATCTGAGTTTTGACGGGATCGTTTTCCGGGCAGACACAGGAATGAGCGCCGCAGCGGTCCAGCAGGGAACCGGGTTGTCGGTGGACAATTCGGAGGCTGTCGGCGCGCTTTCCGATGCCAGCGTGACGGAAGTCGATATTGCTGCCGGGCGGTTCGATGGGGCCGAGGTTACGGCGTGGCTTGTGGACTGGACGGATGTGACTGCGCGCAAGGTGCTGTTTCGCGGGTCCTTGGGTGAAATCACCCGAAGTGGCGGCGCGTTTTCGGCAGAGCTTCGCGGGCTGACGGAATGGCTGAACCGGCCCGTGGGGCGGGTGTTTCAGGCCCCGTGTTTTGCGGTTCTGGGGGATAAGAGCTGTCGCGTTGATACGTCGGCAGAGGGCATGTGGGCTGAGGCCACGGTGACGGATGTCAGCGATCGGGGTGGTTTGTCCCTGATCGGGGCCGCGGGCTTTGATGCGGAGTGGTTTCAGCGCGGGCGTCTGACGGTTCTGGATGGTCAGGCAAACGGGCTTTGGGGCGCGATCAAACGCGATATTCTGTACGCGGATGGTACGCGACAGATCGATCTGTGGGAGCCGTTGCGGGCGGTGATTGCCATTGGGGACCGGGTCAAGCTGATCGTCGGGTGTGACAAGCGATTCGAGACCTGCCGCGCCAAGTTCGACAATCTGGTCAATTTTCAGGGCTTCCCGGACATACCGCAGGAGGAGTGGATCCTTATTCATCCGACGATGGCGCGGTCGCGGACTGGCGGGAGCCTGCGATGACGGAGTCTGATGTCGTCAATGTGGCGCGGGGCTGGATCGGGACACCTTATGTGCATCAGGCCAGCCTGCGCGGGGCGGGTGCGGATTGTCTTGGTTTGCTGCGCGGTGTCTGGCGCGAGGTTTTCGACTGCGAACCGGGATCTGTGCCTGCATACACGAGGGACTGGTCAGAGCCGCAGGGCGACGAGATCCTGTGGCGGGCGCTTTCGGAGCGCATGAAGGCCAAGGACGTTGATGATGAAGCTCCGGGGGACGTCGTTTTGTTTCGGATGCGGGATCGGGCGGTTGCGAAGCATCTCGGGCTTCAGGCGAAGATCGGCGTTTTGGCAAGTTTTGTGCATGCCTATTGCGGGCACGGGGTTCTTGAGACCTCGCTCAGTGCCCCATGGCAGCGGCGCATCGTGGCGCGCTTTGCGTTCCCGCTAGACCAAAAAGGATAAAACGGATGGCGACACTGGTTCTATCAGCTGCGGGAGCGGCACTTGGCAGCAGTTTGGGCGGGTCGGTTCTTGGGCTTTCCATGACGGCCGTTGGTCGGTTCGCGGGAGCAACGCTTGGACGGGCGATTGACCAACGCATACTTGGCGGGGGTGGACGGACGATCGAAACCGGCCGTCTTGACCGGTTGCGTCTGAGCACGGCGGGAGAAGGCCAGCCGATCCCGCAGATTTTCGGGCGGATGCGTGTCGGCGGTCACATCATATGGGCGACGCAGTTCAAGGAGAACGTGTCGACATCCGGCGGCGGCAAGGGATTGTCGCAACAACCGACGATCAAGGAATACAGCTATTCGGTCAGTCTTGCGGTTGCCTTGTGCGAAGGTGAAATCACCAGCGTCAACCGAGTCTGGGCCGATGGCGCGGAAATCAGTGTCTATGACCTGAACATGCGGATGTATCCGGGATCGCAGGATCAGGTGGCGGATCCCAAGATGGAAGCCGTCGAAGGTGTTGGTGCGGTGCCGGCCTATCGAGGTACGGCCTATGTCGTGTTCGAAGATCTTGACCTGGGGCGGTTTGGCAACCGGGTTCCGCAGTTCAGCTTTGAGGTCACGCGACCGGTTCAGGATGACCCGGAGGATGTGCCTTTTGCGATCCGTGCCGTGGCGATGATCCCCGGTACGGGAGAGTATTCGCTGGCGACAGAGCCGGTGGCGCTGAATGTCGGGGTGGGACGGTCTGACATCGTCAATGTGAACAGCCCGTCTGATCGCCCGGATTTTGTCACGTCGCTCAAGCATTTGCAGGACGAGGTGCCGGATTGCGGGTCCGCGTCCCTCGTGGTGAGCTGGTTTGGCAGCGATCTTCGCTGTGGGTCTTGTGTGATTCAGCCAAAGGTCGAGCAAAACGAGTTGGACAGCCTGGAGAGGCCCTGGGTGGTCAGCGGATTGGCCCGCGCCGATGCCGGGTTGGTGCCGGTCGACGAGGGACGTCCGGTCTATGGCGGCACGCCTTGCGACGCATCCGTGATCCAGTCGATCCAGGATATGACCGCGAAAGGGCTTGAGGTGCTCTATTACCCGTTCATCCTGATGGAGCAGATGCCGGGGAATGGGTTGGTGAACCCCTGGACGGGTGAGGGTGAACAACCCAAGTTGCCGTGGCGCGGACGGATCACGGCGAGCGTGGCGCCGGGGCAGACCGGCGATCTGACCGGGACAAGCGCCATTGACTCCGAAGTGGACGCGTTTTTCGGAAGTGCGGGCGTGGAGGATTTCACGGTAGCGGACGGGGCGGTCCTGTACGACGGAGATGAAGACTGGGGGTATCGTCGCTTTATCCTGCATCAGGCGTTTCTTTGTGCCGTTTCAGGTGGTGTGACAGCGTTCTGCATCGGGTCAGAGATGCGCAGCCTGACGCAGTTGCGCGGTGCGACAGGCTTTCCGGCAGTGGATGCGTTGAAGATGCTGGCCGCGGACTGCCGGAGCATCTTGGGGCCGGAGGTGAAGATCGGTTACGCGGCGGATTGGTCGGAATATTTTGGCTATCATCCACAGGATGGTAGTGGAGACGTCTATTTCCATCTTGATCCGCTTTGGGCTGATCCCGATGTCGATTTCATCGGGATCGACAATTACATGCGGCTTTCGGACTGGCGGGATGGTGCGACGCATGTGGATGCCGGTTGGGGGTCGATCTATAACCTCGACTACCTGCGCGCCAACGTGGCCGGGGGCGAAGGGTACGACTGGTATTATCCGTCGGACACGGCACGCGATCTGCAACAGCGGACAGAGATCACCGATGGAGCCCATGGAGAGCCCTGGGTTTATCGTTACAAGGACATCCGCAACTGGTGGTCAAACCCGCATCACAACCGGGTGGGTGGCGTTCGCCAATCAGCGCCAACCGCGTGGGTGCCGCAATCCAAACCGATCTGGTTTACGGAAATAGGCTGCGCGGCCGTCAACAAGGCCACGAACGAACCCAACAAGTTCCTGGACCCGAAAAGTTCGGAGAGCACGCTGCCGGATTATTCCAACGGACTGCGGGATGAGCTGATCCAGCGCCAATACCTGCGCGCGGTGTTGGGCTATTGGAATGACCCAGCGCACAATCCTGTTTCCGGGGTCTATAATGCGCCCATGATCGACATGGGGCGGGTCTATGTCTGGGCTTGGGACGCGCGCCCGTATCCGTGGTTTCCAAATGTTGATGAGATGTGGTCGGACGGGCCGAACTACCGGCGGGGGCATTGGATCAATGGACGGGTGTCCGGGCGAACGCTTGCTTCGGTTGTGGCCGAGATTTGCGAGCGGTCCGCTTTGAGCAGCTATGATGTCAGTGGGCTTTTCGGGTTTGTCAGGGGTTATATTGCGCCGGACGTATCGGATGCACGCCGGTCGTTGCAGCCGCTGATGATGGCTTATGGGTTTGATGCGATCGAACGCGACGGTGTGCTGGTGTTCCGAAACAGGGATGGCGCGCGGGCTGTCACCTTGGACATCTCGCAACTTGCCCTGCATGAGGACCTTGGTTTTGAGGTAACGCAATCACGCAGTTCGCAGGCAGAGATGTCGGGGCGGGTGCGGCTTAACTTTGTCGAGGCGGATGGCGATTACCGCAATATCGCCGAAGAAGCCGTTCTACCTGATGAGGACACCCATGCGGTGGCCGAAAGTGAGGTTCCGATCCTCCTGACCCGTCCCGAAGGGCGGCAGGCGGTCGAGCGGTGGCTGAGTGAAGCGCGGGTGTCGCGCGATGCCGTGCGCTTTGCCTTGCCCTTGTCCCAACAGGCGCTGGGCGCGGGGGATGTGGTGATCCTGCCGTCGGATACTGGACCAACAACGCTGCGGATCGACCGGGTCGAGCAGACGTCGCACCAGCTGATCGACGCGGTGCGGATCGAACCCGAGGTGTATCACCCGGCGGATTTTCCGGACGATCCAACGCCATCGCGCCGGTTTGTGGCAAGTGGGCCGGTTCTGCCGCTGTTTCTTGACCTGCCGCTGATCCATGGTGGCGAGGTTCCACATGCGCCGTATCTGGCAGTGACCTCTGATCCATGGCCCGGCGATGTTGCCATCTACGATGCGATTGAGGATGCCGGGTATACGCTCAACACGCTGGTTGGGACGGCGTCGACGGTCGGCATTACCTTGAATGCGGTCGGGCAGGCGCCTTCGGGCCTCTTTGATCTGGGCACTGCCATTGATGTCAGGCTGACCACTGGGGCGCTGTCTTCGGTCAGTGAGGTCGGGTTGCTTGGCGGTGCAAACCTGGCCGCTATCGGGTCTGGTGATCCGGATGGCTGGGAGGTGATCCAGTTCAAGACGGCTGACCTGATCGCACCGGGTGTCTGGCGGCTGCGCCACTTGTTGCGCGGCCAGTTGGGGAGTGATGCGCTTGCGCCGTCGATTCTTGGAGCCGGGGCGTATTTTGTCTTGTTGGATGGAACCCCGCGCCAGATCGACTTGCCCCAGTCCCTGCGCCGACAGGAGCGTCACTTCCGCATTGGGCCAGCGGACAAGTCTTATGATCATGCCGCGTATCGGCATTTGGTCCGGGCTTTCGCTGGCAACGGGTTGCGCCCCTACAGTCCCGTTCATCTTGCGGTGCATGCGCCGTCAGACGATGTGGTCTTTTCGTGGACAAGGCGCGCGCGCCTCGATGCGGATAGCTGGGATTTGCCGGAGATCCCCTTGGGCGAGGATCGGGAAGCCTATCGGGTGCGGGTTTGGTTCGGCAACGCAGTGTTGCGAGAGGTCGAGGTTTCGATGCCAGGCTGGACCTATACGTCGGCCATGCAGAGTGCGGATGGATTTGGTGGCGAGGGTGTCTTTGAAGTTGCCCAGGTGTCGGACCGGTTTGGCCCCGGTGCGTCGGCACGAATCGCGGTCTCCTTGTGAAGCCCGTCATCTACAACGATGTGCTGGCGGCGGTGTCGGTTGTGGCCTCTGTGCCCCGATCACAGCGCGACATGGCCATGACGCAGCTGTTGGCAGAGGCCGAGATCGCAGACCGGTATCGGCTTTGCCACCGCGCGGCCCACCCGGTCTTTGGCGATGGCAGTCTGTTGACCGCAGCCTTGCGCCGTGATCGCAGGAGCGATGTGTCTTTTGACAGCGAAGGCGGGCTTCATGCGTGGATCTGTGTTCTGACCGTGTTGTCACATCGGCTGGGTCAGCCTGACGCGCAGCTAATACAGCGGATGGCTGTTGGATCAAGCTCCAGGCGTTTGGGGGCGATGTCGTCACCACAGGCGTCACAATAGCCAAACTCACCTTCATCGAGCCGCCTGAGCGCCGCCAGCAAGGCTTTGCGCATCGAATCGCGTCGCGCCTGAGTGGCCTTGGCCATCGACTGACTGAGAAGCGCATCCTGACGTGACAGCCGACCAACCGATTGCTGATCCAGCGAAACAATGGCCTGACTGTCGCGGCCCAAGGCGTCATCCTGATCAAGTTCGTCCAGTCGGTGCAGGATTGCTTTCCGAAAGGCGTCGGTCTGCACATCCTCCATTTTCCTGATCCTTTTCATCACAGCTTTGCGTTTTCGCTCTTTGATCCTATCTGCTATGGTCTGAGCGTCAAAGGAGAGGTGGCATGGCTGAAACACGCGCGAAACTCGCATCCGTCGACCCGGTCTGGGCACGCATCGTCAGGGAAGCGGACGAGGCTGTCGCCAAGGAACCGCTTTTGGGCGGCATGATCCACTATTCGGTGCTGCACCATCCAAGCCTCGAGCGGGCGCTGAGTTACCGGATTTCGCTCAAGCTTGCCAATGGCGAGATGACCGAGCAAATCCTGCGCGAGATTTGTGACGAGGCGTTTGCCTCTGATCCGAGCCTTGCAATGGCGGCGCGGGCAGACATCGTGGCGGTCTACGAGCGTGACCCGGCCTGCCACCGGTTCCTGCAACCGCTGTTGTTTTTCAAGGGCTTCCAGGCGATCCAGTGTTATCGTCTGGGCAACTGGCTCTATCGCCAGGGGCGGCATGATCTGGCCTTCTTCGTCCAGATGCGCTGTTCCGAGGCGTTTGGTGTCGATATTCACCCGGCCGCGAAGATCGGGCAGGGGATCATGATCGACCATGCTCATTCCATCGTGATCGGGGAAACGGCGGTTGTGGGCGACAATGTCTCGATGCTGCATTCCGTGACGCTGGGCGGGACCGGCAAGGAAGAGGAAGACCGTCATCCAAAAATCGGTGACGGTGTGCTGATCGGGGCCGGGGCCAAGGTGCTGGGCAATATCCGTGTCGGCAATTGCTCGCGGGTGGCGGCCGGATCGGTGGTTCTGGAAGAGGTGCCGCCCTGCAAGACCGTGGCGGGGGTTCCTGCCCGAATCGTCGGAGAGGCGGGGTGTTCGCAGCCGTCGATCAGCATGGATCAGATTTTGCGGTCCGGCGCGTGACATAGGCGGGCGATGCGTCGACGCATCGCCTGTTTCCGGTGACGGAAACAGGGGGCTCTGCCCCCGTCACCCTTCGGGTGACTCCCCCGAGGTATTTTTGGCCCAAAGAAACCCGGATCAGGCCAGCATCGCCATCGGGTTTTCCAGATTGTCCACGATGGCTTGCAGCAACTCTGCGCCAAGCGCGCCGTCGATCACGCGGTGATCCACGGACAGGGTCATGGACATCATGGTCGCCACGGTGACTGTTCCGTCTTCGCCCACCACCGGTTTTTTCATCCCTGCGCCAACAGCAAGGATCGCGCCGTGTGGTGGGTTGATGACAGCATCGAAATTCTCGATTCCGAACATGCCGAGATTCGAAATCGCAAAGCTGCCGCCCTGGTATTCATGTGGTGCAAGTTTGCGGTCGCGGGCGCGGGTGGCCAGATCCTTCATCTCGGCTGACAGGGCTGACAGTGATTTCTGGTGTGCGTCCTTGAGCACCGGTGTGAAGAGCCCGCCTTCGATGGCGACGGCGACGGCAACATCGGACGGTTCCAGTTGCAGGAGGCGGTCACCGGCCCAGACGGCATTGGCGGTGGGCACCTGTTGCAGGGCGAGTGCGCTGGCCTTGATGATGAAGTCATTGACGCTGAGTTTCACGCCGCGTTTTTCAAGCTGGGCATTGAGTTGCGCGCGGAAGGCCAGCAGAGGATCGAGAGTGACCGACCGGCGCAGGTAGAAATGCGGAATGGTCTGTTTGGCTTCGGTCAGACGGGTGGCGATGGTCTTGCGCATGCCGTCGAGCGGCACTTCGCTATAGGCGCGGTCTTCGTACATGCGCGCGATGGCGCTGGCATCGACCGGTCTTGCGGCTGGGGCGGGTGCGGCGGCTTGAGCCGGGGCTGCCGCTGGCTGCGGGCTGGCGCTTTCGACATCCGCCTTGACGATGCGGCCTCGCGGGCCGGAACCTGTGATCTGGCTCAGGTCCAGACCCTTGTCCGCTGCAATGCGGCGGGCCAGAGGCGAGGCGAAGATGCGGTCGCCTGACGCGGTCTCGGTCTGTGGTGACTCGCCCCGGCCATATCCTTGCGCTGGTGCTGTCGCCTCTGAGGGCTCGGCAGGTGCAACATGCGACGAGGCGGGTTCCTCCTTCGGCGCAGATGGCGCGCCCAGATCATCAACGCTTTCGCCGTCTTCGAGCAGCACGGCGATTGGGGCGTTTACCTTGACGCCCTCGGTGCCTTCGGAAACCAGCAGCTTGCCGATCACGCCTTCATCGACGGCTTCGAATTCCATCGTCGCCTTGTCGGTTTCGATCTCGGCGATAATGTCGCCCGAGGACACCGCGTCACCTTCCTTGACCAGCCATTTTGCCAGCGTGCCTTCCTCCATTGTGGGTGAGAGGGCAGGCATGAGGATTTCGATGGGCATGTCAGGTCTCCTCGATCAGGGTGATGAGGTCATAGGGGTCTTTGGGCGTCTCACCCGCTTTCAGCGCGGCAACGGCGCGCGTGATCTGACGCCGATGTGCGCCGATCCATTCATAGGCCGATTGGTGCGAGGGCCGGGACTCGTTCGGGAACTTGTCCATCAGGCATTCCGGGACAAAGGCCGCGCCTTCGGGCGTTTCCACATGATAGGCCTCGCGGGCGACATCGCGGGTGCGGACGGTCAGGGCGTCGGTCATTTGTAGCAGACCTTTTTCGCGGCCTCGACCACTTCGGCCGTGGTGACCAGCGCGTGTTTTTCAAGGTTCGCGGCATAGGGCATCGGCACGTCCTTGCCCGTCAGGTTCAGCACGGGCGCATCAAGATAGTCAAAGGCACGCTCCATGATGACGGCGGAGAGATGGTTGCCGATGGCGCCGACTGGGAAGCCTTCCTCGACCGTGATGCAGCGGTTGGTCTTTTGAACCGAGGCAATCACCGTGTCATAATCCAGGGGACGCAGGGTGCGCAGGTCGATCACCTCGGCTTCGATCCCGTCGTTTGCAAGCTTTTCAGCGGCGTCCAGCGCGTAGGTCATGCCGATTCCGAAGCTGACGATGGTCACGTCCGACCCTTCGCGCCAGACACGGGCCTTGCCAAAGGGGACGGTGTAATCCTCGATCTCGGGCACTTCGAACGTCTTGCCGTAGAGGATTTCGTTTTCGAGGAAGATCACCGGGTTCGGGTCGCGGATCGCGGTTTTCAGCAGGCCTTTGGCGTCGGAGGCCGAGTAGGGCATCACGACTTTCAGCCCCGGAATATGCGCGTACCACGCGGCGTAATCCTGGCTGTGCTGCGCACCGACACGGGCGGCCGCGCCGTTTGGACCCCGGAACACCATTGGTGCGCCCATCTGGCCGCCGGACATATACAGCGTCTTGGCAGCCGAATTGATAATCTGGTCAATGGCTTGCATGGCGAAGTTGAACGTCATGAATTCGACGATGGGACGCAAGCCGCCGAACGCAGCCCCCACGGCAACACCGGTGAAGCCATGTTCGGTGATCGGCGTGTCCATCACCCGGCGCGCGCCGAATTCGTCCAGCAGACCCTGGCTGATCTTGTAGGCGCCCTGATACTCGCCAACCTCTTCTCCCATCAGGAACACGTCCTCGTCGCGGCGCATTTCCTCGGCCATCGCATCGCGCAAGGCTTCGCGTACCGTTGTCTGCTTGGTCTTGGTGCCCTCGGGCCAGGTTGCTTCGGCCTTGGCGATGGCGCGGGCGGGTTCGGGATGGGACATGCCAGCGGCGGGCTGGTCTTCCGAGCTTTGCGCCTTGTCCTTCGCCACCAGTTGTTGTGGCGGCGCGGTCTGTTCCGCGTCTTCGACGCTTTCCCCTTCCTCCACCAGCACGGCGATGGGGGTGTTCACGCGCACCCCTTCGGTGCCTTCGGGGATCAGGATTTTGCCGACAATGCCTTCGTCCACGGCTTCGAATTCCATCGTTGCCTTGTCGGTCTCGATCTCGGCCATGATGTCACCGGCATTGACGGTGTCGCCTTCCTTGACCAGCCACTTGGCCAGCGTGCCTTCTTCCATCGTGGGCGAGAGGGCGGGCATGAGAACTTCGGTCGCCATCACACGGCCTCCTCGGCATAGATATCTGTCCAGAGCTCATCCAGGCTGGGTTCCGGGCTTTCCTTGGCAAAGTCCGCGCTGGCGTTGACGATGGCCTTGATCTCCTTGTCGATCGCCTTGAGGTCGTCTTCGGACGCATGGCCGCCCTGCAGAAGCATCTCGCGCACATGTTCGATGCAGTCGCGTTCCTCGCGCATCTTCTGCACCTCTTCGCGGGTGCGGTACTTGGCCGGGTCCGACATGGAGTGGCCGCGATAGCGGTAGGTCTTGATTTCGAGGATATATGGCCCCTTGCCAGACCGACAGTGTTTCACCGCCTTGTCGCCCGCTGCCTTCACGGCCAGCACGTCCATGCCGTCAACCGCTTCTCCGGGGATGCCGAACGCTTCGCCACGGGTGTGCAGGTCGGGGGTGGAGGTCGAGCGTTTCTGGGCGGTGCCCATCGCGTACTGGTTGTTCTCGATGACGAAAATCACCGGCAACGCCCAAAGTGCTGCCATGTTGAAGGTCTCGTACACCTGTCCCTGGTTCGCAGCACCATCGCCGAAATAGGTGAAGGTCACGCGGTCGGTGCCCTTGTACTTGTCGGCAAAGGCCAGACCCGCGCCCAACGGCACTTGCGCGCCGACGATGCCATGCCCGCCGTAGAAATCCTTTTCCTTGGAAAACATGTGCATGGAGCCACCCTTGCCTTTGGAATAGCCGCCCTCGCGTCCCGTCAGTTCGGCCATCACGCCGTTTGGATCCATGCCGCAGGCCAGCATATGACCGTGATCGCGGTACGAAGTGATGCGCTTGTCGCCCTCTTCGGCAGCAGCCTCCAGTCCGACGACGACCGCTTCCTGTCCGATGTAAAGGTGACAGAACCCGCCGATCAGGCCCATGCCGTACAACTGGCCAGCCTTTTCCTCGAACCGCCGGATCAGCAGCATGTCGCGGTAATAGGCGCTCAATTCCTCTGCCGAGACGTTCGGCTGACGGTCTGCCTTGGCCGATGTTTTGCGTGCCGCCATGGGTGCCTCCCTGCGAAACTGATTTAGTATTAAACTTTTTTCAGCAGCCTACGATCTTCATTTGACCAATGGCAAGAGCCGATCTTCGCGGCTGTGCCCTGATTCGGTGGGTTTGGGTCAAGTTGGTTCACATGTGGCAAGACAATGACCATGCGCTGTAGGGACTGTTCCGTTGGCGCGGACAATTATGGCCTAATTTGGGCAGTCTTAACCAATCCTACAGACATAAAGGCAGAAATAAGGAGAGATTTGGACTGTCGCTTGGTCGGGAACCACAATTATGCCAGAAATCGCCGCATACGGGTTTATGGGATCTGAGGCCTCTCAGGGATTGTTCGGGGCCAATGTTCTGGCGACCCGATCCACGCTTGAGCAGGGTGGCGATTATGATCGCCTGATCGGGGAACTGGGTGTCGGGTCGTTCCGCTATCCCGGCGGGTCGCTGACCGAACGCTATTTCGACATCACCAATCCGAACGCATCGCTGGTCACGGATCGTGACACGGGTGAGACTCGGGATTTTATTCCACTGAACGAAGCACTGGATTATGCGGGCCAGGAAGGGCTGTCGGTCACGGTTGTGATTCCCACGCGCAATCTGCTGTCCGATGCCACAGATGCAAACGGTGACCGGTTTTCCGCGATCGACGAGGGCGCGTTGCGCGGCTTTGTGCGCGATGTGGTCTCTGGTGTACACGGCTCCGCCGAGATCGAGGCGTTCGAACTGGGCAATGAATACTGGGGTAGTGGCCAGATGTCGTCGGTCGAATATGGTCGCTTGGCAAGCGAAATGGCGGTGATCGTCAATGATGAACTGGACCTGCAGAACGCGGATGCCGACATCATCGTTCAATCCGGCACCAATTTCGACTTTGCGCGCCTGTCGGACCAGTTTGCCTCTGACATGAGCAGCGCCGACATCCTGGCAGAGTTGAACGCGACCTACGGGCTGAGTCTTGGGGAGGATAGCCTTTACAGTTCGGGTGAGATCAACTGGACCAATGTCGCCAACGAGATGATCCTGTCCGAATTCGATACGGAAGCCGAACAACAGGCGGTCGATCAGGTGGCCGTGCATGTCTATTCCCGTGGGCAGGTCAACGAGAGTCAGCGCAGCTTTTTTCTCAACAATACGGACGAAACATGGGGTGAACAGATCCCCGATGCGCAGATCGCAGTGACCGAGTGGAACACGGCCGGCAACACCGACTTGCTTGAGCGGTCGACGGATTACGGCCTGCACCAGTCCCACGAGATGCTCAACGTGATGGAAGAATTCATGCGCTATGACGTTGAAAACGCGCATGTCTGGCCGCTGATTCAGAACACGCCCAACACGCTGAGCATGGATGACGGTCAGACCGATCTGACGCCCGGCGGCGCGATGTTCAACATGATGCAGGACGCGCTTCCCGGCAAGACCGCCATTGACCTTACCCGCGAAGCGGGTGCCGATACCGAAGCCGAAGAAGACGGCGTGGCAGTGCATGGATTTTGGGAACCTGATGAACTGCTGTTCTATGTGGCGGCAACCCAAGAGGGTGGCGCGGATACAAATGTCGATTTCTCCGGGCTGGTATCCGAAACCGGCCGGGTCGAAATCTCGGTTCTGGGCGTGGCCGAGGGTGCTGCGATCGGGTCGAACACATCGGATGCCGTGGTCGAAGATCTTGATCCGGCGGTCTATATGGATGGTGCCAACCTGTCGGTACAGATGGATCAGGGCGAAATCATGCAGATTCGCATGTTCGGTTTCACCCCGTCGCAGGACTTTCAGGACGTGATTTCAAACGAAGCGCCCGAAGATTTGCCAGAGCCGATGATTGACCCGTTCACCGAAGAAAGCGCGGTCGAGGCAGACGACACTGTGGTTCAGTTTCCCACCGTTGCTGCAACCGCCGGGACCGATGAATTCCTTGCCGCCGAAGAGGCGCAAGCCTTGGACGACAGCGAAAGTGACGAAGGCGACGACATGGGTGGGATGGCCGACCTTGTTGCGGTTCTGCCGTTCCTTGGTCTGCTCGCACTGTTCATGTAAGACGCGCAGACCGGTGCGGTGATCGGTTTGGCCAAAGGAAATGCTTCTGCCCGAATGATCCGTCTATGCGGAACGTGTCAACGGACGACAATTTCATCCGTGCGGATCATGCCAAGCATGTCGCGGGTGCGTTCGTCCAGCAAATCAAGGTCAAGATAGGTGTCCGACAGACGCCGGGTGAGGTTTTCCATCCGGGCCACCTCGATCCGAAGCTCGGCCAGTTCGGCCTCAAGGTCTCGGGTCTCGACCAGAATCTCGGCGCGGCGGAATACGCCGTAGTCGCCTTGCACAGCGGCAAAGATGAAATAGGCACCAACACAGAAAGACCCTGCGAAATACACAAGTCCCCCAAGGGCCGGTCGTGTGCGGTGTTGCGTCATCTGCTACCTCGGACCACGCCTCTTGTCGGGCGCGTATCGTGAGAATTGCATAGGGGAAACCCAGAGGGAATTCCCCACGTTTCGATTTCTTGCGGCAACCCTGCCAGTGTGGCTTTCAGGGCTCGCCCCGGTGGTGTGGATCAGCCGAGGGCCGCAACCCCCGGCAAGGTCTTGCCTTCCATCCATTCAAGGAAAGCACCCCCCGCCGTGGAAATATAGGTGAAGCTTTCGGATGCATCGGCCTTGTTCAATGCGGCCACCGTGTCGCCGCCCCCGGCAACCGAGACAAGCTTGCCTGACCGGCTGAGACCGGCAGCATAAGACGCGGCTGCGTTGGTCGCCGTATCGAAAGGCGGGATTTCGAACGCGCCGAGGGGGCCATTCCAGATCAGCGTTTTGGCGCGCTCGAACGCCTGGCAGATATGTGCGACACTGTCTGGACCTGCGTCGAGGATCATCGCGTCCGCAGGGCAGTCTTCGGTCTTGACGACCTCAGATGCCGCGCCGGCCTTGAACTCGCGCGCCACAACCACGTCGCGCGGCAGAAGCACTTCGCAACCTGTGGTCACGGCCTTGTCGGCAATTGCGCGGGCGGTGTCGGCCAGATCGTGTTCGCACAGCGATTTACCCACGTCGATACCTTGGGCGGCAAGGAACGTGTTGGCCATGCCACCGCCGATCACCAGAATGTCGACCTTTTCGACAAGGTTCGACAAAAGGTCGAGCTTGGTCGACACTTTCGCGCCACCAACCACGGCAACCACGGGGCGGTTCGGATCACCAAGCGCGGCTTCCAATGCGCGCAGTTCGGCCTCCATCAGGCGGCCGGCACAGGATGGCAGCAGATGGGCAACCCCTTCGGTAGACGCATGCGCGCGGTGCGCCGCCGAGAAGGCATCGTTGCAATACACATCCCCCAGCGACGCGAGGAATTCCGCCATCTTGGGATCGTTCGCTTCCTCCATCGGAGAGAATCGTGTGTTTTCCACAAGCACAACAGAATTTGCGGGCAAGGCGTCAATCGCATCGCGCGAGGGGCGTTCCATAAACGTCACGTCGCGACCAAGCGCCTTTTCCAGGTCCGGCTGGATCAGAGACAGGCTCATCTCGGGGGTGGGTTTGCCCTTGGGCCTGCCGAAATGGGCCAGCAGGATCGGGGTGCCGCCTTTGTCCAGAATGTCGGTGATCGTGGGAAGGATGCGGGTGATGCGCGTGGCATCGGTGACCTGTCCGTTTTCCATCGGAACATTGATGTCCACCCGCGTCAGCACGCGCTTTCCTGCAAGGTCCATGTCGTCAAGTGTCTTCCAGGCCATGTGCCCCTCCTGATCTGAATTGCGCCATGCGAATTTCTCCCGTGATGGCGGCGCGGACGTCCAAGGTCAATGACGTCCTTGGCATTCTGCGGGTCGCGCTTTAAGTCTTGCCACAAGTTTTGACACGAAGGAGCGCCGCATGGCCGAGATCAAAGACCCCGAAAACACCATCCTGATCGAACTCAAGGATGGCACAGTCACAATTGAACTTTTGGCCGACATCGCGCCGAAACACGCGGAACGGATGAAAGAGCTGGCGCGCTCGGGTGCCTATGACAACGTCTGCTTTCACCGGGTGATCGACGGATTCATGGCGCAGACCGGCGATGTCGAACATGGCGATATGGAAGACGGTTTCAACATCCGCCGCGCGGGCACGGGTGGGTCGGACCTTCCCGACCTGCCGGCCGAGTTTTCAAAGCTGCCGCATGACCGGGGCACTTTGGGCGCGGCGCGCTCGCAGAACCCGAATTCCGCCAATTCACAGTTCTTCATCAACTTCTCGGACAACCATTTCCTCAACGGTCAGTACACGGTTTATGGCCGCGTGATCTCGGGCATGGAGCATGTCGATGCGATCACCCGCGGCGAGCCGCCCGCAAGCCCGGACCGCATGGTGTCGGTCAAGGTGGCTGCAGATGCGTAAACTGGCGGTTGCATTTTCTCTGCTGGCGTCCCCGGCGCTGGCGACCGGATTGCAGATCGAGGTGGCGGGCGAGGCCAATGGCACCGTGACTATCGACCTGTTCGAAGACGTCGCGCCGCAGCATGTGGCGCAGATCACGGCGCTGGCAGAAGAGGGCGCCTATGACGGCGTCGTCTTTCACCGCGTGATCGACGGTTTCATGGCGCAGACTGGCGATGTTGAGTTCGGCAAGCTGGACGGTGGTGACATGGGCATGGCCGGACGCGGCGGTTCGGACCTGCCGGACCTGCCGGCGGAGTTCTCGGACACGCCGTTTGATCGGGGTGTCGTCGGCATGGCGCGGTCGCAAAGCCCGGATTCAGCCAATTCGCAGTTCTTCATCATGTTCCAGGAAGGGTATTTCCTCAACGGTCAATACACGGTTGTCGGAACTGTGACCGATGGCATGGATGTGATCGACGCCATCAAACGTGGTCAGGGTCAGAACGGGGCAGTGATCGGTCAGCCCGACGTCATGGCCGATGTGACGGTGACCGAATAGGTTTGATGTGCGTGGCCCTTCGGGGCCACGCGCGGATTGCGCAGCCACCGCCCTTTGATGGCAGCGGGGGATCGCGCGCTGTCACAGCTGCGTGTACCGGGCTGTGCAGGTCGTGACGTTTGCGGCAAGCTGGCCGCATTGCAGGGAGTGGTGCGATGCGGTTGGGCTTTTTATCCGGTTTGATTACGATTTTTCTGGCCTCGGCGGTGGTGGCGAGCCCGGAGTTCTGGCGCAATGAATGGCCAGACACGAATTTCGAGAAAACGACAGTGTCGAACTGGGTCGAAATCGTTTCGGGTGGCCCGCCGAAAGACGGCATCCCCGCGCTGAGTGATCCCTCCTTTGTGCGCGCCTCGGGCAAGACGGGGATCGACCCGACCGAACCGGTGATCACGCTGGAGATGGGCGGACAGGCGCGGGCCTATCCGATCCGGTATCTGACGTGGCATGAGATCGTGAATGATGTTGTCGGGGGCGTGCCTGTGGCGGTGACGTTCTGCCCCTTGTGCAATTCGGCGCTGAGCTTTGACCGGCGGGTGAATGGCCGGGTGCTGAGTTTCGGCGTGTCGGGCAAGCTGCGCAATTCGGACATGATCATGTATGACCGCGAGACCCAAAGCTGGTGGCAACAGGCCATCGGCGAGGCCATTGTCGGGGATTTGACCGGTGTTGAATTGAAGACGCTGCCAAGCTGGATGGAAAGCTGGGCCGAGTTCACCGCGCGCCATCCTGACGGGCTGGTGATGGCGGAGCCGGACCATAACCGGGATTACGGGCGCAATCCGTATCGGGGTTACGACAGTTCAACGCGACCGTTCCTGTATTCCGGTGAGATGCCGCCACATGGGATCGACGCGCTCGAGCGGGTGGTTCGGGTTGGGGACCGCGCCTGGCCGATGGCGCGACTGGCGCGCGAAAGCGAGGTGCGCGAGGCCGGTTTGGTGATCTCGTGGCGGGCGGGCCAGGCATCCGCGCTGGACACGGGCCGGATCGGCGACGGGCGCGATGTGGGGTCGATCCGGGTGCGCGATGGTCAGGGGAGGGATGTGCCGCATGACGTGCTGTTCGCCTTTGCCTATCACGCCTTCTGGCCGGACGGGACATGGATGCTGGGGAACTGACGACGGAACGGGCGCGGCAGGCGAAGCCATGTGCCGCCCAGTTGGTGTTTCGTGGCACCGGTGCGGAGTTTGAACCGGTCGAGGCTGTCCGGGCCAGTGAGCAGGCCCAGATCGAGCGTGTCGTAGCCGCGCTGTGCGAGCCAGAGCATCGCATGCCAGAGTGTCAGGTTGTGGGCATTCGCCCTGCGCCCGGCAACGGTGGTGACGCCCATATGGTAAGTCGCCCAAGGCCGGTGGCAGAGGATCAGCATTGCGGCGACGGGTGTTTTTCCATCGGAGGCGGTGACGACACGCGCCTGACCGGGGTTTTCAGAGGCAAAGGTGTTGAGCAGTCGCGTGGGCCAGTTGCGGTAGCGGTTGGTCTTTTGTTCTGCACGGTCGGTGTCGATCAGCCAGGAATGCTGGATTGGGTGGTACGGCGCATTGGTGATCCGCAGGTCGGAGCGTTCGGCCCGTTTCAGCGCGTTGCGCCAGTTTTGGTGCAGCTTCGCGCGCATGTGGTGTGGTTCGCAGAGAGGCAACAGCGCCACGGGTTTGGGCGCATTGAGGCGGATATACCCATTTGAAGCGAGACCGGTGTTGGCCGTGTTCACGACAAGCGGACCCTTGAGCGCGAGGTCGCACAGGTAGTTTGCAGTATCCGACGGGCAAAGTCCAACAGGCCCGCGGGAGATCAGATTGACCGGACCAAGAAGCGGCAATTGGCGCGTCTGGATCAGGCAGTGGCCCTGATCGCCGACACGGTCGATCCGTACCCGAGTGCCAAGGGCGCGCAGGGTGTTGGCGTAGGCATCGGATTGGGAGAGCGGGTTGGGCGTCATGCCCGCAGCATGTCAAAGCCGGGTTGCCATTTGGTTAACGCGCGCCCGGAGCCATCGAGACACCGGGTGCGGCGTATCGCGTCAGCCGAGTTTGACCAGCGCATGACGTTTCTTGCCCGCGCTAAGCTTGATGGGGGTGGACAGCGCGCCTGCGTCGATCATCAGCCCCGCATCAGTCAGCGGTGCATCGTCGATCCGCGCGCCGTTCTCGGCGATCAGGCGCTTGGCCTCCTTGCCGGTCTTGGCCAGACCAGAGCGCACGATCAGCTGCACGATCGAGATACCGCCGCCGATATCCTCGGAGGTGAGGGTCACGGTGGGCAGGTCGTCGCCGATGCCGCCCTTTTCGAACACTTCGCGCGCCGTGGCCTCTGCCGCTGCTGCGGCCTCAGCCCCGTGGCAGAGGGTTGTGACCTCATTGGCAAGGACGATCTTGGCGTCGTTGATCTCGGACCCGGCAAGCGCGCCAAGGCGATCACATTCCTCGACCGGCAATTCGGTATAGAGCTTGAGGAACCGACCCACATCGGCATCGGTTGTGTTGCGCCAGAACTGCCAGAACTCGTAGGGCGATCGCATGTCGGCATTCAGCCAGACCGCGCCATCGGCGGATTTGCCCATCTTCTTGCCGTCGCTGGTGGTCAAGAGCGGCGAGGTGAGGCCGAAGATCTGGTGATCCAGCACCCGGCGGGTCAGGTCGATGCCGTTGACGATATTGCCCCATTGGTCCGATCCGCCGAACTGGATCAGACAGCCGTAGCGGCGGTTCAGTTCAAGGAAATCATAGGCTTGCAGGATCATGTAGTTGAATTCGAGGAAGCTGAGGCTTTGTTCTCGGTCGAGGCGGGATTTTACACTCTCGAAGGACAGCATCCGGTTCACGCTGAAATGCCGCCCGATGTCACGCAGGAAATCGAGGTAATTCAACCCGTCCAGCCATTCGGCATTGTTGAGCATCAAGGCCCCGGTATCGCCGTCATCATACGAAATGTACTTGGCGAAGACTTGCTTGATCCCGTCGATATTGTCGTCGATCTGGGCAGGCGTCAGCAGAGGCCGCTCATCGGCGCGAAAGCTGGGATCGCCCACCTTGGTGGTTCCGCCGCCCATGAGTGTGATCGGCTTGTGCCCGGTCTTTTGCAGCCAGCGCAGCATCATGATCTGGATCAGACTGCCTACATGCAGCGACTTCGCTGTCGCGTCAAAGCCGATATACCCCGGCACCACGCCCTTGATCAGCGCCTCGTCAAGGCCCTGATAATCGGTGCAGTCGGCCAGAAAGCCACGCTCGATCATGACGCGCATGAAGTCCGATTTGGGATGGTAGGTCATGGGGTTGCCTCGTTATAGAATGGTGAGGGCAGCTATACGCAGGGCAGGGGAAAAGGTGAAGGGCAAGTTGGCAGAACCGATCTGGGCCTTGGGCGCGATGTCGGGCACGTCGCTCGACGGGGTCGATGCGGCGCTGGTGCTGACCGATGGGGTGACGGTGTCCGAATTCGGTGGGTCGGGGTATCGCGGCTATTCCGAGGCTGAACAAGCCGTGCTGCGCGCGGCTTTGGGTAAATGGCCCGGCGACGATCTGGACGACGCGGCGGCGGTTGTGCTGGAGGCCCATATTGCAGCGCTGCAAAGGTTTGACGCGGACGTGGTCGGGTTTCACGGCCAGACTTTGGCGCATGACCCGCAAGGGCGCGGGACGCATCAATTGGGGGATGGTGCTGCACTGGCCGAAGCGCTGGGTCGGACTGTGATCTGGGATTTCCGGTCAACGGATGTGGAACTGGGCGGCGAGGGCGCACCGCTTGCGCCATTCTATCATTGGGCCTGTGCCAAGTGGATCGGAGCGGATACGCCTGTGGCCTTCCTGAACCTTGGCGGTGTTGGGAACCTGACATGGGTCGATCCCGCGTCGGACAAGCCCGATGCGCCGGGAGCCTTGCTGGCCTTCGACACCGGGCCTGCAAACGCGCCAATCAATGACCTGATGATGCAGCGGCGTGGGCTGGCCTATGACAAGGGCGGCGCGCTGGCTGCACAGGGGCAAGTGGTGGACGGCGCGCTGGAACTGTTCCTGGAGGAAGCGTATTTCCGCAAGATGCCCCCCAAGTCGCTGGACCGGAATGATTTTTCCCTGATGCTCGACTTGGTGCGGGAACTGAAGGACGCTGATGCGGCCGCCACTATGACGGCGATGGCGGCAGCGGCGGTGATGCAGGGGATGGAGCATTGCCCGGTGCCGCCAGACCGTTTGCTGGTTACCGGAGGTGGGCGGCACAACCCGGTGATGATGGCGATGCTGGCCTCTGCGCTGGATTGCGCGGTGCTGCCCGTCGAGGCGGTAGGGCTGGATGGCGATATGCTGGAGGCGCAGGCCTTTGCCTATCTCGCGGTGCGGGTGATGCGCGGTTTGCCAACCTCGGCACCGGGCACCACGGGTGTGCCTGCGCCTGTTGGGGGTGGTCGAATTTCGCGGGTTTGAGGATGATGAGCGCCTGCGGCGCACCGGTTTAGCTTGCCGCACCTGCGCCGCGGCAAGCGGTTGGGGCTCTGCCCCAAACCCCGAGGTATTTTCAGCCCAAAGAAACCACTTGTTAAGGTTAAGGGATTACCCGTGTCTGGCGGTACAGGCGGAGGCGCCGATGACCGTGCCCGAAGAAGCCTCTGATCTTTCAGATTGCTTCACCGCCCGTCACGTCATGCGCGTGGCGGGCGTTTCTATTGAATGAAGGTTTCTTTGGGCCGGAAATACCTCGGGGAGCGCGAGGGGCTGGCCCCTCGCTCCCTGACGGTTCAGCCGCCGGTATGGCTCATGTGACGCGAGACGCGACCATCCACGGTCTGGCGGGAATAGTCGAAATCATGCCCCTTGGGTTTCAGCGTGATCGCGTCGCGGATTGCCTGTTTCAGAGGTTCGTCGCTTCCCGGGTGATTTCGCAGGGCCGAGCGCAGGTCGGCGTTGTCTTCCTGGCCCAGGCACATGAACAGCTCGCCGGTGCAGGTGAGGCGCACGCGGTTGCAGCTTTCGCAGAAATTATGCGTCAGCGGCGTGATGAAGCCGATCTTCTGGCCGGTTTCCTCGACCCGGACATAGCGGGCGGGCCCGCCTGTGCGTTCGGGCAGGTCCGTCAGGGTATATTCCTTGCGCAACTCGTCGCGCAGGTCGCTGAGTTTCCAATACTGACCCAGGCGGTCCTCGTTTCCGATATCGCCCATCGGCATGACCTCGATGAAGGTCAGGTCCATGTCGCGGCTCTTGCACCACTCGGTCAGGGTGAAAAGCTCATCTTCGTTGAAGCCCTTGAGCGCGACGGTGTTGATCTTGACGCGCAGCCCGGCCTTTTGCGCCGCGTCAATCCCCTTGATCACCTGCGGCAGGCGGCCCCAACGGGTGATGTCGGCGAATTTCTGGTCGTCCAGAGTGTCGAGCGAGATATTCACCCGGCGCACACCGGCTGCGTAAAGGTCATCCGCGAAGCGTTCGAGCTGCGAGCCGTTGGTCGTAAGCGTCAATTCCTTGAGCGTGCCAGCGTCAAGGTGGCGTGTCATTGACCGGAAAAAAGTCATGATATCGCGTCGCACCAGTGGTTCGCCGCCGGTGATCCGAAGCTTTTCGACGCCCAGACCGATGAAGGTCGTACACATGCGATCCAGTTCTTCCAGGGTCAGCAGCTCCTTCTTCGGCAGGAAGGTCATGTTTTCCGACATGCAATAGACGCAGCGGAAATCGCAGCGGTCGGTTACGGAGACGCGCAGATAGGTGATTGCGCGCTGGAAGGGATCAATAAGCGGTGTCATGCTTGGGAACCTAGCCTTTCGGCACAGACTCGGCAAGTATGGTAGGGCAATCAGATGCGCTACAAACGTCGGAGGAGCCGGTGCTCAAGAATCTTGGAATTTTAAGCGTTTGCCTGGCGCTGGCCGGATGTGGTCAGCTTGGCCTCACGCCGCAGATGGTGGCAGGGGATGGCGACGGGCAGACGCGACCGCAATCACGCCCCGAAACGCTGGAAACCTCGGAGCGTCGTCCGCCCACAACGGCGCGCACCGTGGATGAGTTCGACACGAGCACTGCCGACGAACGTCAGGCGGCATCGGCCACGCCGGTCAGCGCAGAGCGGGCGCTTGGCAACACGATTGCGTCGCTGGGCGATCCGGCACGCCCCGGATTCTGGCTTGAGACGTCGTTGGTGTCACGGGCGGAAACCGGACGGGTGGTGTATCCGGCGACAGGGCAATCTGCACAGGTGGAGTTGATGCCGAGTGATGGTGGCAGCCGGATGTCGCTGGCGGCGATGCGGTTGATCGGGGTTCCGTTGACCGGGTTGGCCGAGGTTCAGGTGTTCTCAGGCGGGTAGGTGGCGCGCCGCTTCTTTGCGGGCGAACGGTTTCATCTGTTCCCCGTGTTCGGCCAGAAAGAAACGGGTGCGGTCCGGGTCATGCCGTGACAGGTCCCGCAGCCACCAGGCAACGGATTTCTGAATGAACCAGTCCGGGTCGGCCATATAGCGTGCCGCCCAGCCGAGGATTCGGTCGCGGGCGGTCGTTTCGTCACGCGTGGGGTGGTTCTGTTTCGTCCATGGCAGGGTGATGACCAGCGCTGCGCGGCGGGTCCACATGTGGTCGCTTGTTGTCCAGCTTTCGACTGTGTCGAGCCGGGTGGGATCTGCGATCAAGCGGCGTTGACCGGCCATGCAGGCGTGATCGGCGATGGCCCAGCTGTCGAAATCGGGCACCCAGGACTGGATCACGTCCCAAACCCCGGTATCAGAGGGTTT
Source organism: Marivita sp. (assembly GCF_051859345.1). Classification (GTDB taxonomy): domain Bacteria; phylum Pseudomonadota; class Alphaproteobacteria; order Rhodobacterales; family Rhodobacteraceae; genus Marivita. Next base: position 14,277 of record NZ_JBHYFV010000011.1, on the reverse strand, counting down.
GATCCGGGCTTGGGTCAGCAGTTTCGCAGCGGCGACACGGGCCTCGAAGATGTCCGTTTGCCAGAGATCTTGCGCCAGGGTCATCCGTGTTTCGATCGTCAGCGTCTTGCGCCAGTTTCGCACGAGGATGTCGGTGTCGGGATTGGCCACACCCAGATAGGTCCGGGGTGCCTTGTGATAGGCGGCCATTTGTTCCGCCCGCCCCGGTTCGGCCTGCGCGGTCAGATCGGTCAGGGCGTCATCGAGGGTCATTCCACTGTGACGGATTTGGCGAGGTTGCGGGGCTGGTCTACATCGGTGCCTTTGGCGATGGCGGCATGGTAGGCCAAAAGCTGGGCCGGCAGGGCATAAAGAAGCGGCGCCAGGATCGGATCGACCTCGGGGAGGATGATCGTGCGCCAGACATCCGATCCCGCCGCCTCGGCTCCGGCAGCGTCAGTGACCAGGCAGACCTTGCCACCGCGGGCCATGACCTCGTGCATGTTGGACACGGTCTTTTCAAACAGCGCATCCCGCGGGGCCATTACGATCACCGGCACGTTCTTGTCGATCAGGGCGATGGGACCGTGCTTGAGTTCACCTGACGCATAGGCTTCGGCGTGTATGTAGCTGATTTCCTTAAGTTTCAAAGCGCCCTCAAGCGCCAGGGGGTACATCAATCCACGCCCCAGAAACAACACGTCGCGAGCCTCGGCGATCTTGCGGGCGGCGTCGGCCATGGCGGGATCGCGGTCCAGCGTGGCGTTGAACAGACCCGGCAAGGCCCGCAATCGGTCGAGCTTTTCGGCCAGTCCCTCTGTGCTCAGCTCTCCGCGCTGGACAGCCGCGTGCAAAGCCAGCAAGAGCAGCGTGTTAAGCTGGCAGGTGAAAGCCTTGGTGGAGGCAACACCAACCTCGACTCCGGCATGGATCGGCAGCGCCACATCGCTTTCGCGGGCGATTGAACTTTCATCGACGTTGATCACCGACAGGATCGTGTCAGCCTTGCCTTTGCAGTAGCGCAGTGCGGCCAGAGTGTCGGCGGTTTCGCCCGACTGTGAGACGAAAAGCGCCACTGTGCCGGGAGTCACTGGCGGTTCGCGGTAGCGGAATTCGGAGGCGATATCGACTTCGACAGGCAGTTTCGCCAGCTGTTCGAACCAGTATTTCGCGGTCAGACAGGCGTAGAACGCAGTGCCGCAGGCGACCATGGTCAGGCGCTGGACCTTGGAGAAATCGGGCAGGTCTTCGGGGAACACGATGGTGTTTCCATCAAGATAGCCACGCAGGGCGTCGGCCAGAACGGTGGGTTGTTCCGCAATTTCCTTGCCCATGAAATGCTTGTAACCGGCCTTGTCGACGCGGGTGGCATCCGTGTTGATCTTGCGGCTTGGGCGGGTTACGCGATTTCCGGTTTCGTCAAATATATCAAGCGTCTGACGTGTCAGAACCGCACAATCCCCTTCATTCAGATAGGTGATCGTGTCTGTCATCGGGGCAAGGGCGATTGCGTCTGAGCCGACATACATCTCGCCGTCGCCATGTCCGATCGCCAACGGGCTGCCCTTGCGCGCGGCCACAATCAGATCGTCTTCGCCGTCAAAGAGAAACGCCAGCGCAAACGCGCCCTCGAGGCGGGCAAGGCAGGCGCGGGCGGCTTCGACATGGGTCATGCCCTGGCGCATGTAGTGATGTGTCAGAAGCGCGACGGTTTCGGTGTCCGTGTCGGTCAGCGGTGTGATCTGGTGTGCTGCCAACTCGGCGCGCAGGTCTTTGAAGTTTTCGATGATGCCGTTGTGAACCACGGCCACCGGACCCGACTGGTGCGGATGGGCATTGATGGTATTCGGCGCGCCATGTGTGGCCCAACGGGTGTGGCCGATGCCGGATTTCCCGGACAGCGGTTCGTGGACCAGAAGGTCAGACAGGTTCACAAGCTTGCCGACAGCGCGGCGACGGTCGAGTTTGCCATCGCTGACTGTCGCGATTCCGGCGCTGTCATAGCCGCGATATTCAAGACGCTTGAGCGCCTCGACCAGAATCGGAGCGGCTTCGTGCTGCCCCAGAACGCCAACGATACCGCACATGATGTTACCCTTTTGCCTGTTTGGCTTTTTTTGCACGCAGCATTGCAAAAAGCTTGCGCGCAAAGCCTTGTTTGTTGTCTTGCGGCGTCCGTCCGATGGCCATTGCACCGTCCGGGACGTCTTTGGTCACAACAGTTGCTGTTGCTGTCATCGCCTCGTCACCCACGGTCACCGGTGCGACCAGCATTGTGTTCGACCCGATGAAGGTGTCGCGACCGATGGTGGTCTTGTGTTTCATCACACCATCATAGTTGCAGGTGATGGTGCCCGCGCCGATATTGCTGCGCGCGCCGACCGACGCATCACCGATATAGGTCAGGTGATTGACCTTAGCGCCTTCGTCGATTGAGGCGTTCTTGATCTCGACGAAGTTGCCGATGTGAACGTGTTCGGCAAGTTCTGCGCCGGGGCGGAGGCGGGCAAAGGGGCCGACGGTTGCGCCACGGCTGACATGCGCACCTTCCAGGTGGCTGAACGCCCGGATGCGCGCGCCGGATTCCACGGTCACGCCGGGGGCGAAGATGACGTTAGGTTCGATCTCTGCGTCACGTCCGATGATGGTGTCATAGGACAGGAAGACCGTGTCGGGGGCCTGCATCTGAACTCCGCTTTCCATCAATGCAATGCGGGCACGGGATTGAAACGTCGCCTCTGCGGCGGCCAGTTCAACGCGGGAATTGATGCCGATGGTCTCGGCCTCGTCACAGGTGACGGCGGTGGCGCTCAGGCCCCGGTCACGGGCAATTCCGACGATATCCGTGAGATAGAATTCCTGGGAGGCGTTGTTGTTTCCGACAGCGTCGATCAGATCAAGAAGCGTCGCGGAATCGGCGCAGATCACACCCGAATTACAAAGCGTTACAGCGCGTTCCTCGTCTGAAGCATCTTTGTATTCGACAATCCGGGACAGGGTGTCTCCATCCGTGATCAAGCGGCCATAGCGACCGGGATCAGCGGCATTGAACCCAAGCACGACAACGTCATGCGCCGCGCGTGCCGCGATCATCGCTTCGAGCGTTTCTGTCGTGATGAACGGCGTATCGCCATAAAGCACAATCACATCGCCCTCGTGCCCGGCCAGCGCATCGCGCGCCTGGGCAACGGCATGGGCGGTGCCAAGCTGTTCGGGCTGGCGCACCGCGATCACGTCAGCGTCAAAGTCCAGTGCAGCCGCTTCGACAAGGTCTGCGCCATGGCCGGTCACCACAACGGTCCGATCCGGTTCCAACGCCGAAGCCGAGAGCATGGCATGGTGCAAAAGCGGCGCACCGCCGATCTTGTGCAGGACCTTGGGAAGGTCCGAATCCATGCGGGTGCCTTTCCCCGCTGCAAGAATGACCAAGGCTATGCTCATATGTTTCTCTTTGTGTTTTGCCTGTGGTCCTTTTATCGGTCTGGTTGAATGCCGCAAGGCAGCAGATTTCACACATGGTTGCGAGTTGTGACAGGAGAGACTTGGTGCGGACAGTGATTTTCGACCTTGATGGCACGCTTGCAGACACCAGCGGTGATCTTATCGCGGCTGCCAACCATTGCTTTGACCGCATGGGCTGTGACATGCGGCTTGATCCCGCGACGGATGCGGGAACAGCGTTGCGAGGCGGCAAGGCGATGTTGACGCTGGGGCTGGAACGGGCTGGGCAATATTCCGCTGATCTTGTCAACCAGTGGTATCCCGAGCTTCTGTTGGCCTATGGCGATGCGCTTGATGTTCACACGGTCATGTATCCCGGCGCGATGGAGGCGGTCGAGGCGTTGAAAACCAACGGGATGGTGGTTGGCATCTGCACGAACAAGCCGGCCGCCTTGGCCGAAACGCTGATGACGCGGTTGGGTGTGCGGGACGCGTTTGGATCGCTTGTCGGGGCCGATACCCTGCCGACCCGTAAACCCGATGGGGCACCTTATATCGCGGCGGTCGAACGGGCGGGCGGGCTCGTGGCGCATAGCTGCCTGATCGGAGACACGATCACCGACCGGGACACAGCCCGCGCCGTGGGCGTGGCCTGTGTTCTGGTTGGCTTTGGTCCATCAGGTGAAGATATGATCGCGCTTGAACCGGATGCGATCATTCAGCACTTTGACGAACTTCCCGACGTCGCGACACGGTTGTTGGGGTAAGGTCGCGACCCGGCGCTTTCTTTCGTCCGACGACGACGTTTTGTCAGTTGGATCCATAAAGCGGCACTGTCGACATCGACACCTTGGCCGATCCATCCGTCAGTTCTGCCGCGTGGGCGACATAGATCAGCGTCTGGTTGGCTTCGTCGAAGATGCGCTTGACCCGCAGGGATTTGAGGATGATCGACCGCGAGGCGCGGAACACGTCTTCGCCATCCTCATCCCGGTCAATCTCGCCAATCTCGATCGGGCCGGTCTGGCGGCATGAGATCGACGCGTTCGAGGGGTCTTCGAACCAGTTGCCCTTGCTCAGACGGTCAATCAAGCCGCGTTCGAAATAGGCGATATGGCAGGTCACACCTTTCACATCCGGGTCGGCAATCGCCTCGATGACGATGTCATTGCCAACCCAGTCCACACCAACCTTGCCGATCTCTTCGGCCTGTGCCGGTGCCACTGACACTGACAGCAGCCCCAACAGGCAGGCCATTCCCAATCGTTTCATGTGTGTTCCCTAAAAATGAATCATGCCGTATTCGCCGGTATCGGGTGTGTCGTCGGTGACATTGGCCTTGATGGTTTCGAACAGGTACTTGGCGGTGCCTTCAGTGGCCCAGATTTCGGCTTCGAGCGGAATGTATTTCATCAACCGCACAGAGTCATCCTCGCGACCGTTCTCGAACCAGGCCGCAGCCATCGGAGACCACAATTCGTCAAGCTTGTCGGTGTCGTCAGAGGCGGACAGCCGCCCTTTGATCGTGCCGTACATATGCCCAACCGAATCGCAAAGATAGATGTCCGCCGTTTCGCCGGTCTTTGCGGCCGTGAACGTGTCGTGATCGGCCGAGGTGATGAACCAGATCGCGTTGTCCTCTTTGCGGGCGAGCGGGGACATCGGAACGGGGTCACTGCCTCCTGCGCCAAGCAGGACAACGTGGATCTTGCTCATGTTGTTCCAGAATTTGTCGGTCAAGGTCGCGGTCATGGTGGTATCCTTTCGCTCCTGATGTGCGTTTCAGACAGACAACGCGGCGTGCGTCAGGCGGTTCCTTGCGCTTGACCTGACATGGGGGTTTCCACTAAGATTTGAACAAGTGTTCAATAAATCCGCTCGGGGGAGAGGCGAATGTTCAACGCGACCATGCAGTTTGATCTTGGGGAAGACGTCAATTCCTTGCGCGAAATGGTGCATCGCTGGGCGCAGGAGCGGGTCAAACCGATGGCCGGTGAGATTGACCGCTCCAACACGTTCCCGCCAGAGCTTTGGACCGAGATGGGAGAGTTGGGCCTGCACGGCATCACCGTAGACGAACAATATGGCGGCGCGGGCATGGGGTATCTGGCGCACACCGTTGCGGTGGAAGAAGTGGCGCGCGCGTCGGCCTCGGTGTCGCTGTCTTACGGCGCACATTCCAACCTTTGCGTGAACCAGATCAAGCTGAACGGCACTGACGCGCAAAAGGCGAAATACCTGCCGGGGCTGATCTCTGGCCAGCATGTCGGCGCGCTTGCCATGTCTGAACCCGGTGCCGGGTCTGACGTGGTGTCGATGAAACTGCGCGCGGAAAAGCGGAATGATCATTACAAGCTGAACGGCAACAAGTACTGGATCACCAACGGGCCGGACGCTGATACGCTGGTGGTCTATGCCAAGACCGATCCAGATGCCGGATCCAAGGGGATCACCGCCTTTTTGATCGAAAAGACGATGAAAGGCTTCAGCACCAGCCCGCATTTCGACAAGCTGGGGATGCGCGGATCAAACACCGCCGAGCTGATCTTCGACGATGTCGAGGTGCCGTTCGAGAACGTGCTGGGCGAAGAGGGTAGAGGCGTGCGCGTGCTGATGTCCGGTCTCGACTATGAACGCGTTGTGCTTGCGGGCATCGGCCTTGGCATCATGGCCGCCTGTCTTGACGAGATCATGCCCTACATGGCCGAGCGCAAGCAATTCGGCCAGCCGATTGGCAGCTTCCAACTGATGCAGGGCAAGATGGCCGACATGTACACGGCGATGAATTCGGCGCGTGCCTATGTCTACGAAGTCGCCAAGGCCTGTGACCGGGGCGACGTGACCCGTCAGGACGCCGCCGCCTGCTGTCTTTATGCCAGCGAACAGGCGATGGTGCAGGCGCATCAGGCGGTGCAGGCGATGGGTGGCGCGGGTTTCCTGTCCGACGCGCCGGTCGCGCGGATCTTCCGCGACGCCAAGTTGATGGAGATTGGTGCGGGTACGTCCGAGATCAGGCGCATGCTGGTCGGCCGCGAGATGATGGCGGCGATGGGCTAGCCGCATGCCGCGTTGGGTCTGGTGGGTGCCGCTTGCCCTTGCAACGACAGTTGGTGCGTTGCTGGCCTTTCGCTACGGTTGGATTGCGGCCACGATAACGGAGACGGATGTGATCACCTCATTTGCCCAACGCTATGTCACGCAGGATGGCGGTGACGATGCTTCTGTGAGCGATTGCGTCGGCCTTGCGGGGCAGGTTGACGGGGCATGGATCACCGTGCGCTGCGCCGACATGCTGTATCATGTGAACCGGTTCGGTCACTTGATCTCGACCAGTGCGACATCGGGGCGGCCAGCGATATGATGTCCACGCGCCCGATGCTCAAACCCGCCCCCTATGACACATTGCGCAAGCGGTTTGATTGGGACCTGCCCACCTCTCTGAACATGGCGCGTCAGGTCTGTGACGGCTGGGCGGCAACGGACCCGGATCGCGTGGCGCTGATCGAAGTGATGCCGGACGTCACGCGGCGGATCACCTATGGTGATCTGTGGTATCGCTCGCGGCAGGTGGAAACCGCCTTGATCGAACGCGGCGTGATGCGTGGGGACCGCGTCGGCGTGCTGTTGTCGCAATCGCCGCTTTGTGCAGCCGCCCATATCGCGGCGTGGCGGTTGGGGGCGATTTCGGTCCCGTTGTTCATGCTGTTCAAGGAAGACGCCCTCCGTACGCGCATTCGGGATGCGGATCTGGGGGTTGTCGTGACCGACCTAGAAGGCATGGCGCACCTGACCGGGTTGGGCGTGGCCACGATCACCCGCAGCGATCTTGGCGCCGCAGCAGGCACCCGCGCCATTGTCGAGACGGGGCCAGAGGATGCGGCCACCCTGATCTACACCAGCGGCACCACCGGCGCACCCAAAGGCGCGCTGCACGGGCATCGGGTGCTGACCGGGCATTTGCCGGGGGTCGAGATGAGCCACGATTTCCTGGGTCAGGAGGGCGACGTGATCTGGACGCCCGCCGACTGGGCCTGGATCGGCGGGCTGTTCGATGTGCTGATGCCGGGGCTCGCGCTTGGGGTGCCGGTGGTTTCGGCGCGGATGCCCAAGTTCTCTGTGGAAGAATGTATGAGGATCTGTCGGGAAGGCACTGTGCGCAATGTCTTTTTCCCTCCAACCGCCCTGCGGATGCTCAAGGCTGCGGATGCGCGGATCGACGGATTGCGCTCGGTCGCCAGTGGTGGTGAACCGCTCGGGGCCGAGATGCTGGAGTGGGGTCGCAAAGCCCTTGGGGTCACGATCAACGAATTCTATGGCCAGACCGAATGCAACATGATCGTGTCGTCCTGTGCCACGTCGTTCGAGACCATTCCGGGGGCAATGGGCCGCGCGGTTCCGGGACATGCTGTGGATGTGATCGGCCCGGATGGCCTACCCTGCGAAGGTGAGGGCGACATCGCCGTGCGGCGTGGGTCAGCGTCGATGTTCCTTGAATATTGGCGCAAACCCGACGACACGGCTGCCAAGTTTCGTGGAAATTGGTTGCTGACCGGCGATCGCGGGGTGTGCGACAGCACCACCATCCGCTTTGTCGGGCGCGAGGATGACGTCATTACCTCGTCGGGTTATCGTATTGGTCCCGCAGAGATCGAGGACTGCCTTCTGTCGCACCCGGCTGTTGCAACCTGCGGGGTGGTCGGCAAGCCTGACCCGCTGCGGACCGAGATTGTGAAAGCCTATGTGGTTTTGAAAGACGGTGTTAATGTTTCAGAAACGGATCTTCAGAATTGGGTAAAAGACCGGCTGGCAAGCTATTCTTATCCAAGGGAAATCGAATTTCTTGATGCGCTTCCGATGACCGTCACGGGCAAAGTGATCCGCAAGGACCTCAAGGCGCGTGCAAGCAAGGGGGGACACCCATGAAGCAGGCCCTGATCGTTGCCTGCGCTTTGGCGATGCCGGAAACGGGTTTCGCGCAACAGGCCGAGATTGAGACCCGCATTGTCCGGGACTGCTTTGAAAACACCCAGATCGGCGCGATGTATCCAACCTGTCTCGGGCAGGCGTCTGGCCAGTGTCAGGAGCAGCCGGGTGGTTCGACCACCCTCGGAATCACGGACTGCATCCTGGCCGAAACAAGAGAGTGGGACGCGATCCTGAACGAGCAATATCAGGCCACGCAGGCGGTCAATGCCGAAGCGGATGCTGCGGGGTATTCGTCGCTGACGGACCGCACCGATGCGCTGCGGGATGCACAACGGGCGTGGATCACCTTTCGGGATGCCGATTGCAGCGCGCGCTATGCGATGTGGCAGGATGGCACGATCCGCACCATTGTCGGGGCAAATTGTCACCTGACCATGACAGCTCAGCGGGCGTTGGAATTACGCGATATGCGAGGACAGTGAAATGAAGCTTCAGTCACAGGTGATTGCGAGTTCCGAACAATTCAAGACCAATCAGGCTGCGCATGAAGACGCGCTGCGCGTGGTCCGCGACGCGGCGGAGCTTGCGGCGGCGGGCGGCGGCGAACGCTCGCGCGAACGCCATATCTCGCGCGGCAAGATGCTGCCTCGGGACCGGGTGGCAAACCTGCTAGACCCCGGATCGCCGTTTCTGGAGGTCGGCGCGACTGCGGCGCATGGGCTCTACGACGGGGCAGCGCCCTGCGCCGGGGTGATTGCTGGCGTGGGCCGGGTGATGGGCCGTCAGGTCATGGTGGTGTGCAACGACGCGACCGTAAAGGGCGGCACCTATTACCCGATGACCGTCAAGAAACATCTGCGCGCGCAGGAAATCGCAGAGGAAAACCATCTGCCCTGCATCTACCTTGTGGATAGCGGTGGCGCGAACCTGCCCAATCAGGACGAGGTGTTCCCGGACCGCGACCATTTTGGGCGCATTTTCTACAATCAGGCGCGGATGTCGGCCAAGGGCATTGCGCAGATCGCCGTGGTCATGGGGTCGTGTACGGCAGGTGGGGCTTATGTGCCTGCGATGTCCGATGTTGCAATCATCGTGAAGGAACAGGGCACGATTTTCCTTGCCGGTCCGCCTTTGGTGAAGGCGGCGACGGGAGAAGTTGTCACGGCCGAGGATCTGGGCGGCGGCGATGTTCACACGCGCCTGTCCGGTGTGGCGGATTACCTCGCCGAGGATGACGGCCATGCGTTGGCCCTTGCGCGGCGAGCCGTGGGGTCGTTGGGTGGTGCGTGCACAGCACACACCCTACGGCAGGCGGCAGAAGACCCGGCTTATGATCCGGACGAGATCTTCGGCGTTGTTCCGGGCGATCTGCGCACGCCTTACGACATCCGAGAAGTGATCGCGCGGATGGTGGATGGGTCGTATTTCGACGAATTCAAACCGCGCTTTGGTGAAACTCTGGTGACCGGCTTTGCCCATGTCGATGGCTGGCCGGTGGGGATCGTCGCCAACAATGGCGTGCTGTTTTCCGAGGCCGCACAGAAAGGCGCGCATTTCGTCGAGCTGTGTTCGCAGCGCAAGATCCCATTGGTGTTCTTGCAGAACATCACCGGTTTCATGGTCGGGCGGAAATACGAGAATGAAGGCATCGCGCGGCACGGCGCCAAGATGGTGACGGCGGTGGCCTGCACGTCTGTGCCCAAGATCACCATGCTGGTCGGCGGATCGTTCGGCGCGGGCAATTACGGCATGTCTGGGCGCGCGTATCAGCCGCGGTTCCTGTGGACCTGGCCCAACAGCCGGATTTCGGTGATGGGGGGCGAACAGGCGGCGGGTGTTCTCGCGACCGTTACGCGCGACGCGAAGGAAAAGCGCGGCGAAAGCTGGTCGGCAGAAGATGAAGCCGAGTTCAAGCGACCGACCATCGAGATGTTCGAGAAACAGGCGCACCCGCTTTACGCTTCGGCACGGCTTTGGGATGACGGGATCATCGACCCGCGCAAGTCGCGCACGGTGTTGTCGCTGTCGCTTGAGGCGGCGCTGAACGCGCCGGTGGAGGACACGCGGTTCGGCGTGTTCCGGATGTGATGACCGCGAATGCCCCGACTTTCGAGGTCCACCCGGCAACCCGGCCCGGTGCGTGGGAGTGGTGCAGGTTGGGGGGCCAGCCCCCCAAACCCCCCGAGGTATTTTCAGCCCAAAGAAACCAGAGAGGGCGCAGACATGTTTGATACGATCCTGATCGCCAACCGGGGTGAGATCGCCTGCCGGGTGATCGACACCTGCCGCCGCCTTGGTGTGCGGACAGTGGCGGTGCATTCGGATGTGGATGCGGATGCGCGCCATGTGCAGATGGCGGATGTGGCGGTGTCGCTGGGTGGCGCTTCGCCTGCCGAGAGCTATTTGCGCGGCGATGCGATCATCGCGGCGGCGCAGGCCACGGGTGCGCAGGCGATCCATCCGGGTTATGGGTTCTTGTCCGAGAACCCGGAATTCGTCGATGCGGTTGCGGCGGCGGGGCTGGTCTTTATCGGGCCGTCGGCATCGGCGATCCGCGCGATGGGGCTCAAGGACGCGGCCAAGGCGCTGATGGCGGAGGCGGGCGTGCCAGTGGTGCCGGGATATCAGGGCGCCGAACAAGCGCCGGACCTGCTGGCGGCGGAGGCCGAGGCGATCGGTTATCCGGTGCTGATAAAGGCGGTGGCCGGTGGTGGCGGCAAGGGCATGCGGCTGGTCGAGCAGGCCAAGGATTTTGCCGATGCGCTGGCGTCGGCCCAGTCAGAGGCGCAAACCGCGTTTGGGAATCCGCATGTCCTGATCGAGAAATACATCACCAGTCCGCGCCATATCGAGGTGCAGGTGTTTGGTGACGGCAGCCGCGCGGTGCATCTGTTCGAGCGGGACTGTTCCTTGCAGCGCCGTCATCAGAAGGTGATCGAGGAAGCCCCGGCACCCGGCATGACATCCGAGATGCGCGACGCGATGGGCCAGGCGGCGGTGCGCGCGGCGGAGGCCATCGGCTATGCCGGCGCGGGCACGGTGGAGTTCATTGTGGATGGGTCGGACGGGCTGCGCCCTGACGGGTTCTGGTTCATGGAAATGAACACGCGGCTGCAGGTGGAACACCCGGTTACGGAATTGATCACCGGGGTTGATCTGGTCGCGTGGCAGTTGACCGTGGCAGCCGGTGCGGATTTGCCCTGTGCACAAGATGATCTTCAGATTTCGGGGCACGCGTTCGAGGCAAGGCTCTATGCAGAGGATGTGCCTGCCGGGTTCTTGCCTGCCACCGGCCGACTGGCGCATCTGACCTTTCCGGCCGAGGCGCGGGCCGATACCGGCGTTCGGACGGGGGACGCGATTTCCCCGCATTACGATCCGATGATTGCCAAGGTCATAGTACATGGCGACAGTCGCGCGGTGGCGTTGCGAAAACTACGGCGTGCGCTTGCCCGCACCGAGGTGGCAGGCACCGTGACCAACCTTGCTTTCCTGGGCGCACTGGCGCGGCACGAGGGGTTTTCCCAAGGGCTTGTCGATACCGGGCTGATTGGCCGGGATCTGGCGGAATTGACCGCAGTGAGCGCGCCTGAACCCGCAGTGCTGGCGCAGGCGGCCATGGTGTTGACCGGGCGTGCGTGTGATCCGGGACCATTGGACGGATTTGCATTATGGTCAGCCTTCACGCAGGATGTGGTCCTTCTGGTTCAAGAGGAGTCACATGCGCTGCGGCTTGTGACGGCTGGTCCGGGGCAGGTCGATGTTCTGGTGGAGGATGTCGTCGTCAAGGCGCGGTTCGGGGCCAATGGATGGCGCTATGACGGGCAGGTGGCGCGGGCCTGTTATCGCGGCGGTGCGGTTGTGACCCTGTTCGGGTCCGTGCCGCGTGTCGTCGCGCTGATTGATCCACTGGACCGGGATGCCGGCGCCGGGGCGGGCAGCGACCGGGTCGAGGCCCCCATGCCGGGGCTGGTGCGATCGGTGCATGTGGCCGTCGGCGATCACGTCGCCAAAGGCGACCGGCTGGCGGTGCTGGAAGCGATGAAGATGGAACATGCGCTGCTGGCGGCGCGGGATGGTGTTGTTGCCGAGGTTATGGTTGCTGCCGGATCGCAGGTGGATGCCGGGACGGTGCTGATCCGTCTGGAAGAAGAGGAGAATGCGACATGATCCGGCTGCACCATTGTCCACAGACACGCTCGATGCGGACGCTTTGGCTTTTGTACGAGCTGGAGGTGGAGTTCGAGGTTGTTCTGCACGCGTTTGACAGGTCTTTGCGCGATCCTGAATACCTGACGCTGTCTCCTGCGGGGCGGGTGCCTGCGCTTGAGATTGACGGCGAGCGGATGTTCGAAACCGGGGCGATCACGGAATACCTGTGCGAGCGGTTCCCAGAGGCCAATATGGGGCGCTCGGCAAGCGATCCGGACCGGATGGCGTGGTTGGTCTGGGTGCATTTTGCCGAGACGATCAGCCAGCATGCCGCTGCGCTTACCCAGCAACATATCATGCTTTTCGAAGACGCGATGCGCTCGCCGATCGTGATGAAGCTTGAGGCAGCGCGACTGGGCAAGTGTTATGATGCGCTTGAGGCGCGCTTGTCGACGCCGGTGGAGAACCGGGATTACCTGCTCACAAGCGGGTTTTCGGCAGCGGACGTGTCGGTGGGACAGGCGGTTTACATGGCGCGGCATTTCCGGCGGCTGGACGATCATCCGGCGGTGGCCGACTGGTACGCGCGGATCACCGAGCGGCCGGAGTTTCAAAAATCCCTGCCCGATGGTGAGGGCGCGCAGCTTTACGCGCGGGACTTCTACCCGGTGTGGGAGACAGGTGGCTGAGCGCCGCGTTTGCATATTTGGAAAAAGAAGAAGCAGGGGGTGGCGCGTTGGTTGAACGGGTCGAGATCTTCGAAGTGGGGCCGCGCGACGGGTTGCAGAACGAGGCGCGGCTGATGCCGGTGGCGGAAAAGATCGCTTTGGTCGATTGCCTGAGCGGTGCCGGGTTCCGGCGGATCGAATGCGCCAGTTTCGTCAGTCCGAAATGGGTGCCGCAAATGGCGAATTCCGATGCCGTTCTGGCGGGGATCACGCGGGCGGCGGGGGTGTCCTATGCGGCGTTGACGCCAAACATGCGGGGTTTTGAGGATGCGATGGCGGCACAGGCTGATGAGGTCGCGATTTTCGGATCGGCCTCGGAAGGGTTTTCGCGCGCCAATATCAATGCGTCGATTGCGGAAAGTCTTGAGCGGTTCCGGCCTGTGGCAGAGGCCGCTTTGGAACGCGGGGTGCCGGTGCGTGGCTATGTGTCCTGCGTGGTCGAATGCCCCTATGACGGCCCGGTCGCGCCCGCAGCCGTTGCGCGGGTTGTGGCGGCCCTGCGCGATATGGGGTGTTACGAAGTGTCCTTGGGGGACACGATCGGGCGCGCCACGCCGGAGGGGATCGTTGCAATGCTGAAAGCCGTGCTGGATGAGATGCCGGCAGAAAAACTGGCAGGCCATTACCATGACACAGGCGGATTGGCCTGCGACAATGTCGAGGCGTCATTGGGCCTTGGGCTGCGGGTGTTCGATGCGGCTGTCGGAGGTTTGGGGGGGTGTCCCTTTGCGCCTGGGGCGGCTGGAAACGTGGCGACCGAGGCGGTGGCCCAGCGTGTCGCGTCTTTGGGATACGAACATGGACTGGACATGAGTGTTCTGGCCGAAGCAGCCGAGATGGCACGGGGGATGCGGGGATGAGTTTGATCCGGGTGGATACGGATGCGCGCGGCGTGGCGACGCTGACGCTGGCGCGGGCCGATAAGCACAATGCGCTGTCTGCGGCGATGATGGCGGAATTGGAAGCGGCGGCGCGCGATCTGGCGTCGGATCGAGCGGTGCGGGTTGTGGTGCTGGCAGCCGAGGGCAAGACGTTCTGCGCAGGTGGTGAT
>NZ_JBHYFV010000010.1:0-121458 GCF_051859345.1 Marivita sp. | reverse complement strand
CACCTCGCCCGAGGCGGCGGCGGGTGGACCGCTGGCCGTGGTCCGGACCGGCGACATGATCGTCGTCGATGTCGAGAACCGCCGGTTGCATCTGGACATCTCGGACGCCGAATTGACCGAACGCCTTGCCCGCTGGACCCCGTTCCACGAGCGCCCGGAAAGCGGTTACGCGTGGTTGCACCAGCAGCATGTGGAAGGCGCAGACACCGGCGCGGACCTCGATTTCCTCAAGGGATGCCGCGGCGCGCCGGTCGGAAAGGACAGTCACTGATGAAAATTGCACTTGTGGGTATTGGAAAGATCGCGGTGGACCAGCACGTACCGGCCATCGCCGGTAGCCCAGACTGGGACCTGGCGATCAAACCGTTTTTCGAGGCGATACAATGATCCTCGGCGCGACGCCTGAAGGCAACGAGATCGAAGGCGTGGAGATCACCAACGGCCCTGCGCGGGCGCTGTTAATGGCCTACGGCGCGACGTTGTGTCGATTTCATCTCGACGGGATCGAAACGTCCTTGGCGCTCGGTAGCCCGGAGATCGAAAGCTACTTTTCGCAGATGCGCTATTTCGGTGCGATTGTGGGGCCGGTCGCCAACCGGATCGCCGGGGGTGGCGCGCCACTGGATGGCGATGTGTTGCAGCTTGACGTCAATGAAAACGGCAACGCGCTGCATGGTGGTCCCAACGGTCTTTCGCAACAGGTCTGGACCATCGCCGAAAGGAAGACGCACAGCGTGACCTTGCGACTTAACGTTCCCGATGGCGCGGGCGGGCTGCCTGGGCCAATCGACATTTCGGTGACATATGCGCTCGATCCCGAGGGCACTCTTGAGATCGACATCACGGGGCAGAGCGATCGTGCAACGTTCTTTAACCCGGCGTTTCACGGCTATTGGTCACTGAACGGCACGGGGCTGGCAGGGCACCGGCTGCAAATTGATGCCGACACCTACCTTCCAGTCGATGATGCGCTTGTTCCGAACGGCGACATCATGCCCGTAGCAGGCACACCCTATGACCTGCGCCAAGCGACCCCGTTGCCCGTGATGATCGACCTGGACACGAATTTCTGCCTCAATGGCAAAGGCATGCGCCCCGTCGCACGGCTCGAAACCGATACACTTGCAATGATCCTTGAAACGGATGCGCCGGGGCTGCAAGTGTATGACGCCGCGCGCCTGAACACGGCCCCCGCCATAGGGCATCATGGCCTGCCCTATGGGCGGCATGCTGGGATCGCTATGGAGCCGCAGCATTGGCCTGATGCGCCCAACCACGCTGATTTTCCGTCGATCGCTCTGCGGCCCGGCATGCAGTTTCGCCAAACATCCCGATTTCGTTTCATCCCAAAGGAGGGCGCATGAACAAGCCGATACCAAGTCATGTCGGCAATCATTGCGCAAGATCTGAAAACCAGTTGAGGAGGAACCTGTGAGCAACGAAGCTTCTTGCACCAACCCAAAGCGAGCCTACCGCGTGATCCGGACAAGGATGACCTGACGAGCAGATCGGAAACCGCCGGGCAGGAGGAAGGCTCGGCTCAAAACGTTCAAGGGAGAAAGATATGACAATTCGATTCAATGTTACGAAGAAGATGCAGGTCGCGACCGCAACCTTGCTTCTGTCCTCGGTCGCGACCAGCGCGCTGGCGCAGGATGCCATCCGCGTCATCAGCCACCGCCAACCGGCGCTTGAATACTACACCCAACAGATGATCGACGCGCTGCCTGAAGGCAGGGTCAGCGTCGAACTGATGCCGATCGACAAGGAACTGGAACTGGCCTCGATCACGATGTCGGCGGAATCCGACGCCATCGACGTGCTCTATCTCAACGACTCGTCCTTCCGGCGCTTTGCGTCCAATGGGTGGCTCGAGCCCATTGACGATCTCTGGGAAAAATATGAGGACGAATACGATCTGGATGACTTTCCGCAATCGGTGATCGACGCGGTCAGCTATGACGGCAAGATCTACGCAATGCCGATCCTGACCAACACCGAGCTGTTCTTCTACCGCAAGGATCTGCTCGAGGAAGCCGGGATCGAACCACCGCAGACGATGGAAGACTACATGGCGGCCGCTTCTCAGCTGGATTCGGCGCGTATGGCCGGTACGATCATGTCGCTCAAGCCCGTGGATGCGGCCCTGAACGAGTCGCACTGGTACATGAACGCGATCGGTGACGGCTGGTTCGACGAGAACTGGCGGCCGATCTTCAACAACGCCGCTGGCGTCGAGGCGATCACGAAGCTCAAGGAGATGACGGAATACGCTCCGCGCGGCTTTACCGCGCATGCCAACGACGAATCCACCATCAACCTGCAACAGGGGCTGGCCGCGATGGGCCTGCAATGGTTCACCCGCGCTGCGGCGATGGACAACGCCGAACAGTCCCGCGTCGTGGGACAGATCGAATGGGTCGCACCTCCGGGCGGCGGCGCGCGGACGGCGAATGACGGTTTCGCGATCTCGGCCTATTCCTCGGCTGACCGCGATGAGATGTTCAGGATGCTGGCCGAGGCCGCCAGCAAAGAGAGCATGCGAGAGGGTGCCCAATTCGCCATGCCGCCACGTCTGTCCGTGCTCGAGAACACCGACCTGGCCGCGCAATACCGTTGGTATCCGGCCGCACGGGCTGCGCTGGAAAGTGGCAAGGCGTTTCCGGCCATGCCTGATTTCAACGATGTGGGTGAGATCGTCACGCGTCACATCCTGCGCGCGGTGACCGGCGAAGCCGAGGTTCAGGAGGCGCTCGACCAGGCCGCCGCCGAGACAGAGGAACTTCTGGCCAGCCGCGGCTACTACAACTGATCCGACCGATCTCAACCCGGCCCGCGCCGCGCCCGTGGCGTGGGCCGAACTCCACCTGAAAGGAACGATCCGACATGGTGAGCTGGCAACGCGGCCTCTGGCTGTTCTTCCTGCCCAGTTTCGGTTTGCTTGCCTTGGTGCTGCTCTGGCCACTGGGTTATGCTGTATATCTGAGCTTCTTCGACTACTACCTTGGCTCGGGCGAGCGGACCTTCATCGGTCTGGGTAACTATGTCGACCTGCTGACCGAAGCGCGCCTGTGGAACTCCATGTGGACGACGATCATCATCGCCTTCGGATCGGTCGCCGTGGAATTTTTCGTCGGGTTTGCACTGGCGCTCGCGCTCTACCGGCTTCACGGCAGCGCCAAGGTCTTTTCCGTCCTGCTTTTCCTGCCGCATATCGTGACTCCGGTCGTGGCGGCGCTGTTCCTGAAATGGATGCTCGCTTCGAACTGGGGGTTCGTCGATGCGACGCTGCTGACCTTCAACATCGAACCGCCTGACTGGCTGGGCAGCCCCGTCTGGGCCAAGGTCAGCGTCATTCTGGCCGATGCCTGGGTCTTCACGCCTTTGGTCATGATGGTGCTCTACGCAGCGCTACAGGGTCTTGATACCTCGTTGATCGAAGCGGCACAGATTGATGGTGCCAGCAGCTGGAATACCCTGCGTCATGTCATCGTCCCCGCGCTGATCCCTGCGATCATCTTCGTCATCTCGATCCGGTTGATGGATGTCTTCCGCTTTTTCGACCTGATCTATGTGCTGACCGGCGGCGGACCGGGCACCGCGACCGAAACCATCACGATCTACACCTACCAACTTGGCTTTCGCATGCTTGAAGTCGGCAAGGCCTCGGCCTTGGGGGTCATCACATTGATCGTCGTTGCGATACTGCTCCTGACAATCAATCGCGGCCTCAACAAGGCTTACAGGGGGGGCGACCGATGAGCGCCCAGCTACGGCCCGGCCAGCAGAGAACAACATGGCTGATCTTCATCGGCCTGTGCGTGTTCACCTTCATCAACCTGACGCCGCTGATCTGGGCGGTGTTGACCTCGCTCAAGGATCCGCGCGACGCCTTTACCATTCCGCCAACCCTCATTTTCGAGCCGACCCTGAAGTATCACATTCAGGTCTGGACCGAGAACGACTTCGTCTTCTACCTGATGAACAGCCTGATCATTTCCGCAGGTACGGTTTTCATCTCTGTTCCGGCGGGCAGCCTTGCCGCCTATGCACTGTCGCGCATTCCGAGGCGGAGCGCCGGGCCGATCCTCAGCGCGCTGTTCACGATCCGGATGTTTCCGCACATGCTGCTCGCGATCCCGTTTTTCGTGATGGGAACGTTCCTGAACATGATCGACACCTATCCGCTGTTGATCCTGGCGCTGGTGGCGATCAACCAGCCCTTCACGATCTGGCTGATGCATGGCTTCTTTCTCGAGATCCCGCGCGACCTTGACGAAGCGGCGGCCATTGACGGCTGTTCCAACTGGCAGGCCTTCCGCATCGTCATCCTGCCGCTTGCACGGCCCGGCATGACGGTGGCCGCGCTGTTCAGCCTGTTGCTGTCCTATAACGAGTTTCTCTTCGCGCTGGTCTTGACCGGCACCGATACCAAGACCCTGCCCGTCGCAATCGCGTCTTTCGGCGGCGAGGACATCTCGTCCTGGTCGCTCTCCGCTGCGGGCGCAATCGGGATCATGCTGCCCATCGTCGTTGTCATGCTGCTTTTGCAGCGCCACCTGGTGCGCGGCCTGACCGCGGGGGCCGTGAAGGGATGAAACACAGCATTCAAGAAGTCCGGCTGACGCATTCGGATATGGAGACGACGACATGGCACCTCTGACCATCCAGCAGGCGACCAAATCCTTTGGCGAGGTTCGGGTTCTGCACGGCATCGACATCGGTATCGAAGACGGTGAATTCGTCGTGCTCGTCGGGCCTTCAGGCTGCGGCAAGTCAACGCTGCTGCGGCTGATCGCCGGGCTCGAGGACATCACCACCGGTAGCATCCTGATCGACGGCAAGGACATCAGCAGGCTGCATCCCAAGGACCGCGACATCGCCATGGTGTTCCAGTCCTACGCGCTTTATCCGCACATGACCGTTGCCGAGAACATGGGGTTTTCGCTGCGCATGCGCGGTGCCAAGAGTGACGAACAGCGACGAAAGGTCGACGAGGCTGCGGGCATTCTCGACCTCGGTCCGCTGCTCGACCGGTATCCCCGGCAACTTTCGGGTGGCCAGCGTCAGCGTGTTGCCATGGGACGCGCCATCGTTCGCGACCCCAAGGTCTTCCTCTTCGACGAACCGCTGTCAAATCTCGACGCCAAGTTACGCGTGCAGATGCGGGCCGAGATCCGCTCGTTACACAAGGCGCTCAAGACGACGATCGTCTATGTGACCCACGACCAGATCGAGGCGATGACCATGGCCGACAAGATCGTCGTCATGCGCGGTGGTCATGTCGAGCAGATCGGCAGCCCCATGGCCGTCTACGACGCGCCAGCCAATGTCTTTGTAGCCGGGTTCATCGGTTCTCCGGCCATGAACCTGCTGAAAGGCCGTATCGGCACCGATGCGCGGTCCTTCGATCTCGATTCTGGCGGGGCTTTGTATTTTGACTCGGCGCTCGACGCCCAACCCGGCCAGCCGGTTATCTTGGGAATCCGGCCCGAGGATGTGATGATTTCAGAAAGCGGAAGCCCGGCGGTGATCAAGTTGATCGAGCCGACAGGCGCGGACCTGCACGTCGTACTCGACATTGCCGGAAGCGAAATCACGGCCGTCTTTCACGAAAGGTTGTCGTTGAAAGAGGGACAGGAGGTGCGCCTGACAATCCCGACAGACCATGTGCATCTGTTCGATCCCGAGAAAGAGACACGCATGTCGGCAAATTAATGCGTTTCTGAGAAAACCTGAATTAGGGGATTGAACGAACCCGCTGGCGCGGAAGGAGCGTTTCTATTTGCGGGAATGGACTTCTGATAAGAAGGTTTGGTTGCTTAGACCAACCTTTGATCTTGAGACCATCGCATGACTGATACCACATCACGGTAAGCCCGCTGCGCCGCTGTATGATCGACGGCATGACGCCTCGCCAGAAGAACCAAGGCGCGCTCGCCAACTTCGGTCGTCGTTACCGAAACGGCCATGCGTCTCGGAGCGAACAGCGTGACCACCTAGTTTTGCTCACTCATGTCGGGAATGCGGTGACGGCTCTTTACGGAACTTCGCCGATGGCCAAATGCCGCGGTGCGGGCCATCGGAGACGACACTCCGCTTTGGCTTGCAGCAACGTTCAATCAATCGAGGTGGGCAGCGTGATCTATGCGCCCGGCGGTCTATAGCAGAACGTGGTCAAAGGAGTCTTCTGGCGGATAGGTCAGGCGGCCTTCCGATATTCCTAGCAATCTTTCGAAGGACTGCTGCTCGGCTTTGATACGGGTGCGCAAACGACCTTTTGCCTCAGTGACGGCACCCGACCGCGCAACGTCCTGTGCGCTGATCGCATCGAGCCATCGGGTCCGCGCAATTCGCAAGAAGAGATCTGCGGTCAGGTCGATATCGGCGAGCACGAATGTTCCGCTCTCCACGCCCTCCGTCAGTAACTCTATCAATGCGGGACGTGTGCGGCGTGCGGTTTCCTCACCCAACTCCAGAAACAGAAGGGTGTTGCCGGACCGCCGGGCCAGCCGGACGATGCTCATGACCTCTTCGGCATGGTCGATTTCCCAATTTAGGGCCCCACTCAAAAAGGCTGACAGCCGCGTGAGGATGTCGCCACCGGCGGTCTTTGTGCTCGTCGTCGCCCAAGCGGTCGACGCGTCTGCAAAGCGCAGCACCAATGTTGCGAGAATGTCGTCCTTCGAATTGAAGTGATGGTAAAAGCCGCCACGCGAGATCCCCGCAGCGGCGAGGATGTCGTTGATTGTCACGTGCTCCCAGCCCTGGGTCATGAGCAGACGCTCGGATGCGTCAAGGATCGCCGCCTGACGCCGATCAGCCGTCATGCGCTCGCGTTTGGCCTCGCCATTTTTTTGTGATTGCAAAATGTCCCTCTCAGACATACATACCGACCGTCGGTATGTAATCATAACGGCGCTACGATGACAAGCACCAAGCGGACAGGCCCCATGACCGACAAGAATGACCCCTCCAGCCAAGATCGCGAGATCAGCCATGAGACCGATCCTGGAGCGTCGAAATCGTTCTGGATCGCTTGCACCCTGCTGCTGGTTATCGTCGGGTGGATGGCAAGTGGGTTCGTAGGCGAGGACTCCGCCGAGCCTCTGTTGACCGCCACTGAAGCCCCGCCACCCCCGGCGGTCGTCGTGCGCAGATCCACTGCCGAAACCGTCCAACTGAGCTTTAGCGCGCAGGGGCAGGCTCTGCCCGAGCGTGACACCGAGATCCTGACGGAAGCTGCAGGAACTGTCGTTTCTCTACCTGTCGAAAAGGGTCAAGCTGTGACACGAGGCGAAGTGATTGCCGCGCTCGACGCCAGCCGGGCCGACGCTGCCCTGGCCCAAGCCAAGGAGGAGCGTAGCCGTGCGCAGCGCGAACTCGACAACGCGCAAACCCTGCTGGACCGGGGAAGTGCAACGGTCGATCGTGTGGTCTCGGCCAGGGCTGATCTTGCCGCAGCACAGGCACAGGTTTCCGCCGCCGAGGAAACGCTGGCCAATTTCACCATCCTCGCCCCCTTCGATGGCACAATCGAGGAACTGATGCTCAATGACGGCGAGCATGCCGTAGCGGGCACCGCGGTCGCGCGCATTGTGGATAGCGACCCGATCACTGTTTCGATCCAGATTCCCCAGCGCTCGCGCAAGCAGATCGAGGTGGGCCAACGCGCCAAGGTCGCTTTCATCACCGACGAAACCCGCGAGGGTGTCGTCGCTTTCGTCGCCGCCGCTGCCTCGCCCGACACCCGCACGTTTCTCGCCGAGATCAGCATCGAGAACGCAGACCGAAGCCTGCGTCCCGGAATCTCGGCAGAGGTGATCATCCCGACCCGAGAGGAGACCGCGCATTTCGTCGAAGCCTCTGTCGTGTCGCTCAGCCCCGAGGGCGCGACCGGCATCAAGACGGTTGAGGATGGCAAGGTAAAGTTCCACAGGATCGAGATTGTCACCGCAGAGGTTGACGGACTATGGGCCACCGGCCTGCCGGATACAGCCGAGATCATCACCGTCGGCCAAGGCTTTGTGCGTGACGGTGAGACCGTTCGCACCCAGACCGAAAACGACGCGGATGCCGGGGACCCGGTCCCGCTGGCAGAGGCCGATCAATGAACGCGCTGATCGACGCCGCTTTTTCGCGCACCCGTGTGGTGCTGATGGTCTTCACGATGCTGCTCACTGTCGGGGCCGCAGCCTACATCGCGATCCCCAAGGAGGCCAATCCGGAGGTGCCTCTGCCGCTCGTCTATGTCTCCACTGGCATCGACGGCATCAGTCCAAGCGACGCCGAGCGCCTGCTTCTCGAACCGATGGAGGCAGAGTTTGGAGCCATCGAGGGGCTTGACCAGATGTCGAGCGAGGCCGCCGAAGGCTTTGCCAGTGTGCAGCTCGAATTCCAGCCGGGCGGCGACATCGAGGAGGCGCTGCGCAAGGTGCGCGAAGCCGCCGACAAGGTGCAGGGCGATCTGCCCGATGATGCGCGTGATCTGACCCTGACCGAGATCAATACCGCCCTCTTCCCCGTCATCACCGCCACCCTGTCTGGCCCCGTGCCCGAACGAACCCTGAACAGTCTGGCCGAGGACGTGCGCCAGGAGGTCGAGGGCCTGCCCGGCGTACTCGAGGTCGATATTGGCGGCGAGCGCGAGGAATTCGTGGAAGTGCTGATCGATCCGACGGTCTTTCAGACCTACGATCTGAATCTTGAAACGCTGACCAGCCAGCTGCAACGCAACAACCAGCTGATCGCGGCGGGCGCCATCAACAACGGCGGCGGGCGCATTGTTCTGAAAGTACCGGGCCTCGTGGAGGACATGTCGGACGTGCTGTCCATGCCGGTGAAGGTCGAGGACGGCACGGTTATCACCTTTGCCGATGTCGCAACCGTCCGGCGCACCTTTGAAGATCCCACCGGCTTTGCCCGTATCGACGGCCAGCCTGCGCTGTCTCTGGAGGTCGTCAAACGATCGGGAGCCAACGTCATCGACACGGTGGCCGATGTGCGCGCGACCATCGAAAGAATGAGCGCGGATTGGCCCGACAGCCTGCGCGTGACGTACCTTCAGGACCAGTCCGAAGAGGTCAAGACGCTGCTGTCGGATCTGGAATCCAACGTCATCGCCGCCGTGCTGCTGGTGATGGTGGTGGTCGTCTTCGCGCTTGGCCTGCGTTCCGCGATCCTCGTCGGTCTCGCCATTCCCGGGGCGTTTCTCGCGGGCGTCGCGGCGATCTGGGTGATGGGTTTGACCATGAACATAGTGGTCCTCTTCGCTCTGATACTCGTGGTGGGCATGCTGGTGGACGGGGCCATCGTCACGGTCGAGCTCGCCGACCGCCGCCTGCACGAAGGAGACACCCCGCGCCGGGCTTATGCTGCTGCTGCCAAGCGCATGGCGTGGCCTGTCATCGCCTCCACCGCCACCACGCTCAGCGTGTTCTTCCCGCTACTCTTCTGGACCGGCCTTATCGGCCAGTTCATGAAATATCTGCCGATCACAGTGATCCTGACGTTGTCGGCCTCGCTCTTCATGGCGCTGATCTTCATTCCGGTTGTAGGTGGCGTGATCGGGCGCGCCCAGCCGCAGTCTGCCGCTGCCAAGGCGGCGCTCTATGAGGCCGAGCATGGCGATCCGCGCCGCATCGGCGGGCTGACAGGCGGCTATATCCGCCTGCTGGGGCTGGCAGTGGGTCGCCCCTGGACGACCGTGGTGCTTGCGCTGTCGCTGCTACTCGGGGCCTTTGCGACCTATGGCGAGTTTGGGCGCGGCATCAGCTTTTTCCCCTCGATCGAACCCGAGGCAATGCAAGTTCAGATCCGCGCACGCGACAACCTGTCGATCTATGAGCGTGACGACCTAGTCCGTCAGGTCGAGGCGCGGCTGGTCGGAACGGACGGCGTGGAAAGCATTTATTCCCGCTCGATCCTGAGCGCGTCGGGCGGTGACGAGGATATCATCGGCACGATCCAACTTGACCTTGTGGATTGGGACCAGCGCCGAACCGCAGCCGAGATCGGTGCGGGCATCCGTAGCAGCATGGCCGACGTGGCCGGGATCGGCGTTCAGGTCGAAACCGAGAGCGGAGGCCCCTCGGGTGGCAAGCCGGTGAACCTCAAGGTCGCGGCGCCCAACCCCGCCGACCAGACCCGCGCGGTCGAGACCGTGCGCACCATCATGGACGAACTGGGTGGTTTTGTTGATGTGACCGACACCCGCCCCCTGCCGGGAGTCGAAGTCGCGATCATCGTCGACCGGGTCGAGGCCGCGCGCTATGGCGCGGACGTCAGCCTGCTGGGACAGGCGGTCCAGTTGCTGACCCAAGGCATAACCGTCACCAACTTCCGTCCCGACGACACCGACGGCGAGATGGATGTGCGTGTGCGTTTCCCCGATGACGACCGTTCGCTCAGCGAGCTTGGGAACCTGAGGGTGCCAACCTCTTCGGGTCTTGTCCCGATCTCGAACTTCGTCTCTTTCGAACCTGCCGAGCGTGTTGGCGTGATCCGCCGCATCGATGAGCGGCGCGTGACCACGATCGAGGCCGGTGTCGCGCCCGGAGTGCTGGTCAACGACCAGATCGCCGCCCTGCGCGCAGCACTGGACGGCGACGTGTTGCCCGAAAGCTCGACAGTGGATTTCGCAGGGGAGGCCGAGGATCAGATGGAGTCGATGATCTTCCTCGCCGGGGCCTTTGTCTCCGCCATCGTGTTGATGTTCACGATCCTCGTCCTGCAATTCAACAATTTCTATCAGGCCTTCGTCGTGATGAGCGCCATCGTCTTTTCCATCGCGGGTGTGCTGCTGGGACTTATTGTAACCGGGCGGCCCTTTGGCATCGTCATGGGCGGCGTCGGCGTTATCGCGCTGGCCGGGATCGTGGTGAACAACAACATTGTTCTCATTGACACCTTCAACGATCTGCGCCGCGCCGGCCTGTCTCTGCAGGACGCGGCCCTGCGCACAGGTGCGCAACGCTTGCGCCCCGTGCTGCTGACGTCGATCACCACAGCGCTGGGGTTGATGCCGATGGTGCTGGGATTGAACGTGGATGTCTTTGGACGAGAACTCGTCTTCGGCGCTCCGTCAACGCAATATTGGACAGAGCTGTCCTCTGCCATCGCCGGCGGGCTGGTCATCGCGACCTTGCTAACCCTTGTCGTCACGCCTGCGATGCTGATGCTCGGTCAGAAACGCGCCTCGAGCGAGCTTGTTGGAGTGAAACGCACGGAAATGAGTGCGAATATTCAGGATTCCGCTGGGTAATCACCCAAGACTTGGAGAGTCCCCAAAAATACGGGCTTCAAGAGTCCAAAACTCTATCAGCCCCGTCGACTGATCAGGTGAGATTTCGCCGAAAGACGTTTGCCGAATTCCGCTGTTAACCTTGAGTCGATCGCTGGCAAGAGTGTTGCGCGTGCCGAAGACTGCCCGCGGCGATGATCACACCGTCGAATAGGGTGCCATCGATGGCTTTCCTGGCGGAACCGTAGACCTTTTCCCTCAGGCCGCTCCTTGTCAGGATTGACAGAATTTCGCCAAGCCAGAGCCAACCGGGGAGATAGGTGACGCAGTTCCCCGCCAGAAGCGCCTGCGCCATGCCCGGCATGCTGCGATCAAGCCAGGCGCGCGCTGCGAGACCAAGGACCTGTACCGCGAGGTCGAACTCCTCATGAACTTTGCCTCCAAGACGGCGGTTCCTTTGCGAAGAAGGCGGCAATGCCTTCCTGTGTCTCTTGTGTTTCCCAGCAATCGGCCAAGGCATTGGCTGTCAGCGTTGCAGAGTTTGCCGGGTCTGCCCCAGCCAATGCGCGGCACAACTCCTTGGCGGCGGAAACGGCACCGGGTGCGCACTGAAGAACGGCCTGCACTTCTTCCTCCACCGCGAGGTTCATCCCCTCTGGATCGCAAATCCTCGCCACGAGACCGGCCCGCATCAGGAATGCGGCGTCAAAGGAACGTGCCGTGAAAAAAACCTGACGCGCGAATGCTTCACCCATACGGCGTACGACAAACGGCCCGATCGTCGCAGGGATGAGACCAAGTCGGGTTTCGGTAAGGGCGAAACGCGTGTCTTCCTCGGCTATAACGACATCGCAAATGGCAATCAGCCCGATCCCACCTCCGTAGGCGGCACCGTGAACCCGCCCGATGACGGGTTTGGGAAGGGCATTCCAAAGACCAAGCATACCGGCGAGAGCTTTGGCCTCGTTCATCTTTCCGGTCCTGTCCTGTTCGGCCTGTGCACGCATCCAGCCCAGATCACCACCGGCGCAAAAGCTGCGCCCTTCACCTGTCAGGACAACCGCTCGCACCGATCCGTCTGCGGCCAGCGCCTCGGCAGTTGCGGTCAGTTCGGCGATCATGGTGGCGTTCATCGCATTGTGTTTCTCAGGACGCGCAAGCGTGACCGTGGCTACGCCGCGTGCATCCTGTTCGAGGCGAATGGTTTCGAAGCTCATTCTGCGGCCTCCCTTGATTGTGCGGGTGTGGTGGACAGTCGGGCCACGAAGCGCTCGGCCTCTGCCAGACGCGCCCGATCAATGCCGGTGCGGAATCCCCGATCCTCGAGCATCTCGACCAGCGCCATCGTTGACAAATTTCCTTTGGCACCAGGCGCGTAGGGGCACCCTCCCAACCCACCGACGGCACTGTCGAAAGTTCTCAATCCAAGGACCAGCGCCACTTCGACATTGCTCAGCGCGTGCCCGCCGGTGTCGTGGAAATGGCCGGCAAGGCAGTCGGGTGCGATCAGATCAATGACCGCCTCCAGCATCGCGAAGGTCTCGTTCGGCCTTGCCCGACCGATCGTGTCGGCCAATGATATTTGGTAGCACCCCATCTCATGGAGCGCGGCAGCAACGTCACGAACGGCATTTGGCGCCACGGGTCCGGAATAGGGGCATTCCACGGCACAGGAAACGTAGCCACGGACGAGCAACGCCGCTTCTTTCGCCGCCTGCATCAGCGGGCCGAACCGGGTAAGGCTCTCGGCGATTGAACAATTGATGTTCTTCTCACTGAACGCCTCGGAAGCAGAGGCGAAAACGGCAATTTCGTCGGCTCCGGCAGCCAAGGCGCGCTCGAACCCCCTGAGATTGGGGGTCAGCACGGCATAGCCAACACCTTCGGTGCGCGTGATCCCAGCCATGACATCGGCCGCATCGGCCAGCTGTGGCACCCATTTGGGGGACACAAAACTGGTTGCTTCGATCCTGTCGAAACCTGCTTTGGACAGCAAATTGATCAACGCGACCTTATCCCCGGTTGGGATCGGGGTCATCTCATTCTGCAAGCCGTCGCGCGGTCCAACTTCGAAGATTCTGACGGTCTCCCTCATGCTGCCGACTCCACTTCGAGCGTGACCAGAATGGCACCGCCTTCGACGGCATCACCTGCGGCGAAAAACACGTCTGACACCAGGCCGTCACGCGGGGCGACGAGCGACGTTTCCATCTTCATCGCCTCCATGACTCCCAGCCGCGCACCCGCAGTTACGAGGTCGCCCTTGGCGACCTCGAGTGTGACGATCCTCCCGGTCATGGGCGCCACCACGCTGTCGCTGGTATCGATCAACGCGGCACTGCCTGACCTCAGGTCCGGAAGCAGGAATTCGCAAGTGGAGTCCTCGGTCAATACAGAGACCAATACTGCCGCGTCCCGGTGGGCGAGCCGCACAGTTGCCTTGATCTGCGCATTCGTTTGGCCGCTGCGCGCCGAAAAGTGCGGACCGTCGAAAGCAACCTCCCTCAAGTCGATGACCTCGTGCCCGTCGCGCACGAGAGTCACCGTGTCGTCCGGATGGAGCGTCAACCGGCAAGACAAGGGAGCCCCTTTATACACAAAGGTCAGGTCATGCACCGCCGCCCCCCAAAGGCGCCAGCCCAGATGCCGCGACGCCGGTTCGATACCCAGCGCAGCAAGCGCCGCAACGGCCAAATGTACGCCGCCCGGATCCGCATTGGTCACCAGGAGCTCCAGATCACGCTCGATCAATCCTGTGTCGAACTGCCCAGCCGCAAAATCTGCGTGAGCCGCCAGTGCGACCAGGAAATCCGCATTGCACACGGTGCCAACCACATGCGTCTCGCGCAACGACTTCAACAAGGACAACCGGGCGCTCTTTCGATCAGTCGCGTGGGTAATGATCTTGGCGATCATGGGGTCGTAGAAGGGGCTGATCACGTCGCCGCTGCGCACGCCGGTGTCGTTGCGAGCGACATCGCTGAAAGCAAGATGCTCGAGCTTGCCGGTCGCGGGTAGAAAACCGTTGGCCGGGTCCTCGGCGTAGAGGCGCGCTTCGAAAGCATGTCCGGTGATGGATAGGTCGTCCTGCCGCAACGGCAGAGGTTCTCCTGCAGCTACGCGGATCTGCCATTCGACAAGATCGACACCGGTGATGGCCTCGGTCACCGGGTGTTCAACCTGAAGCCGGGTGTTCATCTCCATGAACCAGAACCCGTCCACGCGCAGCGGCCCCGATCCATCAGCGATGAACTCGATTGTGCCTGCACCACAATAGTCGATAGCTTGCGCAGCCTTGACGGCCGCCTCAGTCATGGCACGGCGAACAGCCTCGGTCATGCCTGGGGCCGGTGCTTCCTCGATCACCTTCTGGTGGCGCCGCTGAAGCGAACAATCCCGTTCGAAGAGGTGCACAACATGGCCTTGGCTATCGCCGAATACCTGAACCTCGATGTGACGAGGGGTGGTGATGTATTTCTCGATCAGGACATGCGGATCGCCAAAGCTGGCCTGCCCTTCCCGCCGAGCCGATTCCAGAGCCGTTGTGAACTCGTCGGGCACATCGACCTTGCGCATCCCTTTGCCGCCACCGCCGGCGCGGGCCTTGATCAGCACAGGATAGCCGATGCGCTCCGCCTCTGTGGCAAGGAAATCCGCATCCTGGCTGTCGCCCTGGTAGCCCGGAACGATCGGCACCCCGGCGGTCGCCATCAAGTCCTTGGCGGCATCCTTCAGTCCCATGGCCCGGATCGCTTTCGAAGACGGGCCGATGAAGGTCAGACCTGCGGACTCGACCGCGTCGACAAAATCCGGGTTCTCTGACAGAAAGCCATAACCCGGATGGATCGCCTGTGCGCCTGTTGCCTGTGCCGCTTTAATGATGCGCTCGGCGACAAGATAGCTGTCCGAGACGGGCGAGGGGCCGATATGGATGGCTTCGTCGGCCAAGGAAACATGCAGCGCCTTTTCGTCCGCGTCGGAATAGACCGCCACGGTCGCAATTCCCATACGGCGCGCGGTGCGAATAACACGAACTGCAATCTCGCCCCGATTGGCGATCAGTATCTTTGAGAAGGTCTGAGTCATCATCACATCCTGAAAATGCCGAATTTCGTGTCTGCGACGGGTGCATTCAGTGCCGCCCGAAGTGACAGCGCAACGACATCGCGTGTTTTCCGCGGGTCGATGATCCCGTCGTCCCAAAGCCGGGCAGACCCGTAGATCGGCTTGGACTGCTCCTCGAACATGTCCAGCATAGGCTGCCTGAAGGCGGCTTCTTCTTCGGCCGACCATGCGCCGCCCTTGGCTTCGATGGCCGCGCGGCGCACATCTGCCAGCACGCCCGACGCCTGCGCTCCTCCCATCACCGCGATCCGCGCATTGGGCCACATCCAGACGAACCGGGGACCAAAGGCGCGTCCGCACATTCCGTAATTACCTGCCCCATAGGAACCGCCGACAATGACAGTGATCTTGGGAACGGAAGCAGTGGACACCGCCGTGACCAGCTTGGCGCCATCTTTGGCGATGCCGCCCGCCTCGTATTTCGAGCCAACCATGAAACCGGTAATGTTCTGAAGGAACAGCAGCGGTATCTTGCGCTGGCAGCACAGTTCGATGAAATGCGCGCCCTTGGTCGAGCTTTCCGAGAACAGTACGCCGTTGTTGGCAATGATTCCGACCGGGACACCGTCGATATGAGCAAAACCGGTCACGAGCGATGTGCCGTAGCGCGGCTTGAATTCGGCAAAGTCTGATCCATCGACCAGCCGCGCGATCAATTCGCGCGCGTCATAGGGCGTCTTTTCATTTGCCGGAACAATACCCATGATCTCGTCAGGGGCGAAAAGCGGCTCTTTCGGCTCTTTGAAATCGACAGCGGGACGCGGTGCCGGGCCAAGATGGCTCACGATCTCGCGCGCCAAGGCCAGCGCATGCCGGTCATCGTCAGCCAGGTAATCGGCTACGCCAGACAGGCGCGTGTGCGTATCGCCGCCTCCAAGGGTTTCGGCATCGACGATCTCACCGGTCGCCACCTTGACCAGCGGCGGGCCAGCGAGGAAGATTGTCCCCTGTTCGCGCACGATGATTGTCTGGTCGCTCATGGCGGGAACATAGGCACCGCCGGCAGTACACGACCCCATGACGACGGCTATCTGGGCAATCCCCTTTGCCGACATCCGTGCCTGGTTGAAGAAGATCCGCCCAAAATGGTCCCGGTCCGGAAAGACCTCGTCCTGGTTGTTCAGGTTCGCCCCACCGCTATCCACCAGATAGATACATGGCAGATGGTTTTCCTCGGCAATCTCCTGGGCGCGCAGGTGTTTTTTCACCGTCATCGGAAAGTAGGTGCCGCCTTTGACCGTGGCGTCGTTGCACAGGATCATGCAATCACGCCCTTCGACCCGCCCAATTCCGGCAATCGCGCCGGCTGAGGGAACCTCGTCGCCGTACATGTCCGACGCGGCGAACAACCCTACTTCCAGAAATGGTGAACCGGGGTCCAGAAGACCGACGATCCGGTCACGCGGCAGGAGCTTTCCGCGCGAAACGTGGCGGTTCCGCGACGCTTCCGATCCGCCTTGCATGATCCGGAAGGCCCGTTCCTCCATTTCGGCGTATTGCGCCTGCATTGCTGCGGCGTTTTCAGCAAAGTCCGGAGAGTTGGGACCAAGGCTGCTTTGCAAAATGCTCATGTTTACATTGTTCTCCGTTTGTTGGCGCGCGCACCTTCCCTGTGCCCTTTCAGGAAGGGGGTCAGTTCGAAATTGAGCAGGGGGCCTATGCGTCAGCGCGTCATGAGATCAGGCAGAAACAAGGTGATCTGCGGGAAAGAGAGCAGCAGGATCAAAACCAGGATTTCAATGCAGAGGAACGGTAGTATCCCGCGAAAGATCGTACCGAGCGGAACGCGGGTCTGTGCCGCCGCGACATACACGTTCAGCCCCAATGGCGGAGTCAGAAGGCCGATCTCGACTGTCTTGGTCACGACAATGCCAAACCATACCGGATCGTAACCCAGTGCCATGGCCGTCGGAAAAGCCAGGGGCATGGCCAGTGAAAGGATCGCAAGCTGGTCCATGAACATGCCCATCACAAGCAAGATCAGGATAATGATCATCATGATGACTTCGCGTCGCATGTCGGTTGTCGCAACGAACTCGAGCATCGCATGGGTGATACGGGTAAAGGCAAGGTAGTTCGAAAAGATCGCCGAGCAGGCAATGATCGCCACGATCATGACCGTGGCCCGGATCGCACCGCTGATTGATTTGTTGAACTGCACAAAACTCAAGGTGCGCTGCATCAGGACGATGATCAAAGAGCCCATGACACCAAGTGCTGCCGCTTCCGAAGGCGATGCGATACCACCATAGATCGCACCGATCACCGCGATCATCAGCAACACCATCGGAACGACGTGGCGGCTTTGCTTTATGGCCTTCTTGAGCACAAAGGGTTCGCCCTTCGGGGCCTGATCGGTCGTTTCGGCGATGACTTTGATGACCAAGGCCAAGCCGAACGCCGTCAAAAGCCCCGGAATGATCCCGGCAATGAAGAGTTTCCCGATCGAGGTCTCGGTCAGCACACCATAGACGACCAGAACGATGGAAGGTGGCACAACAACGGCGAGGGTGCCGCCGACGCTGACCACGGCCGAGGCAAGCCGATCAGAGTATTTGTGCGCACGCATCTCGGGAAAGGCGGACGCGGCCATCGCGGCCGTCGAGGCCGTCGAACTCCCGACCAGAGCGGCCAGAAGGACAGAGGCGGCTACGGTTGCCATGGCAAGGCCGCCTTTGACATGCCCGATCCAGGACTGGCAGGACAAGATCGCGCGACGCGTCACGTCACCTGCCGTCAACAGCTCAGCCATGAGAATGAACAGAGGGATGGCAACCAGGATAAAGGACGCGGAGGTATCGAAGAAAGTTCGCTCCAATACCGCGAGCGCGGGGCGCGGTCCCAGTTGGGCGGCCAGACCAAGCGTACCTGTAATTCCCATTGCAAAAGCAATTGGAACTCGGAACGTCATGAGGACGGCCAGGATTACGAGAATTGCAAAGAAGGTCAGCATCTGGGATCCGGACAGAGTCTTGGGGTGAGGGCAGCCGCCGCGGCTTCGGCGACTGCCTCTGATGTTTCGAAGAGTTCGTGATCTATTGGCTGGTCAGGTCACGATAGCTTTCGAGCACTTCTTGTGCCCGATCATTGCTGATCCGTTCGACCCAATCGGTGCTGACAGCTTTTAGCTGTTCGGACACAGTGGCCAACTCTTCTTCAGTGAAGGTGTAGGTGTCGATGCCTTCGGCGTTCCATGCCTCAATCAGATCCGCCACGGAGTCATCCTGCGCTTTCGCGACATGCAGTGCCGTCTCACTGCCGAGCCGCAACATGTCTGACCTCACCTCTTCCGGCAAACTGTCGAAGAGCTCACTGCGCACGACCATGACGAAGCTGTAACCACCAAATGATCCGTTCGTGGAAATGTGGCTGACAACTTCGTTCAGCTTGTAACCCGGGACGGAAGCCAGCGGGAACAGCACTGCATCGAGGCGGCCACGTTCAACAGCGGTGTAAACCTCCGGCCCCGGGATCGAGATACCGACACCACCGAGCGCGCGGGCCGTCATCGCCTGAGTCGAACCCGAGGTGCGGATATCTTTTGCATCCCAGTCAGCCGGCGCACCAAGACGGGTCTTGGCCAGCACTTGGTAGGGCGGCAGGACGAAACCGAATATCGGGGTGACGCCGGACGCAAGGATTTCTTCACGCAGCGGTCCTTCTTCAAGCATCGATTGCAACGCTTTCGTGCCCTGTTCGGCCGAGCCGTAGAAACCAGGCAAGGCTACTACCGAATTCAACGGCAAGACATCGGCGTGATAGGGTGTGCCCAAGAGTGCCGCATCGAGAATGCCATTATTCACAGCATCGAGTTGCGCCTTGGACTTGGCGGCCTGTTGAGACGGAAAGTGCTCGAAAGTCACTGCGCCATCGGTCGCGTCCTCGACCGCAGACATCCACTTTGTCGTGCCTTCAATCGAAACGATATGGCTGGTCGATTGGAAATCGCCGAGACGCAGCGTTTCCGAGTACGCGGCCCCTGGCCCAATCGCAAGAAATGCGGCAACCGCAGCAAGCATTGTGTTCGTCGTTTTCATGTTATTTCCTCCCATTGAGTTTCAGTTTTCAACCACAGCGCGCCCGATCAGCGCGTCGTGGAGCAGCCGCAGAACCAGCACACCGCATCCCAAAGGAACGACGGAGTAGGCCCAACCGAGCGGCCAATCGATCACCCCGTATTCCACGTCCCCGTGGTAAATGGCTTCGAAGGCGAACTTTCCGGACATGTAGGTGACAGCGGCAAAGAAGATCGCCGGCAACACCAGGCGAAGCAGCGAAATCGCGCGCCCGAGCAGACCGGGCAAATCCTTGGCCGTGAATTCGAGCGCCAAATGGCCCCCTTCGCGAAACACCCGCGACAGCGATAGAGTCGCAAGCGCCGGCATCAGAAACAGTTCGGTCAGTTCGAATTGAATCTGCACCGGGCGGTTCGCAAATATGCGCAGCAGGATATCAGCGTTGATAAGCGCCGCGACACCCACCAAGGCGAGGCACCCTGCAAGATGCAGGATGTCCTCCAGTTTGCTCAGAACTTTATCAAGCATCGGCCTTGCCTCCCTTGCCGTTGCGTTTGACGAATTCAGCGCTTGGGCAGCTCGACGATGGCCGAGCCCATGGCAGACAATTCGCCATCCTGCTGTTCCGCGCGCTGCTGGATCTCCAGCAGATAGCGGCCGTCTTCCTCGAACTTGCGAACAACGGTGCTGTTGATCAGGATGATGTCACCCTCGGGGTTGTGCCGGCGGACCTGGCACTTCGCCTGGCGCAGGAACCCGTCATCGCCCATCCAGTTGGTGATCTGGTGGGTCAGCCAAGACGTCCGCTCGGGACCGTAGTCATAGGCACCGGGGGCGCCGACCTCGAGCGCGAATTCTTCTTCCCAGTGCACACGTTCGGGGCAATCGGGAATGCCGAACTTGTTCTTGGGTCCGGCGCTGGGGTGCTTCTGCTGAAGCTGCCACGCCAATTTGTTGGCGCGGATATACAAACCGCCCCAGCCCTGCGCATACGCAATGAAGCCGGTCGCGGTCATCGGTCCCTTGACCATCGTGGGCAGCGCATCGCCTTCGGCCACATCGTCCCAATAGCGGGTCTCTGCGCCACGGATCGTTTCCTGCTCGTAATACTTGTAGAATTCCTGCAGTTCTTCATCGGTCCAGACACGACGGCCTTTTTCCTTGGCCTCGGTATACTTGGTTCCGTTTTCGCGCGCCTGGTCGCGGTCGGTGCGGAAACACCAGCTGTCCGCGTCCGCAACGAGATCACCAGTTGCGGCGTCGTAGAAATCCACATGATAGATCTGTTGCACGGCGCGTCCGGCAAAGCGGGTGTCGTGTTCGATCAGGTCCTTCAACACAGCTTCGGTGCGGAATTCCATGTTGCGGGTGATCGTCTTGTGCCAGTTCCAGTTGGCCCCCGACCACATCGCATGCACACCCGGCAGGCCGCCGACATAGCCCGAAATGATCCGGTTGGTCGCAAAAAGAAAGCTTGGCAGGGCGATCACGTCGCCGTATTTCGTGGTCTTGGCATAATCGGGATCACACCACAGCGGATTGTCGTCACCGATGCCGTGCGCGTAGTGGCGAATGTTATCGCGTGTCGCCTCGTAGCACCAAGGCTCCACCGTCTTCTCGATCTTCACACCAATACGCTGACGCAGGTCGTCTAGCCCTTCTTGTGTGATTTTCGGGAATTTCTTGTGGGTCATGTCGTTCATGTGTCTTCACTCCTCAGAACATGCTTCGGGACGCGCGGATCATTCCGCGGTTTCGAATTTCTTTGCTTCTTGATCGCGCAGGATTTTGCGGTTGACCTTCCCCGCCGGGGTTTTCGGCAACTCTTTGACGAATTCGATCTGGCGGGGATATTCATGACGGGCGAGCCGCGCGCGGACGTGGTCCTGGATGTCTCCGACAAGGCCCGACGTCTCTGCTTTCTTGAGGATAATGAAGGCTTTGACCACCAGTCCGCGAATGGCGTCAGGCGCACCGATCACGCCACAATCAGCGACTGCCGGGTGGCTAAGCAACGCGTCCTCTACTTCCACCGCGCCAATGGTCCAGCCGGCAGAGATGATCACGTCGTCTGCACGCCCGCCGTGGTAGAAGTAACCGTCCTCGTCTACTCGGCCCAAATCCTTGGTGGGGAACCATGCGCCGCGCTTCTTCACCATCAACTCGCCGGCCTCTCCGGGCGCGGCGGGTGTGCCGTCTGCGCGCTGTACCTCGACTTCGACCCCCGGTACGGCTTTGCCCATGGCACCGTCGCGGACCTCAAGATCGCTGGCACCGGGATAGTTGGCGATGATCACACCGATCTCGGTCGTGCCGTACATGGACCGGACCTTTGTGCCGAAGACTTGCTCTACATAGGCGGCGGTCTCGGAGTCGATCGGCTCGCCGGTGAAGGATAGCTTCTCGAAGCAATAGGTGTAGATTTCTGCAGCGCCCGAATTGCGCATCATCCGGTAATGCGTTGCCGCAGCCGTCAAATTTGTGATGCGGAAATCCTGCAACGCCTTGAGCAAACGCACAGGATCGAACTTGCCGCTGAACGTACCCGTGGGCACTCCCATCGCCAGCGGCGCAAACGTGCCGTGCCACAACCCGTGACCCCAGGCCGGGGACGACGGACAAAAGAACCTGTCGCCAGGCCGGATCCCCGTTGCATAGAGCGCGGCGACCATCAAGGTTACAATGGACTGGTGGTTGTGCTCGACCGCAGCCGGCAATGCGCGGGTTGTGCCCGAGGTGTATTGCAGCACAGCCAGATCGCGGCCAGAGGTGTCCCAGTCGAAAGTCACCGGAAGATCGTCCAACCCGTTCAGGAACGCCAGATCGACAACAATCACGTTCTTCGCGCCGCCCTCGACCGCCTCTGGAGCCTTTTCTTCGTTGGTGAAAAAGACCTCGGGTTTGCAATCGCCGATACGCAGTCGGATGCCATCGGGGCCGAATAGCGAGAACATCGGCACCGCAACACAGCCCGCCTTTATTACGCCGAAGAGCGCACAATAGAACGCAAGTGATGGGTCGATCATCACGGCCACCCGGTCGCCCTTGCCCAAGCCCCTTGCGCGCAGGAAATGCGCGATCTGCGATGACCGACGAGAAATCTCCGCAAAGGTCACGACCTCGTCAGAACCGTCGGCATGCGCCACATGCAGGGCCGTATCTTCGCCTGTTGCGTGGCGGTCGATGCACTCGTGAGCAATGTTGAACCGCGCCCGTGTGCCGTCGAACAACTCCCACAAACCTTCTTTGGAATAGTGTTTCTGCGCGTCAGCGTAAGACGTGAAATCCGTCAGGCGGGTCATTTGTGACTCTCTCCCAGTTCTGTGCATCCGAAGCGCCCGGACGGCGCCATCTGCTTCGTTGACAAACGTAAAGATCGACGGCAAGTATTGTCAATACGCTAATGTTGTTGTACAGATACAATGAAAATTGGCGAAACGAGGTCCAGAAATGCAAGTCGAAACCCCCGCACAGACAACGAAACGGCAGGTCCCTGCCGTCTCACGCGCCGTTGCTATATTGAGGTTTCTCGCTCGATCTCCCGAGCCGGTAGGGGTCAATCCGCTCGCCCGGGAACTGTCACTCGTGCCAAGCACCTGCCTGCACATCCTGCGTGTCTTGCAGGATGAGGGGCTGGTGGAATTCGATTCGAAAACGAAACGCTACACAATCGGAGTTGGGATTCTTCCTATCGCCAGAGCGGCTCTTCAGCGCAATACGTTCTCGACGCTGATTCAACCAAAACTGTCAGAGTTGTCACGGGAGTTCGGGGTCACGAGCATCGCCACACAGCTTTCAGAACCGGGCCAGATGATTGTCGTGGCGCTGTCACAATCCAATTTGCCTTTCCGCTTGCAGGTGGATCTGGGCAGCCGCTTTCCCGCTTTGATCAGTGCCACCGGACGCCTCTTCGCCGCATTCAACGCAAACGATGAATCCGACCTCCAAAAGCGGTTCGAGAAGCTGGTCTGGGATCACCCGCCAGCATTCGATGTGTGGCGACAAGAGGTTCGCGACGCCCGGACCCGCGGGTATTCCGTCGATCAGGGTGTCTATATTTCCGGCGTGACAGTTGTAGCGGTTCCCGTTTTCGGCAGCAACGGAGCAATGGTTCGATCCATTGTGGCAATCGGCATCTCCGAGCGACTCAAGGACAAGGAAATTCCGAGACTGGCCAAAGCCATGCAAGCCGTCCGCGATCAAATTCAAGAATTGCAAATCGAGACAGGGAGCTAGGATTTGACGATACAACACAGCAGCACGGAAAGGTGGAAGCCCGTTCGAATTACTGGGTTCATGGAGAAGATCGGCCCCCTGCTCCGCTCGACCAGCGTCGAAGATAAGCACATTTACGGCCTTCAAACGTCAGATGATCACCAAAACCACATCGGCCTGATACATGGCGGTGTCGTGACCAGCCTTCTTGATCAGGTGATTGCCCTTGTCGCGTGGAACGCAGCGGACCGACAGCCTATAGTTACGCTCCAAATGGATACACGTTTCCTCGGATCCGCCCGATCGGGTGACTTTCTGGAAACACGCGCAACAATCCAACATGCAACGCGATCCCTAATGTTCGTTGATGCCGAAGTCTCTTGTTCAAACCGTCAGGTCGCAAGCGCCACGGCCATCATGAAAATCTCAAGACAGTCAGGTAAGAACTCATGACCGATTCCGCAAATCCCAAACACACCGGGCCGCTTACCGGCATCAAGGTGCTGGATTTTTCACGTATTCTATCCGGTCCATATGCCAGTATGGTTCTTGCCGATCTCGGCGCTGAGGTCATCAAGGTCGAACCTATCGAAAAAGGCGACGAGACGCGCAATTTCCCTCCCTTCAAAGGAAAGCTGAGCCACTATTACATCGCGCTTAACAAGAACAAGAAAAGCATCGCATTGAACCTCAAATCCCCCGAAGGCGCACAGATCGCGCGCGACCTGGCGCGGCAAAGCGACATCGTGTTAGAGAACTTTCGTCCCGGCGTCATGGATCGGTTGGGATTGGGCTACCAGCGCCTGAGCGAAGACAATGCGCGGCTGATCTATTGCTCGATCACGGGCTTTGGCACGGACAGCCCTCTTGGCGAAAAGCCGGCATTCGACATCGTGGCCCAGGCGCTGTCCGGGGTCATGAGTGTCAATCGTGAACCGGGTCAGGCTCCGAACAAGCTGGGCATTCCCATGGGCGATATGGCTGGCAGCATCTTCTCGATTTTTGGCCTTCTTGCCGCACTGCACGAGCGCAACGCCACCGGCAAGGGCCGGCATGTCGAGGTCGCGATGCTGGACAGCCTGATTGCCCTTCAGGGCTACCTGTCGCAAATCTACTTCGTCACAGGCCAAAGCCCTCAGCCGGTCGGCACTCAGCATCCCAGTATCGTACCATACGGAGCGTTTCCCACGCTTGACGGGCATGTTATCGTGGCTTGCCTCACGGAACGCTTCTGGCACAACTTCGCGCAATGTCTGGGTCGCGACGATCTGATCGAGGACACCCGTTTCTCGGTCTACGAAAATCGCTTGGCCAACCGGGATGCGCTGGAAGCCATTATTCAAGACCGGATGACCCGTGATACCAGTGAATACTGGCTCGAGCAGCTCAGCAAATTCGATGTTCCCAACGCTCCCATTCTATCGATTGGCGAGGCGCTGGAACAGCCACACGTCGTGTCTCGTGGACTGGTTGAAACCGCCAGTCATCCGACCGAAGGCGATGTACGTCTCGTCCGGGGGCCAATCCGGTTTGATGGCGACGGCCCATCCCCTTCGCGGGCGCCCAGCCTTCTTGGACAAGATACACTTGACGTCCTCAGTGAAACACTCGGCTACGACGACGTAGAGATCGAACGACTTGCCAGGGAGGGCACGGTTCTGAAGGCGTCGTGAGGCGTCACGCAAGCAGTCCGGCAAATCCAAGCACCCAGATCGAAACGATGATTGAGGCGACCAGGAAGTATCCACCGTTCCACACCAGACCGACATGCCGTGCTGGAACTTCGCCAAAGGCTCCGACCATCAGTGTCGACGCAGTGAACGGTGACGTCATGCCTGACAAGGCCCATCCTGCGGTCAGCGCAACAACAACCGCCGTGGGCGTGACACCGAGAAGTTCGGCCGACGGAATGACCGGCACGAGAAGCGTCACCGCAAGGATGGGATTCATGCCGATCTGGCCCGCGGCCGGAATGACAAAGACGAAAGCCACCAGAATAAGGGACGTCGGAACGCCCGAAAGATCAAGACCGCTGGCGGCAATGGCCGGCACCAGCAGCGCGGAGCCGACCGTTCCGATATATCCCGCCATCATGAGCAAGACGACCTCACCCTTCACAGCGGGCAGTTCGGTGAAAACATAGGCTCTGAACCAGCTTCGGAAACGTCTCGTTCCGCCCTGGCTTCGACTTTGCACCAAGACCCAGAAAATCGCGACGGTCGGGACGAGCAGTATGACAAGTCCCACCACGCGGATTCCGGTGAGCATGTAAAGCCCGCCGATGCCCCCCATGATCGTGATCAGCAGGATCAGGAGAGGCGACATCAACATCCAGTTTCCTTCTGGTGCTTGCCTGATGCGCGGCGAACCGGCAATCCGGGGCTTGAAGATCGTATCCAGCGCCCAACCCGTCACCGCCATCAGAAACCCTGTCACCATTCCCGGCACCGCGACCGAGACAAAGGTGGTGCCCGGGATGATCGCTGTCGTGATCGCAACCGCAAATGACAGCGGCGACCATGGCAAGGTGGAGCCGAACCCACGCTGAATGGCCAGCAGCATGCGTCGGGTCCGATGCCGCCTGATCTCTGGGTTTTGTTCGGTTTTGGCACTGGCAGTCGCCAAGCCGCCAAGCAGGGCAATAGCGCCGTAATTGAGAACCAGTGCGAACACTTGACCGCCGAAGGTCAAAGCGATGTAGCGGCGCCCCGGTGGTTGCAAGGCGAGAAACCGGCCGGCGTTCTGGATTGCGGGGGAACCCTCTGCGACGCTGCGAAGGCTAGCGAGGGCGCAGAAGAAGGCACCTATGAAAGCCGCTTTCTCCAGCCCGACGCGTGCAAACGTCACCCAATCCGGGCTTTGGAAGGCCAATCCGATTGTCAGAACAATTCCGACCGCGACAAAGACTTGCCGCCCACGCCTGACCTGCGGCGCGAGCACAAGAAGGAGAACGAGTGCGGTCAGAGATTGCAAGCCATTCGCCCAATCGCCCGCGCCCCATTCCGCAAAGACCACGACGAGGGTTAGGAAGACCAGTCCAAGGCCGGTTGTTGCCGCAATCGCGTTGGTCATCGTTGTGCGCTATACCTTTCCGGCGCGATAGGTCCGAATGGGATAATGCATGATCCCTTGCGAGTGCCCAGAGCCTTTTCCCCAAGCGCCACGTTTTGCTGCGATGATGGGGCGCTAGTTGTTTTCACCCATTCCCTACCCATCTCAACGCGTTCATCGACCTCACCAAATGCGAAAAGCGACTCCCACATGATTTCGACATAGGCTTGCCCCCGGTAGCGCTGGAAATGCCAGTCGCTGCCGTCATATTGGTGTCTCTCCGATATGGACGAAGAACGCAATCATTCGAAGAAGAAGATGCCTTCTGCTTGATATCAGATTTCTTTATGCCCTTGTCCGACGCCGTGAAACAATCCGCGCGCCCAGGCTGTGGTTGGCGTGCAACTCATCGAGAGTGGCGATTAGTTCGTCCCGAACAACAGCGAAAGCCGGCGTGAAAGAGTGCACTGGCGAGCGACAGAACACCAGTCGACGCTCGAAGTCCGGAACACCGATGCGCAGCGCCTTCAATCGACCTTCGGCCACATCGCGTCGGATCGGGGACAGCGGCAGGATCGTGTTGGCATAGCCCTCGGCAACAAGCTCGCGCATGGCGAATGTGGCATCGAGCTCGAACCGAATATCAAGGTCGATGTCGTTCTGTACCGCATAACGATCAACCATCACACGCAACGAATGGGGATTTCCAGGCAGGCAGAGCGGCACTGCCGAAAGCTCTGCCGACTCGACGGTGACCCGGTCCTTGAACTGAGAGGAAGAAGCCGACACGATGAGAAACAGGTCCTCGATCAGAAGGGGTTCACCGGCGGTTTCGACGGCGTCGATCGGCTCGAACAGAACCGCAAGATCGACACGGCCCTGATCGACCCATTCGCGCAGGTGGCCCGACATCGACTCTATGATGCGCAGCCTGATCCCCGGGTATTTTCCGAGCACGCGTTTGATCAGCTGTGCCGAAAGGGTCGCCGCGACTGTTGTCGGCAGCCCCAGCGTCACAGCGCCACGAGGCTCGCCGCGGGAATCCTGAAGGTCCGAACGCGCCCGGTCGTAGATCTCGAGCATCTGCGTGATCTGCCGGAGCACCTCCTGCCCTGCTTCCGTCGGGGTGACGCCCTTGCGCTTGCGCTCGAAAAGCTGCGCGCCGAACTCTGTTTCCACCGCCTTGATGTGCTGGCTCACAGCGGGCTGCGCCATCCGCATCGCCTTTGCCGTGGCCGAGATCGACCCCAGCTTGGCCACGGTTACAAAACTGCGCAGTTTTC
The DNA here is from genome assembly GCF_051859345.1 of Marivita sp. Lineage (GTDB taxonomy): Bacteria > Pseudomonadota > Alphaproteobacteria > Rhodobacterales > Rhodobacteraceae > Marivita. Next base: position 93,526 of record NZ_JBHYFV010000010.1, on the reverse strand, counting down.
GAATATCCATCCGCATTCCATATCAAATTCTTATATCTTACATTCTCCCTTGTTTGACCCGGGCAAGGCAAGGTGTCGCCGCAACAACAGAAAGATAAGCGGATGACAGGACAGAATGCACGCGCCCCTCTCGAAGGCTTAAGGGTCATCGACATGTCGCGGCTGGTCGCTGGCAACGTACTTACCCATGTGCTGGCGGATTTCGGCGCCGAAGTGATCAAGATTGAAAAACCAGGTCAGGGCGACGACCTGAGAGCTTGGCGTGTCGAAGGCGTTTCGACCTTCTGGAAGGAATACTGTCGCAACAAACAAAGCCTCGCAGTCGACATGCGCAGCGCCGAAGGTCTGGCCGTGGCGCGTGAACTCATCGCCTCTGCTGATGTTCTGGTAGAGAATTTCAGGCCGGGCACCCTCGAGAAGATAGGTCTCGCACCCGATGATCTGCTCGCCCGCAATCCAGGGCTGATCGTGGTTCGGATCTCGGGATGGGGCCAGACCGGCACATGGCGTGGCCGGCCGGGTTTCGGCAGTCTCATTGAGGCCATGTCCGGTTTTGCAATGATGAACGGCTTTGAGGATCGACCTCCGGTGCTTCCGCCACTGGCGCTTGCCGACATGATTGCGGGGCAATCCGGCGCCGCCGCAACACTCATGGCACTTCGCGCGCGCGACCGCGACGGTTCCGGACAGGTCATCGATCTGTCGCTGTTCGAGCCGATGTTCGCGTGCTTGGGGCCGCAAATCGCCAACCATCGGCTGACAGGTCGCGAGCCCCGTCGCATGGGCAGCCTGTCTGAACTCAGCGCGCCGCGCAATATTTACGAAACCGCCGATGGCGGCTTCGTCGCTCTCTCGGCGTCCACCCAAGCGATGGCGGAACGGGTCTTTCGGGTCATCGGCCGCCCCGACATGATCATTGATCCGCGCTTTGCCACCAACTCGGACCGGATCGACCACCTCGAAGAGTGCGACGCTGCGGTGGCCGACTTCATGCGTTCTCTGCCCCGCGACGAACTGGTCGCGCTCTTCACCGAAGCCGAGGTCACGGTCGGGATCGTCGCTGGCGTCGCCGACCTGGATGGACACCCCTACATGACCAGCCGAGAGGTCATTGTTGAAACGCCTGATTCTGACATGTCGTCTTTTCCGATGCACGCCATTACGCCTCGCCTTTCACGCACGCCCGGTGTCATCAAAGCCCCAGGTCCCGCTCTTGGTGCCCATTCCGTCGCAATCCTCAAGGCGCTTGGCTTCAGCCGCGATGGCATTGACGACCTCGTGACGCGTGGCATTGTCGAAGTGCCAACGCAATAGATGGAGGCCACAACATGATTGCTTCAGACCGCCTCACCGGCATTGCAAGCTTGCTGTTCTTGCCGGCAGGTAACGACCGTCTGCTCGCCTCTGCCCTGAACCGACCTGCCGATGGCTTCGTCCTGGATCTGGAAGATGCAATCCCACCGGAACAAAAAGACGCCGCGCGCCAAGGTCTCTCGGCAGATGTCACGTCTTTGCGCAGCAGCGGAGCGCAAGTCGGTGTCCGGGTCAACCGGCCCTGGACTCTGCTTGTCCCCGACCTCACGGCTTGCGTTGCGGCCGGTGTCGACTTCGTCATGGTTCCCAAAGTCGACACGCCTCAATTCGTCGTCGCGGTTGCCGAGATTCTCCGCGAACTCGGGGCACCGCCGCAGATTTACACCATCTCCCAGATTGAGAGCGCCGTGGCCTTCGGACGGCTGACTGACATTGCGGCGGCCGCACCAGAGAGACAGGCCACCCTGATGATCGGTCCCGAAGATTTGGCGGTCGATCTGGGAGCGGAATCGTCTCAGACGGTGATGGCAGTCTTTGCTCAGATGATGGTTGCGGCGGCGCGCGGCGCTGGCCTCGTGCCGATCGGCTCGCCCGGCTCCATTGCAGAGATCGAGGATATGGCCGCCTACCGAGAGCAGATGGAACTTGGGCAGCGCATGGGTTTCGGTGCAGCAGTTGCAATTCATCCCCGACAGGTCGATGTCATCAACGCCGTCTTCACGCCCTCTCCCGAAGCCGTGGCCTCTGCGCGCGAGATCGTCACCCGCGATGCGGAACATGGCGGTCAACCATTCCTGCATCACGGCCGCATGGTCGATGCTCCGGTGGTCGCCAGGGCAGCGCGGACGATTGCGCTTGCAGAGGCGCGGAAAACCGCGCGCTGACACGAAGACCGAAGCTGCGCAGTCTCTGCTTGACCGAAGTGGGCGCTGTGGCTTTGGCTTCGCTGCCGGCCTTTCAATGACCGCCGCACGACCCGTCTCGATAGGTAGGGGCGACCAGCGTGCTGCGAGCCGCCCTTTTGAAAAGCGCGGCGCCCGAGCGATCCCTGTTCAGCCTGAAGGCGCAGGAGTTCGGGTCTTGCGCGATCAAGAAACATCGCGTTGAACGGCGAAAGCAGAACGACTTTCGCGGCGACCGCATCTGATTTGCAAGCACACTGTCGTGGACGCGGCGCTTTCGCTCGAAACAGGCAGTATAGTGTGTCGCGGGTGGCTGCCTGACTGCAAGAAATCAGAGCCTTCCTCCGGTCAATGTGCAAGTTTGCGACAAAACTCTGCCAATGTACTCACACAGCACGGCAAGGCGTGTTTCGGTGAAACACCCTACGACAATCGCGTGAAGAAATAGGACATCACTTCAGGCAAAATACGATTTACTGTGCCGGGCGACGTGTTCGACGAACAGGCGGACCTTAGGGTCCTGAAGCTTCTTGTGTGGGTACAAACAGCCAAAGATCGTCGACACTGGCGGCGTATTGGGCAGAACCTCTACCAGCCGTCCGCTCGCAAGATGTTCGCGTACATCAAACCGCGGTTTGTTAACGACCCCTTTGCCCGCCAACGCCCAGTCGGTCAGGACATCTCCATCATCCGCATCGAACTTGCCCCGCACCTCGAGCTTGCGCGGACCCATATCGGTCTTCAGCAACCAGAAATATTCGGGCGACCGCGGATAGCGCAGCAACAGGCAGTTGTGATCGCCATGCAGAAGATCATCGGGTGTTTCAGGAACGCCGTGCTGAGACAGGTAAGCAGGCGCAGCACACAGGACGCGATTACAGTCTGCAAACTTGCGCAATTTCATGGTCGAGTCACTCGGCTCTCCCACGAAAAATGCGATGTCCAAGCCGTCGGCCAGAATGTCGACCTTTCGGTCAGACAGGCGCATGCGAATCTCTGTATCTGGGTAGGTCTCCGAGAATTCCGGTACCAAAGGCGCCACGATCCGACGTCCCACACCTAGTGGTGCCGTCACCCGGATTGCCCCGCGCGGTGTTTTTGAAAAGCTGGCGACCCGCGCTTCGGCGGTCTCCAACGCCGTGAGAACGGTTTTCGCCTCTTCGTAGAAAACGATCCCGGCTTCAGTCGGCGTCATTGACCGCGTGGTGCGATTGAACAGTCGCACGCCAAGGCGTCTTTCCAATTCTTTCAACCGTTTGCTCGCCACGGCAGGTGTCAGACGTAGGTCGCGACCTCCTGATGTGATGCTGCCCAGTTCCATCACTCGGACAAACACATGAAGGCTTTCAATGTAGGACATGGCGCTTCCTCGATTGCTGCGAAAGCATGCAGCGCTGAGCGAACATTTTCAACATATTGTTGAAAGAATTTGCCGTTTACGATGATTTTCGATCTGAATATTTGCTCCTATGGTTTCCCTTAGATCAAGCGCCCGGACCGCGCATGGGGAGGACACCATGACCATTCACTTCATTCTCAACGGCAAAGATGTTTCTGTCGAAAATGTCGGGGCAAACCAGACATTACTCGACTTTCTGCGTCTGGAACGGCGTCTGACCGGAACCAAGGAAGGCTGCGCAGAAGGGGATTGCGGCGCGTGTACCGTGCTGGTCGGTCGCCAGACCTGCGCAGGTCTGGTCTACGAACCGGTGAACGCCTGCATCCGGTTTCTTGCATCTGTGCAGGGATGCCATGTGGTCACGGTCGAGCATCTGTCCGGACCAAATGGACGGCTGCATCCAGTACAAGAGGCGATGGTGGAGCATCATGGAAGCCAGTGTGGCTTTTGCACACCGGGCTTTGTCATGTCCCTCTATGCGCTCTGGATGCAGGTTCCCGAACCCACCGTCACGCAAGTTGAAACCGCGTTGCAAGGGAACCTGTGTCGCTGCACCGGATATGAGCCGATCATCAAGGCCGCCGTTGCCGTGTCACGCTACGGCACGCCTGCAGCGGATCATCTGAATACTGAACGTGACACGATGACGGCACGCCTGCGCGCGCTGCAGCACGAGACACGCATCGTCACTGGTCCGCAGGACAACCTGAGTATCCTTCCGTCCAATGTCGATGATCTTGCCGCCTGCCTGCTGGAATGGCCGGACGCCACGATCATCTCCGGTGCGACTGATGTCGGTCTCTGGGTCACGAAATTCCTTCGCAACATCGGACCGGCGATCTATATCGGTCACCTCAATGAACTCAAGACTGTCAAACGACAGGGAGACCTCCTCTTGATCGGTGCTGGCGCAAGCTACACCGATTGTCAGTCCACCCTGTCTGAGCACTTGCCACACCTGACCTCTTATTGGGGTCGCATCGCAGGGTGGCAGGTGCGAAATCTGGGAACCGTTGGCGGAAACATCGCCAACGGATCGCCCATCGGGGATACGCCTCCGGTCCTGATCGCTCTGGGGGCAGAGATCACGCTGCGGCGCGGTCGTGACCGCCGGACGCTGGCTTTGCAGGACTACTTCATCGACTACGGCAAACAGAACCGCGCCGCGGGCGAATTTGTCGAAAGCATTCAAGTCCCGCTGCCCGGTCCCAATGACCGTAACGCCGCCTACAAGATCTCCAAGCGGCGAGACGAAGATATCTCGTCAGTTGCGGTCGGCATCCATATGACCGTGACGGATGACCTGATTGGCAATGCACGTATCGCATTCGGTGGAATGGCCGCGACACCAAAGCGGGCAAGCAAGGCAGAAGCTGCGCTGAACGGTCAGCCCTGGTCACATGACAGCTTTGAAGCCGCAGCAAAGGCTTTGATCGACGATTTCCAACCTCTCACCGATTGGCGCGCATCTTCGGAATACCGGATGCTTTCCGCACAAAATCTGCTGCGGCGCTTCTTTCTTGAACAGGACGGCCAGACCGACGCGCCCGTTCAACTCGCCATCGCTTAGGAAAGGGCACGCAACATGAAAGACACTGTTTCCATCACCGGCGCGGCACATACCGACCGCATCCATGACAGCGCCACAAAGCATGTCACCGGTCGTGCAGATTACACCGATGACATCGCCATGCCCGAGGGCACGTTGCACGCCTATCTCGGGGTGTCGACCGTAGCGCACGCGAAATTGCCGGGTATTGACTATACGGACGTTCTGGCCACGCCCGGAGTGATCGGGGTTCTGACAGCTGAAGATGTTCCCGGCGTGAACGACATCAGCCCCACCGGGCTGAATGACGAACCAGTTTTTCCAACTGACCTGATCCAGTTCTACGGTCAACCGCTCTTTGCGGTTGTTGCAGAAACCCGGGATATTGCCCGGCGTGCGGCAGAAAAAGCCAGGATCGACTACGACGCGCTGCCGCACGCGCTGGACCCTATTGCGGCGCAAGAGGCTGGCTATGGCTATGTGACCGCACCGCTGAAGCTTGAGCGTGGCAATGTTGACCCCGTGTTGAAAAACGCGCCCAACCGCATCCAGGGACGTATGACTGTCGGCGGTCAGGATCACATGTACCTCGAAGGGCATATCGCCTTTGCCATCCCCGGCGAAGATGACGATGTGATCGTCCATTGCTCAACCCAACACCCGTCCGAAGCACAGCATATGGTCGCCCATGTGCTTGGCGTACCATCGAACGCCGTGGTGGTGAACGTGCGCCGCATGGGCGGCGGGTTCGGTGGCAAGGAAAGCCAGATGAACCTGTTTTGCGCAGTTGCTGCAATGGCGGCGAAAAAGTGGAACCGTGCGGTCAAAATCCGTCCCGATCGCGATCAGGATATGACGGCGACAGGCAAACGGCATGACTTCGTCATCGACTACGACGTCGCGTTCGACGATGCGGGTCGGATTCAGGCGCTCGACGCCAGCTTTGCAGCGCGCTGCGGATTCTCTGCCGATCTTTCTGGCCCGGTGACTGACCGTGCGCTGTTTCACGCCGACAATGCGTATTTTTACCCCAATGTGCGGCTCAACAGCCATCCAATGAAGACCAACACCGTCTCCAACACCGCCTTTCGCGGTTTTGGCGGCCCGCAAGGTGTCATTGCCGCCGAACGCATGATCGAGGAAATCGCCTATGCCACCGGACAGGATCCGCTGGATGTGCGCAAGGCGAATTTCTACGGTGGCGAAGACCGCACCCTGACGCCGTATCATCAGGAGGTGGAGGACAACATCCTCGACCGCCTGGTGAGTGAGTTGGAAGAAACATCAGACTATCGCCAGCGTCGTGCCGAGATCATCGACTTCAACAGGACGTCGCCGATTCTGAAGAAAGGCATCGCTCTGACTCCGGTCAAATTCGGCATATCCTTCACCGCGACCTGGTACAATCAGGCGGGTGCCTTGGTGCACGTCTATAATGACGGGTCCATTCACCTGAATCACGGCGGTACGGAAATGGGCCAAGGGTTGAATACCAAGGTGGCGCAAGTGGTCGCCGAAGCGTTTCAGGTTGATTTCGAACGCATCAAGATCACCAAAACCACCACCGAGAAGGTTCCCAACACCTCGGCCACCGCAGCATCAAGCGGCACTGACCTGAACGGTATGGCGGCGCTCAACGCTGTGGAACAGATCAAAGCCCGGCTGGTCGAGTTTGCTGCGACGAACTGGGGCGTTGATCCCGCAGAGGTCGTCTTTCATGCCAATCAAGTGCATATCGGCAAGGACACGCTAAGTTTCGAAGCCTTCGTCAAGAAGGCGTACCTTGCCCGCGTGCAGCTTTCGGCGGCTGGGTTCTATAAAACCCCGAAGATCCATTGGGATCGGGCCAAGGGTCAGGGACGGCCATTTTACTACTACGCCTATGGTGCGGCCTGCTCTGAGGCCATCATTGATACGCTCTCCGGCGAATACCGGGTCGAACGGACTGATATCCTGCATGATGTCGGTCGCTCGCTGAACCCGGTTCTGGACAAGGGTCAGGTCGAAGGGGCCTTCATTCAGGGCATGGGCTGGCTCACCACCGAGGAACTTTGGTGGGACGATGCCGGGCGCCTGCGCACCCATGCACCATCGACCTACAAGATCCCGCTCGCTTCAGACCGCCCTCGCATTTTCAACGTGAATCTTGCCGACTGGTCCGAAAACCGGGAGCTCACCATCAAACGCTCGAAGGCCGTCGGTGAACCGCCATTCATGCTTGGCATCTCGGTGTTCGAGGCGCTGTCCATGGCGGTCGCCTCGGTTGCAGATTACCGCGAATGCCCACGGCTTGACGCTCCGGCCACGCCCGAGCGCGTCCTGATGGCGGTGGCGCGACTGAAGGCAGGGGGCTGATCCATGTCTCTCTCCACGTCTTCACTATCCGACTTCCTTGCGGCGCACGCCTCGGTGATAAAAATTGCGCTGACCCGTGTGCGCGGGTCATCTCCGCGCAATGAAGGCACCGAGATGTTCGTGGCCCCGAACGCGCTTTGGGGCACTATCGGCGGCGGACAGTTGGAATACCTCGCCATCGACGCCGCGCGAGACATGCTGCGCGACGGGGCCTTGCAACGCGACATGGACATACCACTTGGCCCGGAAATCGGCCAGTGCTGCGGTGGCCGGATCGAGATGCGACTGACCCGGATGCGCGCGTCGGACAAGCGCGTAGCACAGGATCGCGCCCGGCAGAACGATGCTGCTTTGCCTCATGTCTATGTTCTTGGTGCTGGTCACGTTGGCCGTGCACTGGCCAGCCTCTTCCAGCACATGCCGGTGAATTGCGTGCTGATGGACACCCGGCCTGAGGAAATCGCGCTGAATACTGCCAAAGTGGAAACACGCGTCAGCGTTCTGCCCGAAGCAGACATTTGGAACGCGCCTGCTCGCAGCGCCTTTATCTTATTGACGCACGATCATGCGCTCGACTTCCTGCTGGCCTCCGCCGCGCTGGAACGGGGTGACGCCGCGTATGTCGGCATGATTGGGTCAGCCACAAAACGTGCAAAATTGAAAAGCTGGACGCACAGACACTGTGGCGGCCAAACCATCGAACATTTGAATTGCCCTATCGGGGCAAGCGGTAGCCGCGACAAGCGGCCCAGCGTCATCGCGGCCTTCGTTGTGGCCGAGGTGATGGCTGTATTGACCTCTGAAACTGCCGCGACCGCCTCTAGCGAGACACTCAAGACGCCCATTTCGGGCATTCAACCGGGGTTGGAAGGGAGACTGGCCTGACCCGCCAGAGATCCAGCCCCATCAGAGGAGGAGACCGTCATGGACGGGAGGACCTACAATTACAAGCTGTTTAGCCGCAGCGACTTCAGCGCATTCTGGGCGCTTTTTACTGATAACCTTGTGAACCTGTTGATCTTGTCTGGCGTGTGTCAGTTCGTTTTCCAGATGCCTGCAGAAATTGTCTTCGGACGCATCGTTCCCGGCGCAGCAATCGCCATTCTGGCAGGTGTCGCCGTCTACACCTACCTTGCGAAATGGGCTGCCAACAAGCAGGGCAAGGATGTAACCGCCCTGCCCTACGGCATCTCGACACCTGTGATGTTCGTCTACCTGTTCGGCGTGATTGGCCCGATTTACTGGGCCACCAACGATCCGCTCCTGGCTTGGCAGGTGGGCATCGGCGCTGGATTTGTCGGCGGTATCGTCGCCGCGCTTGGCGCTATCATCGGGCCATTCCTCAAGCGCATTACGCCGCGCGCAGGTATGTTGGGCACGCTGTGCGGCATCGCGCTTGTCTTCATCGGCGCTGTGCCCCTGGCCGAAATCTTTGAACATCCGTTGATCGGCTTCACGTCGCTTCTGTTCATCCTTTGGGGGCTGATCGGGCGCTTTCGTTTGCCGGGCAATGTTCCTGCGGGTCTGGTTGCCATTGCAGCCGGAACCTTGATCGCTCTGGTGCTTGGGGAGTCGGAAATCGACGTCAGTGGCATCGGGTTTTATCCACCGGTTCCTTATGTCGGCGACCTGATTGCCGGTATTCAGTACCTGCTCGCGAATCCGGAATTGTTCCTCGTCCTGATCCCGGTCCAGATCTATAATTTCATCGAGACCATGAACAACGTAGAGTCCGCCGAAGCGGCAGGCGATCACTATCCGGTGGGTCTGTGCCAGGTTACCGACGGCGCCGGAACGATGCTGGGCGCACTCTTTGGCTCGCCCTTTCCGACGACCGTGTACATCGGCCACCCCGCGTACAAGCGTCTGGATGCCCATGCCGGGTATATCGTCGGCGTTGCCGTCGTCATCGCCGCTGCTGCATTTCTCGGGTTCCTGTCATTTCTGGCGGGTCTTATCCCGATTGCCGCTGCAGCGCCTGTGCTCGTATTCGTGTCTGTCAGCCTCATCACCAACACGGCCTGGGCCGTGAAGCCGATGCACATGGCCGCTGTGTCCTTTGCAATCCTGCCGCATATCTCGGCCTTCCTGATGGTGAAGTGGGGCTCTTTGATGAACGCGCTTCGATCTTCGGGGGTCGAAGGACTGCCCGCACTTGGAAACGACAACCTGACCGCGGCCCTGCTGATGGAAGGTGCGCATTACGAGGGTCACCTCGCCCTCAGCCAAGGCGCAATCATCACCGGCCTGATCTGGGGTGCCATCGTGGCCGACGTGATCGACGGGCGCTTCAAGACCGCAGGTGGCTTTGCGGTCGCCGCGTCCCTGATGTCATCCGTTGGGATCATCCATTCCTACACGCTTCAGCTGCCGCAGTTTGACGGCATCACCATAGGCTACCTGATCGTGGGTGCTTTCCTTTACCTCTATCCGATGTTCGCACCGAAAGAGGATTTGGAGCATCGCATCATTATCCCCGATGAACCTGATCTCATCGACGACGACACACCAGCCCAAAGAGCCTGACCATATCCGGGCGGCCATCGTGCCGCCCCGATCTTCCGCAACCGCACAACACCCGAGACACCCATGACACAGACCCTACTCCGTGGCCGCCTGCTGACCTTTCATCGCGAACCGCAGTCCGGCGATGACCTCGATGCCTATACCTATCTCGACGACGGCGCGGTGCTGATTGCGGACGGGATCATTCGGGACACCGGCCCGTTCGCGACCTTGTGGGCCAAAGCCCCCGACACGCCAGTCACAGATCACCGGCCGCATCTGATGATGGCCGGGTTCATCGACACCCATATCCACTTTCCGCAAGTGCAGGTGATCGCTTCCTGGGGTGCGCAACTGTTGGACTGGCTGAACAACTACACCTTCCCCGAAGAAACCCGTTTCGCGTCAGAGACACACTGCCAGACGATGGCACGCGCGTTTTTCGACCAGCTCACAGCGCATGGCACGACCACCGCCGTTGCTTTCTGTTCAGTTCATAAAACCTCGGCAGATGCCTTCTTTTCCGAAGCGACCCGACGCAACATGCGGATGCTGGGTGGCAAGGTTCTGATGGACCGCAATGCGCCCGATGCGCTGCGTGATACGCCTCAATCCGGCTATGATGAGACCAAGGCGCTGATTGCCGACTGGCACGGTCGTGGACGCAATGGCTATGTCATCTCGCCCCGCTTCGCCATCACGTCGTCACCCGAGCAAATGGAGATGGCGCAAGCGCTCGTATCCGAGAATCCGGACTGCCACATCCAGACGCATCTGTCAGAGAACCGCGACGAAATCGCCTTTACCAAAGAACTTTATCCGCAGGCGCGCGACTATCTGGATGTCTACCAGTCTTATGGACTGCTGGGCGAAAAAACCCTTCTTGGCCATGCAATCCACCTTGAACCGCGCGAGATCGACGCGCTGACCGAGACTGGCGCACATCCGGTCTTCTGCCCCACATCCAACCTCTTTCTGGGCAGCGGATTGTTCGACAATGCGGGCCTGCGCCGTCGCGGCATTGCAAATGGCATCGCCACCGATGTCGGCGCAGGAACAAGCTATTCAATGCTGCAGACGATGAACGACGGTTACAAGATCTTGCAATTGCAGGGTCAAACCCTGCATCCGCTGCAAACCTTTCACTGGGCTACGCGCGGCAATGCCTGTCTGCTTGGGCTGGAAAACAGGATCGGAACGCTCGACCCCGGAACCGAGGCGGATCTCGTGATCCTGAATGCAAGGGCAACGGAAGCGATGGCGCTGCGCATGGAGCGGGCCAGGAACGTCGCAGAGGAGTTGTTCGTGCTACAAATGATGGGCGACGATCGCTCGATTGAACAGGTCTATGTCAGCGGCGCCCCACAAAAGACAGGCGTTTGCCGGACGTCCAAGAACAACCTACTTACAGAACCTGCCTGATCGCATCAAAGCCTGCCCCTGCAAGTTGTCGCGCTGATCCCAGGTCAGCACATCAACCGACGACGTTGACATTCAGGCTATAGAGGTCGCCCGTGATGTCGGCGTTGCCGTTTCAGTGATAATCAGGATGTCGAGTTCACGACTGCCACTGGCACCGTGCTGATCGCGGGCGAAGGTCACCGTCGGCTCAATGCTGATTACCATTCCGGGTTCGAGAACCGTTTCGATATCCTCGCGCGGTGTTGTCACGTTAACTCGCCAGACTCTTTCGCTTCGCGGGGATTCAGCCTCCAGACGCTTGCATTCAATGCGCCCGCGATGGACACCCAGACGAGGTAAGGCACAAACAAGAGCCCCGCAATTGCGTCCACTTGCCAAAGCGCCCACAGCGTCGCGGCAACAGACAGCCAGAGCGCTGACAGAACCGCCATTCCCAACTTGATCCGCTTCAACCCGAAAAACACCGGAGTCCAAAGTCCGTTCAACGCGACCTGCAAGGACCAGAACGCCATCGCAAGCCCATTGTCCGGCAACAGCGCCACGCGGGCACCAGCCGTTGCCATACACAAGTAGAGCGTTGTCCAGACAGCCGGGAAGACCCAGTCAGGCGGCGTCCACGAGGGTTTGTTGAGGTTGCGATACCAAGGACCTGGCGAGAATAACCCACCGGTCGACCCTGCTGCCAAACATGCAGCCAAAAAGATGCCGAACAAGACCCAAAACATTTACGTCAGGTAAGCCGCCCTTGCGCTCCATTCAAGGCGTTTTGTTGGTCTCTCTCGCGTTGTGCGGCCTGTGACAACGCCTCGAATATGGCATCAGACCGTGACCTGCGTTCATTTTCACGGCCAGCGGCGTTTACCAGGAACATGGTTTCCGGCAAGCTGCGCGCATAAAGCACAGCGGATTTCGGCATGACCACCGTCATTGCCGCTCTTGCCGCCGACACGGCCAACCAACCAAGCTTTTGCGGTCTCGACGTGCGTGCACGGGAAGAAATCGAATCGTACCCGCTTCGCTGCACCTGCCCACCGATCCCGGCATATATGAACCGCGCTGCGTAGATCCCTGGGCGAGAGGACACCGGTAGACCCGCTACACCGGCTTCGGACCGCATATAGAGACGGTTGGCTTGCATCACCAGTCGCCGTGTCATTTGCCGAATGGCCTTGGTCGCCTTGGGGTTGTCAAGAAACTGATCCGGATTCAGTCCAGCTTCGTCCAGCCACTCGAGCGGCAGGTAAATCCGCCCCTCCAACGCATCCTCACCAATGTCCCGCGCGATATTGGTCAGTTGCATGGCAACGCCAAGATCACAGGCACGGGCAAGTGCGTTCGGGTCGCGAACTCGCATCAGAACACACATCATCACGCCAACTGCGGATGCCACCCGCGCTGAATAGTCAAACAGCTCTGAAAGGGTTTCATAGCGGCGGCCCATCGCGTCCCAGGCCAGACCTTCCAATAGGGCGTCCGGCAAAGCACGCGGCATGTCGAAGTCTTCGACCACACGCGCAAAGGCCCGATCGGCGGCAGCATTGTCTGGCCGACCGTCGTAAATCCGGTCCAGCCTGTCCTGAAGCCGCAGGACAGCGGCGGCTTTTTGCTGCTGCAAATCCACGGCGTCGTCCGCCAGACGGCAGAACGCGTAAAGCGCCAACGACGGATCGCGCACCGATGCAGGCAGCAACCGGGACGCCATGTGAAACGACAGGGATCCATGCCGGATCGCCTCGCGGCAGGCCTCCATATCCGTTTCGTAACAGGTCATCCGCGCACCGTAGCGGGATCGGGAACCAGTTGTTCCAGCACCTCGGCTGATGAAATCACTCCGGGTAAACCCGCGCCGGGGTGGGTGCCTGCACCGGTCAGAAACAGACCCTTCAGTTCCTCACTGACATTGTGCGGCCGGAACCAGGCGCTTTGCAGGATACGCGGCTCGATCGAAAAACCCGAACCATGCGGCGACAGATACCTGTCCTTGAACGTCTCCGGCGTGAACACTTCACTTGCCGTGATACGGCCCGAAAACCCCGGCAACAACTGGTCTTCCAGCGTTTTGGTCAGACGCGCACGATATTCGTGCTCAAGCTGTTTCCAGTTTGCTGCATCAGTATGGCCAAGATGCGGAACAGGGCTGAGCACATAAAACGTGTCATCCCCTTCAGGTGCGGCACTTGGATCTGTCACCGTGGGGCGGTGGACGTAAAGCGAGTAATCCTCTGGAACCTTGCCGCCCTTGAAGATGTCGCGCACCAGTTCCTTGTAGCGCGGACCGTTAAGGATGGTGTGGTGCCCCACATCTTTCCACTTGTCCTGCGTGCCCTTGGTTCCAAAGTACCAGACGTAGAGCCCCATCGACCAACGCCGTGATTTCAGCTTTTTCGGCGTCCAGCGTTTGCGCGGCTGGTTGCGCAACAGGTGGTCATAGGTAAATCCGGCATCCGCATTCGACACGACGATGTCGGCGGTAAGAACTTCCCCGGACGCAAGCTTTACCCCGCGTGCGCATCCGTTCTTGACGAGGATCTCGTCAACCTCGGTCTCCATCCGCAGGGTTCCACCCTGTTCGCCGATGATCTTCGCCATGTTTTCCGCAATCGCGGCAACACCGCCCATCGCGTAATGCACGCCGAATTCCTTTTCGAGATGCGACACCAGGATATACATCGACGTCACGTTGAAAGGATCACCGCCGATAAAAAGCGGATGAAACGACAGCGCCATGCGCAACCGCTCGTCTTTGACGCGCCTGGCAGCGTGCGTATAGACTGACCGATCGGCGCGCAGCATGGCGAAACGCGGCAACACACGAATCAGGTCGCTCAGCTTGTGCATCGACCGACGACCCAGATCCTCGAACCCGAACCAATAGCGTTCCTCGCTGTCGCGCAGGAACGTGTCGTAGCCCGCAACATCGCCGGGCGACAACCGCCTGACTTCTTCGCGCATCGCTTCGGTGTCCTGTCGTGCGGTGAATGTCGATCCATCCGGCCAGCGGATTTCGTAAAAGGGATCCAAGGGTCTCAGATCGACCTCTTCATGGAAATCCCGCCCGCAAGCGGCCCATAACTCTTTGAAAACCTGCGGCACAGTGACGATCGTCGGCCCCAGGTCAAACCGGTGACCATCTTTCCAGATGCACGACCCGCGCCCACCGGGGACATCAAGCTTGTCGATCACGGTCACACGGTAACCCATCGCACCCAATCGCATGGCCGACGCCAAGCCTCCAAGCCCGGCACCGATCACCACGGCATGCGCCGAGTTAAGCTTGTCGGAATGTGCCGCAAGGGCGGTATCAAGTTTCGTCATCATAGGCTCATGATATACTGTCAACTTTACTTTACAATATTTTGCCGGAGTGGCGCGTCAATTTATTTAATATCTTTCCTGTTTCGTGATTATGTGTCAGACTTAGTTGACACTATGGGAACCGAAATGCAGACCGTGAGCCTGAGCTTTTATCGCTTTGCCACACCGCTATCGCGGCTTTGGGCGCTGACAATGATGGGTGCCGCGCGGCTTTCGCTTCCTCGAATCGACGGGATTCAGTTCTGGAAGCTGTGCGGATCTGGAACGGGCGAAGGCTTTACGCCGATCCCCAACACATCTGTCTATGCCATCCTGACGGTCTGGCCCGACCTGGAGCGCGCACGCACCGCTCTTGGGTCGGAAGGCATCTTTCAGCGCTACCGCGCCAAGGCGTCCGAGCATTGGACGCTGTTCCTCAACCCCTATTCCGCTCGCGGTGCGTGGTCGGGGGGCAGTCCCTTCATCGAAGAATCGCCCCCGCAAACCGGCCCCATTGCCGCCCTCACCCGCGCAACCGTTCGCCCTGGCGTCGCCGCGCAATTCTGGAAACGTGTGCCGGGTATCAGCGACGTGATCGGCGAAGATCCGAACGTTCTTTTCAAGATCGGAATCGGGGAACTTCCTCTGCTGCAACAGATCACCTTTTCGATCTGGCCGGATTCCCAATCCATGGCACAATTTGCCCGCAACAACGGCCCCCACGCTCAGGCCATTCGCGCCGTGCGTGACGGCAAGTGGTTCCGCGAAGAGCTCTATGCCCGCTTTCGCGTTGCCGACGAGATCGGCAGCTGGGAGGGCAAATCCCCCCGCATTCTCAAGGATATCGCCGCATGAGACATCCCTTTCCTTTCTCGGCCATTGTCGGCCAGGACCAGATGAAACTCGCCATGATCCTGACCGCGATTGACCCCGGCATTGGCGGGGTGCTTGTCTTCGGGGATCGTGGCACCGGAAAATCCACCGCTGTCCGTGCACTGGCGGCTCTCTTGCCAGAGATTTCCAAACTTGAGGGAAGCCCAACCAACGCGCCCTCCGAGGCCGAGATGCCGGATTGGGCTGATCCCGTGGCCGGTACCATCATCAATGTGCCTACCCCAGTGATTGATCTTCCGCTTGGCACAACCGAAGACCGGCTGGTCGGCGCGCTTGATATCGAACGCGCGCTCAGCCGTGGGGAAAAGGCGTTTGAGCCCGGTTTGCTGGCCAAGGCAAACCGCGGCTATCTTTATATCGACGAAGTGAACCTGCTTGAGGATCACCTTGTCGACCTGCTTCTCGACGTGGCGCAGTCCGGCGAAAACGTCATTGAACGCGAAGGCCTGTCGATCCGCCACGATGCGCGATTTGTGCTGGTCGGCTCTGGCAATCCCGAAGAAGGCGAACTGCGCCCGCAATTGCTTGACCGCTTTGGCCTGTCCGTTGAAGTCCGCTCACCAAATGACATCGAGGAACGGGTCGAAGTGATCCGTCGCCGCGCTGCTTTTGACATCAACCCGGATACGTTTGTTGAAAAATGGTCGGTCGAAGATCGCAAGATCCGCGATGCCATCATGGTCGCGCGCGATGCTCTCAAGACCGTTGATGCGCCGGATGACACGTTGCGCGATTGCGCCGGTCTTTGCGTCGCCATCGGATCGGACGGATTGCGCGGTGAACTCACCCTGTTGCGCGCAGCACGGGCCTTGGCCGCCTATAGGGGAAGCCCAATCGTAACCCGTGATCATCTTCGGTCTGTGGCATCCATGGCGCTCAGTCACCGTTTGCGACGCGATCCGCTGGACGATGCAGGGTCGTCCACCCGCGTGAATCGCACGGTTGAGGAAGTTTTTGCATGAAGGAAGACCCCTCTACCGTTCAGGTGCATGGCCAGCTGGCCCTGACACTTTTGGCGGTCGACCCGGTCGGGTTGGGGGGGCTTCACCTGCGTGCACGGGCTGGTCCGGTGCGCGACATGTTCTGCGCCCCGATCAAGACGCTTTTTCCCAAGGCGCGCCGCATCACTCCGTCGATCTCCGACCTGCAATTGTTTGGCGGCGTTGATATTGGCGAAACACTCACTCGCGGAAAGATAGCGTATGCCCAAGGTCTTCTTGAAACGCCGACACCGCTGGTCTTTACGATGGCCGAACGCTGCGAACCCGGCCTTGCGGCACGGTTGGCACAAAGCCTTGATTCAGGTGTCGGGCACGCCCTGATCCTTCTGGATGAAGGGGCCGAAGATGACGAAATCGCCCCAACGACCTTGACCGAACGGCTCGCATTTCGGGTGGATCTGGAGGGGCTGCGTCACGTCGAATTGGCGCACCTGGTCATTTCGCAAGCCGACGTCATCAAGGCAAGGGCGCATCTGGCGGACATTGAAATCCCCGAGGATGTGCCCGCCGCCCTGGCAGTTGCCGCAGTCAGGTTCGGTATTCTGTCGTTGCGCGCGCCGCTGATTGCCTTGGCAACCGCGCGCGCCAATGCGGCTCTGAATAACCGCAAAACGGTGAATGAGGACGATCTCCAGATCGCTGTTCAACTGGTCTACGCCCACCGCGCGACGCAGATGCCGGTTGAGGAAGAGACGGACGAGCCAGAGGATAACGCCAATCCCGACGATACCCCGGACACCCAAAGCCCAGATCAGGATGAGTCAGAACTGACACTGCCGGACGATTTGTTGATCGAGGCTGTCAAAGCGGTTCTGCCGTTCGATGTTCTGGCCATGCTGGCAGGCAACGGTCGCGTGAAATCCGCGACAGGCAGCGGCGGCGCAGGTCAGAAGAAGCGCGGCAACCGGCGCGGGCGTCCCTTGCCATCGCGGGCAGGGCGACTGGATGGTGGCAACCGGATTGATCTTGTCGCAACGCTCCGCGCGGCCGTGCCATGGCAGACCATTCGCCGCAAACAGAACCCGGAGCGCACAGGAGTCCTTATTCGTTCGTCCGATATCCACGTTAAGGTGTTTCAAGAAGTTTCGGACCGTCTGGTGATCTTTGCTGTCGATGCGTCGGGGTCTTCGGCGGTTGCCCGTTTGTCCGAAGCGAAGGGTGCGGTCGAACTCATGCTTGCTGACGCGTATGCGCGGCGGGACCATGTCGCGCTGATCGCGTTTCGGGGTGAAGGTGCTGAACTGATCCTGTCGCCGACCCGGTCGCTTGTGCAAACCAAACGCCGCCTGGCAGGTCTGCCCGGCGGTGGAGGAACACCACTTGCCTCAGGCCTCAAGGCCGCCGCCGAATTGGCGCAACGCGCCCGTGCGCAAGGCCTGTCACCGTCAATTGCCGTCCTGACCGATGGCCGCGCCAATGTGCCATTACCCGGCAAGACGGGACGCGCTGCTGCCAACGAGGATGCACAGGCGATGGCACGGCATGTTCGCGCGTTGAACATTCCAAGCGCGATGATCGACACATCCGTACGACCACACCGTGATCTTCGTACGCTTTGTGACGTGATGTCGGCCAAGTACATCCCGTTGCCACGCGCAGACGCCAAGGCACTGAGCCACGCAATTGAAACGGCGTTAGGCGAATGACATCATGGGCGCGGCAGACACCCTGACGGCTTGGCCGCACGCCAAGCATTCCCGCTTTGTCGATGTCCGGCCACATCATTGGCATGTGCAGGAATTGGGCCAGGGTGACAGCATTCTGCTGCTGCATGGCGCAAGTGGATCAACCCATTCTTGGCGCGACGTGATGACCAATCTTGCACGGGACTACCATGTCATCGCGATTGACCTGCCCGGTCATGGGCAAACCAGACTGGGTTCGCGACACAGGTCATCGCTGCCTTTGATGGCACAGGATGTTCAAAGCCTGATTGATCACGAAGGCTGGGCTCTCAAGGCGATCCTGGCCCATTCAGCGGGTGCCGCGCTTGGGTTGCGCATCTTGCAGGGCTCGCATTTGGACATCCCGCTTATTGCGGTCAATCCGGCGCTGACTCCGTTCAAGGGTTTTGCAGGTGTGCTTTTTCCAATCGCCGCGCGCGTGATCGCTCTTAGCCCGGTGATGGCGAAAATGATCAAACGGCGGATGGCAGGGCCGGGGCAGGTGGTGTCCATGATGGAGACCACGGGGTCCAAGATTTCACCTGAAGGGCTTAACCTTTATGCCAAGCTCTTCCGCAGTGATGCACATCTCGATGGAACGCTCTTGATGATGGCACAATGGAAGCTTGATGGTCTGGTCTCTGACCTGCCTCGGATCGACGTACCTTGCACCTTTCTGGTCGGAGAAAACGACAAGGCGGTTCCGCCCTCGTCTGTCAGAGACAGCGCAAAGAAGATGCCAAAAGCCAAGACGATCTCGTTCGAAGGGTATGGTCATCTGCTTCATGAAGAAGCGCCAGATCTGGTGGCGGGTCAGCTGCGCGATGCCCTGCGCAAGTACACATAAAACGCGCCGCCGCCGCCGTGGCGGATATGTGCCTCTGACACGTCAAGAACGGCTGTGTTCAGCGGTGCCATCTTTAGCCACATCGGAACCTGCCGTTTCAAAATACCGCGCTGTCGCGGCATTGGGTCATGCGGATCGTCATGCTGCCCTTTCCCGGTGATCACCAGAACAAGGCGAAACCCCCGCGAATAGGATGTAAGCACGAAACGGGTCAGCGCCGGATGCGCCTGATCAAGCGTCATGCCATGCAAATCAATCCGGGCTTCCGGGACCAACTTCCCGCGCCGCATCTTGCCGAACGTCTTCTTGTCCATGCTCGGCTTGGTACGAAGTGAAGGCTGGGGCGTGGTGATCTGCGCGTTTGGCGGCGGTCTCTTGGTCCCAATTCCAAACGCCTTGGGCAGATTCATGGGTTCAGGTTCTGGCTTGCGGGACACCTCTGGCTTGGTCGACTCAACAACCCGACGCAACGCCTGGGGCAGGGGTGTGGTTGAATGTGCCACTTTTTGCCAGAGCTCACGCTCTTCCGGACGCAGCTTGCGCCTGGTCACTGCAACGACTCAGGCAGGAAAGCATAAGCTCTTTGAATTGGCATCAGCACAACCAACCGACCGGGATCCTTGATCCGTCCGGCAGCCCGTCCTGCGTCGTCGCCTGTGCCGAAAAATACATCTGCGCGCTGTGCGCCCTTGATGGCCGAGCCGGTGTCCTGCGCAACCATCAAGCGTTTTAATGGATTGCGGCCACCTTTTTCTATCCAAACCGGCGCGCCCAGAGGGGTAAAGGCCGGATCGACCGCAATCGTCCGCATTGGTGTGATTGACCGGTTCATCGCGCCCAACGGGCCTTTGTCAGCCGGAACCTGACTGACTTCGCGAAAAAACACATAGGAATCGTTGTGGAACAGCAAATCCTGACCATCTACCGGATTACGCCGCACCCAGTTCTTGATCACATCCGCAGACACCTGGTGCGGCTGATACACTCCCCGGCGTACCAATTCCTGACCAATGGAGCGATAGCTATGCCCATTGGCACCACCATACCCAACCCGGATCACCCGTCCATCGGGATAGCGAATGCGTCCTGATCCCTGCACCTGCAAAAAGAACAATTCCACTGGATCATCGACCCACGCAATCTCGAGCCCTCGACCGTCCATGACACCGCTTGAAAGAATATCGCGCCGTGTCATCCAGGGGCGCGTGTCGTGGGCTTCGTCTGGCATCTTGTAGATGGGATGGCGATAGCGTGCGGTCGGTATGGGTGAACCGGACAACTCAGGTTCAAAATAGCCGGTAAACAATGGCTCTTGCCCATCAGTGATCCGCAGGGGCCGGAAGAACAATTCAAAGAACTGGCGGGCATCGGTCGCATCATGGGCCAAGGCGCAAAGCGACCCCCAATCGGGTCCGTCCAGATCTCCACAGGTGTTCTTGAAGACGGTCAGAGCCGCAGCGTGATCATCCTCGGCCCATCCATCCAGATCCTCGAACCCAAGAATCGCGTACTGTGTTTCCGGCTCATTCGACACAGCTGGCCCCGCCATCAGTAAACCCAGGGAGAGGACTGCGCCCAGCCTTCGGATCATTCGCCCGTGGCGACAAGTTGCCAGTTGGGATCATCTGCACCCATGCGTCGTGCATATGTCCAAACATCCTTTTGCCGCTTCATCTGGGTTGTTGATCCCTCGATAATCTCGCCCGAACTGTCACGGACGGCTGATGTCAGCTCTCCGATATATTTCACCGAAATCTCGGCAATCCGTGTATCTTCGTCGAATGTCGCATCTGCCAAAGACAGCTCGCGCACGCCGATGAATTCGGCTTCGATTGTCAGGCCTTGCTGCTCACGCGATTCAACCACTTCCGCGAACGACTCGTACACATCGTCGGCAAGGAACGGTTTGATCTCGGCAAGGTCGCCACGTTCGAACCCCATCAGGATCATCTCGTAAGCGCCGCGCGCGCCCCCAAGGAAATCGCCCACTCCAAAAGACGGTTCTACCCGTTTCATGCGGGCCAGAGCATCAGCAGCATCGCTGTCCGCATCGACGTGATCAATGATGTCAGGATCAGGGCCACCTTCGATCACTTCGAAATCGCGACGGGACGAAGATGCTGAATCCTGCCGGGGTGCAGACGGTTTTTCAAAACCTTCTCTTGTCCCCAGAACGCTTTTCAAGCGCAGGATCAAAAACACGGCGATGCCGGCAAGCACCAAAAGCTGTATCAGCGGAGAATTCATCAGGACCTCGCCCAGACCAAAGTGGAAACGTCGTTGTTGCGTTCTTATGTAGGTGTTGGGCGATGCATAGTCCACCGCACGCCCAGCGAAAGGAGTCCTCCGTTATGTGGCTATTTGTGGCTTTCTTACTGGTCCCGTTGATCGAGATAGGTCTTTTTATCCAGATCGGCGGTTTGATCGGCCTTTGGCCAACCCTCGGGATCGTTGTCCTGACAGCTATTATGGGGACGTATCTGGTGCGATCCCAGGGTCTCATGGCGATCAACAATTTGCGAAGTTCGTTCTCGCGGCTCGAAGATCCGTCACAACCGCTGGCGCATGGCGCAATGATCCTCTTGGCCGGCGCCTTGTTGCTCACTCCTGGCTTTTTCACCGATGCGGTCGGGTTCGCCCTGCTTGCCCCGCCAATCCGGTCAGCCCTGATCGCGTATATGCGCAAACACATCAAGGTGCAGCGCTTTGAAATGGGCTCGCAGACTGATCCATATCGTCGCGACCCACATCCACGCCCGCGCGACACGGTGATTGATGGTGACTTTCAGGACGTGTCGGAGACGAAAAAACCGACACATGAAGGTTCCGGGTGGACGAAGCATTGAGGCTTGTGATTGCGGCTGGTAAGCAACATCCAGCTTTTTAACCGCTCGATCCGAGGGAGAGACACATGGCTGATACGCCGGAAACAGGCGCCAACGGCGCTGCAACGCAGGCTGCGCCTGCAAAGATGAACGTACTCGCACAATTCGTGCGCGACATGTCGTTCGAAAACATTCTGGCCCAAAAGGGTGTGCAGGGCGACGTTCAGCCCGACGTTCAACTGCAAGTGAATCTGGACGCGAAAAAGCGCACGGCTGACAACCAGTATGAAGTGATCCTGAAAGTCCAGATCACCTCAAAGGCCAAGGAAAGCGGCGACAACCTCTTCCTGCTGGAACTGGAATACGCTGGTGTCTTCCACATCGAGAACGTGCCGGACGAACAACTTCATCCGTTCCTTCTGATCGAATGCCCACGGATGCTTTTCCCGTTTGTACGCCGCATCGTCAGCGACGTGACTCGCGATGGTGGATTCCCGCCGCTGAACCTTGAAACGATTGATTTCCTTCAGCTTTATCGCACTGAATTGGCGCGTCGCAACAGCGAACAGCAGGCAGCAACAGAAAACGCCTAAGGATTAAAGCCGCTTCCACAAGGCGGCGTTTCCCAGCTTTTCGACAAAGGCGGCATGTGCCGCCTTTTCGCTTTCCGACACCCGGGGCTCAAGCGGAACAGGACGAGGCTGCGGCCGCCATTCGCGGGATTCCACATCGGTGTCTGATTTGCTTTGAGATACGTTCAATCCGAAATCCGGCTGCTTGCCACCAATCAGCTCCAGATACACTTCGGCCAGAATTTCGGAATCGAGCAACGCGCCGTGCAGCGTTCGTGAGGAATTATCGATCCCGAACCGCCGGCACAACGCATCCAGGGATGCCGGCGAACCGGGAAACCTCCGCCGCGCGATCGCGAGCGTATCAACCGCCTGATCAAAGGGAATCGTCGGGCGCTTGACCCATGTCAGTTCGGCGTTGAGAAATTTCATGTCGAAGGCCGCGTTGTGAATGACCAACTTGGCATCACCAATAAAATCCACAAACGCCTGAGCGACATGTGCAAAAACCGGCTTGTCTCGAAGAAAATCGTCACCCAATCCGTGAACTTCGAACGCTTCCTGCGGCATGGCGCGTTCTGGATTGATATACTGATGATAGGTTTTTCCAGTCGGGACATGGTTGAACAACTCAACCGCGCCAATCTCGACAATCCTGTCGCCTTGTTCCGGCTCGAAACCAGTGGTTTCGGTATCGAGAACGATCTCACGCATCGGTCATCCGTTTCCTGATCTGCCCAAGAATATCGTGAACCTGCTGACCCGCATGTTCAAGCGTATCGGTCTGGATGACAAAATCCGACCGAGCACATTTTTCGGCGTTGGGCATCTGTTTGTCGCGGATCGCAAGGAACTGTTCACGGGTCATCGTGCCCCGCTCCATTACGCGCTTTTCCTGGAGTTCAGGCGAAACAGTGACACATACAACTGCGTCCATATCCGCCTCCGATGCTGTTTCAAACAAAAGCGGGATGTCGAATACGGTGATGTCCGCTTCAGTCATTTCCGCAAATTGCGCCCGGTCGTCGCGCACCAGTGGGTGAACAACCCCCTCGATCTGTGTCAACGCTTCGGCATCACGTCCGATAATCCCCCGCAACGCTGCGCGATCGACGGACCCGCCTGAAATTGCGTCCGGAAACAACGCCTCCATTGGGGACACTGCCGCGCCACCCTCTTCGTAAAGCCGATGAACCGCCGCATCCGCATCCCAAACCGCACATCCAGCCTCGGCAAAAAGCTGTGCCGTGGTTGATTTGCCCATACCAATCGAGCCGGTCAGCCCCAACTTGAATGTCATCGGAGCACCGCCGCGCGGACGTTTTCGTCGATAACCGGGCGTTTCCCGAACCAGCGCTCGAACCCCGGAACGGCCTGATGCAACAACATGCCAAGCCCATCAACCACCTGGCATCCGCGTTCTTCGGCTGTCGCCAGAAGGCGCGTGCGCAACGGCGCATAAACCAGGTCATTCACAATGGCACCCGGTTTCAATCCATCTAGGGGAACCCGCATTTCCGGTTTGCCCGTCATGCCCAGCGACGTTGTATTCACCACCAAATCCGCGTCTTCCAGAACATTCCCGGCCTGCACCCATTCAACCACCTGAACGCGATGTCCAAAATCCTCGCGCAGTTTCTCGGCACGAATGCGGGTTCGGTTGGTCAGCATGATCTTCGGGACACCCACATCCAGCAATGACGCAAGCACAGCGCGCGATGCACCACCCGCACCAAACACAACCGCCGGTCCCGATTTCGGGTTCCAACCGGGAATGGTTTGCCGAATGTTTTCGATAAACCCATATCCGTCGGTGTTATCGGCATGAATGCGCCCATCCTTGCGGAAAATCAACGTGTTTGCCGCACCAATCAACGTCGCCCGATCAGTGATCAAGTCGGCAATCTCCATCACCTTTTCTTTGTGCGGAATAGTGACATTTGCCCCGACAAACCCAAGATCTGCCAGGCGCGGCAGCAAATCACCCAGCTTTTCCGGAGCGATGTCCATCGGAACATAATGCCCCTTCAGCCCATATTTCCGAAGCCAATACCCATGTACATTAGGGCTTTTGGAATGCGCCACGGGATGACCGATCACTCCGGCCAAGGGAATTCTAGTATCACTCATCCGTCGATCCGTCCGGTCAAAGTAAGGTGGTTCAGAAGTTCCAGTAACGGAAGTCCAAGCACCGTAAAATAGTCACCTTGTACCTGCGTGAACAAGCGTGCGCCTTCTTCCTCGAGCTTGTACCCCCCAACCGAGTGGCGAATGCTGTCCCAGTTACGCCCGATATACGCATCCAGATAGGCATCCGAGAAATCGCGCATCCGCAGACGAACGACTCCGACATGGCGCCATTTGGGTTCACCATCTTCATATAGGACTGCCGCAGACAATAGGGTGTGCGACCGGTTTCGCAGTTGGCACAGCTGATCGCGCGCGTCTTCCGGACTGGCCGGTTTGCCAAAAACCGTCTTGTCGACCGACAAAACCTGATCACATCCCAGAACCAGACGACCCGGCATCTTGTCGGACACCTTGCGCGCCTTCATCTCTGCAAGAGTATCAGCAATATCTCGCGGCGAGGCCTCTTCCACCTCAAGTGCCTGACGGATCGCATCTTCATCGATTCGAGCCACGCTAACATCGAATCGAATCCCTGCATTTTGCAGCAGATCAGCGCGGATTTGAGACCCGGACGCCAGAACAAGATCAAGATTCATGTGGACAACTCTACGGACAAGTTCGGTTTGTTTATCGGGGTGTTTTGAGGAAAACTGCCCCTATCGGCAAGTCGTTTGAAATCTCACCAAGTTGTTCTTTGCCTCACCACGGGTTTTGCGCGTTGTGGAAGGGATAAGTGGTCACAGATGAAAACCATGTCCTGAGCCAGGATATCAAAGGTTTTCCCGGAATTATCCACCGATCGGACGGTCAGAAAATCTTTTTAATCCAAAGGTTTAATTCAGTTCTTCAAGTTTACTGGATATCATACCCACATCTATCAGAAGACCCGAACCCGTTGGATAAGTCGTGTACAAACCTTTAATCCACAGCCATACCTCTTGACTACAATCAACCAAATCCTTTCTTTTTTCTTTATTTATTTAAGAAAGAGGTGCGGTTTGACAGGTTCCCCACCCTCGGCTAAGAGCAACACAGTCCTGTTCTGGGCGAAACCTTCCTAAGACAACAAAGAAGACTGCGTTTCCCTGCGGTCCTGGATATTTCATGACAGAAAAGCTGCATCTTGCCGACCTGAAGGCAACAAGCCCCAAAGACCTTCTTGCCATCGCAGAAGACCTCGAGATCGAAAACGCATCCACAATGCGCAAAGGCGAGATCATGTTTCAAGTCCTGCGCGAACGCGCGGACGAAGGGTGGGAAATCTTCGGGGATGGCGTTCTCGAAGTGCTTCAGGACGGGTTTGGCTTTCTTCGGTCCCCCGAGGCAAACTATCTGCCGGGTCCGGACGACATCTATGTTTCACCCGAGATGATCCGCAAATTCTCTTTGCGGACCGGGGACACCATTGATGGTGAAATCAAAGCGCCTGAAGACAACGAACGGTACTTCGCGTTGATGGATTGCAGCCAGATCAACTTTCAGGATCCAGAGCGAGCGCGTCACAAGATCGCGTTTGATAACCTCACACCACTTTATCCTGATGAACGCCTGAACATGGAGATCGAAGATCCCACGATCAAGGATCGGTCGGCCCGGATCATCGATCTGGTTGCACCGATCGGCAAAGGCCAGCGGTCCCTGATCGTGGCACCCCCGCGGACGGGTAAAACCGTGCTTTTGCAGAACATCGCACACTCCATCGAACGTAATCACCCCGAATGTTACCTGATCGTTCTTCTGATCGACGAACGCCCGGAAGAAGTGACCGACATGCAGCGCTCGGTGAAAGGTGAGGTGGTGTCCTCAACCTTTGACGAACCTGCAACCCGGCACGTTGCCGTATCCGAGATGGTGATTGAAAAAGCCAAGCGTCTGGTGGAACATAAACGAGATGTTGTTATTCTTCTCGATTCAATCACAAGACTTGGTAGAGCATTTAATACCGTTGTTCCGTCCTCCGGCAAGGTTTTGACCGGTGGTGTGGACGCAAACGCGCTTCAGCGTCCCAAGAGGTTCTTTGGCGCAGCCCGTAATATCGAAGAAGGTGGATCCCTGACCATCATCGCAACGGCGTTGATCGACACGGGTAGCCGGATGGATGAAGTCATCTTTGAGGAATTCAAAGGGACCGGTAACTCCGAGATTGTTCTTGATCGCAAGGTTGCGGACAAACGTGTCTTCCCGTCGATGGATATTCTCAAGTCCGGAACCCGGAAAGAGGAATTGTTGGTCGACAAAATCGACCTTCAGAAGACCTTTGTTCTGCGACGTATCCTGAATCCGATGGGCACAACGGACGCAATCGAGTTCCTGATTTCCAAGCTGAAGCAAACCAAATCCAACGCGGAATTCTTCGACTCCATGAATTCGTAAATCCGGTGGGTCAGAACTGCCATGGATACCATTTTTGCGCTGGCGACTGTTCCAGGTAAATCCGGCGTTGCCGTGATCCGGGTCTCGGGTGCGCGCGCGTTTGATAGCTGTCACGCTTTCGGGTTTGATCCTATCGCGCCCCGGCGTACAGCCGTGCGCAAGCTGGTTCACCCAGATCGTGGCTTTCTGGACGAGGCGCTTGTGCTTCTTTTCGAAGAGGGGGCGAGCTTTACAGGCGAACCCGTTGTCGAATTCCACGTTCACGGCAGTCTGGCAATTGTGAACGCAGTACTGGACTGTTTGAAGGAACTGCCCAACTACCGGATGGCAGAGGCTGGGGAATTCACCAGAAGAGCTCTGGCGAATGGACGTCTTGACCTGACCCAAGTGGAGGCGTTGTCCGATCTCATTGACGCAGAAACGGAAATGCAGCGTAAACAGGCGATTAAAGGATTTACCGGCCGCCTGAGGGAACAAGCCGAAACATGGCGTGCCGACCTGATTCACGCCTTGTCATTGTTGGAAGCCACAATTGATTTTGCGGATGAAGAGGTTCCGGTCGATGTTTCTGACGATGTGGATCGATTGCTGGCGGGTGTCATTGCGACAATTGATAAGGAAATCAATGGTTTTGGAATCGCAGAGCGCGTGCGCACTGGATTTGAAGTGGCCATTGTCGGACCGCCGAACGCCGGGAAATCAACACTGCTGAATGCTTTGGCAGGCCGGGATGCAGCGATAACGTCGGAAATCGCCGGGACGACAAGAGACGTGATTGAAGTTCGTATGGACCTCGATTCTGTACCAGTTACATTTCTGGACACCGCTGGACTGCGCGATACCGACGACACAGTGGAATCCATCGGCGTCCAACGCGCGATAGACCGTGCGAAACGGGCAGATCTCCGCGTGTTCTTGAAAGGGAACGGCGACTTTGGCGGACTTTCCCCGACCGAAGATGACATCATTGTTCAGGGAAAATCCGACTTGCGGTCTGATGGTCAAGGTGTGTCCGGGTTGACCGGGGGCGGTATCCAACAACTGGTCACCGATGTGAAAGCCTTGCTCTTGTCACGGTCTGTTGCTGCAGGCCTTGTATCCCACCAACGTCAGAATGATGTTCTTGTTCAGGCCAAGGAACTGCTTGGGAAGGCTCAATCAATTGTGATCTCGAGTTCCGAACGCTACGACCTTGCATCAGAAGAACTGCGCGCAGGGATCTTTACGCTCGAGAGGCTCGTGGGTCGCGTTGATGTTGAAGATGTGTTAGACAAGGTGTTCTCAAGTTTTTGCATCGGAAAGTAAGGAGTGTTTCACGTGAAACAATTTGATTTCGATGTCATCGTCGTAGGTGGCGGGCACGCTGGATGTGAAGCGGCACACGCTTCTGCACGTCTTGGCGCCAAGACTGCATTGATCACTTTGAGTGAGGCGGGCATTGGTGTGATGTCGTGTAATCCTGCGATCGGTGGACTTGGGAAAGGTCACTTGGTTCGCGAAATTGACGCCTTTGACGGCGTGATGGGGCGGGTTGCCGATAAGGCCGGCATACAATTCAGATTGCTGAACCGTCGCAAGGGACCTGCTGTACAAGGCCCAAGAGCGCAGGCGGATCGCAAGATCTATAGGACAGAAATGTTAGCAGCGACCAAGGCTCAACCAAACTTGGATATTGTGATTGGCGAAGTCACGGACCTGGTTCTGGACGGGACAAGAGTTTCTGGCGTGAAGATTGATGGAGACAAGATCCTCACAGCGCATGCAGTGGTCTTGACCACAGGAACATTTTTGCGTGGGGTCATTCACATTGGGGATTGTCAAATCTCAGGTGGTCGCATGGGTGAAAAGCCTTCGAATGACTTGGCCAAGACGTTGGATGCCTTTGAGTTGCCACTTGGCAGATTGAAGACTGGAACACCTCCGCGTCTGGACGGCCGCACAATCAACTGGGATGAATTGGACGAACAACCCGGTGATGAAGACCCGGTGATGTTTTCCTTCCTCTCCAAAATGCCAATTGCTCGTCAGGTTTCCTGCGCGATCACGCATACAAATGCGCGCACGCATCAGATTATACGCGACAATCTTGGCCGTTCGGCGATGTACGGTGGACATATCGACGGAGTGGGCCCGCGGTACTGTCCGTCCATTGAGGACAAGATTGTCCGGTTTGCCGATAAGACATCCCACCAAATCTTTCTTGAACCAGAAGGCTTGGATGACCACACGATCTATCCAAATGGCATTTCCACGTCGTTACCGGAGGAAATCCAACAGGATTATGTGCGTTCGATTGCGGGTTTGGAGGCGGCGACGATCCTGCAACCTGGGTATGCTATTGAATATGACTACGTTGATCCTCGTGCATTGAACCTTGATTTGTCGCTAAAGAGTCAGGAAGGGCTTTACTTGGCAGGTCAAGTCAATGGCACAACTGGATATGAAGAGGCTGCCGCCCAAGGGCTTGTTGCGGGTCTGAACGCTGCACGTCGGGCAAAAAATCTGGAACCGTTTACCTTTGGTCGATCAGATAGCTATATCGGCGTTATGATTGATGATCTTACTTCGCGGGGAGTGGCCGAACCATATCGCATGTTCACGTCTCGCGCTGAGTATCGGCTGTCGTTACGGGCAGATAACGCGGATCAGCGGCTGACACCGAAGGCGATTGCCATTGGAGGTGTGTCTGACGAACGTCGCGTTGCTTTTGAGGAGAAAATGACGCGGATCAACTCAGGTAAAACGGTTTTGGACGCGCTAATTGTTAGTTCCAAGCAACTTGTAGAGGCTGGCGTTCCTATTTCGCAGGACGGAGCCAAGCGCACCGCGTTTGAGGCACTGGCCATTGAGGCAGTCACATGGGACGCTCTGCTTGAGATTTCGCCTGAGCTAAATGCAATCGAAGGCGATACCCGTGACCAGTTGTCCAAAGACGCGCTCTACGCGAATTACATCGAACGTCAGCAGAAAGACATTGATGCGTTGCGTCGGGATGAAGCTCAGGTCATCCCGCCAGACTTTGACTTTGGCAAGATTGACGGATTGTCAAATGAGCTAAAAATCAAGCTGTCTTCTGCTAAGCCCGGCAATATCGCCCAGGCTTCTCGCGTTGATGGAATGACGCCGTCCGCTCTCTTGCTTGTCTTGTCAAAACTGAAAACGCTCTCTGCTCGTGAGCGTGCTGTTGGATGAATGTTTCACGTGAAACAAAGGCGCGGCTTGAGGTATATCTTGAACTGCTCAGGAAATGGTCGCCCAAAATAAACTTGGTATCTTCTGCTTCGTTGAAAGACGCGGCAAGACGGCATTTTGAAGATTCATTGCAGATTGCGTCTCATTGTCCGATAGATGCTAGGGCTTGGGTGGATTTTGGGTCTGGCGGAGGTTTTCCCGGCGCTGTCGTCGCGATTGTTCTTGCGGATAAGGGCGTAAGTGTAACCCTTGTCGAAAGCGATCAGCGGAAAGCAACGTTCCTTCGGGCTGTTTCACGTGAAACAAAAGTTCCTTTTAAGGTTTTGGCAACGAGAATCGAGGACGTTGACTTCCTTAATGCCGACGTTGTCAGCGCTAGGGCGCTGGCGTCGTTAACTCATCTGCTTGGATATGTAGAGCAGCATATGAACCCAGAAGGACGCGCCCTGTTTCTGAAAGGGGAGACATGGCAAAATGAGGTAGAGGACGCACAAAAGAAGTGGCGATTCATTTGCGAAGCACATACAAGTGCCACACGCCCAGACGCTGCAATTCTTGAGATTGGAGGCCTCTCTCGTGTATGATCCGACGCGCCCAGCTGGCCCAAAAATCATCGCAATTGCGAACCAAAAGGGCGGAGTAGGTAAGACCACAACCGCAATCAATTTCGCCTCCGCTTTGGCCGAAATCGGTCAGAATGTTCTTGTGGTGGACCTTGATCCACAGGGAAATGCGTCAACGGGATTGGGCGTCATGCCCGAAAATCGTCGTGCGACCACATATGATTTGTTGCTGGATGACTTCCCACTAAGCGACATCATTTGCAAAACCAATCAGGAAAACCTGAGTCTTGTTCCTTCGACGACGGACCTAAGTTCTGCAGATATCGAATTGATTGCCAACGAAAAACGCAGCTATCTGCTTCATGATGCTTTGCGGCAAACGGACATGGATCAGTTTGAATTTGATTTTATCCTGATCGACTGCCCGCCATCCCTGAACTTGCTGACCGTCAATGCGATGGTCGCAGCGCATTCAGTGCTTGTGCCGCTGCAAAGTGAGTTTTTTGCTTTGGAAGGACTCAGTCAATTGATGCTGACCATTCGCGAAGTGCGCCAGTCGGCAAATCCAAAACTGCGGATCGAAGGTGTTGTTCTGACAATGTATGACTCGCGAAATAATCTGTCCCAGCAAGTTGAGACAGATGCCCGCGACAATCTTGGTGATCTCGTGTTCAAGACAGTCATTCCCCGCAATGTCCGGGTGAGTGAGGCACCGTCATATGCGATGCCGGTTCTCGAATATGATACAAATTCCAAAGGGGCCATCGCTTATCGTGCATTGGCGCGGGAGTTTCTGGGCAAAAATGAAACAATGAACGCAGCGTAGGGATTTATCATGTCCGACAAAAAAGAGCAGCGGAGAGGTCTTGGGCGCGGTTTATCTGCGTTGATGGCAGATATTGAGCCTGGGGTTGAGACCAGCGCGCCCTCTGCACAACGGCCGGCGCGTACGCTGCCGATAGATAAACTTTTCCCCAATCCAAATCAGCCTCGACGCCAGTTCGACGTCAGTGCGCTTGAGGACCTGGCCAATTCCATCCGCAGCAAAGGTGTTATTCAGCCCCTTATCGTGCGTCAGCGAGGAACTTCAGAAAGCGAGTACGAAATTGTTGCTGGCGAGCGCCGCTGGAGGGCTGCGCAAGCGGCGGGGGTGCATGAGGTGCCGGTCGTCGTACGCGAATTCTCTGACGAAGACGTTCTGGAAATCGCAATCATCGAAAACATCCAGCGCGCTGATCTGAATGCGATCGAAGAGGCGACGGGCTATGACCAGTTGATGACGCGTTTTGGCCATACCCAAGAGAAACTGGCACAAGCGCTGGGCAAGAGCCGTAGTCATATCGCGAACATGCTGCGCCTTCTGAATTTGCCAGATGTGGTTAAAAAGGCGGTAACAGACGGCAAGTTGTCTGCAGGACATGCCCGAGCGCTAGTCACGGCCCCAGACCCTGTTTTGCTTGCCGGAGACATCGTTCGCCGCGGACTTTCCGTCCGAGACGCCGAAAGGATGGTTAAAGAAGCGCTAAGTCCCGATGCAAAGCCCAAGACTAAGGCTCCTGCCAAATCGAACGATTCGGCCAAGGATGCGGACACCAAGGCGTTGGAGGCTGATCTTTCGGCTGCATTGGGGATGAAGGTGTCGATCAATCATCATGCGGGCAAGGAATCCGGGGCGCTGACGATCACCTATGATACGCTTGAAGATCTTGACGCGCTTTGCATGGTTCTGAGCGCAAGCAGTTAGACTAGACTGCCGCCAATTGCGAAATGAGATAATTCAATACCGGGCGACCTGCCTTTGTCGCCCCAATGCGATTGTCTTTCTGCCAGATGAAACCGTCATTTAGAAGCCGTTCAAGGCGCGGCCAATCAATTTGGGGCGCCACGTCTTCCACATTTAGGCCTTCGGATAGCCTCAGACCCATGATGAGGCGTTCATCCGCAATATCTAGAGGCGAAAGTGAATTTGCGGTCTTTATCCCATTTCCGTGTGACGCAGCATTGAGCCAGGCTTCGGGTTGTTTCCAGCAGGCGATTGCCGTTCTTTGTCCTTCGATCGTCAACCGACCATGGGCGCCGGGCCCAATGCCTGCATAATCCCCGCCGCGCCAATAAAGCAAATTGTGCATGGATTCTGCGCCAGGTCTTGCGTGATTGGAAACTTCGTAAGCCTGCAGGTCGGAATTTTCGCAAAGCTCTTGTGTCAGATCATACAAATCCGCGCCAAGATCATCAGTCGGCAGACCCTTCAGCAAGCCTCGCTGCGCGCGATCCCAGAAGGCTGTGCCTTCCTCGATGGTCAGTTGGTAAAGTGACAAGTGATCGACTGCCATCTCAAGAGCGACGCTGAGTTCTTTATGCCAATCTTCAAGAGTTTGATCCTGTCGTGCATAGATCAGATCAAAACTCACCCGGTCGAAAAAGTCTCGGGCAATTAAAAACGCATTTTGGGCTTCTTCCACGGTATGCAAACGGCCGAGTTTTCGTAGATCCGGGTTATTCAGAGCCTGAACACCCAAGGACACGCGGTTGACACCGTGCTTGGCGTATCCTTCAAAGCGGTGTGCTTCGACAGAAGTCGGGTTGGCTTCGAGTGTGATTTCGATATCGTTGGCAAAGCTCCAGACATCGCGTGCCGCCGCCAGGATTGTCGCGACTGTGGAGGGCTCCATCAGGCTGGGCGTTCCGCCGCCAAAGAAGATCGAAGTCAGGACACGGGGCCCGGTTTCTACCCCGGTGCGCCGGATTTCCGATGCAAGGGCGTCTGCCCAGATCGACTGATCAATTTCGGCTCTAACATGGCTGTTGAAGTCGCAATACGGGCATTTCGCTGCGCAAAAAGGCCAGTGTACATAAAGGCCAAAACCACGGTCTTGCCAAAGTTCAGGCAAAGCACCCCGCCACGAATTTTCTGAAAGCATCTGCACGATGGCTGATCTTGTTCTTTTCCCAACGGTCCATTTCACCGAAAGTGATGTCGTATCCGTCCGGTAGAAATACTGGATCGTACCCATGACCCTGATCGCCGCGCATCGGCCAGACAATTTGGCCACTCATGGTGCCGGGGAACACTTCGTCATGGCCATCGGGCCAGGCGAGGACCAGAGTGCAGCAGAACCGCCCCGACCAGGGCGGTGGTGTTTCCGATTGAAGGATGGCTTTGTGGGCCTTTTCCATTGCCATGGTGAAGTCACGTCCTGTCTCTGTTTCGGCCCAATCCGCCGTGTAGACGCCGGGCGCACCGTCCAACGCGTCAATCTCGAGTCCGCTGTCGTCGGACAGGGCGGGCAGGCCGGTTGCCTTGGCAGCGGCGTGGGCTTTCAACCGGGCGTTTTCGACAAAAGTCGTTCCGTCTTCTTTTGGTTCTGGCAAGTTCATCTCGGCCGCGCCAACGACCGAGATGCTGTAATCTTTCAAAAGGTCTGCAATCTCGTCCAGTTTCCCCTGGTTGTGGGTTGCCACGAGAAGCCGTTTCCCTTCGAATTTGCGTGTCATCCTGCGGCCTTGAGCTGCAATGCGACCAGTTCCTGAACGCCGGCATCGGCAAGATCCAGAAGTTGGGCCATTTGAACGCGCGAGAATGTCGCGCCTTCGGCAGACATCTGCACCTCGATCAACTGACCGTCACCACGCAGGATGAAATTTCCGTCAACGCCGGCTTCGCTGTCTTCGGGGTAATCCAGATCGAGCACGGCCTGACCTGCGTAAATGCCACAGCTGACTGCTGCCACTGGTGAAATAAGGGGATCGGTTTTAACATCACCCGCTTTCATCAGCTTATTCACGGCAAGCCGCAGCGCCAGCCAGCCCCCCGTGATCGACGCGCAGCGGGTGCCGCCATCCGCCTGAATCACGTCGCAGTCGATTGTGATCTGTCGTTCGCCAAGCGCCACACGATCAACGCCAGCGCGCAGGCTACGTCCGATCAGGCGCTGGATCTCGACAGTGCGGCCTCCTTGTTTGCCGGCCGTGCTTTCGCGGCGCATCCGGCTTGTTGTGGATCGGGGCAGCATACCGTATTCCGCAGTGACCCAACCAAGACCTGACCCCTTGATAAATGGAGGAACGCGGTCTTCTATGGTGGCGGTGCACAGCACATGTGTGTCACCCATGCGGATCATACAGGACCCTTCTGCATGTTTGCTAATCCCGGTTTCGATTGAAACCGCGCGCATTTCGCTTAATTTCCGTCCTGACGGTCGCATGGTATGTCCCTTTGATTACCGTGTACGGATACAGGCAGGCCTTCTGGTTTCGCAACCCAATAGTCTGTCATACGCAGGGCTGTCACCAGTCAAACGAGGTTAACGATTGAGCGACGGATCAAAACTACTGGATGAAATGAATGACCGCTCGCGAGAGGTGTTTCGCAAGGTGGTCGAAGGCTACCTGACAAGCGGAGAGCCTGTTGGTTCGCGGACGCTGACTCGGACACTTGAGGAAAAGGTGTCGGCAGCGACCATTCGCAATGTGATGCAGGATCTGGAATTTCTGGGTTTGCTGGACAGCCCACATATCAGTGCGGGGCGTGTTCCGACACAGTTGGGCCTGCGCATGTTTGTTGACGGGTTGCTGGAAGTCCGTGATCTGGATGTGGATGATCGACAAAAGATCGACGCCACGGTGACCAGTAACAGTCAGGACGTGGGTACCATTCTTGATCGTGTCGGATCTGCGCTGTCAGGCGTAACGCAGGGCGCGTCCCTTGTGTTGACGCCAAAGCACGAAGCGGCAATCAAGCATATCGAATTTGTTCCGGTTGGCGGAGATCAGGCGCTGGTCGTGCTGGTCTTTGCGGATGGACATGTCGAGAATCGCCTGTTCACGCCCCCGGCGGGCCAAACGCCCAGTTCGATGAGGGAAGCAGCGAATTTCCTTAATGCGCTGGTCGAGGGAAAAACCCTGTCCGATCTGCGCCTTACGATCAAAGACGACATCGCGCGTAAGCGGAGGGAACTGAACGCACTGGCGGCGACCCTGGTTGAACAGGGTCTTGCGATGTGGGATGGGGACGGCAACCATACAGAGCGTCTGATTGTGCGTGGTCGTGCCAACCTTTTGGCCGAGGATGCCCATGCAGAGGAGCTGGATCGCATCCGGGAACTGTTCGACGATCTTGAACGCAAGCGCGATATCGCAGAATTTCTGGAACTGACGGAACAAGGCGACGGTGTGCGCATTTTTATCGGGTCCGAGAACAAACTTTTCTCACTTTCGGGTTCCTCTTTGGTTGTGTCTCCATATATGAACGCTGATCGTAAAATTATCGGTGCGGTTGGTGTTATTGGGCCGACGCGGCTCAACTACGGACGGATCGTACCGATTGTCGACTACACAGCGCAGCTCGTCGGGAAACTTCTCGGCGACCGCAACCAAGGGTAACGAGATGGCGGAAACGGATCACACAAAAGATTTTCTCGACAGCCTGGCTGAGGCTGAGGCAGAGGAAAACGAAGCGCTTGAAGAAGAGATCAGCGATGAAGATGCTGACCTGGACAGCCTGCGCGCCGAGCGGGATGATCTGAAAGATAAATTCATGCGGGCGTTGGCTGATGCCGAGAACGCGCGCAAGCGGTCCGACAAGGATCGTCGCGAGGCACAACAGTATGGCGGGTCACGTTTGGCACGGGATTTGCTTCCGGTGTATGACAACCTTCACCGCGCTTTGGATGCAATATCCGAAGACCAGCGGGAGGCGTCAGCTGCGCTGATCGAGGGTGTTGAGTTGACCCTGCGTGAATTGCTTAACGTGTTCAGCAAACACGGGATGCAGGCGATCAAGCCAGAAGTCGGGGACAAGTTCGACCCGCAGCAGCACGAGGCAATGTTTGAAGCGCCGGTTCCGGGAACCAAGGCTGGCGACATCATTCAGGTCTCAACCGAAGGGTTCATGCTGTATGACCGTCTTCTGCGTCCGGCGCAGGTTGGCGTGAGTTCGACGCCAAAATCTTAACTGCCGTCGCCCTGAACCAGCGTTTTCAGGTGGTACAGAGCCTGTAGCGCCTCCATAGGCGTCATTTCATCGGGGTGCAGATCGTTGATCTGTGCCTCGATCCTGTTTTCGCCTGCGGGCTTGGTCGGTTGGGGCGTACGGGCCACTGCCGAAAACAGCGGAAGATCGTCAATCAGGGCTTTGGGCGACGTCTTTTCACGTTCCCCTTTCTCCAATGCATCCAGAACTGACCGGGCCCGCGTTATGACGGCTGGGGGCAGTCCCGCAAGTTGTGCCACCTGAACTCCGTAAGAACGGTCTGCCGCGCCATCGCGGACTTCGTGCAGGAAAATCACTTCGCCTTCCCACTCGCGCACGGCCACAGTCGCGTTCTTGACGCCCTCCAAGGTCGCGGCAAGCGCGGTGAGTTCATGGTAATGCGTCGCAAAGAGCGCACGCACCCTGTTTGCGGATTGCAGATGTTCCAACGTCGCCCAGGCAATCGACAAACCGTCATAGGTGGCTGTTCCGCGCCCGATTTCATCCAGAATGACCAGCGCCCGTTCGTCTGCCTGGTTCAGGATTGCGGCGGTTTCAACCATTTCCACCATGAATGTGGACCGTCCCCGCGCCAGATCGTCGGACGCGCCGACACGGCTGAAGATCTGGCTGACAAGGCCGATATGCGCTGATTTCGCAGGAACATAAGAACCGATTTGGACCAGCAGCGCGATCAGAGCGTTTTGCCGAAGGTAGGTAGATTTACCAGCCATGTTCGGACCGGTCAGAAGCGTGATGGACGCGCTGTCGCCTTCGGCGGACAATTGGCAATCATTTGCGACGAATCCCGTGTCACCCTGGGTCTTCAGCGACTTCTCGACAACGGGATGACGTCCCGATTCGATCTCGAATGTACGGCTGTCATCAACGGTGGGGCGGCACCAATCCAGGTCGGTTGCGAGATCGGCCAGAGCGGTTGCAAGATCCAGTTCCGCCAGACCAGTTGCAAGGGCGTTCAATGCGGGTTGTTGATCGAGAATGGATCGCCTTAGGCCGTCATAGAGACGCTTTTCAATCTCAATCGCCTCTGACCCTGCATTCATGATCCGCCGTTCCAGTTCAGACAGCTCCACGGTGGTAAAGCGGATCTGGTTGGCGGTGGTCTGGCGATGAATGAAGGTTTCGTTCAGGGGCGGCGCCATCATTTTCTGGGCATGAGTCGATGTGGTTTCGATGAAGTAACCCAGAACATTGTTGTGCTTGATCTTGAGTGACGAAACACCGGCCATTTCAGAATATTGCGCCTGCAACCCGGCAATCACGCCGCGCCCTTCGTCCCGAAGCTTGCGGGCTTCATCGAGTTCGGCGTCGTAGCCCGGTGCGATAAATCCCCCATCGCGCGCAAGAAGCGGCGGTTCAGCCACCAAAGCATCGTCAAGAAGCGCCACCAGGGACTCGTGCCCTTTGCAAGCTTCGACAGCTATTTGCAGGAATAGGGGAAGTGAATGTGGCTCTAATACACCTGAAATCGCCTCTGCCTGGGCCAAGGCGTTCCGGATTCCAGCCATGTCGCGTGGTCCACCCCGGTCAAGGCCAAGGCGTGACAGGGCGCGATCCAGATCAGGTACACGCTTTAGCGCATCGCGTATCTCACCGGCGATGGATGATTGGGAAATGGCCCAAGTGATCGCGTCCTGCCGTTTGTGGATCACATCCAAGTCACGGGACGGCGTGGACAAACGCCGCTCCAGAAGCCGCGCACCACTGGCGGTTGCCGTGCGATCAATCACGGACAAAAGCGATCCGGCGCGCCCGCCATTCAAGCTGTGTGTCAGTTCAAGGTTCCGACGTGTGGCGGCGTCGATATGCATCGAATTGCCAAGCTTTTCCTGCTGCGGCGGGCGCAGAAGGGGCAGACGGCCTTTTTGGGTCAGATCAAGATATTCGATCAACGCGCCCAGGGCCGACAGTTCCGGTCGTGAAAACTGCCCATAGGGATCAAGCGACGCCACGCCAAATTGCTGCGTCAAACGGGTGTGCGCGCCGGTTGAATCAAAGCTGGATTTACCGAGCCATGTCGGCTCCAGCCCAAGATCCTCGAGCACGGAATAGACGCTGGACTCCGTGCCTTCGGCCATCAGGATTTCCGCAGGCGCAAGCTGTGCAAGCTCGGGGCCAATTCGCGCCAGGGACAGGGGAAGCACATGCAGAGCGCCAGTGGAAATATCCGTCCATGCCAGCGCCCATTCGTCTCTGACACATGCCAAAGCCGTCAAAAAGTTATGGCGTCGCGCCTCGAGCAGTGTTTCTTCGGTCAGCGTGCCGGGCGTGACCAATCGCACGACATCGCGTTTGACGACCGACTTGGACCCGCGCTTTTTCGCTTCAGCCGGGCTTTCCATCTGTTCGCAAACAGCGACGCGAAACCCTTTGCGGATCAGGGTCAGTAGGTATCCTTCGGCAGCATGAACCGGGACGCCGCACATCGGAATGTCGTCACCATCATGTTTGCCGCGCTTGGTGAGCGCGATGTCCAACGCCTCTGCTGCAGCTGCAGCATCATCGAAGAACAATTCGTAAAAATCGCCCATTCGGTAGAACAATAAAGCATCCGCATACTGGGATTTGATTTCCAGATATTGCGCCATCATGGGTGTGACGGGTGATTTATTCGCGTTCACAAGCTTCCCCTCGGTGCTTTGGCGTGACATTAAGGCGACCGACCCGGGTGGAAAACCCGATTTTGACTTACAAGGTCCTTACCGCATGTCCAATCCGAAGTTCACCCGCGAAGAAGCGCTGGCGTTTCACCTCGAACCGACCCCCGGCAAATGGGAGGTGCAGGCCACTGTTCCGATGAACACGCAGCGGGACCTGTCGCTGGCCTATTCCCCCGGTGTTGCGGTGCCTTGCGAAGATATCGCGAAAGACCCCGGTCTGGCCTATGACTACACCAACAAGGGCAACCTCGTCGCGGTGATTTCGAACGGAACAGCGGTCCTCGGTCTGGGCAATCTGGGGGCGCTCGGTTCCAAGCCGGTGATGGAGGGCAAATCGGTTCTGTTCAAGCGGTTCGCGGACGTGAACTCCATTGATATCGAGCTTGATACGGAAGACCCGGATGAATTCTGCAAGGCCGTGCGCCTGATGGGGCCGACCTTTGGAGGGATCAACCTCGAAGATATCAAGGCGCCAGAGTGCTTTATCATTGAACAGCGCCTCAAGGAAGAGATGGACATCCCTGTCTTCCACGACGACCAGCACGGAACGGCTGTGATCTGTGCGGCGGGCCTGCTGAACGCGCTGCATATCTCGGGCAAGAAGATCGAAGATGTGAAGATCGTTCTCAATGGCGCGGGCGCGGCCGGCATTGCCTGTATCGAACTGCTCAAGCGGATGGGCGCACGGCATGACAATTGCATCGTCGCGGACACCAAGGGCGTGATCTATCAGGGCCGGACCGAAGGCATGAACCAGTGGAAATCGGCGCACGCGGTCAAGACCGACGCGCGATCGCTGGAAGAAGCGATGATCTGCGCCGATGTCTTTCTAGGCGTAAGCGTCAAGGGCGCGGTAACTCAGGACATGGTGCGGTCGATGGCCGACAACCCGGTGATTTTCGCGATGGCCAATCCCGACCCCGAAATCACACCCGAAGAGGCGCACGAGGTGCGGATGGATGCCATCGTCGCCACAGGGCGCAGCGATTATCCGAACCAGGTGAACAACGTTCTGGGGTTTCCGTATCTGTTTCGCGGGGCGCTCGATATCCATGCACGCGCGATCAATGACGAGATGAAGATCGCCTGTGCCGAAGCGCTGGCCGATCTGGCGCGCGAAGATGTGCCGGACGAAGTTGCGCTGGCCTATGGCAAAAGCCTGACCTTTGGGCGGGACTACATCATTCCGACGCCGTTTGATCCGCGGCTGATCCACCGTATTCCGCCTGCCGTGGCCAAGGCGGGCATGGACACAGGCGCGGCGCGCCGGCCGATCATTGATCTTGTGGCTTACGAGGAATCGTTGAAATCGCGGATGGACCCGACCGCAAGCATTCTGCGCGGGATCAACGCGCGGGCACGGACCGCGCAGGCACGGATGATCTTTGCCGAGGGCGATGATCCTAGGGTCTTGCGGGCGGCAGTGATGTATCAGCGCTCTGGGTTTGGAAAAGCGCTGGTCGTCGGGCGTGAGGCCGACGTCAAGGCCAAGCTGGAGGAGGCAGGACTGGGCGACGCGGTCCGCGAGATCGACGTCGTGAATGCTGCCAACACCCAGCACCTGGCGCGTTACAAGGACGTTCTTTATGGCCGTCTACAGCGCAAAGGATATGACCATCAGGACATTCACCGACTTGCTGCGCGGGATCGGCATGTCTTTGGCGCGCTGATGCTGCAACAGGGGCATGGAGATGCGCTTGTCACGGGGGCAACGCGCAAGTCTGCGCATGTGATGGAGTTGGTCAATCACGTCTTTGACGCGGATGCGGCCCATGGTGCGGCGGGTGTGACGGCGTTGCTGGTCAAGGGGCGGATTGTTCTGATCGCAGATACGCTGGTGCATGAATGGCCAGACGAGGAAGATCTGGCCAACATTGCCGAACGCGCTGCCGAAGTGGCGCGCCTGATTGGGCTTGAGCCACGCGTGGCGTTCGTGTCGTTTTCGACCTTCGGCTATCCAGTATCGGAACGCGCCGAAAAGATGCACATCGCACCCCGTGTTCTGGACCGTCGCGGTGTGAGCTTCGAATACGAAGGTGAAATGACAGTGGATGTGGCTCTGAACCGCAACTCGCAGAAATTTTACCCCTTTCAGCGCCTGACCGGTCCGGCGAATATCCTGGTTGTCCCGGCGCGCCATTCTGCGTCGATCTCGGTCAAGCTGATGCAGGAAATGGCAGGAGCAACGGTGATTGGTCCAATCCTGGCGGGCGTCGATAAGTCGATCCAGATCTGTTCGACAACCATGACAGCAAGTGACATCCTTAACATGGCGGTTCTGGCGGCATGTAAAGGGGGCTGATCGTGGCGGTCTTTAACCTCGGCTCCATCAACGCGGATTTGTTTTATCAGGTGCCGCATTTGCTGTCGCCGGGGGAAACTCTGGCCTCGACACAACACAGCCGCGGCCTTGGGGGTAAAGGCGCGAACATGTCCGTGGCCATTGCAAGGGCTGCCGCGCGCGCTGTGCATATCGGTGCTGTTGGTCCTGATGGGCGCTGGGCCGTGGATCGGTTGTTGGAATACGGCGTCGATACGCGCAACATCATCACCATGACCGAACCGACAGGCCACGCGGTGATCATGGTGGACACGCGGGGCGAAAACGCGATTCTGCTTTATCCTGGGGCAAATCAGGCAATAACAGAGACACATATCGACAATGCTCTGAAGTCCGCGACCGAGTTGGACACGTTCCTGTTTCAAAATGAAACCTCCGCGCAGGTCGAAGGTGCAACGCTGGCGTCGTCCAGGGGAATGCGTGTCGTATATGCTGCGGCCCCGTTCGACGCTGGGGCGGTTCAGGCCGTCTTGCCGCTTCTTGACATTCTGGTGATGAACGCCGTTGAGGCCAAGCAGCTGACCGATGCAACTGGCATTGCTTTGGGTGATCTGCCGGTTCGGGATATTGTGGTGACGTTGGGAGGCGATGGATGCCGGTGGTTGAACACCGATGTTGCTACTGACCAGCGGTTTCCGGCAATCCCGGTGACTCCGGTTGATACAACGGGCGCCGGCGACACTTTTACCGGATTCCTGATTGCGGGGCTGGACCGCGGTCTTCCGATGGAGCAGGCGATTTCGCTGGGTCAGCAGGCCGGGGCGATCATGGTGACGCGCCATGGCACGGCAGATGTGATCCCCGACCTGAAAGACGTGCAGGATGCCCGCTTGGGTTAGTTGCCGACAAAAGGCGCGTTACTACCCCACAGATCCCTGATACGCGCATCTCGGCCGCAGCCTTCGCGGTAGCGTTTATACGCGTCTTTCTGCGAAATTGCCCCAAACCGGGTCAGCACGCGTTTTGTGCCTTTGTAGTAGTCCTGATGATACTCTTCGGCATCATAGAAGGCTTTTGCGTTCAGAATCGGAGTGACAATCTTGCGTCCAAGTTCCGCCTCGGCTTGCGCCTTTGCGTTCTCTGCAGCAGCGCGTTCTGCCGCGTTAGAGACGAATATCGCCGTTGCATAACTTTGGCCGCGATCACAGAACTGACCACCCGCGTCAGTTGGGTCGATTGACCGGAAGAACAGATCAAAAAGGCGCGCGCGATCCACGATTCCGCTGTCGTAGGTGATCTTTACCGCCTCGTAATGCCCGGTACCTCCTCGAGTGACGTCTTTGTAGGTCGGGTTGGCCGTTGTTCCTCCGGTGTATCCTGACACGGCTTCTTTCACACCCTGCACTCGTTCAAAATCGGCCTCAACGCACCAAAAGCAGCCGCCCGCAACAACGATATCGCGAGTTTCGCCCGCGCGGGCATTGGTGGATTGCAGGCAAATCCCGACGAGAATTGCCAGAGACAGAATGATGGGTCGGGAACGGCGCAGCGGGCGCATGATGGATCTCCTCATTGACGCCAGCATCCTGCGATAAAAGGCAGGCACAGCGCAAATCATCCGACGCGACTTCACCCGAAGGTGAGCAAGAGTTACCGCTTGCGCCGGGTGTCGCAGGCGTTACCGTTCCGCTGTTTTGCAGGGGCGGAGATCGTAAGTATGAGATTGGCAATGTGGTCCGGCCCGCGTAATCTTTCGACTGCGATGATGTATGCGTTTGCACAGCGTGCGGATTTTTCCGTTGTCGATGAGCCGTTTTACGGACCTTATCTTCGGATGACCGGGCTGGATCATCCGATGCGGGATGCGGTGCTTCAAAGCAGGCCAGAGGACGCACTTGAGGTTGAACAGTCTCTGCTCGGGCCGATTTCCGATGGGACGCCGCATGTCTATCACAAGCATATGTGCCAGCATATGATCGACGGAATTCCGCGCGGAGCCATGGCGGACTGTGTCAATGTGTTCCTGATCCGTCATCCGGCGCGTGTGGTGGCCAGTTTTGCAAAAGGCTACCCGAAATTGACCGCTGACGATATCGGCTTTGAGGTACAGGCCGATTTGTTCGATCATGTCCGGTCTTTGGGACAGACACCGATTGTCATCGACAGTGCGGATATCCGGGATGATCCGGAAGGGATGTTACAGAAACTTTGCGAGGCGGTTGGTCTGTCCTTTGATCCGGCCATGTTGACCTGGCCTGCCGGGGCGAAACCCTATGATGGCGTATGGGCCCCGCATTGGTACACATCGCTGCACGCAACAACCGGGTTTGCCGGGCCAGAAGGGCCGTTACCCGAATTGACCGGAAAGCTGGCGGAACTGGTTTCCTGCTCTTTGCCGGCTTATCGCAGGTTGAAAGCGGCAAAGCTGTCGACCTGATAAATTCGATTTTATTTTCGGGACGATGAAACTTTGGCGTTCAGGCATTCGTGATTGTTGATGCAAGCGGGACACAAGCCCCCGCGGTTAACAGGAGAATGACGATGAAATTTGCAACAGCAACGATGATTTTTGCCCTGTCCTCGACAAGCTTGATGGCGGCCGGCCACTCGATGGCTCCGTCCGTCGATGCGATGGATCAGGATGTCTCGGGTGGAACAGTGACAGCGTCCAGCGTGATGGCACCCGCCAACGGATGGCTGGTTGTCCACCGCACCGGCGCGGACATGAAGCCGGGCCCGGTTGTGGGTTATGCCCCGCTCAAGGAAGGTGAAAACATGGATGTCGCCGCGATCCTGCAAGAGGACGTGGCCTCGGGTGATATGTTGATGCTGATGGTTCATGGCGAAGACGGCGGCATGTCCACCGGCGTGTTCGAATACACTCTGGGCGCCAAGGAAGATGGCCCCATTCGCGTCGATGATGCGCTGGTGATGAAGGTTGTCACCGCGAATTGAAGAATGAAAAAGGCCCGCCATTTGGCGGGCCTTTCTACCTGATTAGAGACTGATTTACTTTTTCAGACGACGGTTCCGCGCCGCAAGCAATTTCAGGCGCAGCGCGTTTAGCTGGATAAAGCCTTGTGCGTCTTTCTGG
The DNA here is from genome assembly GCF_051859345.1 of Marivita sp. Classification (GTDB taxonomy): domain Bacteria; phylum Pseudomonadota; class Alphaproteobacteria; order Rhodobacterales; family Rhodobacteraceae; genus Marivita. The sequence goes on along the minus strand of NZ_JBHYFV010000010.1, from coordinate 48,698 downwards.
TCATAGGCACCGGCGTCTTCCTCGAAAGTCACATGCGCTTCGGAATAAAGCGAATGGTCTGACCAGCGGGCAACAGTGTTCACCGAGCCTTTGTACAATTTAACGCGAACGGTTCCGGTGACATGCTCCTGCGATTTGTCGATCAGGGCTTGCAGCATTTCCCGCTCGGGTGAGAACCAGAAGCCATTGTAGATCAGTTCCGCATAACGCGGCATGATCGAATCCTTGAGATGACCCGCGCCGCTGTCCAGCGTGATCTGTTCGATCCCGCGATGTGCTTCCAGCAGGACTGTGCCGCCGGGTGTTTCGTAGATGCCGCGAGATTTCATGCCGACAAAGCGGTTTTCGACGAGGTCAAGGCGGCCCACGCCATGTTTGCCGCCAAGTTCGTTCAGCTTGGTCAGGATCGTGGCGGGGGACATCGCTTCGCCATTGATTGCCACGGCGTCACCCTTTTCAAAACTGATCTCGACCATCTCCGGCGTATCGGGCGCATCTTCGGGGTGCACGGTGCGCTGATAGACGTAATCGGGTGCTTCCTGCGCCGGGTCTTCCAGAACCTTGCCCTCGGACGAAGTGTGCAGCAGGTTCGCATCGACCGAGAACGGCGCTTCGCCGCGCTTGTCCTTGGCGATGGGAATCTGGTTCTGTTCGGCAAAGTCCAGCAGCTTGGTGCGCGAGGACAGATCCCATTCCCGCCAGGGTGCGATCACCTTGATATCCGGATTCAATGCATAGGCGGCCAGTTCGAAACGCACCTGGTCGTTGCCTTTGCCGGTGGCACCGTGCGAAACAGCATCGGCCCCGGTTTCGGCGGCAATCTCGACCAGTCGTTTGGAGATCAGCGGGCGTGCGATAGAGGTGCCCAGCAGGTACAACCCTTCGTAAAGCGCGTTGGCGCGGAACATCGGGAAGACGAAATCACGCACGAATTCTTCGCGGACATCCTCGATATAGATGTTCGAGGGATCAATCCCCAGCATGATCGCCTTTTCACGCGCCGGATCCAGTTCTTCGCCCTGGCCCAGATCGGCGGTGAAGGTCACAACCTCGCAGCCATATTCGGTTTGCAACCATTTCAGAATGATCGAGGTATCGAGGCCACCGGAATAGGCCAGCACAACTTTTTTGGGCGCAGACATGGGTTTTCCTTTAACGGGTTTGCCGGGGCGATTACTTGTTTTTCTGGGCAGGGGCAAGAAGTGGCCGCTGAACGGGGCAGTGGAACAAAAAAGAGGTGTGTGATGAAGGGTTGGCAGATTTTCCGACATTCGTTCAATCTGGTGATGGCCAATCTGGATCAGGCGCTGCGCCTGTCACTGGTTCTTTACCTGATTCAAAGTGCCTATACCGTCTACAGTTTTCTCAACCCGCCACAGATGACGGAGTTTGAAGGGACCGATATTCCGATGATGTCACCCGAGACGATTTTACCGACGATCATTCTGGGGGTTTTGGCGGTTATTGCCAGCCTGTGGATCGCCGTTGCCTGGCATCGGTTTGCTCTTACGGGCGAAACCGCGCCAGGATGGCTGCCAAGGTTTCACGGGTCAGAGATCATGGGTTATCTGGGGCGGTCGATCCTGATCGTGATTCTGATAATTCTGGGAATTGTGGTTGTGTCGATCCCGGTTGGGATCATCTCGATCGGTCTGCCTGCGCTGGCTGGCGTGATGTCATTGATGCTGATTGGGCTTGCGGCGTACCTGTTCTTTCGGCTGGGTGTGATGCTGCCAGCTGCGGCGCTGGGCGATAAACTGACCCTTGGGGCGGCGTGGGATGCCACACGGGGCCAGTCTGGAACAATCCTGACACTTGCTCTTATTGTGGTGGGTGCGAGCATCGTGATTCAACTGCCCTCGTGGTTCAACGACGACCCGACTTCGGTTCTCAACGTGGTTTATTCGTTGGTGGTGAACTGGTTCGCGACAATCATTGGAATATCGGTTCTGACCACTCTTTACGGTCATTTTATCGAGAATCGCTCCATTGACTGATCGCTTGCGAACATACGCAATATGCCTAGGGGTGGTGTATGACTGATTTTGCCCAATCCGCGCGCGATGCGACGCTGGCGATGCGCGATGTGTTCCCGCCGACGCCCTTGTTGCGAAATGCACATCTGTCCGACCGTTATGAGGCGGACATCTATCTCAAGCGTGAAGACCTGTCTCCTGTCCGCAGTTACAAATTGCGCGGCGCGTTCAATGCAATGCGCAAACGGCCCGAGGCTGGGCTGTTTGTCTGTGCAAGTGCGGGAAATCATGCGCAGGGCGTTGCGTTCATGTGTCGGCATTTCGGCAAGAAGGGCGTGATTTTCATGCCGGTGACTACACCGCAGCAGAAGATCCAGAAGACCTCGATGTTCGGCGGAGACAGTATCGAAATTCGCCTGACCGGGGACTATTTTGACGACACGCTGGCCTCTGCCCAAGCCTATTGCGCCGAAGCGGGGGGGCATTTCTTGTCACCGTTCGACGATGAAGACGTGATCGAGGGGCAGGCCAGCGTGGCTGTCGAGATGGTAGAGCAACTGGGCAAGGTTCCGGATCACCTTGTCCTTCCGGTGGGCGGCGGTGGATTGTCGGCCGGGATGCTCAGCTATCTTGGGACAGAGTGCCAATATACCTTTGTTGAACCGGCAGGTGGTGCGTGTCTGCGCGCGGCGTTGGAAGCGGGCAAGCCGGTGCGTTTGGATCAGGTCAACACCTTTGCAGATGGTGCGGCTGTGGGGCAGATCGGGCAAAAGACCTTTGCACGGCTGAGCGGGATCGGACTCGCCAATTCGTTGACCATTCGCGAAGATCGGCTGTGTACGACGATCCTTGAGATGCTGAATGTCGAAGGAATCGTTCTTGAACCCGCGGGCGCGTTATCGGTGGACGCCTTGCAGGATCTTGGGCAATCCATCAAGGCGCGCACCGTTGTCTGCGTGACGACAGGCGGCAACTTTGACTTTGAACGCCTGCCAGAGGTGAAGGAGCGTGCGCAAAAATACCTGGGATTGAAGAAATACTTCATCCTGCGCCTGCCGCAAAGGCCCGGCGCGCTAAAGGATTTCCTGAGCTTTCTTGGGCCTGAAGATGACATTGCCCGGTTCGAGTACCTCAAGAAGTCGGCGCGCAATTACGGGTCTGTTCTGATCGGGATCGAGACGCGGAATGCAGATAATTTCAAGCGTCTTTTTGGTCAGTTGGACGCCGAGGGCTTTACTTATCAGGATATCACTGACGACGATCTGCTGTCGCAATTTGTGATCTGATGCAGTTCGACGGCGCAAGCGCGATCGTTACCGGCGCAGGGCAGGGCATAGGTGCCGCCTTTGCCCGCGCGTTGGCCGCGCGGGGTGTACGGGTTCTGGTTTGTGATCTATCCAGGGATCTCGCCCATCATGTCGCAGACGAGATTGGCGGCGTTGCGTATCACGGTGATCTCTGTGATCCGTCCGCCATTGCCGCGATGATCGACACAGCGCAAAGGGCGTTTAGCCCGATTGACATGCTGTTTTCCAACGCGGGTATTGCGTTGGGCGAACCGGATGGCCCGACATCGCAAGACGATAGCCATTGGCAAAAAAGCTGGGATTTGCATGTGATGGCCCATCTGCGCGCGTCGCGCCTGCTCTTGCCCCAGATGATTGATCGCAAATCAGGGGTTCTGGTCAACGTGGCCTCGGCAGCCGGCGTTCTGTCGCAGATTGGGGATGCCGCCTATTCCGCGACCAAACACGCTGCTGTCAGTCTGGCGCAGTCATTGTCCATTGAACATGGCGCGGACGGTGTTCAGGTGTCCGTGGTGTGCCCGCTTTACGTCGCAACGCCGCTATTGGGCTATGACGGTGACGAAACAGACCACCCTCAGGGCGTGATTGCGCCCGAAGCGGTGGCAGAGGCAACTTTGCGTGGTGTGGCAGAGGGGCAGTTTCTGATCTTCCCCCATCCAGAGGCGCATACCTTTTTCACACAGCGCGCGGCGGATACGGATCGCTGGATTGCCGGGATGCAGCGACTGCGCGCACGGGTTTCGCAACAGACAGAGGGCACAGACCCCGCGTCACTTCATCGGTTTATCTAGGCCGCGAAACGCTGCGCATATTCGGCTTCGAAAAACGCCCGCGATTGAACATACAGGTCTTTCAGTGTCTGGATATCGACGGTGATCAGGCCGTTAGCCGCATCCGATTCACCCTGACTGCACATGTCGGACATGTCCGAAAAGCCAAGGTTGAGAGCGGATCCCTTGAGGAAGTGCAACAATTCCTGCATCTGGGTTACGTCCGCAGACGCGCGGCTTAGCCGGGACAGCGTATCTTCAACCTCCATCAGGAAAAGTTCAGCCACCTCATCAAAATCCTCAGCACCGATTTCAGCCCTGAGTTCTGCCACGCGTGTCCAGTCGATCATGGAACCCTCCTTTGTTGGCCCTGCCTACCAAGGAAAGATGAACAACCTGCAACAGCCAAACGCCTATTGCCTTAAATTTGAACGTTCATGTTTGATTCACGAATTGCGGCTAACCCAGACTTGGGGGCCGACGCATGGGTTGGTGAATAGGTATGTTGCAGAACGTGAAATTTGCGTTCCCCGATGTGCAGGACAGTGATCTTCACCGCGTACTCGTGGTGGATGATAGTCTTGTGCAGCGTCGGATCCTCACCCTGATGCTTGCGCGTTGGGGGTTCGAGGTCGCAGAGGCGGAAAGTGCCGAGCGCGGTTTGGATCTGTGCGACAGTTTTCAACCTGACTTCATCATTTCGGACTGGATGATGCCCGGCATGAGCGGCGTTGATTTCTGTGCTGCTTTTCGGGCAAGCCCCAGGGCATCCTACGGGTATTTTATCCTGCTGACATCCAAATCGGAAAAGGCGGCGGTGACGTCGGGGTTGGACTCCGGGGCAGATGATTTCCTGACCAAACCCGTCAACGGTGACGAATTGCGCGCAAGGATCAATGCCGGCGCGCGCATTTTGTCCATGGAACGGGAACTGAAGTCCAAGAATGCCGTGATCGCCGACACCCTGGCCGAATTGCAGATCGTGCACGCGTCCATCGACAAGGACTTGCAGCAGGCGCGCGTGTTGCAGCAATCGCTGATGCCAAGGCGGTCCGTGTCTTTTGGAAACAGCCAAGTGAGCGTTCTGCTTCGGTCCTGTGGGCATGTCGGAGGAGACCTTGCCGGGATGTTCGGGATCGAAAATGGCGACTTTGGCCTGTTCAGTCTCGATGTCTCTGGTCACGGAATCACGTCTGCGATGATGACGGCCCGTGTGGCCGGATATCTGAGCCCGGACTACCCTGACGAAAATCTTGCGCTGACACGGACGCAGTCGGGATTTGATTTCCTGCCTCCCCAACAGGTCGCGGCGCGGCTCAACACGCGTCTGGTGGGTCAGAAGGGTGTCACGGAATACCTGACGCTGGCTTATGTCCAGATCAATGCGAAAACCGGGCTTGCACGGTTTGTTCAGGCGGGTCACCCGCCGCCATTGTTGCTGCGCCAAACCGGTGAGGCAGAGTTCCTTGGTGATGGGGGTTTGCCCATCGGACTTATTGATGACGCGCCGTATGGCGACCGTTCCTTTCAACTGCGTCCGGGTGATCGAATGCTTCTTTATTCTGACGGATTTACCGAAGCTTTGCTTGCCGACGGGTCAATGCTTGAAGAAGCGGGGCTTCTGGAACTGGTGCTGACACTTCCAAGAGAACGCACAGGCCCGGATTTTCTTGATGCGCTTTACGATGCGCTCAAGGCAAAGACCGGTGGCACACAGGATTTTGATGATGATATTTCAGCGGCGTTTCTGGAATACGGCGGTGCGTGACGCAAAACGTTCGACAAAATCCCGGTCACCGGAATTCGCAAGATGCGCAAGCGCGTCTGCAGGGCGCATCCAGAGGGCGGTGTGATCCGGCTCTATCGGGTCGCTGTACTGGATCACCGGCAAGGCCATGTAGATCAGGCACATCTTCTCGGCCCACAGATCGTATTCCGGCATATAGGTGAACCGCCGATAAGCGCCGAGTCGCATCGGCCGAGCAATGTGCCAGCCGGTTTCCTCGTACACTTCGCGGATCAGTGCCTGCACCGGTGATTCGCCGGGGTCGATCCCGCCGCCAGGCAGTTGCACTTCTGGTTCGGGGGCGTCCTGATGGGTCAATAGCAATCCGTCTGCGGCTGGAAGAATTGCGTATGCCCCGGTGCGAAGCGTGTAGGTTCGCCCCGATTCCGGCGGTTCTCCAAACCTGCGCATCATGCCAATTCCCTTCTGCCCCTTGGACCTGCCCATTCGTCTCTTATATAGTCCCGCACATGCCGGAGGGCGGCAAGCAAGGAAATTCCATGACACTCGGTTCGAAACTCGCCTGGGACGATACTGTCCTGCCATTCCAACTTGACCATTCGGACATTCGTGGCCGGGTGACCCGACTTGACGGGGTGTTGAGCGGCATTCTCAAGCAGCACAATTACCCTCCGTCGGTTGAAGCATTGGTGGCCGAGATGGCCCTGTTGACCGCGTTGATTGGACAAACGATCAAGCTGCGTTGGAAGTTGTCGCTACAGGTTCAGTCCAAAGGCGCAGTGCGCATGATCGCAACCGATTTCTATGCGCCCGAGGTCGAGGGTGAACCGGCCCGTATCCGCGCCTACGCAAGTTTCGATCCCGACCGGGTAACAGACGGCCCGGCGATGGAGCAGATCGGCGAAGGCTATTTTGCGATCATGCTGGATCAGGGTCAGGGGATGCAGCCCTACAAGGGCATTACGCCCTTGTCCGGAGACACACTGTCGAGCTGTGCGGAAGCCTATTTCGCACAATCCGAACAGCTGCCCACCAAATTCGCCCTGAGCTTTGGTCGATCCTCGGAACCGGGGGTGGCGGAGCGCTGGCGTGCCGGTGGGATCATGATTCAGCACATGCCAGAGGCGTCCCCCTTTGCGAAGGATGGTGGGTCCGGCGAGGGTGGATTGCTTCTGGCGGACGATCTGTTGACCGATGAAGAAGGCGAAAACTGGAAGCGGGTGAATTTTCACCTCGCGACAGTTGAGGCCATGGAATTGATTGGCCCCTCCCTTCCGACGACCGATCTTCTGTTTCGCCTGTTCCACGAAGAAGGCCTGCGTGTGTTCGATGCGTCGCCGGTGCGGTTTGGGTGTAGCTGCTCGGAAGACCGCGTGCGCCAAAGCCTGTCGATCTATTCGGCCAAGGACATCGAAACCATGACCACGGATGAAGGGCGCGTGACGGCCGATTGCCAGTTCTGCGGCGCGCATTATGACCTTGATCCCGCAACGGTCGGGTTCGAGGCCAAAGAGGTGCCGGGTGAATGACCGCGCCCGGCTTGAAGCGGCTTTGGCGCAAAACAGCACGGCATCCTCCGATTTCGATCTGAATCCCGAAGTTGAGTTGCCGGTGGGGCGCAAACTGCGCCCGGCCGGTGTCTTGGTGCCTGTCCTGGCCACGGCGGGTGGCGCAGATCTTTTGCTGACCAAACGGTCGTCCCGGCTCAAGCATCATCCCGGCCAAATCGCATTTCCGGGCGGCAGGCAGGATGATGGCGACGCGGACGCCATTGCAGCCGCCCTGCGTGAGGCCGAAGAAGAGGTTGGTCTCCCGCGTGGGCATGTCGATGTTCTGGGCACGTTGCCAACCCATGAAACGGTGACGGGCTTTCTCGTGACGCCCGTCATAGGGTGGATTGATCAGCCGTTCCAGATTGTCCCGGAACCCGGCGAAGTGGCCGAAGTGTTTCGCGTGCCTTTGGTGCAGGTCACGGATGGCAGCCAGTTCACAGTCCAATCGCGGCGGTGGCGCGGATCGCGCAGGCATTACTATACCGTGCCGTTTGGCCCCTATTACATCTGGGGCGCGACCGCTCGTATATTGCGGGGTCTGACCCAACGGATGGAGACCGTATGAACATCACGGGTGATTGGCTGACGTCGGACGGCACGCAGGCGGTGTTTGCAGCGTTGCAGGCGGAGGGTCATAGCGCCTTTGCCGTGGGCGGTTGTGTTCGCAATGCGCTGATGGGCGTGCCGGTCACGGATGTCGATATCGCCACTGACGCGACCCCGCAGACGGTTGAGGCATTGGCAAAGGCGGCAAACCTCAAATCCGTTCCGACAGGTATCGACCACGGGACGATCACCATTGTGTCGGACGGCACCGGATATGAGGTGACGACCTATCGCGCGGATACCGAAACCGATGGTCGGCATGCCATTGTGCGCTTTTCGACCGATATGGCAGAAGATGCGGCGCGCCGGGATTTCACGATGAACGCGCTTTACGCGGATGCGGACGGCATGGTGATTGATCCGTTGAACGGCCTGCCTGATCTTGATGCCCGTCGCGTTCGGTTCATTGGGGATGCCCATGCGCGCATCACCGAAGATTATTTGCGTATCCTGCGCTTCTTTCGCTTTGCGGCTTGGTACGGCGATCCAGGTCACGGCTTTGATGCCGATGCTTTGGCGGCCATTGCGCAGACGCTCGATGGTCTGGGCGGCCTGTCGCAAGAGCGGATTGGTGCAGAGGTGGTCAAGCTACTGTCGGCCCCGGACCCGGCCCCGGCGGTCGGATCCATGGCGCAAACTGGCGTTTTGCAGGCGGTCCTGCCGGGAAGCACGCCGCGGGCGTTCGCGCCGCTGATCCACCTTGAAGAGTTGGCGGAACTTGGGCCGGACCCGTTGCGGCGGCTTGCCAGTCTCGGGGTCTTTGACGGCACCGACCTGCGTCTTTCAAAGAAAGACCAAAGGCGACTTGCGCAGTATCAGAGCCTGATTTCCACCAACGAGCCGCCTTTGGAGTTGGGTTACCGATACGGTAAGGAAATCGCGCAGGACGTGCTGTTGCTGCGCGCGGTACTTCTGGAATCGCCATTTGACCTGGATGGTATCCAGATAGCAGAGACAGGGGCCGACGCCAGATGTCCAGTCAAGGCCGGTGACCTGATGCCAGCCTATTCGGGGGTGGCGCTGGGCAACAAACTGCGAGAGGTGGAAGACCGTTGGATTTCGTCGGGCTTCACTCTCAGTAAGGCAGACCTTCTCGACTGAGCGGGTTTCCTAAGACAAAAAGCCGCGCTAATGTCCCGTTGTCATACGGACAACACCGAACATTGCATCAACTGAATTGACGGGTCGCGCGCCAAAACGCGTTCAGCAAGCTTGTCGCGTTTTTCCAAGGAGACCGGTCGGTGTTCCGTTATTTTGAAAATCTGGTGGACCCCTACGGCCCCTACGATGAAAAAGACACGCCGCCGTCGCGGTTGTTACCCTTCATGCTGGAGTATTCGCACCCTTTCAAACGGGTGTTTGCCTATGCCGCGCTCATGTCGGTTGTTGTTGCCTCGATCGAGATTGGTCTCATCTGGGCGATGGGGTGGGTTGTCGACATCCTTGCGGGGGATCCCGCCGATGTCTGGGACACCTATGGAACCTGGCTCATTGCCCTGGCGGTGTTCATCCTGATTGTCCGGCCCGTGTTGCAGGCGTTGGATGTGCTGTTGCTCAACAATTCCATCCTGCCGAACTTTGGCACCCTGATCCGGTGGCGGGCGCACAAGCATGTGTTGCGTCAATCGGTGGGCTGGTTCGAGAATGATTTTGCCGGTCGTATCGCGAACCGGATCATGCAAACCCCACCCGCAGCAGGTGAAGCGGTGTTTCAGGTGTTCGACGCGATCACCTTTTCGCTGGCGTATGTCGTGGGCGCGCTTGTTTTGCTGGGACAGGCAGATCCCCGACTTGCGATTCCGATGATCGGGTGGCTGTTCCTGTATGGCACGCTGGTCATGTGGACTGTCCGGCGTGTTGGGCCTGCGTCACAGGCGGCGTCGGATGCGCGGTCCGAAGTGACAGGTCGCGTGGTGGACAGCTATACCAACATCCACTCGGTCAAAATGTTCGCGCATAACGCGACTGAACTCGACTACGCCAAGGATGCCATTGAACGAACGCGGCTGACCTTTCAGTATGAAATGCGGCTGTTCACGATCATGGACGTTGTGCTTGTCACGTTGAACGGTCTGCTCATTGTGGCTGTTGTCGGCTGGGCGTTCTGGCTCTGGATGCAGGGGCAGGCAAGTGTGGGGGTTGTTGCCGCTGCAACCGCCTTGACGCTGCGTCTGAATGCCATGACCGGGTGGATCATGTGGGCGTTGACATCGTTCTTCCGGCAATTGGGTGTTGTGGCTGAAGGGATGCAAACCATCGCACAGCCGATCACCTTGGTCGACGTCCCTGACGCAAAGCCCCTGACACTTGGTCAGGGCAAGATCGAGATTCAGTCTCTAACACACCACTACGGGCGGAACTCCGGGGGTCTGGACGCAATCGACCTGACCATCGCGCCGGGTGAAAAAGTGGGTCTGATCGGCCGATCCGGGGCCGGAAAATCGACCTTGGTCAAGCTGCTCTTGCGGTTCTACAACCCCGAGAGCGGGCGCATTCTGATCGACGGTCAGGACATCACCAAGGTCACACAGGACAGTTTGCGTTTGGCCATCGGCATGGTGCAGCAGGACAGTTCGCTTCTGCACCGCTCTGTTCGGGACAACATCCTTTATGGCCGACCCGACGCGTCTGAGGCCGAGCTGATAGCCGCTGCCGAACAGGCACAGGCGCATGAATTCATCCTGAACCTGCAGGATCCGCAGGGTCGCAATGGTTATGACGCCCAGGTGGGTGAACGCGGAGTCAAGCTGTCTGGCGGGCAACGCCAACGGGTCACGCTGGCCCGCGTGATCCTCAAGGACGCGCCGATCCTGCTGCTGGACGAGGCGACCAGTGCGCTTGATTCCGAGGTCGAGGCGGCGATCCAGGATACGCTTTACGGCATGATGGAAGGCAAGACCGTGATTGCGATTGCGCACCGTCTGTCGACCATCGCGCATATGGACCGCATTCTGGTGATGGATCAGGGCAAGATCGTCGAACAGGGGTCGCATGACGCGCTTTTGGCCCAAGGTGGGCTATATGCAGGGTTCTGGGCGCGTCAATCCGGCGGGTTCATAGACCCGGATACAAAGGCAGCAGAATAAATGCGGCAGTTCTTTCAGTCACTGGTTCTACGTGCCGGCAATCAGATTGATCCCGACTCGCCGGCCGTTGGTGTGCCCCCGCTCGATCTGCGGGCATTCATGGCGTGGTGCCTGCGTGGTGGCTGGCGGGTTGTCTGGCTGGGCGTCGCAATCTCTGTTCTGGCCGGTCTCACGGAAGTTGTATCGATGCAGCTTTTGGGGAGCGTGGTTGATGCGGTGGCCGAAACACCGTCCGGCGACTTTCTGGCCAGGAACGGTTGGCTGATTCTGGCCTGCCTGTTTGTCTTGCTCGTGGCGCGGCCGGTCCTGTTCGGCGGACTTGCTCTGACACAGTCTGTCATGATCGGCCCCAACATCGGGATGCAGGTCATGGCCCGCATGTTTCGATGGACCCTTGGTCAGTCGGTGACCTTTTTCGATAATGACTTTGCCGGCCGCCTCGCGCAGAAAAAGATGCAGGCGTCGACATCGCTGACGGAAATCGTCATCGAAACCGTCAATGCTGTCACCTTTGGTTTGGCAACCGTCTTGGGGACCGCGGTCCTTGTCGGAGCGGTGAACCTCTGGATGGTTCTGGCCCTCGTTCTGTGGTTCGCGGTCTATGTCCTGTTCCTGCGTGTCATGCTGCCGATCATCCGCAGCCGCTCTGCCGCGCGCGCCGAAGCCAAGGCGCAGGTCACAGGGCAAGTTGTGGATACGATCAGCAACATCAAGACAGTCAAACTGTTTGCCGGGGATCGCCACGAAGACGGCAAGGCGCTCGGCGCGATGGAAGAGCTGCGCCGCACTGCGCTGCGGTTTGGTGAGGCGCAGACCCTGTTTCGCCTTGGTCTTATGTTCATTGCCGGCGTTCTGCCTGTTGTTCTTGTCGGCATGGCGATTGCCCTGCGCGGGACAGGGGTCACACCGGGCGAAGTGGCGGCTGTTGGGGCCGTCGGGATACGCCTGTCGCAGATGACCGGATGGATCAGCTACACGATGATGGTGATCTACAGCCATGTCGGCGAGGTCGAAGACGGCATGAACACACTGGCTCCGCCAGATCGGATCGAGGATTTTCCAAGCGCGCCTGAATTGGACGTGTCCGAAGGACACATTCGGTTCGACAAGGTGTCCTTTGCCTATGGTCAGCGCGATGGTGGGATCGACGATGTGACGCTTGACATCGCGCCGGGCGAAAAGCTTGCCATTGTGGGGGCTTCCGGGGCCGGGAAATCGACGCTCGTTTCGCTGTTGTTGCGGCTCTATGACACCGAAAAAGGCACAATTTGCATTGATGGGCAAAACGTGTCCGGCGTCACGCAGGAAAGCTTGCGGGGGCAGATCGGGATGGTTACGCAGGAAACCGCGATGTTCAATCGCTCTGCGCTGGACAACATCCGCTATGGACGTCCGGATGCCAGCACAGAAGAGGTGTTCGAGGCGGCCCGCAAGGCCGAGGCGCATGAGTTCATCAAGGCTCTCAAAGATCACATGGGCGGGATGGGATACGACGTTCATCTTGGCGAGCGCGGTGTCAAGCTTTCCGGCGGCCAGCGTCAGCGCATCGCCCTTGCCCGCGCCATCCTGAAGGATGCACCGATCCTGGTGCTGGACGAAGCAACCAGCGCGCTTGACTCCGAGGTCGAGGCGCAGATCCAGTCGGCGCTGGGCCGGGTGATGGAGGGCAAGACCGTGCTTGCGATTGCGCATCGTCTGTCTACGATTGCCAGCATGGACCGCATTGTTGTGATGGATCAGGGTCACATTGCCGAAATTGGGACGCATGACGCGCTGTTGGCCAAACAAGGCCTCTATGCGCGCTATTGGGATCGGCAATCCGGCGGGTTCATTGGCGCGCAGGCGGCGGAATGAAAGCGATTGCAAATCTGATCCGCCCGTTTGAGCCATCAGAGGGACCACCGCCACAGGCCATGTTGCCGTTTATTCGCTGGGCTCTGCGCGGGGCGGAACGGGCGATCCTGATTGCCTTTGCGATCACCTTTGTGACAGGCATTTCCGAACTGGTTGCCGCGCGTTTTACCGGTTGGGTGGTCGATCAAACGGCCGCCGCCGGTCAGGGCGCGTTCTGGGCAACATTCTGGCCTGTGGTCGTTGTCGGTGTGGCCTTCTTCCTCGTGATCCGGCCGCTGATCTATGTGATGGATGCGGGCGTAACGAGCATCCTTTTGGGGCCGAACCTGTATCCAATGGTGCTTGCGCGTCTGAATCAGCATACGCTGGGCCATTCGATGCAATTCTTCGAAAACGACTTTGCAGGGCGACTTAGCCAGAAGGCCTTGCAGACCGCGCGCGCTCTGACCGACATGGTGATCGAAGTGTCGGATGTGGTGATCTACTCCTTCGCGATGTTTGTCGGGGCTTTTTTCCTGATGGCCGCCATCGATTCGCGTTTGTTGCTCATCTTCGTGGTCTGGGCGGTCTTTTACGCAATTGCGCTGCGGTACTTCATTCCGCGCGTGCAAAAGCGGTCCAAGGCGCGGGCAGGGGCGCGGACACAGGTCACGGGACAGGTTGTCGACATCTATTCCAATATCGCGGCGGTCAAACTGTTTGCGCGCGATGCCGACGAAGACACCGCCACCCGTGCTGCGCTGGAAGCCTATCGGAACAGGTCGCTCGAGTTCGGGACGCTTTCGGCGGTCTTCCGCATGGTTCTGATGACACTGGGTGGCATGTTGCCCCTGTTTGCAATCCTCGGCGCGCTTTGGCTTTGGAGCGCAGGAAGCGCCACGGCGGGTGATATTGCGATGACCGCAATGGTGACAACCCGCCTGTCGATGTTGACCAACCGGCTTGGGCGCGTGGCCATGTCGATCTTTACCAATATCGGAGAGGTCGAGGACGGAATTGGCACGTTGACGCCCACGCACGGTATCACCGACCGTCCGCAGGCCGTGTCGCGCGCGCCGAAGGGGCCAATTCACTTCAATCATGTAACCTTTGCCTATGGTGGCCCAAATCATGCGCTGACCGGGTTCGATTTACGGATCGCAGAGGGCGAGAAGATCGCGCTGGTGGGCGCGTCTGGGGCGGGCAAATCCACGGTCGTGTCGCTTCTGTTGCGGCTCTATGACGTGGAGAAAGGCCAGATAACGCTGGGTGGGACCGACATTCGCGACATCACGCAGATTGCGCTTCGGACGGATATTTCGGTCGTGCGGCAGGAAACGTCGATGTTCAACCGATCCGCGATCGAGAACATTCGCTATGGTAGACCGGAAGCCACTGATGAAGAGGTCCACGAAGCAGCCCGTCGCGCATCGGCGCATGACTTTATCCTCGGACTTGTCGATCATCGGGGGCGCAAGGGCTATGCGGCGCATCTGGGGGAACGGGGGGTCAAACTGTCGGGCGGTCAACGTCAACGCGTTGCCCTTGCGCGCGCCATTCTGAAGGACGCGCCGATCCTTGTGCTGGATGAGGCGACAAGCGCGCTTGATTCCGAGGTCGAGGCCGAGATCCAGTCGGCGCTGGGTCACGTCATGCACGGCAAGACCGTTCTGGCCATCGCGCACCGGCTGTCCACCATCGCCAGCATGGATCGCATCGTGGTGATGCAAGAAGGGCGCATCGCAGAGATCGGAACCCACGAATCGCTTCTCGCGAAGGGTGGACTTTATGCGCGATACTGGAACCGGCAGTCGGGCGGGTTCATCGGTTCAGAGGCCGCAGAATAACCCTCGACCCGCGCGTCTGACTGGGGCACAAGCCGCGCTATGACAACAGTGACGATCAGACGACTTGGCCACTTGGGCGACGGCATTGCCGATGGCCCGATCTATGTGCCCTCCGCGCTTCCGGGTGAGGTGGTGACCGGGACCGTGGATGGCGAACACATGCGCGATCCGAAGATTGATACGCCCTCTGAAAATCGGGTGAAACCGCCCTGCAGTCACGCGAAATCCTGTGGCGGATGCCAGTTGCAGCACGCTTCGGATGCCTTTGTTTCCGACTGGAAACGAGATGTGGTGCGACAGGCGCTTGCGGCACAAGGAATAGCCGTGGACCTTGAGGAGCCTGTGACCTCGTCGCCAAAGTCCCGGAGACGCGCAACGTTTTCCGTCAGGCGCACCAAGAAAGGCGCGCTGGCCGGGTTTCACATGAAAGCGTCGGACACGATCATCGCGGTGCCGAACTGTCAGCTGGTGCATCCCGATCTGACGGCAGCCCTGCCGATGGTCGAGTCGCTGGGCGTTCTGGGTGCCTCGCGCAAAGCTGAATTGTCCGTCTTGCTGACCCGGTCGGATACCGGGCTGGATGTATCGGTCAACGGTGGCAAACAGATGGACGTGGAACTGCATCAGGCGCTTGCCGATCTGGCGCGCGAGTACGATCTTGCCCGCATCGCATGGGACGGAGAGATCGCGCTGCAACGTCGCGCGCCGGTCCTGCGCCTTGGTCCAGCCGATGTCACACCGCCACCCGGCGCATTTTTGCAGGCAACGAAAGAGGGTGAAACAGCCCTGATCGACGCGGTAAAACAGGCTCTGACAGGGGCAAAACGGGTGGCTGATCTGTTTGCGGGCTGTGGCACCTTTGCCCTTCCGCTGGCGCAGGACGCGATGGTTCATGCTGTTGAGGGGGACCGCGACATGGTCAACGCGCTGGATCATGCCTGGCGCAATGCCGACGGCCTGAAGCGCATCACCCACGAGGTGCGCGACCTGTTTCGCAACCCGCTTCAACCCGAAGAGCTTGCCAAATGTGATGGCGTCGTGATCGACCCGCCACGGGCCGGTGCCGCCGCTCAGGTTGCAGAGCTTGCCAAGGCGCATGTTCCTCGGATTGCCCATGTGTCGTGCAACCCGGCCACCTTTGCGCGGGATACCGCCACACTCATCCGTGCGGGGTATGATGTTGAATGGATCAAGGTGGTTGATCAGTTCCGATGGTCCACCCATGTGGAACTGGTGGCGCTTCTGCGTCGAGGCAATTGAAGAGGCGGCGTAATGCGCAACAAGGTGGCCAGCTTTCTGGAACAGGCGTGGGTGACGAATTTTATCATCGGGGTGATCCTGTTCAACGCCGTGTTGCTGGGGTTGGAGACATCCGACAATGCCATGGCAAATGCCGGGCCGCTGATCCTTGCGCTCGATAATCTGTGCCTTGCCATCTTCGTCATCGAAATCGGTCTAAAGCTGTTCGCCCACGGCTGGCGGTTCTTTCGGAACGGGTGGAACCTTTTCGATTTTTTCATCGTCGGTATTGCGCTTGTTCCGGCCACTCAGGGCTTTTCGGTGTTGCGGGCGCTGCGTATCCTTCGGGTTCTGCGCGTTATCTCGGCCACGCCGCGGCTGCGCCGGGTTGTCGAAGGCTTTATCACCGCGCTGCCAGGGATGGGCAGCGTGTTCCTGCTCATGGCGCTGATCTTTTACATCGGCGCGGTGATGGCGACCAAGCTGTTTGGCGACGCCTTTCCCGAATGGTTCGGAGATCTGGGTCGGTCTGCTTATTCGCTGTTCCAGATCATGACGCTCGAATCATGGTCAATGGGGATTGTGCGGCCTGTGATGGAGGTGTTCCCATGGGCGTGGGCGTTCTTTGTTCCGTTCATCATGGTCACGACCTTTGCCGTTGTGAACCTGCTGGTCGGTCTGATCGTGAATTCCATGCAAGACGCCCATGCCGAGGAATCCAACGAAAGAACCGATGCGTATCGTGATCAGGTGCTTGTGCGGCTGGAGGCGATCGAAAAGCGTCTGGATCAGCGATAATCTCACGGTTTCGTTTTCCCGTTTGCCGCAGAGTCGTGTACAGTGCCCAAAAAAAGCAACCGGGCAGTGAGTTTGCAATGAATAGAATCCTGTGTCTTCTGGCGCTTCTGTTGGGTCTGACGGCCTGCGGCAAGTTTCAGACCTATAATGGCCCCGAGGTCACGCGCGTTGTTGTGCAGAAAGAGGATCGCAAGATGTATCTTCTGCATGAAAACGCCATTCTGAAGACCTATGACATCGGATTGGGGTTCGCCCCTGAAGGTCACAAGCAGGTCGAGGGTGATGGCAAAACGCCTGAAGGCGAATACCTGATCGACCGTCGCAATCCGAACAGCAGCTTCTATCTGTCGATCGGCATAGACTACCCAAGGCCGCGCGATATCGAGATCGCCAGCACGATGGGAAAATCCCCCGGTGGTGACATCTTTATTCACGGACGACCCTGGGCGAACCGCAAGGGTGGGCGCGACTGGACGTGGGGATGTATTGCAGTGTCGAACCGCGAAATCCGTGAGATTTATTCGATGGTTCGGAATGGAACACCGATTACGATCAATCCGTGACAAAGGTCAGATGTTCTGACCAATTGTTTCGCGCGCGAAACAATTGGTCCGGGGCGGACCTAAATCAAAAGGGCGCGTTGACGGGTGTAAAGCCGGTCTCTTCCGGTGTGCCAAGGATAAGATTCCACCAGATTTTCCCGTTTGATTCCTGATACCAGGAAAAACCAAGGTCGCGGGCCGATGGGTTAAGCAATACGGAACGCGTGTTCTGGGCTTCCATCCACGCCCCCAGCGTTTCCAGTTCGGATTCGTATGTTTCCGAGATTGCCTCACCAACCAGCTTGCCGTTGTATCCGGCGCGCTGAATGCGTGTGATGGGCGAAGACCCGTCGGACCCAAAGTGCCAAGGACGGTTCTGAACGCTCATGTCCTGAGCATGCGTGGCCGCGGCGGCGTTCAGGCGGGCATTCAATTCAAGCGCGGGCGCGCCGGACGCCTGACGCAGCGCATTGATCGCGTCGAGCATGCGGAACTGGATGCGACCGGTGTCGCCCGCCCGGATGCGATACACGCGGGGAAGTGGTTTTCCATCAGGCCCAAGCGTCGGTGTCGCAGGTGCGCCAGCACAGGCCGTCAGTGCCATTGCCGCTGCACCCAGAAGAAATGTCGAACGCTTCATGATAAGCTACCCAAGTTAGATCGAGTCCGGGCTTAGCCTCAGTCAAGGGTGGGATCAAACACACAAAGCCGAGATTTGCCGATATGACAGACCTTTGAATTGCGACTGAGGCATTCACGCCATATACACTGGAGTCGTAATTTCGTAACTTTTGCATACAAAGAGGCCATCAAATGGCAAATTCTCCGCGTTTTCCCGTGAACCGTCGCAATTTCCTGGCAGGCTCTGCCGCCATGATCGCAACGCCTGTTGTGGCGCAAGACGTCAATGATGGCTCTACGGTCGAGATGGAGCGCGATCTGTCGCAGGCCGTCCGCCGGAATATCTCGAGCTTTCGGACGTTGGAATGGCAGCCTTATTTCAGCAATCTGAACGACGGCGCGATCCTTGTGGACATCGATTCGCGTGCGCTCCACTTCTGGACCGAGAACGGCGATTACCGCCTGTATCCGTCGTCTGTGCCGCTGACCGAAGACCTGACGCGCCGTGGGCGCACTGAAGTCACTCTGAAAGATCCCGAACCCGATTGGCGCCCGACGCCGTCGATGAAAATCCGCAATCCCGAATGGCCGGACTATGTCGGGCCGGGGCCGGACAACCCACTTGGCACCCGCGCGCTGCACCTGAGCTGGACCTATTACCGTATTCACGGCACCCACGATACGCGCAAAATCGGACGCCGTTCTTCGAATGGCTGCATCGGTCTTTACAATGAACATATCGAAGAACTTTACGCGTTGGCGAAAGTCGGCACACAGGTGTTGCTAATTTGACGACATGCAGGCGAAGCCGGAAAGTTGTGCGATAAGATAGGTTTGCATTTGGCGCGATATACTGGTTAGAGAGTCTTACGAGGTAAGTCTTGGGTGCCTGTCGTGTGATGCTTTTGCGCGCCGACATGCAAATTTCTGGAGGTTAACATGAAGAAACTCGTTCTCGCCGCTGCGTTTGCTGGTGCTGCTTCGACAGCAATGGCCGGTTCTTACGCAAAAAATGACGTGGTCATGGAGCCGGTAGTTGTGGTTGAAGAAGCCGCAGCAAGCTCCTCGTCCGCTGGCCTCATCATCCCGCTGGTCGTTATCGCCCTGCTGGCTGCTGCTGCTGCTGACTAATCCACGGCGGATTACACTATCGAAAAAGGCGGTGCATCAGCACCGCCTTTTTTGTTTTCGGATTGGGGTGATCCTGGATCACTCAAGCCAGCCGTTCAGGTTTTCTTCGATCACGGCTGACAAAGCCACGATGTGGGCGTCGTCGTCATTGAGGCATGGAATATAGGTGAAATGCTCGCCGCCCGCCTCTTCAAAACTTTCCTTGATCTCTTCGTTGATCTCTTCGAGCGTTTCGATGCAGTCGGCTGAAAATGCCGGGGCGCAGACGGCGATGTTCTTTTTGCCGTCTTCTTCGGCCAGTCGCGCCACTTCTTCTACGGTATAGGGCTTCAGCCATTCTTCGGGACCGAACTTGGACTGGAAGGTGGTCATGATCTCGGAATCATCCCAGCCCAGCCGCTCTTTCAGAAGGCGCGTCGTCTTCTGACACTGGCAATGGTAAGGATCGCCTTCCATGAGGTATCGCTTGGGCACCCCGTGGTACGAACAGACAAGGATATCGGGACGTTTTTCGATCTTGTCATACGCGCGTTCAATGGATTGGGCCAATGCTTCGATATAGAGCGGGTGCTGGTAGTACGGATCAACCGTGCGCACCGTCGGTTGCCACTTTTCACTCATCAAGGCACGGAAAAATTCATCATTCGCAGTTGCGGATGTTGCGCCGGCATAATGCGGATACAGAGGGAAAAAGAGGATCTTGCGACATCCTGCCTCGACCATCGCGCGGACCTTGGATTTGGTCGACGGATTGCCGTAGCGCATGCAGAAATCGACCATGACCTGATCGCCAAAGCGGTCCTGCATGGACTTCGTGATCTTGGCTGTCTGATCCTTGGTGATCGTCATCAACGGGCTTTCGCCCTGGTCCTCGTTCCAGATGGACTTGTACGCTTCACCCGAACTGAACGGACGTTTCGTCAGGATGATCAGTTGCAGGAGAGGCTGCCAAAGCCACGGGCTGTAGTCGATCACCCGGCGGTCCGACAGGAACTCGTTCAGATAGCGGCGCATCGGCCAGTATGTGTAGTGATCGGGTGTGCCAAGATTGGCCAGAAGAATCCCGACTCGTTCCGCCGGCACCTTTGGGTGGTCGGTCGGGGCGTTCGTCGGGCGTTGTGCTGTTTTGATAGCGTCCAACATCGGGCCTGCATCCTTAAAGTCGTTTAACGGGCTAACTAACCTCTATCAGGGTCAGGTCAATCATTCAGCGGCGTTTCCACCGTATTCAGGGCGTCTGAAAGTCGTTGTGTCGCGGAACCGGGTCGCAAAGGCTGTGGCTGGGACGAATCCGGTGCCCAACCCGTGAGTGTGATCATTTCAAACGTCGCCGTGATCCGGCCTTCATCGTCCGAATACGCGTCCGAGTAGAGCGCCATCGCCTGTAGCAGGACGCTTGGTCGGGTTGCGGTCTTGATCCGTCCGGACATCGCGTTGGTTTCGCCCATGGCCCGCAAATCGTGCATCAGGTGCAAGGGAGTCTGATAGCTGGTCGTCAGGACAGCGCTGTCCGCCACGGGAAGCGCCAGTCCCGCCCGTTGCAGCAAGGCTCCGAGATCGCGGATTTCACCCATCGGAGCAACGCGGGGTGACAGACCGCCGGTCACAGCGATTTCGGCCTGCCCAAGCGTGGCGCGCAATTCCTGCAAGGTCTGGCCCCCAAGCGCCAGAACCAGAAGCAGCCCATCCGGGCCAAGCGCGCGACGGCACTGGATCAGTTGCCCGACCGGATCATTGGCCCAATGCAAAGCCATCGCGTGGATGACAAGATCATGAGCGTCTTCGGTCAGGTCCAGGACATCGTCGTCCGGAATGATGTGCGCGTCGGGGAACGAATTCTGCCAAACCGCCGGAAATGGCGTCACAATCGCAGGCTTCTGAAAGGTTTTATTAACCAAAGACAGGCGATCCTGAACGTCCGCCATCGCTTCCTCGTGCAGGAAGAGTGCGGGGTTTGACCGCGCACGGGAGCGATGCCGGATCAGCGCGGTGCGGTCGAAGAGGATGGGAGTCTCGGACATGAGCGGCAGATAGGATGCTCCAGACAGGATTGCAAACCGTGCTGCGCATGATCTATCCGCCACGCTGCCTTGCCTGCGGTGGATTGGTCGAGCAGGACAACGGTCTCTGCGCCAGGTGTTTCGCGGAAACCCCCTTTATCACGGGGCTTGTTTGCGACCTTTGCGGTGTGCCTTTGCCCGGTGCGTCAGACGACGCGGTGCATTGTGACGATTGCCTGTCCATTGGGCGACCTTGGATACAAGGACGTGCGCCGCTGCGATATGAAGGTGTAGCCCGAAAGCTTGTTCTTGGACTGAAGCACGGGGATCGGCATGAAATTGTCGGCACCGCTGCAGATTGGATGGTCAGCGCGGTGCCGAAAGTATTGCCTGACAGCACCGTGGTTGTCCCGGTGCCATTGCACCTGACCCGCCTGTTGCGTCGGAGGTACAACCAGTCCGCCCTGCTGGCGCAGGCGATGGCGACGCGGCTGGACCTTGAATTCTGCCCCGACGCGCTTTGCCGAAACAGGCGGACGTCATCGCTGGACGGAAAGTCGCGCGAGGCGCGTTTCAGGGAATTGTCCGATGCGATTTCCCCAAGTGGGCGCAATGCCTTGGTCCTTCGTGACCGTCCCGTTCTGCTGGTGGATGATGTCATGACATCGGGCGCGACCCTTGCGGCCTGTGCGCTTGCCTGCCACACCGCACAGAGCCGAGAGATTTATGTCATGGTTCTGGCGCGCGTTGCAAAGGCTGCCTAAATCCCTGACAATCACGTTAGGGGAAATGCCATGAAGACTATTGAAATCTACACCTCACCGCTGTGCGGATTCTGCCACGCTGCGAAACGCCTGCTGACGCAGAAGGGTGCCAGCTTTACCGAAATCGACGTGCTTGTTGACCCCAGCCGCAAGCCCGAGATGATTCAGCGCGCCAATGGTGGGCGGACCGTGCCGCAGATCTTCATCGGCGACACCCATGTCGGCGGCTGCGATGAGCTTTATGCGTTGGAACGGGCCGGCAAGCTTGATCCGTTACTGGCGGCCTGATGACATTGCGCGCGGCACTCTTGCAACTGACCTCGTCGGATGATCCGCAAGACAATTTGCGGGTCACGTCAGACCTTGTTCGGCAGGCGGACAAGGATGGGGCAACGTTCATACTCACCCCCGAAGTGACCAACTGCATCAGCAACAGCCGCACGCATCAACAGGGCGTTCTGTGTCATCAGGACGATGATCCCACGCTGGCTGGGCTGCGCGAGGAAGCAGCGCGTTTGGGTGTCTGGATTCTCATCGGGTCGCTGGCGCTCAGGGCCGATCCACCCGAGGAACGGTTTCTCAACCGATCTTTCCTGATCACCCCGGATGGTGACATCGCTGCGCATTACGACAAGCTCCATATGTTCGACGTTCAGGTGACCGAAACAGAGACGTTTCGGGAATCCGCTGGGTTCGCGCCCGGAGACCGTGCGGTTGTGGCGGAAACGCCTTTTGGGACGGTTGGCATGACCGTCTGTTACGACGTCCGGTTTCCGTATCTGTATCGCGCGTTGGCACAGGCCGGGGCGGACGTTCTGACGGTTCCCGCCGCCTTTTCGCCCGCGACGGGCCCGATGCACTGGGAGCCGCTCTTGAAGGCCCGCGCGATCGAGACCGGGTGTTTCGTTCTCGCCCCCGCGCAGGCGGGTCAGCACAGGATCAGCCGCGGCAAACCGCGCACGACGCATGGGCATTCTCTTGTTGTGTCGCCTTGGGGAGAGGTGCTTTTGGATGCGGGGCAGGAACCCGGTGTGCATCTTGTTGACCTCGAACTTTCGGACGTGGCAAAAGTGCGTCAGAAAATCCCGTCTTTACAGCATGATAGAGAGTTCTCTGGCCCGGTATGAGCGAAAGCAGCCCCCTCGCCATATCCCTGTTCAGTGAATTGCTGACGGCGGATCAGCTTTTGCGGAACCGGCTGACACGGGTGCTTCCCAACAAGATGGAAATCTCGCATTTCTCGGTTTTGAACCAGCTGGCGCGGGGTGGGTCGGAAAAGACCCCGGCGCAGCTTGCCAAGACGTTCCACGTCACGCGCGGCGCGATGACCAACACCTTGGGCAAGCTGGAAGCGGCGGGGTATGTGCATATCCGACCGGACTGGGACGATGCCCGGCGCAAGCAGGTGTCGATCAGTCCAGCCGGGTTGTCCGCGCGCGATGCTGCGGTGGCGGCGATCACGCCGCTGATCAACGAGATGGTACAGGAATTGGGCGACGCAAAGGTGCGGGCGGCGATCCCGGTATTGCGTGAATTGCGGGTCAAGCTGGAAGAGCCGGACGGACGGTCCTGAGCGAACCCGCTCTTGTCGACTCAGGCTGGTTTCAGGGCGGCGGTCACATAGTTCACACTCAGATCACGGTCAGAAAGGCTCCATTTCCACGACACCGGATTGAACTGGAATCCCTTGCGATCCACGGGATCAAACCCGGCCCGGCGCAGCAGATCGTACAATTCGTCCGGCGTGATGAACTTGGCCCAGTCGTGGGTGCCCTTGGGCAACCAGCGCATTACATATTCCGCACCGACAATGGCTGCAGCAAAGCTTTTGGCGTTGCGGTTGATCGTTGAACACAGGTGCAGCCCACCGGGCTTCAGCAGGCGCTGGCAGGCCGTCAGATAGGCCGACGGATCGGTCACATGTTCGACGACTTCCATGTTCAGGATCACGTCGAACTGTTCGCTGGCCTCTGCCAAGGCTTCGGCTGTTGTGTGCCGATAGTCGATCTCGAGCCCGGACTGCCGCGCGTGCGCCTGAGCGACCGGAATGTTGCTGCCTCCGGCGTCAACACCCACGACCGTCGCGCCATGCCGGGCCATCGGTTCGCACAAAAGCCCGCCACCGCATCCGATGTCCAGAACACGCAGACCTTCGAACGTCCGCGGCCGACCAAGGTCACGGTCAAACTCGGCGGCGATCTGTGACGTGATGTAATCGAGCCGAACCGGGTTCATCATGTGCAACGGCTTGAATTTGCCGTTGGGGTCCCACCATTCGGCGGCCATCGCCTCGAACTTGGCGATTTCAGACGGATCAACGGTTGTCGTGGCTGTCATGAGACATTTCCCCATGGTCTTTTGGTATTTGCTGCCAATATAGATTGGGTATGGATAAATTCCCGAGCCATAAGCGCGCAGTGCAGTACCTTTATCCCCCAATCGACCCGTATGACCAGCGTATGCTGTCGGTTGGTGATGGGCACACTGTCTATGTCGAACAATGTGGTGCGGAAAACGGGATTCCCGTGGTCGTGCTGCATGGTGGACCGGGCGGTGGGTGCAGCCCGTCGATGCGTCGGTATTTTGATCCCAAGGTGTTTCGCGTCGTCCTGTTCGATCAACGGGGGTGCGGGCGGTCGCGGCCCCATGCGAGCGTCAAGAACAACACGACGTGGGATCTGGTCGCGGATATAGAACTGATCCGCGAGACGCTGGAGATTGACGAATTCATTGTCTTCGGCGGCAGCTGGGGTGCCACGCTTGCCCTGATCTATGGCATCAGTCATCCCGACCGGGTGCGTCACCTGGTCTTGCGCGGCGTGTTCACCATGACAAGGGCCGAACTGGACTGGTTCTATGGCGGCGGCGCTGGGCAATTCTGGCCGGAAACATGGGCGCGCTTTGTCGACATGATCCCCGAGGACGAGCGCGATGATCTGATCGGTGCTTATCATCGTCGCCTGTTTTCCGGCGATCTGAGGACCGAGACGCGGTTTGCGCGGGCATGGTCGGCTTGGGAAAATGCCTTGGCGTCGGTTTATTCCAGCGGGTCGGGTGGGGAATCTCCGGGTGATTATGCGCGCGCATTTGCGCGGCTGGAGAACCATTACTTCATCAACAACGGCTTTCTGGAAGAAGATGGCTGGATCCTGAAAAACATGGATCGCCTGTCGGGCATCCCCGGTTCCATCGTTCAGGGACGCTACGACATGATTTGCCCGCCGCTGAGGGCGTGGGAACTGGCCCGTGTCTGGCCTGAATGTGACCTGCGCATGATCCGAAATGCGGGTCACGCGCTTTCCGAGCCCGGTATCAGCGCAGAACTTGTTCGAATTATGGACGAAATTTCAACTTCTTAGAATTTGGGCGCTATTAGATGTTTACACAGTAGCCCCCGTGGTTAACTTATGTTTCTGACGGGAACCGAGGTTAAGCCGAGAAGTTGCAATCTGTCATCCGAATCATTTTACAACGACTTGCGCTTGGGCTTCTCACGCTCTTTGTTGTGTCGATTGTCATTTTCACAGCCGTAAACCTGCTTCCCGGAGATTTTGCACAGGCCATTCTGGGGCAAGGTGCAACACCCGCAGCCGTTGAATCCATCCGGAGAGATCTGGGGCTAGATCAACCGCCGGTCGCGCGATATTTCGAGTGGCTTGGTGGCGCGCTTCAGAGCGATCTGGGCAATTCCTTTGCGCAGGCCAACTTTGCCAGCTTTGTTGGCGCTGACAGCGGGGTGCGTACAACCGTCGCCCAGCAGATCGCGCCGCGTTTCGCAAACACAATGTTCCTTGCGGCGGTGACGGCGGCCATAGCCGTTCCGTTTTCGCTGACCCTTGGAATACTTGCGGCGCTGTTTCGCAATTCCGTCTTTGACCGGGCGACCAATGTGACAACGCTGACTTCGATTTCTTCGCCTGAGTTCTTTCTGGCCTATGTTCTGATCCTGTTCCTTGCCGTGCTGAACCCGGTTCTTCCGTCGCTTTCCAATATCTTTGACGGGATGTCATTTGGCGAGCGGCTTGAGAAAACGCTGTTGCCCGCGCTGACCCTGACGTTGGTCGTGACGGCCCACATGATGCGCATGACGCGCGCGGCGATCATCAACCTGCTGGCGTCACCCTATATCGAAATGGCACGACTCAAGGGGATGTCGCCGATGCGGGTGATCGTGAAACATGCGCTTCCCAATGCGTTGGCTCCGATCATCAACGTGGTTGCGCTTAACCTGGCCTACTTGATCACCGGTGTGGTCGTCGTCGAAGTGGTGTTTGTCTATCCGGGCATCGGTCAGTTGTTTGTCGACAGCGTGAAAATCCGGGACATCCCGGTGGTGCAGGCCTGCTGCCTGATCTTTGCGGCGGCATATATCATGCTCAACCTGTTGGCGGATATCATGTCTATCTTGTCCAATCCGCGTCTGAGGCATCCGAAATGAGCATGCTTCTGACACTGGCCATCGTGTTGGTGGTGATTGCGGCTGGAGGCTGGGTGCTGCGTTTTGCCGGGCAAAAGGCCACGGGAAACGCGCCGACCTTTCGGGACATGCCGTTTGCCGTGGCGTTTGGATATGTGCTGGGCGCCAGCCTTTTGGTGTTCTCGGTCTGGTATTTCTTTCAGCCAACGCAAAACGATGCGGGTGTGCCGAATGCCGGGGTCGTGTTTTTTCGTTGGGCGGTGCAATTCTTTATCCTTGCGACCATCGTGGCCTATCTTTTCCGCCTTCTGGGCCGGACGGTCGGGACAGCAGGAAGCAAGAAGCTGTTTCGCCAGATGCCGATAACGGCAAGCTTTGGCGTTCTGGTGGTGATCCTCTATTCCTTTACCGCGATCTTTGCGGTGTGGCTGGCGCCTCATGGTCAGGAGGAGATTTTCACCAAGGTTAACGTTCTTCCCGGAGGGAATGCGGCCACAGGTGGGGATCCGTTGCATCCGTTGGGAACAGACCAGATCGGGCGCGATCTGCTCAGCCGTTTGATCTATGGCGCGCAGAACACCGTTGGCATTGCTTTCATCACAACCTGCCTTGCGTTTTTCCTTGGCGGATCGCTTGGGTTTCTGGCGGCGACGCTACAGGGCTGGCTGGATCAGGTGCTGAGCCGCGCTGTGGATGTTCTGATGGCGATTCCGTCGCTGATCTTTGCGCTGCTGCTGATGACCATCGCCAGCGCGTGGGCCGGGTCGGAAAGGTGGCTGTTGACCGTTTACATGGTTCTTATCATCGCCGTGATCGACAGCACGCGTGTCTTTCGTCTGGCCCGCGCGGTGGGTTTGAACATCGTGGTCATGGATTATATCGAGGCGGCCAAATTGCGCGGTGAAGGCTTGTCCTACCTGATCTTCAAGGAAATTCTACCCAACGCCACTGCGCCGCTACTGGCTGAATTCGGATTGCGGTTCTGTTTCGTGTTCCTGACCATCGCCTCACTGTCCTTCCTTGGTGTGGGTATTCAACCACCTTTGGCTGACTGGGGTACGATGGTGCGCGACTCGGCCCAGTTCATCAACTTCGCCGCATTCTCGCCGCTGACGGCTGCTTTGCCGCTGCTGGCGGCTGGCGCCATCGCGTTGCTGACGGTTGGCGTCAACTTTGTGGTGGACTGGATGCTGCACAGAAGTTCGGGGTTGAAGGAATGAGCGCGCTTGTCGAGATCCGCGACATCTGGATGGAGGGCCGCAGCGATGAAACGTGGTCGCCAATCATCAATGGTGTCAGTCTTGATCTGAACAAAGGCGAGGTTCTTGGCCTGATCGGTGAATCCGGCGCGGGCAAATCGACCCTTGGTCTTGCTGCGATGGGATTTACACGTGATGGCGTGCGCATTTCCAAAGGCTCTGTCATGTTCGACGGGATCGACCTGCTCAAGGCCTCTGCTGCAAAGAAGCGTGATCTGCTTGGCAAACGCATCGCCTATGTCGCCCAGTCTGCCGCAGCAAGCTTTAACCCTGCGCATAAATTGATTGACCAGCATACCGAAGGCCCGGTTCAGCATCACATCATGAGCCGTGCCGAAAGTGCCGAAGATGCCGTCGACCTTTATCGTCGTCTGCGTCTGCCCAATCCCGAAGAGATCGGATTTCGGTATCCGCATCAGGTCTCGGGGGGACAGCTTCAGCGCGCGATGACGGCGATGGCGATGTCGTGCCGCCCTGACCTGATCATTTTCGATGAGCCAACCACGGCGCTGGATGTGACAACGCAGATCGAAGTGCTGGCCGCGATCCGGGATATCGTGGAACAGTTCGATACCGCCGCAATCTACATTACGCATGATCTTGCGGTCGTGGCGCAGATGGCCGACCGGATCAAAGTGCTGCTGAAAGGCGACGAGGTCGAAGAGGCCGACACACGCACCATGCTGTCGACACCGAAAGAAGACTACACCAAAAGCCTGTGGGCCGTGCGCGCATTTGAACGACCGCAGAAACCTGCGATACACACCCGCGCGACACCGGTGGTTTCGGTACAGAATGTCTCTGCCTCTTATGGCAAGATTCCTGTGCTGCACGATGTCAGTTTTGATATCCACGAAGGCCGCACCGTTGCGGTTGTCGGCGAATCCGGATCGGGAAAGTCCACCACGGCACGTTGTATCACCGGCCTTTTGCCGCCAACCAAGGGTGTGATCCAATTCGACGGTCAATCGCTTCCGGCGAATTACAAGCAGCGCAACAAGGATCAGCTTCGGCAAGCCCAGATGATCTACCAGATGGCCGATACCGCGCTCAATCCGCGCAAGACCATCGGAGAAATCGTCGGCCGCCCGGTACAGTTTTACATGGGCCTGACAGGCAAGGCCAAGCGCAAGCGTGTGGAAGAGTTGCTTGACGAGATCGAGTTGCCAGCGGACCAGTATTTCAACCGTCTTCCTGGTGAGCTTTCGGGTGGTCAGAAACAGCGCATCGGCATTGCACGCGCGCTTGCTGCCGAACCCAGGTTCATCATTTGTGATGAAGTGACGAGCGCTTTGGACCAACTTGTTGCGGAAGGTATCCTGCGACTGCTTGCGCGGCTTCAGGACGACCTCAAACTCAGTTATATGTTCATCACGCATGATCTCGCGACGGTCAAAGCCATCGCGGACGAAGTGGTGGTGATGAAAGACGGTGAGGTGGTGGAGCAAGGACCGAAACAAGAGATGTTCGTGCCGCCGCATCACGCTTATACTGACCTATTGCTCAGTTCGGTCCCCGAAATGGACCCGGACTGGCTCACCAATCTGCTTAACGAACGCGGAGTTGATAACATCGGCGACGCTGCAGTTGATAAGATGTCATGAGAATCGGTCCATGAAGGACTGTCAGGCGGCCTGAGACCGCTCGTAAACACAGGGAGACGACAATGACTCGTATTTCAAGACGTGGATTACTTCGCACCGGTGCTGCTGCCGGTGTATTGGCGGCCAGCGGCCTGCCGGTGTTTGCCCAGGCGAAACGCGGCGGCCGTCTGCGTGCCGGTCTGAACGGCGCAAACACGTCGGACAGTTGGGATGGTCGGACCCACTCTGACCTCTATATGATCTCTTGTGCGCAGGGTGCGGTGTTCGACAGCCTGACCGAAATCGCGGCGGATGGATCGCTGGTCGGCGAACTGGCCACCGATTGGGAGGCGACCCCGGACGCCAAGACCTGGACCTTCAACCTGCGTCAGGGCGTGACCTTTCACAACGGCAAGTCATTCGGCGCGGATGATGTGATCGAATCCCTGCAACTGCACGTCGCTGAAGGCGCGAAATCTGCGGCACAACCTATTGTCGCCGCCATCAGCGAGATGAAGAAAACCGGTGAGCATCAGGTTCAGTTCACGCTTGAAGCCGGAAATGCCGACTTCCCATACCTGATGTCCGATTATCACCTGCTGATGTACCCTGCGGGTCAGATCGAAGAGGCGATTGCCAAGGGCATCGGCACAGGTCTTTACGAAGTGACATCGTTCGAACCGGGTGTGCGCATGACCGCGCGCCGCGTCGCCAGCCACTACAAGGGCGACAGCGCAGGCTTCTTTGATGAGCTGGAATACATTGCCATCAACGATTCAACGGCGCGGATGAACGCGCTGATGACCGGTCAGGTGGATGCGATCAACCGCATCGACTTCAAGACCGAAGCGCTTCTCAAGGCGAACCCGATGATCCGTATTCAGGAAGTGACGGGCAACCAGCACTATACCTTCCCGATGCTGACAAAAGTTGATCCGTTCACGGACGTGAACGTCCGCCGCGCGCTTAAGTACGGCATCAACCGTCAGGAACTGGTGGACAAGATCCTGTTGGGTCACGGTATGGTTGGCAACGATACGCCGATCGGCCCCGCCAACCAGTATTTCAATTCCGAAATGGAGCCGCTGACCTATGACATGGACAAGGCCAAGTTCTACCTCAAGGAAGCGGGTCTGACCGAACTCAACATCGACCTCAACGTGTCAAATGCGGCTTTCAATGGCGCTGTCGATGCAGCCCAGCTTTATCAGGCTTCGGCGAAAGGCGCGGGCATCAACATCAACGTGGTGCAGGAACCGGCGGATGGCTATTGGTCGAACGTTTGGTTGAAAAAGCCGTTCTGTGCGTCGTATTTCTCGGGTCGTGCGACAGAAGACTGGATGTTTGCCACTGCTTACGAGGCCGGTGTGCCTTGGAACGACACGCAGTGGGACGAACCGCGCTTCCAGGAGCTCTTGCTGTCTGCCCGCGCCGAGCTGGACAGCAACAAGCGTCGCGAAATGTATTTCGAGATGCAGCAGATCCTGCGGGACGATGGCGGGGTCATCATCCCGATGTTCGCCAACTATGTTCAAGCGATTTCCAACAAGGTCGCCAATGGCGATACCGTCGGGAATCTTTGGCAGATGGACAATGGCCGGATGGCCGAACGGTGGTGGATGGCGTAAGCCCCAGCATTCGAAACCGAAACGCCCCGCCATCTTGGCGGGGCGTTTTGCTTTTGTGAGATCGGCAAATGGGTCGATTGCCGCGACTACCGAGGGTCTACTCAGGCCGGTGGTCTCAAAGAGCCGTGGTCAGTCGAGTCCACGCGTCCAGAATGGCCGGATTTGATGTGGTTGCCCATCTTTGCGCAACAAGATCCATGTCGATGCCGCCCAGGCCGTCCTGCAAATCCGTCAATTCATGTCGATCCAAGGCAGGTCGCGCCAGCGCCTCGGGCACCCAGGCAACGCCGAGCCCGGATTGCGCCAGTTGCAGCGCAGCAGTGGACAAACCGGTTTCGGTGACAATGCTCACCGCGCACCGCCCTTCAATCGCGGGCAGGATGTAGCGCGTGACAGCTGCGCCAAGGAACACATCTGCCGGGTAGCCGATGATCCGCAAGGCACCGCCCTCAAACTGGGCCATGAGAGCGCCGGCGTGATCCGCGCTGCAAACCGGGATCAGGGTTTCGGAGCCGATGACAGCTTCGGTCAGGAATGAGGGCAATTCCGAAACGGGTTCGGATTTGATCCGGTAGGTCAGGGAAATCGCAGCCTGTCTGCGGATCAGCAATGTCTCGCATTCGTCGCGATTGGCAGAGCGCAGGCGGATATGGGTGCGGCTGGGTTTCGCAACCGAATTGACGATTTGCGTGCCCAGCGATGTGGTGATCGCGTGCTGACTTGCGATGACCAGTTGGCGCAGGCCGGTGCTGTGTTCCTGCCGCATATCGGAAAGCAGAAGCCGCATCTCGGTTGCCAGTTTTCGCAGCTCTGTTTCGCGGTCGCGCAGGATGGGGGACGGACCACTGGGTTTGACGCTGCGGTCGATCACCTCGATCCCCAACACGTCTTCCAGAACTTTGATGCGGCGGGAAAAGGCCGGTTGTGTTACATTTCGCAAGCGGGCGGCATCGGCAACGCCGCCACTGTCGAGCAGGGCCACAAGATCTTCGATCCAGTCTATGCGCATTCAAGGCCTCATTATGCGAGATGTGCATAATAACACCGGTTTTTCTATTTGACGAGGCCGGTAACATGCAGAATTGATACCGCAACCCAATCAAAGGACGCCTCAATGCACTTCTCCCGATTCCCCCGCGTAAACCTTGCTCATTTGCCCACCGCTCTGGAGCCGATGGATCGTTTGTCCAAAGAACTTGGAGGCCCGCGTATCTGGATCAAGCGGGATGATTGCACCGGCATGTCCACAGGTGGCAACAAGACACGCAAGCTGGAATTCCTGATGGCCGAAGCGCAGGCGCAGGGGGCCGATCTGGTCATCACGCAGGGCGCGACGCAATCCAACCATGCGCGTCAGACAGCGGCCTGTGCGGCCAAGCTTGGCATCGACTGCCATATCCTTCTTGAGGATCGTACCGGGTCGAATGACCCGAACTACAACATGAACGGCAACGTCTTTCTGGACTTCCTGCACGGTGCGACTGCCGAAAAGTGGCCCGGTTCCGGTCTCGACATGAATGCCGAGATGGAAACCGTTGCGGAAAAATTCCGGGCCGAAGGGCGCAACGTTTACACCATTCCTGGTGGTGGATCGAACGCAACTGGCGCGCTGGGTTATGCCAACGCCGCGATGGAACTGGTCACGCAAGCCAACAACATGGGTCTCAAGATCGACCGCATCGTTCACGCCACGGGCAGCGCAGGCACGCAGGCCGGTCTGATCGTCGGTCTGAAGGCGATCAACGCCAATATTCCGCTTCTGGGCATCGGGGTGCGTGCGCCCAAGCCAAAGCAGGAAGAGAACGTCTATAACCTTGCCGTCAAGACCGCCGAAAAGCTGGGCTGCCCGGGTGTTGTTGCGCGAGAAGATGTCGAGGCGAACACCGATTATGTTGGTCAGGGCTACGGTATCCCGACCAAGGAAGGTTTGGCCGCCATCGAGATGTTTGCGCGTCTGGAAGGTATCCTGCTTGATCCCGTGTATTCGGGCAAAGGCGCTGCGGGTCTGATTGACCTCGTGCGCAAAGGTGCGTTCAAGGGTGACGAGAACATCGTGTTTATTCACACCGGTGGGGGTGTGGCGTTGTTCGGATATACCGCAGCGTTTGACTATGATGCGCCAAGCATGGCGGCAGAATAAGCATCCATGAAGCCTTTCACCGGTAGCTTTACGCAGCAAGAGCCTATCCCAGAGGACGCGATTTCGTCCGCTGTGGATGTGCTCCGGTCTGGTCGGTTGCATCGGTACAATACGGTTGGTGACGAGCTTGGCCCTGTGGCCGAGCTCGAAGCCGCATTTGCGGCCTATCAGGGATCGGCATACTGTCTTGCCTGCACATCTGGCGGCTATGCGATGGCGACTGCTTTGCGTGCGCTCGGCGTTGGTGCTGGCGATACCGTCCTGACCAACGGGTTCACTCTGGCCCCGGTGCCCGGCGCAATTGCGGGGGTCGGCGCAGAAGCGGTGTTGGTCGAGATCACCCCTGATCTGATACTTGATCTGGACGACCTTGAGGCAAAGATCAAAGCGACCACACCGAAGGTATTGCTCTTGTCGAACATGCGCGGGCATCTGTGCGATATGGATGCGTTGGTTGCGCTTCTGGATCGTTATGACGTGCCGCTGATCGAAGATTGCGCTCATACGATGGGCGCTGCTTGGAACGGGACCAGGTCCGGCAGTTTTGGCATCGCCGGATGCTTTTCGACCCAGACCTACAAACACATGAATTCCGGCGAAGGTGGCTTCCTCACTTCGGATGATCCTGAATTCATGGCGCGGGCGATCATGCTGTCCGGGTCGTACATGCTTTACGATCAGCACGGAGCCGCGCCGAAACCAGAAATCTTCCGCGACATCCGTCTGGACACGCCGAACATGTCGGGTCGTATGGACAACCTTCGGGCGTCCATCCTTTTGACCCAATTGGGCGGTCTAGAGACGAATATCGACCGCTGGAACGCGCGGCATGATCTGGTGGCGGACCGCTTGCGCGGGGTGTCTGGTGTCTATGTGCCAAACCGCCCCAAGCAAGAGCAGTATGTCGGATCGTCGTTCCAGTTTCTGGTGCCAGAAGCCAGCGCAGAGACGATGCGACAGGTTGTGGCAAACGCAAAGTCCCTTGGAGTCGAACTCAAGTGGTTCGGCGCGGACAGCCCGGTTGGGTTCACATCGAACCATCAAAGCTGGCGCTACATCGCGGCGCAGGATTTGCCTGAAACAGATGCCATTCTTGCCGGTTTGCTGGACATGCGCATCCCCTTGACCTTTAGCCTTGAGGATTGCGCCCATGTGGCGGAGATCCTTGTGCATGTGCTAGGGCAAGCCCAGAAAAAAGGAGCGGCGTGATGCGGAAGATTGGTGTTCTGGGGGGCATGGGCCCCGAAGCGACGATCTATTTCATGCAGCAGGTCGTGGATGCCGTGCAGGCGCGCGACGACGCCGATCACATCCCGTTGGTGGTGGACAACAACACGCAGGTGCCGTCACGCATCAAGGCCATTCTTGAGGGTGGTGGAGAAGACCCCGGCCCAGTTTTGGCGCAGATGGCCAAGGGGTTGGTCGGGGCAGGCGCAGAAGCGCTCGTCATGCCGTGCAACACTGCACATTTCTACGCGGATCAGGTGACAGAGGCCACGGACAAGCCGTTTCTGAACATGGTCGACATGGCCTGTGCCGAAGCGGCGCGCATTGCGCCTGGTGGTATGGTCGGACTGCTGGGATCACCCGCGTTGCAGCAGGTCGGTGTTTTCGAGGCGGCTTTGGCCAAGGTTGATTTAAATCCTGTCTACGCCAGTGAACAGGGCCGGATGCTTGCCACGATCCGGTCGATCAAGGCGCAGGGTCCGTCCGAATTTGCTGCGCACACTCTGTCGGACATTTGTACCCAGATGGTCGCTGACGGGGCTGATGTCATCTGCATCTGTTGCACGGAGTTTTCGCTTTTGGCGAAGGAAATCGAGGCCAAGGCACCGCTGTTCGATGCGCTTCAACTGCTGGTGGGTGCGGCTGTCGCATTCTCGCGGTCAGGCGCGCCGCTGGAACAGGCTGGAAGCATCGCATCCGGAGTTGCAACCGCGGGCTGAGATCGCTTAGACCGACACCCCGGCCAGCAACGCGTCTCGATCAAGATCCGCCTTTGGCCCGCTCATCTTCACCGCGCCGCGTTCCAAAACGTAGAAGCGGTCGCCAAGATCGTAGGCAAAGCTGAAATACTGCTCGACCAGCACGATGGCCATGTCGGCCTGTTCGCGCAGGAGAGCAATCACGCGGCCGATTTGCTGGATGATGTTGGGCTGAATGCCCTCGGTGGGTTCATCCAGCAGCAGAAGCTTCGGTTTCGTGATCAGCGCACGCGCGATGGCGAGCTGTTGCTGCTGACCACCCGAGAGATCACCCCCACGACGGTTGAGGAAATCCTTGAGGATCGGGAACAGTTCGAAGATGTGGTCGGGGATCCGGTGGTCTGATTTCGGCAGGCACGCAAACCCTGTCTCGAGGTTCTCGCGCACAGTCAGCAGCGGAAAGATATCGCGCCCTTGCGGGACATAGGCGACACCCTTCTGGGCAAGCGCATGGGCGCTTGCCGATTTGACTTCCTCACCGTTCAGCGACAGCGTGCCGCTGGAATAGGCATGCGTGCCGGATACGGCTTTGAGCAGCGACGTCTTGCCGACGCCATTTGTGCCCATCACGCAGGTGATTTCGCCCTTGTTGGCGGACATGTCGATCCCGTTGAGAATCTGGCTGCCCCCGTAATGCAGGGTCAGACCGCTTGTGCGGAGGACTTCATCGGCCAAGATACACCTCGATCACCTGTTCGTTTTTCGTCACATGGTCGAGCGAGCCTTCAGCCAGCACCGACCCTTCGTGCAGGACCGTCACCTTGCAATTCAGACGGCGCACGAATTCCATGTCGTGTTCGACGACGACAACGGCGCGAGTCTTTGCCGCCTCGCGCAGAATGTCGGTCGTGTGTTCGCGTTCGGCTGGCGTCATGCCGGCGGCGGGTTCATCGACCAGCAAAAGGCGCGGATCCTGTGCCAGCAACATGCCGATTTCGAGCCATTGCTTCTGGCCGTGGCTCAACTCGCCGGACTTGCGATGCAGCGCGCCGGAAAGTCCGATCTGTTTGGCAAGGTCGGCCACCTTGTCGTTATCCTCCAGCGAGGGCTTGAAGAAAAGCACGGCAAGCGGACCGCGCGTTTTCTTGAGAGCCATCATCAGGTTGTCAAAAACGCTTTGATCCTCGAACACGGTGGGACGCTGGAACTTGCGGCCCACTCCAGCCTGCGCGATCTTGCTTTCGGACATCTTGAGCAGGCTGTCGCCCCGGTCGCCATACATGACGCGCCCTTCGTCGGGCCGGGTCTTGCCGGTGATGATGTCCATGAACGTGGTTTTGCCCGCGCCGTTTGGCCCGATCACCGCGCGCAGTTCGGCATCGGCGATCTGGAAGGACAGGTTGTTGATCGCCTTGAACCCGTCAAAGGACACGGACACGCCGGAGACTTCAAGAAGCGTTTTCATTTCTCGGCCTCCTGTTCGCGCAACGCGCCCTGGTCCGGGCCAAGGTCAGCTCCGTGTCGGCTGGGGTTCTTGCGGTCGATCAGGATATCGACCAGCCCGCCGATGCCCTTGGGCGCGAAAAGCGTCACGCAGACAAAGGACAGGCCCAACAGGACCGTCCACCAGTCGACCCAGTTGATCGTGTAGAACCCGAGATTGATGTCGGGGGCTTGTCCGCCTGTGAACCATGTGGACAACAAGGACACGAAGGCTGCGCCGATCACCGCGCCATACAAGCGCCCGCGCCCGCCGATGGCGACCCAGACGGCAAGGTAGATCGACGCTATGGGCGCGATTTCAGCCGGGTTCACGATGCCGGCCTGCGGGTAGTAAAGCGCGCCCGCAATCCCCGCGATCACCGCGGTAAGCGTGAAGATCGCAAGTTTGAACGCCTCGACCGGGTAACCCAGGAACCGCACGCGGGCTTCGTCATCGCGGATGGCGCGGATGACAGACCCGAACTTGCCCGAGACAACCCAGGCGCACAGCATGTAGCCGAGGGCGAGGGCAAGGGCAGAGGCCCAGAAGAACCAAAGCGACACGATATCCTGCGACACGTCCGATTGACCGGGCAGGTTTTGCAGGCCCGACAGCCCGTTGTTGCCGCGCAAGCCGCTGTCGTTCTGAAAGAGGTGAAGCGACAGCGCCAGTGTCATCGCCTGTGTCAGGATCGACAGGTAGACGCCAGTGACCCGGCTTCTAAAGGCGAGCCAGCCGAAGACCAGCGCAAGAAGGCCGGGGACCAGCACCACGGCAGCCAGTTGCAAGGGCAGGGAATGGGCAAAGGCCCAGATCGGCGGGAATTCCGATGCGCCGACAACGCCGAAAATCTGGCTTGCGATGCCATCAGAGATTTCCTGCGGTGTCGGAGGCAAGGGAGCGGCTGCAAGGCTTTCCAGAACGATGATCTCGGTCCGGGCATACATCAACCACATGCCGATGGCGTAGCCGCCAAGGCCGAAGAACGCCATGTGCCCCAACGACAGAATACCGCAATAACCCCAGACGAGGTCCATGGCGAGGGCGACGAGGCACAGGCAAAGCGTCTTGCCCAGCGTCTTGATGAAGCTGGTCGAGATGACGCCCACCCCAAAGCCTTCGGACAGGATCGTGACCCCGACGGTAAAGAGCGCAAGGAGCGCAAGAAAGATCATCACCGACGGAAAGCGGAGTGCGAAGGGCTGGCGCGTTGAACCGATAGCAACATCACTCATTGCGCGGTCCTTTCTGCTTCTTTGGGCTCCAAATACCTCGGGGGTGTGGGGGCTGGCCCCCACGCGGGTCGGTGCCGAAGGCAGCGAAAATGCATAGTCTCATGCCTCTGCCGCGCGGCCCTTGAGGGCGATGATGCCTTTGGGCCGGAATTGAATGAAGAGGATGATGAACAGGATCATGTAGGTCTGTGCCGCCAGCGTGTTCGACGGGTTCAGCCATTCGATGCCCTTTTGCAGCGATCCAACCATCGTGGCCCCCAGAAGCGTGCCCCAGATGTTGCCGACTCCGCCGACCACGACAGTCATGAAAGACTGCACGATATAGTCGCTGCCCATCTCGGACGTGACCTTGGCGTAAAGACCGATGGCAACACCAGCGATGCCCGCGATGCCCGAGCCGAAGCCGAAGGTCAGCATGTTGATCTTGTCGGGATTGATTCCCATCGACGCCGCCATACGCGGGTTCTGCGTGACCGCGCGCACCTCCAGCCCCAACCGTGTGCGGTTCATCACGAAAAGGAACAATGCAAGGAAGAGAAGCGCCAGAACGAAGATCGCGATGCGGATATAGCTGATCGACACGATGTCGTTGATGACCAGCGATCCATCCAGCCAACCGGGTGCGGTCAGTGGGCGCGCCTGTGTACCAAAGATGTTCTTGGCCAGCTGTTGCAGGGCGATCGAAATGCCGAAAGTCGCCAGAAGCGTTTCCAACGGGCGATGATACAACCACCGGATCACCAGCCGCTCCATCGCGACACCCGCACCGAAGGTCACGGCAAAAGCTAGCGGGATCGCGACCATGATCGACAGGGTGTAGTCGGGGATGAAGAGCTGCACGACGTACCCGGTATATGCGCCCATCATGATGAATTCGCCATGTGCCATGTTGATGACGCCCATCACGCCAAAGGTGATGGCAAGGCCGATGGCAGCAAGGAAATAGATAGATGCAAGCGACAGCGCGTCGAGGCCCAGATCGAACGCCTGATTGAGCGCGACCTTGTTCTCGATTGCCTTGAGCGCCAGTTGTGCGGCCGCAACCACCTCGGGTGGCGCGCCGATGTATCGTTCGTAGAAAACGTGGTTGGCAATCCGGTCATCCACTTCGGTTTCTGTGGCGACGGCGCTGACGGTGCCTTGTTCGGCAAGCGCCGCATACGCCATGTCGCGGGCCGCTTCGCTATCGAGCGTGGCGACCTGGATACCCGCGATCTGGCCTTCCGAGATATTGGAAACCAACGCATTGCGTTGGTCTTCGCGGCTGATGCGTGGTTTGGCGAGGTCTGCCCGGACGAGCAACGCGTAAGCCTCATCGCGGGGGAAAGACTCGCTGCCGGGTTCCAGAACCCGACCAATATCGGCGGCGTCAGGCAGCGTTTCGGCAGCTTCGACACGGACGGCCATCAAGGGGTTCAGCGCAGCGCGCACATCGACACCCAAATCGCCATCAAAGCTTTGAATCGCGGTGATACGTTCTTCG
Source organism: Marivita sp. (assembly GCF_051859345.1). GTDB lineage: Bacteria > Pseudomonadota > Alphaproteobacteria > Rhodobacterales > Rhodobacteraceae > Marivita. The sequence goes on along the minus strand of NZ_JBHYFV010000010.1, from coordinate 9,725 downwards.
TTGGTTTCGCCGTAGCGGATGGTCAGAAGGCGCTCGAGACGTTCTTTCCGCGCGCGGATCGTTACTTCGGTTTCCGAGGTCAGGCTGGCGCGGAGCGCGGCAAGATGGCTTTCCTCTGCGCCGCGTTCGATCGCATCCAAGGCGCGGCGGCGCGTGTCGGGGTCGGGGTCGCTAAGTTGGAACTGCACCAGTGCAGTGGCAATGAGACCCCGGATGCCGGAATTGGGTTTGAGTTGGTCAAAATTGTCGTCCGGTACTTCACCAATCTCTGCTCCGTCGGCGAAATCGAAAATACGAAGCGTGTCGCGGTCGACTTCTTCGGCATAGACGAACAAGCCGGTCTCCTCGTCGATCCACATCTCCTTGTTCTGCCATTTGTCCAGCGCAAGCTGGGCCGCAGGCAGGCCGGAATTGGCAAGCGCGTCAATCGCCGGACCTATCGAGCTGCGCGAACTTTTCAGAAGGATCTCGCTATGGGTTTGCAGGATCTGCTGGATCGGAGCCTCGGCCTGTTGCGCCGTGGCTGGGGTCATCAGGCTGAGGCAGGTTAGAAGAACGGCGACAAGGCGCAGCATCAGAGCATCCGTATTGTTCGGTGCATGCAAGCACACACCCTACTTGGGGTGGGGGTAGGGTGCGTGGTTTCCCACGCACCGCTTTGGATCAGTAGTTGGACTTGATCTGCACACAGGTGCTGGTTGCGGTGTTGTACATGCCGCAGCCAAGTTCAGCCCAGTCGGACTTGAGAACCGCCGATTCCGGCAGGAAGTCTGTCCAGGCATCGCCCGGCACTTCCTCGGTTTGGCTGATGATGTCGAACTGGCCATCCGCGGTGATCTCGCCGATCAGAACCGGCTTGGCGAGGTGATGGTTCGGCAACATCACCGACGTGCCGCCAGTCAGGTTCGGGAATTCCTGACCGTACATCGCGGTGCGAACGGCATCCACATCCGTGGTGCCTGCATCGGTCACGGCGTTTACCCACATGTTGAAGCCGATGTAATGTGCTTCCATCGGGTCGTTGGTCACGCGGTCGTCACCCATACGGGCTTTCCATGCTGTAACCCACTCTTCGTTGGCGGGGGTATCTGCCGACTGGAAGTAGTTCCACGCCGCAAGGTGGCCGACAAGGTTGGTGGTGTCGAGACCGGAGAGTTCTTCCTCACCGACAGAGAAGGCGACAACCGGGATGTCATCGGCGGAAATGCCCGCTGCGGCCAGTTCCTTGTAGAACCCGATATTTGCGTCGCCATTGATCGTCGAGATCACGCCGACCTTCTTGCCATCGGCACCCAACGCCACGACATCCGCGACGATCTTGGACCAGTCGGAATGGCTGAACGGTGTGTAATTCACAAAGATGTCTTCTTCCGCGATGCCCTTGTCCTTCAGGTAGGCTTCGAGAATGTTGTTCGTGGTGCGCGGATAGACGTAGTCTGTGCCGAGAAGCGCAAACTTTTCGACACCAAGTTCTTCGAGGAAGTAATCCGTCGCCGGGATCGCCTGCTGGTTTGGTGCGGCGCCGGTGTAGAACACGTTCTTCGAGCTTTCTTCACCTTCATACTGCACCGGGTAGAACATCAGGCCGTTGAGTTCTTCCAGAACCGGAAGGGCGGATTTGCGAGACACTGATGTCCAGGATCCGAAGATCACATCAACGTCTTGAACGGTGAGAAGCTCGCGGGCCTTTTCAGCAAAGAGTGGCCAGTCGGATGCCGGATCGACAACAACTGCTTCGAGTTCGCATCCAAGCAATCCGCCCTTTTCATTCTGGATATCGACCAGCATCTCCATTGTGTCTTTGAGCGTGGTTTCGGAAATGGCCATTGTACCAGACAGAGAGTGCAGCACACCCACTTTGATGGGGCAGCTGACATCCTGTGCAAATGCAGGCAGCGTGGAAACAACAAGCGCGGCAGCTGCCGTGGTGCTGAGGAATTTCATCGACATTGTGCAAACGTCCTTTGTACGTTTTGCGCCGCGGAGGTTGCCAAGAGCAGTGCTGGGCCCCAGATATCGCTGACGCAAGTCTATTGCGGAGTGCGGTGGAGCCTGGAGTTGAACGGCCGGCTTCATCGCACGCTATCAACTGATGGTGAGCATCAGCCGCGGGTATCTAGGCTGTAGATTTTCCTGGCAGGAACAGACTCGGACATTGCGGAGCGTTCGGCCCGAGGGAACGCACATGTTTTAGGCGCAAAATTCGGTTATGTCTGTTTTTTGGGCGCCGCAGCGGAAACGCAAACGCTATTGCGATGCCTGCCATGTGTCCTGATTCACCGCGCTGCCCGGTTCGCGCCGGTTTGGTGCGGACAAGACCGGAACGGTGGGCGGGCGCTTGAGCAGGATGTGATCGCAGTTTACGAGTTCTTGTGATGCACGCTTCTGCGCCCAGTTTGCAGTTCTCTGATCCTGTGCAAAAGTTGCCTGCGACAGTAACGCGGCGTGAGCCATCTTGGCATCTATCCGGGCAGCAAGACTGTGCGTCAACGTTTCGGGTGTGACAAGAGCGTCAAGGATGTCGACCAGATGCGCGCGCTGTGTTTCGATCTGATCTGTCGGTGTTTCCGGGAAAAGCCAGTTGTGTTCAATCTGCGCGGACAGGCGACCTATGCATTCTGTAACCCGGTGCAAAAGGCTTTCACCTGGCGTCGCTGCGGTGGCCGCGAGGACGGTCACGACTGTGGCATATCCGAATGTTTTCAAAACGCCCATAATTTGAGCGTGTCGCACGATTTTCTATCTCGCAAGACAACGACGATGGGCGCGTGTGTTTTTGAGCGAGTGAGTCATTAATGCAGCAGCGAGGATTCAGCGCCAATTTGCCCGTTTCAATCGCTGACCTGTTGTCCGACTCCGCGCACGATGGCGCCAACCTGCATGAGTTGATCAGACAAGGGGTTTGACTTGCGCCAGACCATACCGATGGTGCGGGTCGGGCGCGGTGGCGGGAACCGGGCGATAGAGACGTTTGCGGAACGGGTCTCAAGCGGCAGCGCCATTTCGGGGATCAGCGTGACGCCCATGCCTGCTCCGACCATTTGTACCAAAGTCGAAAGGGAACTGCCCTCCATGAGCTGTCGCGGCTGTGCCTTTGTGATCTCGCAGAAGGAAAGGGCTTGATCGCGAAAGCAATGGCCTTCTTCCAGAAGAAGCAGACGCATGGATTTGAGCATCTCGGGGCTGGGAACCGGTTTGGCGGCATCCTGTAAAGGGCGCACCAGAAGGAAGTCTTCCTTGAACAGGGCAAATTCGCGCAACGCCGGCTCCGAGATTGGAAGCGCGACAATCGCGGCATCAAGACGAGAGTCCATCAGGTCTGTGACCAGAGATTTGGTTACGGATTCCCGCAGTTCCAGATCAATCTCGGGGAATTGCGCTGACAGGGCCGTAATCGTCGCGGGCAGCAGGTATGGAGCGACAGTTGGAATCACGCCAAGCCGGAACCGCCCTGAAAGCGGACCCTTCGAGGCGCGGATCAGGTCTTCAAGTTCATCGACCGCGACAAGTACTTCGCGCGTCTTGCGAATGAAATCCTCTCCGACGGTTGTCAGACGTATACTGCGCGCGCCCCGTTCAACCAATGGTGCGCCGGACATGATTTCAAGCTCCTTGATTTGCAGGGATAAAGCGGGCTGCGAAATTGAGCAGGCCTCAGCAGCGCGGCCAAAATGCTGATGGCGCGCCAGCGCATCGAAATATCGAAGCTGTTTCAAAGTCAGTCCTATCATTAGAATAACTTATCACACCCTTTTAAATATCCAATTGGAATTTATTGAAATGCGTGGTTAGAACGATTCTAGATCAAGCTGATGATTTGACTGATTCACTGCTAAGGAGAACGACCATGGACGGTAACAACATCGATCCAAAAGGGGGCTGCCCCGTCATGCACGGTGGAAACACCGGCACCGGAAACAGCGTCACCAAATGGTGGCCAAGCGCGTTGAACCTGGGGATCCTGCACCAGCATGGTGCGCGGACCAACCCGATGGACCCCGAGTACAACCACCGTGAAGCCGTCAAGGCGCTTGATTTCAACGCTGTTCGGGAAGACGTGAAGGCGCTTCTGACCGAAAGTCAGGACTGGTGGCCTGCGGATTGGGGTCACTACGGTGGGTTGATGATCCGCCTTGCATGGCACTCGGCCGGGTCGTATCGCATGGGCGACGGTCGTGGTGGCGCCGCCACCGGCAACATCCGTTTCGCGCCGCTGAACTCCTGGCCAGACAACGCGAGCCTCGACAAGGCGCGCCGTCTGCTTTGGCCGGTGAAGAAGAAATACGGTAACGCGCTGTCCTGGGGTGATCTTATCGTCCTGTCGGGTACGGTCGCTTACGAATCAATGGGTCTCAAGACCTTTGGTTTCGGCTTTGGCCGCGAAGACGTCTGGGCTCCCGAGGAAGATGTGAACTGGGGTGTCGAGGAAGAGTGGCTGGCCCCGTCCGAGGAACGCTATGGCGACCTTGATGAACCGGCAACGATGTACAATCCGCTCGCCGCTGTTCACATGGGCCTCATCTATGTGAATCCCGAAGGCGTGAACGGTGAACCCGATCCCGCACGAACAGCGTTGCATGTGCGCGAGACGTTCAAGCGCATGGCGATGAACGACGAGGAAACCGCGGCACTGACCTGTGGCGGACATACCGTCGGCAAGGCGCATGGTCGTGGGGCTGTCGATGCTATCGGTGACGCGCCCGAAGGCTGCCCGGTTCACACTCAGGGTTTCGGGTGGGACAACCCTGGCCTTGATGGCAAGGCGGCCAATGCGTTTACCTCCGGTATCGAAGGCGCCTGGACCCAGCATCCGACACAATGGGACATGGGGTATTTCGATTACCTCTTCGGCTATGAATGGAAGTTGGCAAAATCCCCCGCTGGTGCCTGGCAGTGGGAACCGGTCGATATGCCTGAAGACAAGAAGCCGGTCGATGCCACCGATGCGTCGGTGCGTCGGAATCCGATCATGACCGATGCCGACATGGCGATGAAGGTTGACCCCGTCTACAATGAGATTTGTCAGAAATTCCGTGCCGATCCCGAGTATTTCGCTGACACGTTTGCGCGCGCCTGGTTCAAGCTGACCCACCGCGACATGGGTCCGAGGGTCAACTACCACGGCCCGTTCGTGCCGCAAGAAGACCTGATCTGGCAGGATCCTATTCCGGCAGGCAGCACGTCCTACGATGTGGACGCCGTCAAGGCAAAGATCGCGGATAGCGGGCTGAGTGCTGCGGAAATGATTGCCACCGCATGGGACAGCGCGCGCACCTATCGGGCCTCCGACAAGCGGGGCGGCGCCAATGGTGCCCGAATCCGCCTTGCACCGCAAAAGGACTGGGCTGCAAACGAACCCGAGCGTCTGGCGAAAGTGCTGGGAATCCTTGAGCCGATTGCCTCTGAGACCGGTGCGTCTGTGGCGGACGTTATCGTTCTTGCCGGCAATGTCGGTCTGGAACAGGCCATCAAGGCTGCGGGTCACACTATCGACGTGCCTTTTGCACCGGGACGTGGTGATGCGACGGACGAGATGACGGATCACGAGAGCTTTGAGGTTCTTGAGGCGCTCGTCGACGGCTTCCGCAACTTCCAGAAGGAAAAGTACGCCGTTTCGATGGAAGAGTTGATGCTGGACAAGACACAGCTTCTGGGTCTGACGGCGCGGGAGATGGCTGTTCTGGTCGGTGGCATGCGGATGCTTGGCACCAACCACGGTGGCAACAAGCACGGTGTCTTCACGGACCGAGAAGGCCAGTTGACGAATGACTTTTTCGTCAACCTGACCGACATGACCTATAGCTGGCACCAGGTGGAAGACGGAACCTACGAAATCCGCAACCGCAAGACCGGCGACGTCAAGTGGACAGCAACCAGCGCCGATCTGGTTTTCGGCTCCAACTCGATCCTGCGGGCCTATGCGGAAGTTTACGCACAGGACGACAACGGCGAAAAGTTTGTGCGCGACTTCGTGGCGGCCTGGACCAAGGTCATGAATGCGGATCGTTTCGATCTGGCAGCGTAACAGGGAATTCCGGGCAGCTTTGCTGCCCGGAAACCGTTCTGCGGGTGCTCTGCATCCCTTGGCAGCGACAGGGTGCGACCGCCAAAATCACCTGTAACGCCACAAATGCTCTGCGACGCCTGCACCTACGCTTTTACATCGCCTGAATTTAACGATATTGCGCTTCGAGGCATTTCGGGTTGGACTAGCAGGTAACATGAGCACATCAGGCACCCTTCTTTTTCTCATAGCTTTGTTGCCGTTCCTCGGTGCGCTTGTTCCCGGAGTTATGATTCGTGCCGGGCGGAATGCCTGCGCGTCATTCACGGCCCTTCCCACCGCGCTCGCCCTGATCCTCCTGCTTAGTCTTGCGCCTGCCGTGATGAACGGAGAGACGATCACGGTCGAAGTTGACTGGCTGCCGCAGTTGGGTTTGTCGGCGTCGTTTTTCCTCGACGGGCTTGGCCTGCTTTTTGCCTGCATGATCCTTGGTGTCGGATTGTTGATCACGCTTTATGCGCGCTTCTATTTGTCCGGCGAAGATCCGGTCGGCCAGTTCTACACCTATTTGCTGCTGTTTCAGGGGGCGATGCTTGGGATTGTCCTATCTGACAATATCCTGCTGCTGCTGGTCTTCTGGGAACTGACATCGCTGTCGTCGTTCCTTCTGATTGGCTACTGGAAACACCTGCCAGAAGGCCGTCAGGGTGCGCGCATGGCGCTAGCGGTGACAGGAGCGGGCGGCTTGGCGATGATTGGCGGGATGCTGATCCTGGGCAATATCGTGGGCAGCTACAACCTGACCGATATTCTGCAGGCTGGCGATGCGATCCGCGCGTCTGACTGGTATCTGCCTGCGCTGATCCTGATCCTCTTGGGCGCGTTCACCAAGTCGGCGCAATTTCCGTTCCATTTCTGGCTGCCACACGCGATGGCCGCGCCAACGCCGGTTTCGGCGTACCTGCATTCGGCCACGATGGTGAAGGCGGGTGTGTTCCTGATGGCACGGATGTGGCCGGTTCTGTCCGGCACGGATGCGTGGTTTTACATCGTGGCGACCACCGGTTTGGTGACAATGGTGCTGGGCGCGCTGATTGCGTTGTTCAAGGACGACCTGAAGGCGCTGCTCGCCTTTTCGACGGTCAGTCATCTCGGCCTGCTGACCATGCTTCTTGGCTTCGGGACCGAGGCTGCTGCGGTTGCTGCTGTCTTTCACATTATCAACCATTTGACCTTTAAAGCGGCTCTTTTCATGACCGCCGGGATCATTGACCATGAAACCCATACCCGTGATATCAAACGGCTGGGCGGCTTGCGCCATTTGATGCCGCTGACGTTCCTGATTGGCACGGTTGCAGCCTTGTCGATGGCGGGCATTCCCTTGTTCAACGGCTTCCTGTCGAAAGAGATGATGCTGGAAGAGGCATCGCACACCTATTGGGCAGGAAGTGTCTATGCGGTGCCGGTGATGGCAACCATCGGCGCGCTTCTTTCGGTCGCCTATTCTTTCCGCTTTATCAAACATGTGTTTTTGGGGCCCATCCGGGACGACTACCCGGCCAAGCCGCACGATCCCCCCTTTGGTCTTTGGGCGGCGCCTGCCTTGCTGGTGGTTCTGGTTGTTCTGATCGGGGTCATGCCGTTCCTTGCCGAGGGCATTGTGACCGCAGCGGCAAGCGCCGTGACGGGGGCCGATCTGCATCCGCATCTCAAGATTTGGCACGGGGTGACACCGGCGCTTTACATGTCGGTGATCGCGGTCATCGGAGGTGCTGTCCTGCTTGCGCTGCATGGACCACTCGATCGGGCGTGGATCAAGACACCAAGGCCCGAAGCGAAAGCGATCTTTGACCGCCTTGTCGCAGGTCTTGTGGCGGCGACGGGCCGGTTCACGAGTGGCACACATAACGGCGCGATCAGCCGGTACCTTGCGATCTTCACGGTGACGTCTGTCGTGCTGGGTGCAATCGCCTTTTCTGGCGGTAGTCTGTCAGAGCCGACGCGGGGCCTATTGCCGGTTCCGGTGGTAATCGCTGTCGGGTGGATCATGCTGGTCGTGGCAACGATTTCGGTCGTGACAATGCACCATCACCGGTTCCGTGCGCTGGTTCTGATCGGGATCATCGGCCTGACCATTTCAGGTGGTTTTGTGTACATGTCCGCGCCTGACCTCGCGCTGACGCAAATTTCGGTTGAGACAGTGACCATCATGCTGTTGTTGCTGGCGCTTCACTTCCTGCCAAAAACCACACCAAAGGAAAGTCCTGTTGGCTTGAAAATACGGGATGGCGTGATTGCCGTGGCTGCGGGCCTTGGTGTTGGTGGTCTGGCCTTCGCCTTTATGCAGCGGGATATATCGACGATCTCGTCCTTCCATGTCGCCAACAGTTACGAAGGCGGCGGCGGCACCAATATCGTGAACGTGATCCTTGTGGATTTCCGGGGATATGACACCTATGGCGAAATCATCGTGCTGGGGATTGCGGGGTTCGTGATCTATGCAGTGATGCATGCCCTGCTTGATGGCCCTGCGGCGCGGCGTCTGCGGAACACGGATTATTCCAAGGACATTTCGCAGGATCGTCACCCGCTGATGATGGTTGTTGTCACCCGCGTTCTGATGCCGATTGCCCTGCTGGTCGGGATTTTCATCTTCCTGCGCGGTCACAATGAACCGGGAGGCGGATTTGTGGCGGGTCTTGTCGTCGCGATTGCCCTGTTGATGCAATATATGGCGTCAGGTTTTGCCTGGACTCAGGATCGCCAGAGGATCGAGTACCATACGATGATTGGCTTTGGCGTGATCATCGCCGGCCTGACTGGCGCTGGGGCCTGGGTTGTCGGGCGACCGTTCCTGACCAGCGCCTTCACCTATATCCATTTGCCCCCGATCGAAGAGTTCGAGATTGCGACGGCGATGCTATTTGACCTTGGTGTGTTCCTGACGGTTCTAGGGGCGGTCATGCTGATGCTTTACAGCTTGTCGCGGATTGCCCGTTACGCCGGTAGTACTGTGAATGTCACCGCTATGGACTACGACCCGGCCAACCGGGTTGATGACGGTCCGGAGTCCACCTGATATGGAAATTCTTGTCGCATCCGCAATCGGAACAATGACCGCTGGTGGCGTGTATCTGCTGCTCCGGCTCAGAACGTTTCCGGTTATCCTTGGACTCGCGCTCTTGTCATACGCGGTCAATGTGTTCCTGTTCTCAAGCGGAAGGCTGGCCATCGACATGTCGCCGATCCTGTCGAAATACGGAGAGGCCAGCTACACAGATCCTCTGCCACAAGCTTTGGTGCTGACAGCCATTGTGATCTCGTTCGGGATGACGGCGGTTCTGGTCATGATTTCATTGGGGGCCTTTCTTGAGGCCGATAGTGATGAGATCGACATTGACGAAACCGAAGCGGAAAAGGACGTTGCCCAATGATGAGTCACTGGATCATCATCCCGGTTGTCCTGCCGGCACTGCTTGCGCCGATCATCGGCTTTGTCATGCGCTATGACATCGTTCTGGCGCGGGTCGCATCGACCTTTGGAACTGTAGTGCTGCTTGCGGTTTCGCTTGGCCTGGTTGCGCTCGCGGCGGATGGGGACACGCATATTTATAGTCTGGGGGATTGGCCTGCGCCTTTTGGCATTGTGCTGGTTCTGGACAGGCTGTCGGCGCTGATGGTGCTGTTGACGTCCTCGCTCGCGCTGATGGTCTTGCTTCAC
>NZ_JBHYFV010000009.1:0-122615 GCF_051859345.1 Marivita sp. | reverse complement strand
AGGGGTTCAAATCCCTTATCACCCACCATGATTCCTGACACGCAGTCCTGACCGGGCTGCGTGTTTTTCGTTTTGACGCATGAACGCTTGAAGCGGAAAAAGCGCTTGCGCGCAGGCAAATGCTTGGCTAATCACACGCCAGCGGGTGATTAGCTCAGTTGGTAGAGCGCTTCGTTTACACCGAAGATGTCGGGAGTTCGAGCCTCTCATCACCCACCATCAGTCCGCGAAAAGACCGTTATCCCAGTTGATTACCGAATTGGGTTGATGTGATCCTGCAGCCAGTGCAGCACATCGTTGATCCGCGTCCGGGCGACCGGCACTTCGGTATCGTCGCGCAGGCGCAGGATCATGCGACCGTCTTTGCGTTCGGCCTTGATGGACGGATCCTTGGCGACCCACCATGATCGATGCGGCTGAATCCCGTCTTCCGCTTTGGTTTGGGCAACAATGTCGCCAAGTCGCGCGCGAATAAGCGATTTTGCGTTGGCGAATGTCAGGTGAACATGATGTTCGCGGGCTTCGATATGCAGCAGGGTCGACAGGTCTATCTTTTCCCCACCGACAACCAGATGGCGCGCGGGCGATTCCGCTTCGATTTCATCGCGTACGCCGGGCATGATGAAGCGGTAGAACACGGTTTCCAATCCCTGGACGGTCAGGAAGTAGAAAATCAATTCCGACATCACATCACGCGGATAGGATCCGTCGCTGATGTAGGTGACCGAGACCTGGCAACAGACAACGGTCGGAAGCAGGGCGATCAGGCCCAGCAGCGCCGTTGGAACCCGCAGCCGGGGAAGACGACGCGAGGCCGCCGCCATGATAAGGAACTGGCTGTGATAAACGATCAGGTAAAATACAAAGGCCACAGGCCATAGGATCAGGCTGAACCAAAGCGGGACGTAGTTTCGCGCTCCTGATGGATCTGCTGCGTAAAAGACCATCAGGCTAAGCATCATGTACACCAGTGTGCGTTTTCGCCCAAGTTCCCTGAAAAATTGCGCAATGCAAAACGACATCCGCCCACCCAGCAGGTCCCAAAAATGCAAATCTGTTTCTATAAGTCTTTTCACATCAACACTTTTGAGAGATTAGTGCACACCTACCGAGCATAGAAAACTTTCCGGCTCGAGCAATCTTAAGTTGCAGGGTTTATTCAACAATTTACTGTTATCGGGGCGCAAAAGCATCGGCTTTTCGGCTCATGTGCATTGACGCACAGAACCCGACCGGGAATCGGTGTTTTTTGGGGGCGAGAGGCGCTTTAGGTGTTTGCACTAGCACAGGAGTGACCAACATGAGCTGGAATCCCGCCCTTGATCCACATTGCCCGACAGGTGACGATGTGGACGCAATCGACACAGTCATCATCCCACGCGCCCGCGATCTTGGCGGGTTTGAGGTCCGGCGCGCCTTGCCCGCGCCGCGTCGTCAGATGGTGGGGCCGTTCATCTTTTTCGACCAGATGGGGCCGGCAGAGTTCTTGCCGTCACGCGGGCTGGATGTCCGCCCGCATCCGCATATCGGACTCGCCACGATCAGCTATCTGTATCGCGGGCGCATGCATCACCGGGACAGTCTGGGCACGGATCAATGGATCGAACCGGGGGCCGTGAACTGGATGGTTGCGGGGCAGGGGATTACACATTCGGAACGGACGGATGACGCGACCCAGCGCGATCCGATGCCGTTCTTCGGAATACAGACCTGGGTTGCCCTGCCAAAAGACCATGAAGATCGCGCGCCGGAATTCATTCATGCCGACCCGTCGGACCTGCCGTTCATGACTGGCGAAGGTAAAGAGGTGCGGTTGATCCTTGGCTCTGCCTATGGGGAACGCGCGCCGGTCAAGACCGCGTCCGAGATGTTCTATGCCGATGCGGTTCTGCAACCGGGCGCAGCGATTCCCCTGCCGGACAATCACGAAGACCGCGGCGTCTATGTGGTTGAGGGCGCGGTGAGTGTGTCTGGTGAAACCTATCAGGCGGGACAGATGATGGTGTTCCGACCCGGTGATCGCATTTCGCTGCGTGCGGATGCGCAAGGGGCCCGGCTCATGTTGCTGGGTGGTGAGACGCTGGAAGGCCCGCGTTATATCTGGTGGAACTTCGTGGCGTCCTCGCAAGAGCGTATCGACGAGGCAAAAGAGGCCTGGCGGCGGGAAGACTGGGCCGATGGACGGTTTCACCTGCCGCCGGGGGATGACGGAGAGTTCATTCCGTTGCCAGAGAAATGACGCGAACAGCTGGCCAACGGACCGGTTCGAAACGCCCTGTTCGACAGCAGAAATTTTTGCGTCGGAAAAGCGGATGAAAGCGCTTGACGGGGCAGGGCGCTGACCATAGAACCCGCGACACGCCCAGATGCGGGCGGCAGTGAGCGGTTGTAGCTCAGTTGGTTAGAGTACCGGCCTGTCACGCCGGGGGTCGCGGGTTCGAGCCCCGTCAACCGCGCCATTTTCCCCCAGTCCTACAGCGACATCAGGAACTGGCGCAGCGCGTTGTGCGTGGCGATCGGGGACTGGTCGGGAAAGAAATGACCGCCTTCAATCGCCGTGTGGCGCATATCCGACAGCCTGTCGACCCAGGTTGCGGGTACGTCCAGCAACTGCGCCATGGCCCCGTCTTTTCCGTACAGAACCAATGCGGGGCAAGCGACCTTGCGTGCAAGGTCTTGGGTGTCGTGGTGCCAGTCCACTTCGATTGCGGCGCGGTAATCGTGGCACATGGCCCGTATGCAGTCAGGGTCGCGCCATGCAGTGCGGTACTCGGTCAATAGATCGGCGTCGAAATCATCAAGGCTGGCTTTGCCGAATCCAAGCAGACACCGTTCGAAAAAGGCATCCGGGTCATGCCCGATCATGGTTTCAGGGAACGGTTCGGGCTGTGCAAGGAACAGCCAATGATAATAGGCCTTGGCGATATCGGTGGTCATGTGAGTCAACAGGTGTTCCGTCGGCACGATGTCCATCACGGTCAGACTGGACACGGCATCCGGGTGATCCAATGCCATGCGATGCGCTGCACGGGCCCCGCGATCATGGCCCGCAACATGAAAGCGCGCGTGACCCAGTGAGTCCATCAGGGACACCATGTCCTGCGCCATCAATCGGAAGCTCATCTCGGGAGGGGTGGCGGGTTTGCTGCTGGCCCCATAGCCGCGCAGATCGGCGGTGACGATGGTGAAGTCCTGCGAAAGGGCAGACACGATGGGCCGCCACATCGCGCGGGTTTGCGGAAAGCCGTGCAACAGCAAAAGAGGCGGCCCGTTCCCTGCCACCTCGTATGCGATTACCTGATTGTCTGATCCAAAGCTGTCCGGGTCTGTCATTTCGGTGAGGATGAAACCATCACCACGCTGGCCCAGTCAATATTGGTGAAGCCCGCAGTGTGAACCTGTGCAAGGGTCAGGATGTCCGCAGGGTGTTCGATACCGGCATATTGATACCCGGCCTGAATGTAGCTTTCGTCAATATTGGTCACGCCAACTGCCGCCACCGCGCCGACAACCAGACCTGCCGCATTCCAACGGCCTGTTGCGCGTGGGTTCACGATGCGGATGATGCTGGTCAGGTAGAATATGACAAGTCCGATGATCAGGATCGAGATCCCGTTTGTTGCGTAGCTCAGGAATTGGGCGGGCCAACCGGACTTCAACAACAGCGCCTGAACCGCATCGGGATCGTTGGCAACAAAGAGAGCCGTGAGCGCGAGACCAAAACCCAAGCCCATCATCATGATCGGGCTTTCGGATTTCAAAGCGGTCTTTTTCTCAAGCTCCCAGGGCTTTCGGTCATCACGGGCTTTCACTGGTGTCGCCGCAAATGCAGGATCAAGCCGCTCGATGCGGCTCATGAAATCGTTGCGATCCTGCTTTTTCAAAGTTTTCTTCATGGCGTTAACCATTCGCTAGGAATTGTGACCATAATGGGAGCGCGGTGCGGTTTATATGCGGAACATTGCTTAAATCCTGCCCAATTGCCGCCACGTCACTTTGCCGATCCGGTGCTATTGCTTGCTGAGCGCATCCAGAATCCGTGCCCAGCTTCGGGTGCCCTTGTGAAAACTTTCCACATCATATTTTTCGTTCGGACTGTGGATCTGGTCATCATCCTTGCCGAATCCGATCAGCATCGACTCGGTCCCCAGAAGGGTCTGAAAATACCCCGCCACGGGGATGGAACCGCCGCTGCCGATAAAGGCCGCTTCGTCCGGCCATTCGTCGCTCAGGGCGTGGCGGGCCTTTTCAAAGGCTGGATTGTCGATCGACATGACCGAAGCGGGGGCAGCGCCGTCGCTGTCGAACGTGACCTCGAAATCGCGGGGCAGCATTTCGCGGACCATGTCGCGGAAGCTTTTGTCGATGGCGGCCGGATCCTGGTCTCCGACCAGTCGGAAGCTGATCTTGGCTTCGGCCTTGGAAGGCAGAACTGTCTTGAACCCTGCGCCCTGATAGCCGCCGCCAATGCCGTTGACCTCGCAGGTGGGCCGCGCCCAGATCATCTCCAGTGCGCTGCGCCCGGCTTCGCCCGCCAGTTTGGACAGGCCGACATCCTTTAGAAACGCCTTGTGATCGAATCCAAGCGCGTCCCATTGTTCGCGCAATTCATCGGGAATATCGGTCACGCCGTCATAAAAGCCCGGAACCGTCACCTTGCCGTTGTCGTCATGCAGCGCCGCGATGATCCTGGCCAGAACGCGGATCGGGTTCATCGCCGCGCCGCCATACATGCCTGAATGCAGATCGCGGCTCGGTCCGGTGATGGTGATTTCTTCTTTCAGCATCCCGCGCAGCATCGTGGTGATTGCAGGCACACGGCTGTCATACAGTCCTGTATCGCAGATCAGCGCGATATCGGCTTTCAGCTCCTCGGCATTTTCGGTGAGGAACGGCACTAGCGACGGAGAACCTGATTCCTCTTCCCCTTCGAAAAAGAAGGTGATCTTGCAGGGCAGGGTGCCGTGTTCGGCCTTCCATGCGCGACAGGCTTCGACAAATGTCATGAGCTGGCCCTTGTCGTCAGAGGTGCCACGCCCCCGGATCACACGGCCTTTTGCGGTTTCTTCGATCTGCGGATCAAACGGGTCATTGTCCCAGAGGTCCAGCGGATCGACGGGCTGCACATCGTAATGACCGTAGAACAAAAGGTGAGGGCCGGGACCGTCAACATGGCCAACAACCATCGGATGACCCGGCGTTTCGCGCTTTGAGGCGGCGATGCCGATGGATTTCAGATCCTCCACCAGCCAGTCGGCTGCGTGATCGCAATCGGCCTTGTACGCAGGATCGGTCGAGATCGAAGGGATACGCAACAGCTCCTTGAGCCGTTCAAGGCTTTGCGGCAGGTCAGAATCAATTCGGACAAGGACGGGATCGACGGACATGGACACGGCTCCTTTTGGTATTTGACGGAACCCTATCATCGCCGATCCGGCTGTCCAGAGCAGCCGACAAATCGGGGCATCGGGAAATGATGTGAAAAAAATGTAGTTTTTTCGGACTTTTGCCCGCAACAGACCGTGGGCTTGACTCAGATCAAGGCTGCGACGGTTGGTCATTCCTTAAGCACGTTGTCATGCGGGTATGTGACCTATATCCATTCTAAAACGTGAATGCGACGCGGGGCGACGGAAACGGCCTTCCAAGATCGCAGACTGAAGGAGACGCCGGTGAGCTATACTGACCAACTGGACCAAGCCCTTAACCGTCTTCACGAAGAGGGGCGTTACCGGACATTCATTGATATCGAACGTCAGAACGGTCACTTCCCTTACGCCGTGTGGCGCAAGCCTGACGGGTCCGAGCAAAATATCACTGTCTGGTGTGGCAATGACTATCTTGGCATGGGTCAGCACCCGGCTGTTCTTGCCGCGATGCACGAAGCGCTGGATGCAACCGGCGCTGGTTCGGGTGGTACACGCAATATTTCCGGCACAACGGTTTATCACAAGCGCCTTGAGGCCGAACTGGCCGACCTTCACCAGAAGGAAGCGGCGCTGCTGTTTACCTCGGCCTACATCGCGAACGACGCGACGCTTTCGACGCTGCCCAAGCTGTTTCCGGGGCTGATCATCTATTCAGACGCGCTGAACCATGCCTCGATGATCGAAGGTGTGCGCCGCAATGGCGGGGCCAAGCGCATCTTCCGGCACAATGATCTTGATCATCTGCGCGAACTGCTTGCCGCCGATGATCCCGAAGCCCCCAAGGTGATCGCCTTTGAATCGATCTATTCAATGGATGGCGATTTTGGTCCGATCGAAGCCATCTGTGATCTTGCTGATGAATTCGGGGCGCTGACCTATATCGACGAAGTCCACGCCGTTGGCATGTATGGACCGCGCGGGGCGGGGGTTGCCGAACGTGACGGGCTCATGGGCCGGATCGACATCATCAATGGCACGTTGGCCAAGGCCTATGGTGTAATGGGAGGCTATATCGCGGCATCCGAAAAGATGTGCGACGCGATCCGTTCTTATGCTCCCGGCTTTATCTTCACGACCTCTTTGCCGCCGGCTGTTGCCGCAGGTGCAGCGGCCTCGGTTGCGCATCTCAAGACGGACCAAAGCCTGCGGGATCAACACCAGCTTCAGGCGAAGATTCTGAAAATGCGCCTTAAAGGCCTTGGTCTGCCGATTGTGGATCATGGCAGCCACATCATCCCGGTCATCGTCGGTGATCCGGTCCACACCAAGCAAATGTCGGACATGATGCTCGAGCGGTTCGGAATCTATGTTCAGCCGATCAACTATCCGACCGTGCCGCGTGGGACGGAACGACTGCGTTTCACACCGTCGCCGGTCCATGGTGCGAAAGAGATCGACACTTTGGTGCAGGCCATGGACGAACTTTGGGCGCATTGTGCGCTGAATCGCGCCGAACTTAGCGCTTAACGTTCGGAATCAGTGTAATAAACCTTGTCGTATGCTAGCGTATTGGTAATAAAACGCGCGACTCGACTCACCTGGTACGCGCGACGCAGGCAGCGTGTAGACGGTAAGAACGGCAAGGGGCAGCGAGTATGATTGGGCGGAAATCCCCAAAATCATCGCACGACAAGATTGTACCAAAACCGCGCGGGTTCGATGATTTCGAACTCAGGCTTGGGGATGTCATGCGAGGGGAACGCGCCACCCTTGGCAAATCGCTTTTGGATGTGCAACGCGAACTGCGCATCAAGGCGAGCTATATCGCCGCCATCGAAAACTGCGATCCGACAGCCTTTGACACGCCGGGCTTTATCGCGGGATATGTGCGATCCTATGCGCGCTATCTCGGCATGGACCCGGACGACACCTACGCGGTGTTCTGCGCCGAAAGCGGTTTTGAAACTGCACACGGCATGTCAGACGCTGCGTCTTCGCGCAAGAAGGCCGATCTTCCGGTCGCGACAGTGCCGGCGCGTGATCCGTTCTCGCAACCCGCGCTGCCGTTTGCACCTAGCAACGATTCCCTTCTGTCGCGCATCGAACCAGGCGCGATTGGATCAACGCTGGTCCTGCTCCTGCTTCTGGGCGGGCTCGGTTATGGCGGTTACACGGTCCTGCAAGAGGTGCAGCGCGTTCAGCTGGCACCGGTGGACCAGACGCCCGTTGTCCTGTCCGATCTGGATCCGCTTCAGACGCAGACCCAATCGAATGAATCCACCGACCAAAACGCAAGCGTTGCAGATGCCGGGGCCGCGGCGGGTGTCTTCACGCCCCCCGCCAGCGTCGATGCGTTTGATCGCCTGTACCGCCCACAAGCGCTTGACGTGCCTGTGCTGGTCGCCCGTGATGCGCCGATTTCGACGCTTGATCCCAATAGTGTCGGGGCGTTTGCCCAGATCGCCAATCAGGACCTGCCATCAATTGATCTTGAACCCGCTGACAGCGCGGCCGCCGCGCGGCTGGCCTCGACCGGGGCTTTTCCGACAAACGGTGTCACCCTGATCGCGGCACGTCCTGCATGGGTGCGGGTGCGTGGCGGGGACCAGTCCATCCTGTTTGAAAAGGTAATGGCAGAAGGTGAGACCTGGACAGTACCGGCGTCGCAGGCCGATGCGCTTTTGAATGTCGGGGAAAGCGGTGCGCTTTACCTTGCGGTCAATGGTCAGACTGTGGGCCCGGTTGGTCCTTCGGGCACGGTCACGTCGGATCTGCCACTGGATGGCCCGACGCTGGCGGCGGCACTTGAGCCTGCAAACCTGCAAAGCGATGCTGACCTGACGCGCGTTCTGGCAGAGCTTGGCAAAGACATCACGCAGCCCAGCATCGGGCAGCCGAAGATCCTGGAAGACAGCGCGCCGGGCGTCACGCTTGTGGCGGTGCGGCCTGCGTGGATTCGGGTACGGGCGGCAGATGGCAGCGTGATCTTCGAGACGATCATGAACGCAGGCGACATCTACGAAGTGCCCGCAACCGAGGAACCGCCGACCCTGCGTGTTGGTGAATCCGGGGCGATCTACTTTGCGATGAACGGCCAGACATACGGTCCGGCAGGCGCACGCGGATCGGTCACATCCAACTTGGCCCTGTCCGTGGATGAGCTGTCACAGACCTATTCTGTGGCCTCGATCGAAGCGGACAGCGATCTCGCCCGCGTCGTTGCCGAACTGACCTTGCCGCTGGCCACCGACTAAACACGGTATCACCCTTTTCCCGGCTTGAAGCACCCGTTCGGCGGGCCTAGCTATATTGTTGGAAAAACTGTACCGTTTGGTTGACACTTCCTGCCGAAGGAGAGCTGTATGAGCCTCAATCACATCCGCCCGTGGCGCAACATCTACCGTCGCACCTCGCGCCAGATCATGGTGGGCAATGTGCCGGTCGGGGGCGATGCGCCGATCACCGTTCAGACGATGACCAATACGTTGACCCCGGATGTAAAGGCGACGCTGGCGCAGGTTCAGGCGGCCGCCGACGCGGGTGCCGATATCGTGCGCATTTCGATTCCGGATGAAGACAGTTCCAAAGCCCTCAAGCAAATCGTGCGGGAAAGCCCGGTGCCCATCGTTGCGGACATCCATTTCCACTACAAGCGCGGCATCGAAGCGGCAGAAGCGGGGGCGGCCTGCCTGCGGATCAACCCCGGAAATATCGGATCCGAATCGCGGGTGAAGGACGTCATCAAGGCCGCGCGGGATAACAATTGTTCGATCCGGATCGGCGTGAATGCCGGGTCGCTCGAACGACACCTGCTCGAAAAGTACGGAGAACCATGTCCGGATGCGATGGTGGAATCCGGATTGGATCACATCAAGATCCTGCAGGACAATGATTTCCACGAGTTCAAGATCAGCTGCAAGGCGTCTGACGTGTTTATGGCAGCGGCGGCTTATCAGCAACTTGCCGAGGCCACGGATGCCCCGATTCACCTTGGCATCACCGAGGCGGGTGGTCTGACCTCGGGCACGATCAAATCGGCGATCGGTCTGGGCAATCTTCTGTGGATGGGCATTGGTGACACGATCCGCGTGTCCCTGTCCGCCGACCCAATCGAAGAGGTGAAGGTCGGCTACGAGATTCTCAAGTCGCTTGGCCTGCGCCATCGCGGCGTGAACATCATCTCCTGCCCGTCCTGCGCACGGCAGGGCTTTGACGTGATCAAGACGGTCGAAACTTTGGAAAAACGGCTTGAGCATATCAAGACCCCGATGAGCCTTTCGATCATCGGGTGTGTGGTGAACGGTCCGGGCGAAGCGCTGATGACCGATGTTGGTTTTACCGGTGGCGGCAACGGGTTCGGGATGGTCTATCTGGCCGGTGCGCAAAGCCACAAGATGTCGAACGAGCAGATGGTCGATCACATCGTCGAAGAGGTCGAAAAGAAGGCGGCGGAACTGGACTCCGTCAGCGCGCAAGAAGCGGCGGAGTAGTTTATCCTACCCAACTGACGAACGAACTATTAGCGGCCTGTGCAATTATCTTGAACAGAAGCCATTCATTTTGACTTGTAAAATGACGTGTCGTCGCGCACGATATATCACGTTATTTTTCTGCATTTTTAGCTATTGTTCGGCATTTATCATGGCATTAACCCCTGTTCGACGTGTGGTCAAAACCACAAAAAGATATGCGAAATACGACGCAGAACTTGATGCGACCGTGTGCGACCGCTTCAATAACGCGAATCTGACTTTGACGATGCGATTGGGATTTCGGCAAATCAATCCGGCTGGTGGCGCTGCTTCCGGTACATATCATGACTATGGCGACCCAGCGAGAACCGCACGGAGTATCGTGCGTTGGACAGCTGGTAGTTGGAGCAGGTGGAAGTCGAACTTCGTGCAGTCTGCACAGTCTTTTTGGAACGGGAAATTCTGGTTGGTAAACAATTTCCCCACCTGGCTTGAATATGAAGATGGGCAGACTTACCGCGCAAACGTTTATTGTCGCTTTCGACTAAATGGGTCGGACGTGACTGCCGGGGGCTCACATCACCACACGATTGACGTTGTAAGGCTTGACCCATCCGAGTCATTTTTTGGATCACATTCAAGTTTGTACGATAGCAACGACACTCGTCCAACGCCTAAAGACACAGACAGTACTGGAGCATCGGTGCTTCAACGCGCCCATGTACATGAAATTGGACACTTGTTGGGTATGGGACATGCCACACAAGGTTCTGCTGCGTGTCCACAGGGGAGAGGAGACGACACGAATGCCGATGCGTGCTACGGAACCTCCGATCATGACATGCATTCCGTTATGGGCTCGGGAATGTCGTTGTATGCGGAACATGCGTTCCCTTGGCGATGGGCCATTTCAGACATTACAGGCAAAGGTACTGTAAGAAGTCCGTCTCAAAACCGAGAGTTGCGAGCACAATTGACGCATGCGCACGGCGGGCCGCAACCTGACCCCACAACATCAGATTGGTCGGCAAAAATGGTCCGTCATTATCCGCGAACCCTCGAAGAAGCACGACTTGGGCAAGCGATTACACGAAGACCATCGCGATGACCCGTTTGGCCGCTATGGCTCTGCTCATCAGCCTTGTGCTGTACAATCAAGCTCTTGGAGGCATTATGAAGGAATGCGGAAGTACTCCCGTTGAAACGTCACGGTGCGTGATCGAAGCAATTTTGCGTGATATTTCAGAGACCTATACTGGGCTTGACGGTGGCGGTATATCGTCCATTACCCAAGACGCGACATGGAAATACACAGTTGCTATCTCTCGTGAAGAGAGAATAGACCTGATTACCTATACGGTCGTCATGGATGAGGGCGGTACGGTTCAAATTGTCGACCGAGAGAAATCCACCAAATCCTATTGATATCGCAGTTACCGCGCCTCTGCGATGATTTCCTGCATCGCCTCAAGCGGCACATAGCCCCGGATCAGCTGATCGCCCATCACGAAGGACGGTGTCCCGTTGATCTGAAGCGTCTGCGCCAGCGCGCGCGTGGTCGCCAGTTGCTCGGTGATGCTGTCCTTGTCCATCGCGGCGATCACCGCATCCGCATCCACGCCAAGCGTGTCGGACAGGCGGCGCAGGACAGTGTCATCCATTTCGGCATTCAACACGATCAGGGCTTCCTTGGCGGCTTCATACGCCTCTTCCCCGGCGACATCCCGCACGGCCAACGCATAGCGCGACGAAATCAGCGAGTTCTCGCCAAGGATCGGAAACTCCTTGGCGATATAGCGAATGTTGCCGTCGCTTTCGAGGAGTTCCATCACTTCAGGGTGCGCCCGGCGGCAGTAGCCGCACCGGTAATCGAAGAATTCGACGATTGTCACGTCGCCTTCCGGGTTCCCGCCGACCCAGGAATAACCGTCATTGAAGATCGCGTCGGCGTTGTTCTCCACCAGCGACACGTCGCCCTGCGCCTGTTCTGCGGCCTGGCGTTCTTCCAGAACCTGCACGGCTTCCATGATCACCTGCGGATTTTCCAGCAGATAGGCGCGCACCTGAGCGCCAAAGGCGGCACGGTCTGCATCCGACATATTGTCGAGGTCAAGGTCGGCAGCCTGGACACCTGTGGCCAGCGCAAGGGCAGCGAAAGATGAGGCGAGGCGGGTTTTCAACATGGGTGTCTCCAGTAATCAGGCTTTACGCTGTTGGGGCGCTATCGGGCGCGTTGCGCAGCACTTAGCACATCTTGCGCGCGTTGCCATGGGCCTGATCCGCGCGGCAAAGCGCCCTCGGCCCGTTTTGCGTGAATGGCCGCATCCTTGAGCCGACCCTGCACCGCATAGCGTTCTGCGGTCACAAGTGACGCCATCGCGTCCTGTCCGGTCTTGGCATAAGCGACGGCCAGATCCCGCAGGATGCGCGCATCGCTGAAATCGCGGCCTCTTGCGGCCTCGAGTGTGCGCAGCGCCTCTCCGGCATTGCCGGCTGCAAGATACGCCCGTCCCAATCCGCCAAGAATCAGGGGTTCGCGCGGTGCAAGCCGGGCTGCCGCTGAATAGACCGCCACCGCATCCGAGGCACGGCGGGATTCAAGCAGGATTTGCCCTTTGAGTTCGCGCAGGAACGGATCATTCGGGCGCAAGCCGATCGCGCCGTCGATATTGCTGATCGCACGGCCCAGGTCGCTTTGGCGATGATAGGCGACTGCCTTGCGCATGTAGGCGATGTCCGCCGTACCGCTGCTGTCTGCGCGGCGCAATGTCCAGCTTGGGGCGCGGGTGAACGCGGTCAGCTTGCCTTTGGCGCGGGCGAACCAGTACTCGGCTGCCGGATCGGGGGCGGTTTGGGCCGACGCGCCGGCAACAAGGCCTTTGAGGGCACGCAACCGGTCGCGGGTCAGGGGGTGCGACTGCATGTAGGGGTCCTGCCGCCGCTCTGACAGGGCTTCTTGCCCGCGAAACAGGTCTTGCACCTCGATTGCGCCTTGCGGATCGACACCGGCGCGCACCAGGTAGCGGATCGAACTGATGTCGGCCGAGGATTCCTCGGCCCGCGTGTGAGCCAGAAAGTTGCGAAGGGCCGAGGATTGCGCGCCAATCGCAAGACCTGCCGCCGCGCGACCGCCACCGGCCGCCGCGGCCGCTGCCGCGAGCACCATGCCAAGACCGGCGGCTGTGCGCGCCGTCTGCATGTTGCCCATCCGGCGCGAGATATGTCCGTTGGCGATATGGGCCGCCTCATGGGCGATGACCGCCTGAATCTGCGCGGCGGTGTCGAGCTTTGTCAGAAGGCCCGAGTGGATAAAGATGTGCTGCGTGTCGACAATGAAGGCGTTCAACGTGTTGTCGTCGATCAGCAGGATGCGCACCTGATTTGGACTCAGACCCGCAGCGCGCAGAATCGGTGCGCCAAGTTGTTGCAGCGAATATTCGATATCGGCGTCGCGCAACAGTTGCGCCGCGCGTGCGGGGACCGCGCCGATCAGTGCTGTCAGGCACAGCATCAATCCGGTCACCCGGATCATGTGCCGCGTTGCGTGATACATTGACGTTGCCCTGCCTTCGCCCCTAGGTCTGCTGTCGGGCAGTGTAGGAAGAGAACGATGCGAAACTCAAGCCGTGGGGCGGTTGATCCCTTTATCGTGATGGATGTCATGGAAGCAGCGCGTCAGGCCGAAGACGCGGGACGTCACATCATCCATATGGAAGTGGGCCAACCGGGCACTCCGGCCCCTGTTCTGGCGCGCGAGAGCCTCGTTGCGGCAATGCGCGATGATCCGCTTGGCTATACGGTCGCGCTTGGGCTTCCTCGGTTGCGCCGACGGATCGCGCGGCTTTACGGCGACTGGTACAATGTCGATCTTGACCCGGCGCGGGTGGTGGTCACACCCGGATCGTCGGGGGGGTTCATTCTTGCCTTCACCGCGCTCTTCGATGCCGGGGACCGGATTGCGCTGGGGGCGCCGGGCTATCCGTCTTATCGCCAGATCATGAAATCGCTGAGCCTGAAACCGGTCGAGGTGCAGACCCGCGCCGAGGCGCGGTTTCAACTCGAGCCGTCGGACCTTGAGGGCATCGACTGTCAGGGCATGATGGTGGCCTCGCCCGCCAATCCGACCGGGACCATGCTGAACAAGGACGCGCTTGGCGCACTGGTCGATGTGGCTCAGGACAAGGGCGCGGCCTTTCTGTCGGACGAGATTTACCACGGGATAGAATACGACCACAAAGCCGTCACGGCATTGGAAGTCAGCGATGATGTCTGTGTCATCAACTCCTTCTCCAAGTATTTTAGCATGACCGGCTGGCGCGTTGGCTGGCTGGTGATGCCCGAGGCCAATGTGCGGCAGGTCGAACGGCTGGCGCAAAACATGTTCATCTGTGCGCCGCATGCGGCTCAGGTAGCGGCCTTGGCCGCGATGGATGCGGGGGATGAACTTGAGTCGAACATGGCTGTTTATCGCGAGAACCGCCGCCTGATGATCGAAGGTCTGCCCAGGGCGGGCTTTGATCGCATCGCGCCACCCGATGGCGCGTTCTATGTCTACGCCGATATTGCGCATCTCACCAAGGACAGCCGTGCTTTTGCCCGTGCGATACTTGACGAGGCGGGGGTTGCCGTGACTCCGGGGCTTGATTTCGATCCGGTGCGTGGTGGCGGGACATTGCGGTTCTCCTATGCGCGCTCGACCGAAGACATCATCGAAGGGCTTGACCGTCTGAGTCGTTTCATGCGCGAGCAGGGGCATATCGACTGATTGTATACAGACTGTCCTCGGACCACCGAATCCGGTATGATCTCCCCAAAGGCCCGATCAGAGGCCATGGTGAGAAAATGAGCGGTGTTCTGAAACTGGTTCTGGCCTGTGTGCTGTCGGGTTTTCTGGCAGCGCCATTGCAATCACAAGACCTTGGCGCGCTGGCGCGTTTTGAAGATGGGTCGATCACAGATCGTCGACACGGGGCCGAACTGCGCCTCGAAATAAGCCAGGGCGTGCCGTGGCGGGTGTTTACGCTGACCGATCCGAACCGGCTGGTGATGGATTTCCGCGAAGTTCAATGGGGCGAGGTGGACCCGCAGTCGCTGGTTGACGCCGATCGCGTGACGACCTTGCGGACAGGCGGCTATCGTCCGGGGTGGTCGCGGCTTGTGGCAGCATTGGCCGAACCCATGATCATCGACAGTGCGGAACTGTTGACGGACACAACGACGGGTGCTGCAACGATTTCCGTCTTGCTGACGTCCACTGACCAGGCCGCGTTTGCAGCAGAGTCCGGCGCGCCGCGCGATCCGCGTTGGGATCTGCCGCAAGCGGCGCAGATCATCAAACCAATGCCGCGCGATCCCGAACGGCTGATGGTTGTGCTTGATCCCGGACATGGCGGCATAGATCCCGGTGCTGAACGCGGAGAGGTGCGTGAGGCGGACCTGATGCTGACCTTTGCACGGGAATTGCAGGAGGTGCTGCGTCGGGCGGGGGGCTTTGATGTCGCCCTGACGCGGGATGGTGATTATTTTGTGTCGCTCGAGGCCCGCGTCGCGCGGGCGCGGGACGCGGGGGCAAATGTGTTCATCTCGCTTCATGCCGACGCACTGGCCGAAGGCGAAGCCCGCGGTGCGGCTGTCTACACGCTGTCGGATGATGCCTCGGACGCGGCGTCAGCGGCATTGGCGGAACGGCACGACCGGAATGATCTGCTGGCGGGGGTTGACCTCAGTCAGTCCGACGACCGGGTGGCCAATGTGTTGATGAGCCTTGCCCGTCTGGAAAACGCTCCACGCAGCGAAGCGTTGGCGCAGCATATGCTGAAGGGCATCCAGAACGCCGTGGGGCGTGTGCACAAACGCCCGATGCGCAGCGCGGGTTTCTCTGTCCTGAAGGCTGCGGATATTCCGTCCGTTCTTTTGGAGGTCGGGTTTCTATCGACCGATACCGACCTGAAAAACCTGAGTGATCCGATCTGGCGGCAGGGCATGGCTGCCGGAATTCGGGACGGCTTGATCGACTGGCGCAATGAAGATACCGCGCTGGAGCCGCTTCGACGCAACTGACATCGCCAAATGACCCTGCGTCATAGGCAACGGAACGCCGGTTCGAACAGCAATGTGTTTTGACCATCAGCCCTCGATTTTGTAGGGGTAGACAACTGAAACAGGGGCACGCGGTGACCAGATTTATCCTGTCTTTCTTTGGCGCGATCTTCACACTCATCACCATGGGGATGATGATGGTCGCGCTTGGCGTGGGCGGAGTGTTCTGGATGTATGGGCGCGATCTGCCCAGCCATGAAAGCCTGGCGCAATACACGCCGCCGACAATCAGCCGGATTTATTCGGTCGAGGGGCGGATCATTGACGAATTCGCGCAGGAACGTCGCCTGTTCACACCGGCCAATGAAATCCCCGATCTGGTCAAAGAGGCGTTCATTTCGGCGGAAGACAAGAATTTCTACGAACACAAAGGCTATGACCTGCGCGGGATCGCTGCGGCGGCATTCGATGCCGTTGCGTCGCGCGGGCAGGATGTGCGCGGGGCGTCGACCATTACCCAACAGGTGATGAAGAACTTCCTGTTGTCCGGTGATCGCCAGGTGGAGCGCAAGATCAAGGAAATCATCCTTGCGTCGCGGATCGAGGACACCCTGAGCAAGGACAAGATCCTCGAACTTTACATGAACGAGATTTTCCTTGGCCAGAACTCGTATGGCGTGACGGCGGCGGCGCAGACGTATTTCAACAAATCGTTGGTGGAATTGGCGCCGCACGAGGCTGCGATGCTGGCGTCTTTGCCCAAGGCTCCGTCGGATTTTCATCCCGTGCGCCGCAAGGATCGTCTGCTGGCGCGTCGGAATTTCGTTCTGAAAGAGATGCTCGAGAATGGCTTCATCGACGAACAGACCTATGAAACCGAAGTCGCGCTGCCGCTCAAATCCGTTCAGAACGGCGATTATGCCCCGTTCCGCGATGCGCTTCCGCCGCGCAACTACTTCACGGATGAAATTCGCCGCCAATTGAGCGTGGATTTTGGGGAAGGCGAATTTTTCTCGGGTGGCCTCAGCGTGCGCGCCACGCTTGACCCCGAACTTCAGGTCGAAGCCGAAGACGCGCTTCAGCGCGCGCTCGAGCTTTATGACCGTTCTCAAGGCGTCTGGCGCGGCACCGGTGAAAAGATTCCTGCTGACATGCTGACGGACAGCACCGCCTGGCGCGAGGCGTTGGGCACCGTCGCCATCGCGCGCGACATTCGGCTGGAAAACCCGTGGTACCCGGCAGTGGTGCTTGAAGTGGGCGAGAACGATGCGCGTATCGGTATCGAAGGTGTGCCTGATGATGAGGACGGTCACTGGGTTCCCGCCAGAGACGTCGAATGGGCGCGCAAGCGTAACGAAGACGGATCTTTGGGGCGTCGGGGACAGGTGGCGGGTGATCTGGTCGACGTCGGGGATGTGGTGCATGTGCGCCGCATGACGGCTGACAATGATGGCAGCTTTATCCGCTGGACCCTGCGGCAGGTGCCGCAGGTGCAGGGCGCGTTTATGGCGATGGATGTGAACACCGGTCGTGTCGTCGCGATGCAGGGCGGGTTCAGCTATCAGCATTCGGTCTTCAACCGCGCAACACAGGCGCAGCGACAGCCGGGATCAAGCTTTAAACCCTTTGTCTATGCGGCAGCGCTCGACAGCGGGTATTCCCCGGCCACCATCGTCGTCGATGCGCCAATCGAGATCAACACGCCCCAAGGTGTCTGGCGCCCGAAGAATGCGTCGAACCGGTTCTATGGACCGACCCCGTTGCGCACCGGGATCGAGCAGTCGCGGAACCTGATGACCATCCGTCTTGCACAAGAGGTCGGCATGGACACGGTTGGGCGCTATGCCGAAAAATTCGGTGTCTACGACAATATGGGCCGGGTTCTGGCCAACGCGCTCGGGGCGGATGAAACCACATTGTACAAGATGGTCGCGGCCTATGCGATGTTTGCCAATGGCGGTGAGCGGGTCGAGCCGACATTGGTTGACCGCGTGCAGGACCGCTATGGCAATACCGTTTACAAACACGACCAGCGCGTCTGCGAAGATTGCACGCTGGCGAGCCTGCAGGCGGGTCAGGGCCCGACCGTGCGGAGCAATCGTGAACGTGTGATGGATGCGGTCACGGCCTACCAGTTGACGTCGATGCTGCAGGGTGTCGTCGAACGCGGTACCGCGCGCAGTGCTGTCAGCCTGCCTGTTCCGACCGCTGGCAAGACCGGCACCACCAATGACGCGAAAGACGTTTGGTTCATCGGCTTCACGTCTAATATCGTGGCCGGGTGCTATATCGGGTTCGACCAACCTCGCGGCCTTGGATCTGGAGCGTCGGGGGGGGGCATGTGTGGACCGGTTTTCAACGCGTTCATGCAGAAGGCCGTTGCAAAGTTCGGCGGGAGCAAATTCCGCACTCCGGACAGTTGCCAGTTCATCAAGATCGACCGCAACACCGGCGCGCGGCTTTCCGATAGTGCCAGCGGTGACAACGTCGTGGCCGAATGTTTCCGTCAGGGCGAAGAGCCGATCTTTGGCATCCAGTTTGATGGCGGTTTTGCCATGGGGTCCAACTTCGAGCTCTATAACGAAGGCAGCGCGGCGTCCAAACAGGTGACGACATCAAGTGGTGGAACAGGGCTTGTCGGCCCGAAAGCCTCCTTTGGGACGCTAAGCTCTGGCGGTCTTTACTGACATCACGCCTTGTCTCTCTAAAGCGACGCTGCCTTGAAGGGGTCGCGGCGCTGGTTTATCAGGTCGTGACCAAGGCCCGAGCAAACAGGATCGCCGATGCGCGCTGAAATCCAGAATATCGTTGAACAGATCGAAAAGTCCGTGAACCTGCTGGAGCAGCGTCTGGATTGGGAAACCGCCCAGCATCGTCTGGAAGAATTCAACGCGCGTGTCGAAGACCCGAACCTGTGGGACGATCCGGCCGCCGCCCAAAAGCTGATGCGCGACCGCCAGATGCTGGTCGACGCGATCGAGACCTACACCTCGATCAAGCAGGATCTGTCCGACAATGTCGAAATGATCCAACTGGGCGAGATGGAAGAGGACCAGGAGGTTGTCACCGACGCCGAGAACGCGCTCAAGGCGCTGGCGGACAAGGCCGCAAAGAAAGAGCTCGAGGCGTTGCTGGATGGTGAAGCGGATGGCAATGACACGTTCCTCGAAATCAACTCTGGTGCGGGTGGGACAGAATCCTGCGACTGGGCCAACATGCTTGCACGGATGTATGTCCGCTGGGCCGAACAGCATGGGTACGAGGTTGAAAAGCAGGCCGAGACTCCGGGCGAAGAGGCCGGCATCAAATCGGCCGCCTACAAGATTTCCGGCCCGAACGCCTATGGCTGGCTGAAGTCGGAATCCGGTGTCCATCGGCTTGTCCGCATTTCGCCCTTTGACAGCGCTGCCAAGCGGCACACGTCGTTCTGTTCGGTCTGGGTCTATCCCGTGGTGGACGACAATATCGAGATCGAAGTGAACCCCGCTGACATCCGCATCGACACATATCGGTCGTCCGGGGCAGGGGGCCAGCACGTCAACACAACCGATTCCGCGGTACGGATCACCCATGCGCCCACCGGAATCGTCGTGACCAGTTCCGAGAAATCACAGCACCAGAACCGCGACATCGCGATGAAGGCTCTGAAGTCACGGCTGTACCAGCTTGAACTCGACCGTCGCAACGAGGCGATCAACGCCGCACACGAGGCCAAGGGCGATGCTGGCTGGGGCAACCAGATCCGATCCTACGTCTTGCAGCCTTATCAGATGGTCAAAGACCTGCGTACCGGGCACGAGACATCGGATACCAAAGGTGTGCTTGACGGCGACCTTGATCCCTTCATGGCGTCGACCCTTGCGCAGAACGTCTCGGGCAAATCCCGTGCCGAAGCGCGCGCCGACTGACCCTGATCGACGCTGGAATGACGCGCGGATTTTCCGTTGACGGAAAATCGACGATGCGTTGACGCATCGGGACGCCTGGAAACATCCGTCTTGATATTGCCAAACCCCGGACAAGCGGCTTTGATGCGGACGCGCGCGAACGCCATGCTGGGGAGGATGGCATGAGGGAAACACCTGAACTTGGTGTGCCGACACTTGGAGCTGTGTCTTTGGACATCCTGCGGACCGCATTGAAACGCGGTTGGCACGATTTGACCCGTGCGCCGGGATACGCTTTGGTCTTTGCCGGATTCTATGTGCTGGCAGGGTGGCTGATCTCGTGGATCACGCTCTGGACCGGGACGACCTTTTGGCTGGTGCTGGCCGCGATCGGCTTTCCGCTGATCGGCCCCTTTGCTGCGGTTGGGTTCTACGAAGTCAGCCGCAGGCTTGAACGGGGTGACCCTTTGGTGTCATCGGACATTTTCGGGGTTGTACTGCATCAGTCGCGCAGGCAGCTTCCGTCGATGTGCGCGATCATCATCATGGTGTTCCTGTTCTGGTTCTTCCTCGCACACATGATCTTTGCCCTGTTTCTTGGGCTAAGCACGATGACCAATGTCTCAAGTGCGCTGGACGTCTATCTGTCCGCAAACGGGCTTATGATGCTGACAGTGGGCAGCATTGTGGGCGCCTTGTTTGCAATTCTGCTGTTCAACATCACGGTGATCGCGCTGCCGTTGTTGCTGGACCGAGAGGTCGATTTCGTGACGGCCATGATCACATCGTTTCAATATGTGATGGAAAACCCGATCCTGATGCTGGGCTGGGGCCTGTTTATTGCCATCGTGACGTTTCTGGCGCTGGTCCCCGGTTTCCTCGGGCTTCTGGTGGCGCTTCCGCTATTGGGTCATGCGACATGGCATCTTTACGATCAGGTGCGTTCGCCTCCAATCGCGATTGACCCGGCGTGACACCGGCTCTGGCCTGCGCCTAGACGCCGTCGGCCGGGGACAGCGTTTCGCGCCCCAGTTGCACCAGCTCATGTCGCAGCGATGCTGCGCGCGTGTCGCCGCATTCCAGCGCAAAAACGTAGGCATGGGTCAGAAAGAAGCCGGTTGCCTGTTCGGTTTCCGCCTCTTGGGCCGCCTGTTGATACAGGTGGATCAACGCATCGCTGTCGGCGCGCTCGTGGGCGTCCAACAACGCCTGATCCAGCGTCTGTGTCATTCGGTGGCGCGGTGATGTGCGATCCGGTCCGCGGCCCATTTGTGAAAGCAATGGGTCGGACCATCCATCGCGGGTGAGAAGCGTCCACCGTCAAACCCCGGTGCGCGTCGTCCGCGCTGCATACCTTCGACCACAAAGATGTCTTCCTCGAAGACGACCTTCCACTGTTCTGAATTCCTTTTGCGCAAGGTGTCATCCGTTTCAGGCGACGCGTAATAAAGATGGACATATTCCTCGGTGCGCCCCGGACCGTCAGGGCGCAGGATGATGGCGAAGGCATGATCGCGATGCACCCCCAGCATGACATTGGGATAGATCGACAGATATTCCGCCCCCGCATCCCATTTGGCATCCAGATTGGCAAAATCCGCAAAGCTTTGGCCATCGTCGTCTCTCAACTGCCGATAGACCAGCGTGCCCTGCCCAGAGGTCAGCCCCTCGTGTTCGATGTTGTAATGATCCTCGAGTCGCGAATAGCTGTTCAGGCCCGGATGCACCCAGGGCAAGTGATAGCTTTCGCAGTAGTTTTCGATGGCCAGTTTCCAGTTGCCGTTCACCGCAAGGGTGAATGTGCTGTCCGCGCCGCCATGATACAAAGGTTGTTCGAAATCCGCCCAACGCGCGATGACGTCCGCCATCGCGTCCTCGAAATCGGGGGCGGTGCCGGACAGGTTGATCCAGACGACGTCACGCCAGACATGACTGCGGACCTCGATCAGGCCAAGCGTGCTGCGGTCGATGTCTTCGTGTGAATTGAAACCCGGCCCCCCCACATGCGGTGTCGCGACAAGCTGACCCTGGGTGCTGTAGCACCACGAATGATAGGGGCAGCGGATCGCGCCTTCGATCTTGCGCGGTTCTTCTACAAGGATCATGCCGCGATGACGGCAGATGTTCTGAAACACCCGGACACCGTCGTCGCGTCCACGGATCAGAAGCAAGGGAATGTCCAGAAAGCTGATCGGGACAGCATCGCCGATCTCGGGCACATCCGACGCAACTGCCAATCCGGCCCAACCGGACCCGAAAAGGGCATCGCGTTCTTCGGCGAATTTCGCCGGATCGGTGTAATGTGCATTGGGAAGTCCGCGCGCCTGAGCGGTCGGTTTGAGCACATCGGCCAGAACGGGATCGATCACTGTCATTGCTGCCTCCAGTCATTGACTGGATGAGACCGTGCCTGCGCAACCATGCCCGGTCGCGTCAAATCACGACAAAAGCTGCCGCCAACCGACCAGTGTCACGCCCTAATGGAAAGGCTCGTCGAGCCGCAAAAGTTTGCGCTGATAGGGCAAGAGCTGCTCTGTTTCGCAGAACCCCGTGGTCCGTGCCTCTTTGCGTACCTTTGGGCCATCATGTCCAAGATGCTCGTAGACAAGGCGCGCCGCACGCGATCCCGAGAGGCTTTCCGCGACGGTGCGCATCGTGTAGCCGACCCAGTAATTGTTTTGAAACGACGGCACCGGCGACAGGAAATTGAACGACGTCGTCAGAGACTCGCGGCGGCTGACAAGTGCGGCAATGCCACCTTCCTGAGCCAGCAGCAGACCTCGGAATTCGCGTTGTTTCGGGCCTGTGGGAATGCCTTGTTGCGCCATCGCTTCCTTGGCTTCAAAGCCACGCAGGAAGACGGCATCGTCTTTGCGATAGACATAGACCAGCCCTTGCACAAACAGGGTGTCGTGCAAGAAACTGCGGCGCGCGAACTTATAAAAGCCGCTTGGAAACATTGTTTCGCTCAGGCTCGTTACGCCACAGGACAGGAAATCGTTGATTTCTGGATGCCCAAGCAATGATTTCGGACCCAGTTTGATGTCTGAAAGCGGTTCCAGAATGATGCGTGCATCGACCTTGAAGTACTGACAGATCCGAAAAAGCACGTCCGGCCTTGGGAAACTTTCGCCCGACAGATACCGATTGAACTGCGTCCGGTTGATCCCAAGATCGCGACACAATGCCGAAATGGACTCAGTGGACTTTGCAAGGTCGCGTAGATTTGCGCCAAGGGTATTGCGCAATTCCGATGGGCTTGGAGGTGTCACGACCGAAGACCTTTTTGTTGGATATCATTTTGTTTGGGGGCAACAAATCCGAGGCGAAAGCGCGCGGAGAGCAGTGGTAGGATCAGCATGAAACCTGGAAAACCTGAACAATCGGCATACAGTTGTAACGGTATTGTGTTAATGGTGGTGCGGATGTGCGTCAGGGTCAATCGCAAATGACACAAATTTGTCGTTATCGACGCAGAGTTCAGGATGTCGTGTTAGCGTAAAAATTAACACATTGGTCTTCAATGATGGGGAACCTAGAATATGAAGCTGCAGAATATGTTTGGTGTTGTGTTGTGGTCCGATGCATCTGCCCAGAATGCGGTTATCTGGTGCGAAGACCAAGGTGAGCTAGCCTATTATACGCCCGGCGATGGTTGCATCCATGATGCACCGTCCCTTGACGCGGGTGATCTTGTCCAGTTTGACGTCACCGTTCAGGAAAACGTGCGCAAGGCGACCAATCCGCAGATCCTGATGCAATCGCATTCGCCGGACCTGCCGCAAAAGCTGCGCGCGGGTCAGCGGGTCGGTGCAAATGACATGCCGGCGCAAAGGGCGGACACATCCAAAAAGGTTGTCGACCTGTCTGATTATTTTGGCGCACAGCCAGCCCGCAAATTCGCCTGATCAGGCGAACGCGTCCTGGTGTCGGGGAAGCATGTTCCCCGACATGGCTGTTGTTGGCGTCACACGCCGCGTGACAAGGCCGCGACTCCGGTTCGTGCCACCTCGACCAGCCCCAGGGGGCGCATCAGGTCAATGAAGGCATCCACTTTTTCCGGCGTACCGGTGATCTGGAACACAAAGCTTTCCAATGTGCTGTCCACGACATGCGCGCGGAAAATATCGGCGAGTCGCAGCGACTCCACCCGTTTCTCACCAGCACATTCGACTTTGATCAGCGAGAGTTCACGCTCAACGGAGCGTCCCTCGACGGTCAGATCATTGACCTGATGAACCGGAACGATCCGTCCCAACTGTGCCTTGATCTGTTCGATCACCTGCGGCGTGCCGGTGGTTACGATGGTGATCCGACTGGTGTGCCCAAGATGATCGACCTCGGCGACAGTCAGGCTGTCGATGTTGTAACCACGTCCGGAAAACAGACCGATCACCCTCGCCAGAACGCCGGGTTCGTTGTCTACCAAGACCGCCAATGTGTGCGTTTCCTGAACATCCGAGAACGTTGGACGCAGGTTATAGGCCGAATGTTTGGTTGAACCTTTTTTGATGTTTAGCGCAGACATGATCTTTTTCTCTTTCCAAATATGCCGGGGTGCAGGGGCGGACCCCTACATGGACCTGTGTGA
This sequence comes from Marivita sp., assembly GCF_051859345.1. Lineage (GTDB taxonomy): Bacteria > Pseudomonadota > Alphaproteobacteria > Rhodobacterales > Rhodobacteraceae > Marivita. The sequence goes on along the minus strand of NZ_JBHYFV010000009.1, from coordinate 98,257 downwards.
CGGGACCGGGCATGTAACCCGGTCCAACACTCAGACCATCACCGCGCCTTTTGTGCCGATGGAGTCCTTGGTCTTGGCTTCGCCCAGCAACATCTTGTTGTGCGGTTCGCCCGACGGGATCATCGGGAAACAGTTCTCGTGCTTTTCGACCAGACAGTCAAAAATCACCGGCCCGTCATAGTCGAGCATTTCCATGATCGCATCATCAAGATCGGCCGGGTCTTTGCACAAGATACCCTTGCAGCCGAACGCCTCGGCCAGCTTGACGAAATCGGGCAGGGCTTCGGACCAGCTGTGGGAATACCGCTCACCATGCAGCAACTCCTGCCATTGGCGCACCATGCCAAGGCGTTCGTTGTTCATGATGAATTGCTTCACGGGCAGGCGGTACTGCACGGCTGTGCTCATTTCCTGCATGTTCATCAACCACGACGCTTCACCCGCGACGTTGATCACCAACGCATCCGGATGCGCCACCTGAACACCGATAGACGCCGGAGTGCCGTAGCCCATCGTGCCCAGACCACCCGAGGTCATCCAGCGGTTCGGATCCTCGAAGCCAAGATACTGCGCGGCCCACATCTGGTGCTGGCCGACTTCCGTGGTGATATAGCGATCCCGACCCTTGGTCAGTTGCTCAAGACGATCCAGGGCATATTGCGGGCGAATGGACTTTCCCGAGGGTTTGTACTTCAGGCAGTCCACCGCGCGCCATTTGTCGATCTGGCTCCACCACTTTTGCAGCGCCTCGTTGTTCACCTTGCGGCCGCGCGCTTTCCAGACCTTGAGAATGTCCTCTAGCACATGACCGACATCCCCGATGATCGGCATGTCCACCCGGATCACCTTGTTGATCGAGCTTGGGTCGATGTCGATATGCGCCTTTTTCGATTTGGGGCTGAACGCGTCCAGTCGTCCGGTGATCCGGTCGTCGAACCGTGCGCCGACATTGATCATCAAATCGCAGCCATGCATCGCCAGATTGGCCTCGTAAAGACCGTGCATGCCCAGCATCCCCAACCAATGTTTGCCACTGGCCGGGTAAGAGCCGAGACCCATCAGGGTGGACGTGATCGGGATACCTGTCGCCTCGACCAGTTCGCGCAACAGCTGGCTGGCACCGGGGCCAGAGTTGATGACGCCGCCACCGGTGTAGAAAACTGGCCGCTCTGCGGTTTCGATGGCTTCGACCAGTTGCGTGATCGTCTCCATATCGCCTTTGACCTGCGGCTGATAATGGCTGACCTTGGCTTTGGCTTTCTCGGTATAGGTTCCGGTGGCGAACTGTACGTCCTTGGGAATATCCACAAGAACCGGTCCCGGACGGCCCGAGGTCGCAACGTGGAACGCTTCGTGGATCACACCCGACAGCCGGTCGGTGTCCTTGACCAGCCAGTTGTGCTTGGTGCAGGGGCGGGTGATGCCCACGGTGTCGGCTTCCTGGAACGCGTCCGAGCCGATCATGAAGGTCGGAACCTGGCCGGTCAGAACCACAATCGGAATGGAATCCATCAGCGCATCGGTCAACCCCGTCACCGCGTTGGTGGCACCGGGGCCAGAGGTCACAAGCACAACGCCGGGTTTGCCCGTGGCGCGGGCGTAACCCTCGGCGGCATGGACGGCACCCTGTTCGTGACGCACCAGAAAATGGCGAATGCCGTTCTGCTGAAAAATCTCATCGTAAATCGGTAGCACTGCGCCACCGGGATATCCGAATACTGTGTCCACACCCTGATCCTTCAGGGCTTGAACCACCATTTTCGCTCCGGTCATTTGACGTGTCATCGCTTTGCTCCGTTTACAGACACTTCTGTTCGTTACGCGAAAAAAAACCCCCGCTTTTCAGTCGGGGGCGCATGGGGTCCTGATCAGGTTCCGTTACCGGCCCATGCGCTTTCCAACTAGAATGACGAGGACTTGTGCCATCTCGGCTCCTTTTCGCGTGGCGAGACATTATGTTGGGCGTTGGGGAGCGTCAACATCGAAAAGCGCGAAAAAAGTACCCGTGAGGCAGATTTTCTTGTCATTTATTGCTGAAATCCGCTGCTGCGACGAAATATCCATAAATTCCGAAGCTTCTTTGGTGCAATTCTACCGAGTCGCCTTGGGTTTGGAGCAATAGCTGTGTGCCATCGTGCGAAGATGTGTATTTCTGGGTGTGCCGGTGTTGCTGCCACGCGTCCCGACGCTGACGCATGATTGCGCCGGTCGAAGGGCTATTCGAAGGCTGGCAAGGGGCAACAGGTCGGCTTTTTTGATCATTGTCGGCAAGACCGATTGACGCGCTCCTGACGCGCTTTGCGGGCCTGTTTGGATGTAAAAACTGCCTAAAATTTGTACATGCGTAAGGTCTGTTAAGCATTTGCATAAAAAATTTTTTCTGATTACGGTCCGGGCACTAAATGATCCGCGCAAACAGCGGACTGGCTGTTCTTGTGCATCCAAAACTGAAGGGGAGGAAATAAATGGATCGTCGTTCATTTTTGCGGACGTCTACTGTAGGCGCAGGTGCCGCAGCAGCAACCACACTTGCTGCACCAGCGATTGCCCAGGGCAATCGTACGTTGACAATGGTGACATCGGTGCCTGATGGCTTTGCGGTCTTCGATGAAGCTGCCCAGCTGGCAATCAACTACATCACGGCGATGTCCGACGGACAGTTGACCATCAACAAGATGCCCGCCGGTTCGCTTGTGGGCGCGTTCGAAGTGTTCGACGCCGTGTCCTCGGGGCAGGCCGACATCTATCACTCGGCAGAATACTACTTCCTGAACCAGCATCCGGCGCTGGCATTCATGACGTCCGTTCCGTTCGGCATGACCTCGCAGGAAATGGCAAACTGGTACTACCGTCGTGGCGGGCAGGAACTGCACGACAACCTGTCGTCGCTGTTCAACCTGAAGCCGCTGATGTGCGGTATGACGGCGATGCAGCCGGGCGGTTGGTTCAACACCGAAATCAATTCGGCCGAAGACCTTCAGGGCCTGCGTTTCCGTATGCCGGGCCAGGGTGGTCAGGTTCTTGGTCGTCTTGGCGCATCGGTTCAGAACATCCCCGGCGGCGAAATCTATCAGGCGCTGTCGTCCGGTCAGATTGACGGTGCGGAATGGATCGGCCCCTATGCGGACGAACGCCTTGGCTTCCAGGAAGTGACCAAGCTTTATTACACTGCCGGTTTCCACGAGCCGGGTTCGGCACTTCACACCGTGTTCAACCTGGAAGTGTGGGAATCGCTGACCGCGCAGCAGCAAGCCATCGTCAAGGTTGCCTGTGAAGCGGCCCATGCGCAAAACACCGCGTTGTCGCTTGCCGAAAACGGTGCCGCACTGGTGCGTCTGCAATCCGCGGGTGTCCAGGTTCGCGAATTCCCGGATGACGTCTGGGACGCGTTCGGTCGCGCCTCTGCCGAGGTTCGCGAAGAGAACATGGGTGATCCGATCTACGCTGAAATCTCCGAAAGCTATTTCGCTTCGATGGCGGAAAGCGCGGCATGGTACGACATTGGTGATGGCGAATACATGCGTCAGCGGAACCGCGTAAACGCAGGTTGATCACGTCGTGATCTTGCCCTGCCCGAAGGCTATTGATGCCTCGGGCGGGGTTTTTTAAATATTCAACACACGCTCTCGTCGCTTTGGAAACAGGGTTCGGGACAAGAGGTCTTAGCATGATCGACTTCATCATCTGGGTGCTTCAGAATATTGCTCTGGCTCCGTATCATCTTGTCCTTGCTGTCTTTAATCCGGGTCAATGGCTGAACTGGTCCAACCCGGAATCGGTGATGCGGTTCATCTATTACGGTGCATCGGTCGAGTTTTTCTTTGTCGTCTTTACCAGCCTTATCGTCATCACGTTGATTGGCGCGTTCTGGAAACGCGAGTTCTTGTGGTGGTGCGTTCGCATTCTTGAAGCGTTTGCCAATGCGGTTGGCCGGACAGCAGCCTGGGCCGGGCTTGTCATGGTCTTGACGCAAGTCATGATTGTCTTCCTGCAACGTATCTTCCGGGTCGCCGAGATTCAGCTTGGTCCCCTTGGAACAGCCTTTGCCAAAGACCTGAGCTGGTGGGCCGAAGGGCTCAAGTTTCACAATGCCGTCGTCGTCTGCCTGTGTGTCGCCTACACCTTTGTGCAGGGGGGCCATGTCCGCGTTGACCTTGTCTATTCCGCGGTCAAATTCCGCACCAAGCGCATGATCGACATGTTCGGTTGTCTTGCGTTCATGATGCCGGCGGTTGTTCTGACCTACATGTATTCCTGGTTCTTCATGTGGCGTCACCTGATGACACCTGCCGTCACGTCGACCAGCGATCTGGATCGCATGCTGATGCAATCGCGGATTTTCCGCTGGAACGTCGAAACCATCGGCTTCAGCCCCAACGGGTTCAACGCCTATTTCCTGTTCAAGGTTCTGATCGTTCTGTTTTGCGTCATGGTCTTCCTTCAGGCCATCACGTTCTTCTGGCGGTCCTACCTCGAATGGCTCGAGGGCGAGGAAAGCGCGGGCAAATACCTCGATATCGACAAGACTGGCGACGAGGCGGAAGACATGGAGCATGCAATCCATTCGGGTTCGACCTGATCTCGCCGCCGATTGAAGACACAAGGACGCCGCAAAAGGCGCGAAGTTAAAGGGATACCACAAGATGCTTTTCGGACTGGATGGGGTCGAGATCGGTCTGATCATCGTTTTCCTCACGCTCTTTGCGGGAATCATGACCGGTTTTCCGGTGGCCTTTGCCATTGCCGGGGCAGGGGTTATTTCCTTTGCGATCATCGCTGCGCTGGACAGTGCGGGGCTTCTTATTCACCAGGCGATTGACCGGAGTTCTGCCGATTACGCGGCGCTTGTGGCCGAAGGTGTGGCCCGAGATTCGATATCCATCTTCCGATACCCTGACCTGCCAAGGCTTGCCGAACCCGTGTTCATCGGTGGCTGGGAACAGGCGATGGAGCGGAACCTGTCCTTCATCGTGAACCGGATGAACGAACGTGTAATTGCGGGCCAGTCGATCGAAACGCTGCTGGCCGTTCTGATGTTCGTCATGATGGGTATCGTTCTGGAACGGTCCCGTATAGCCGAAGACCTGCTGACCTCCATGGCGCGCGTGTTCGGGCCCTTGCCGGGTGGCCTGGCGGTCTCGATCGTCATCGTGGGTGCGTTTCTTGCCGCCTCGACCGGTATCGTCGGCGCGACGGTTGTGACCATGGGTCTGCTCGCCCTGCCGACCATGTTGCGCAACAACTATTCGCCAGAACTCGCAACCGGCGTGATCGCGGCATCCGGCACATTGGGCCAGATCATCCCGCCCTCCATCGTGATCGTTCTTCTGGGGACGCTGGTCGGTGATCTCTATGCAACTGGTCAGGAAACCCGGGCCCAGTTCGCCGGGTGCGGGGACGCGCTGACATACCTTGGGGAACCGGCGGTCCTGTCGGTGGGGACGCTGTTTCAGGCCGCTCTTTTGCCAGGTCTGTTCCTTGCGTCTCTGTATGGGCTTTATGCCTTCGGATATGCGCTTTTCCGCCCGGAAAGTGCTCCGCCCGTGCAGATCTCGGGCGACTCCGGAGAGGTCGTCACCCGCAATGAGGCGCTGACCTGGTATCTTGCGGCCCCGTTCGGTCTGATTGCTGCGGTTGTGATTGGTGTCAGCGTTGGTCTGATCGGAAACCAGTCCATCACGGTATCCGACTATGCGCAACGCGCCGATGGCCCGAGCCTGCGGACAAACGTGTCCGAACAATGCCAGGCCGCAATGATTGAACTTCACGGTCAGGACGCGTGGGACGAAGCAAGTGCGCAACGCGCTGCGATGACCGCGGCAGGTGATACAGGTGAGGTTGTCGAACTGACCGAAGAAGAACGTGCGGCCTCCCTGTTGGCCGCCCGAGACAATGCTGCCCCGATCGGGACCGGCGTTGCCACGATCTTTACCCTGCTGGCGCTTGTCCTGATCCTTGCGCGTGGGGTGTCTCCGTCTTCGGTTGCATTGCCGTTGATCATCGGCGGGGCCGGTGTTGTTCTGGCGGTGCTGGCGGACATCCTGTTCATTTCGCCACTGACGGGGCCGGGGGCAACCTTCATGATCCTTGCCATCCCGATGGCGCTGACCATGTTCGGTGTCTGGATCGCGATGGGGCGTCTGTCCAAGAATGAACTGCTGCGCGTGGTCTTCCCACCGCTGGTTCTGATCGTTGCGGTGCTTGGGTCCATCCTTGGCGGGATCACCAACCCGACACCGGCGGCTGCGCTGGGTGCTGCGGGTGCGATCATGCTGGCCGCCTATCGCAAACTCAGCGAAGAGCAGGGCGCATCCAAGATCGTCATCTGGGCGTCATTGGCCCTGGTCATCATGATCCTGCTTGGCATCAATTTCGACCTGCGCATCACCCGCGAAAGCGTGCCATTCCAGGACTGGGTGGCCTATGTGGCCGCGCAGATCACCTATCACTTTGCCTTTTTCGGTCTGCTGTACAGCTGCTGGGTTCTGCTCAGAACGAACATCCTTGGACCGGTCGTCCGGGAAACCGCCAAGGTGACCTCGATGGTCTTCACCATCCTGATCGGGTCACAGCTTCTGAACCTCGTGCTGATTTCATTCGGCGGCGAACATTACATCCAGCAATTCCTGCGCTCGTTCGACAACGAGACAATTGTGTTTCTGGTTGTAATGCTGATCCTGTTCATCCTGGGCTTCGTGCTTGATTTCCTCGAGATCATCTACATCGTGGTGCCGATTGTTGGCCCGGTCATTTACGGCGGCACGCTTGATCCGGCATGGGTCACGATCATGATCGCGATCAACTTGCAGACATCATTCCTGACGCCACCGTTCGGGTTTGCGCTGTTCTATCTGCGCGGCGTGGCCCCGAAAGAGGTCACCACCGGACATATCTATCGGGGTGTCATCCCGTTTGTGGGCATTCAGGTGCTTGGCCTTGCCATCCTGTGGTTCTTCCCGGGGATCGTGACCATCGTGCCGGATTTGATCAGGTAAACTTCTACGCATCACGCAAGAAAGGCCGCCCGAAAGAGCGGCCTTTTTGTTTGGATCATGTCTGCCCCGAAAGGCGGCCTGCGCTATGTGACCCGTCTATTTGATCAGCAATGGCAGGTTCAGCATCCGGGAAAACGGTGTGCCGCCGTTTGGAATGACGGAATTACGACGTTCGCTGGTGGTCACCAAAGGCATCGGCCAGAAGTACTTCGAGATGTATTTGCCACCACTGATGACAGAGTCGGAATGCCGGTTCTTGGTAAGCAACGGCATTGGCCAGAAAGACCGCGACATATACCGCCCGCCCCTGATGACGGACCTCTTGCCGGTCTTGTGCGGCAAAAGCATCCGAAGCCCAAGCGATTGCGATACAAGACCGGGACGGTGTTCCTCGATGTCGCGTCTCCGGGTCAGGAAAAGCGGATGATCCTTGAGAACGCTGACAGACTCGGTTGCACCTTTCGGCTCTTCCTTGACATAGGTTTCTTCCGACAAGTCCCCGACATCAATTGTCTCTGTTGCTGCAAAGGCCTCTCGGGCAATGCGTGCGGCCCCCAAAGGCTTATAGGTGGCCAGCACAACCATGGCAGTACTGCCTTTGCCAATGTTCTTGGCATAGGCCGTGGCCGTCTTTTTCTCCATGCCCAGGTTTTTCAGGTCATCCGCACCGGGTTTGTCTTCCGCCCCAAACGTGAGAACTGCCTTGGTCGGAAAGCCTTTGCTCAGCAGATCGGCCTTTACGGCTTGGGCTTTGGCCGCATCGGCAAAAAGTCGTGAAATTACCTTGGTCATGTGACCTCCATTGATTTGGGGTGGTGCTTGGCCGCGCGCGGCACGTCTTCAGCCTCTCCTGCGCCGGACGTGTACCGAAAGGCGACAAGCACAGCCAACGCAAGAAAGGCGATCTCGATAATGAACACGACGTCATAGGGCGTTGTTGGATCAAGACCACCCAATACATCCAGTCCAACAAGGATATCGCGGACAAGTCCTGCAAGGGCGATGCCCACACCCGCGCAGGTGGCCTGCACGGCGCCCCATGCGCCAAGGGACAGACCGATCTGGTTTGCAGGCGCGGCCCGAAGGGTTGCGGTCAGCGTCGCATGCCCAAAAAGCCCGGCACCAAGCCCGGTGGCAAAAATGCCCGCAAGAAAAAGCGGGGTTCCGATCAGGGTCGAGGACAGAACGATCGCGGCAAATCCCGGAATGCCAATCAGTGCCCCCATGCGGGCAAGACGTATCGGCGTGCCGCCGGCACCAAGACTGTAGGACGCGCAGGCAAAACCGATCAGCGTACCCAAAGCCAGCAGGGCGGTCAGTTTGGTTGTCTCCGCGACGCTCAATCCCAGCGCTTGTGCGCCGTAGGGTTCCAGCAGAACATCCGCCATGCCGAACCCGAACGTGCCCAGCCCGATGATCACCAGCAGGGGCAGCATCCCCTGTCGCGCGACCAGATCGCTCCAGGCCTGACGAAACTGGATGCGCGGGGCGACTTCCATCTCGCGGGCGCGCACGCGGTCGCGCGCCTCTTGCTTCCAGATGGCAAAGAAATTGATGGCAACGGTGACGACCGCAGAACCCTGAATGACCTGCACAAGGCGTCCCGGCGAATAGGTCTCAAGCAGCGCGCCATAGATCAGCGCGCTGACCACCATCCCCAAAAGAAGCATGACATACATCAGTCCGACAACTTTCGGATGATCCTCTTCATCCACCAGATCCGTGGCAAGGGCGAGCCCGACCGTCTGCACGATATGAGCGCCGGCACCAACCAGCAAAAAGGCAAGTGCCGCAGATGACAACCCGATCCAGCGTGGTGCATCGACGGCCTCGCCATAGCCGGACAGAACCAGAAGAGCGAAGGGCATGATGGCGAAACCGCCGAACTGATACAACGTGCCCTTCCAGATATACGGAACGCGTCTCCAGCCAAGGGCCGAGACATGCGTGTCCGACTTGAACCCGATCAGTGTGCGGAAGGGGGCAAACACCAGCGGCAAAGCCAACATCCCGGCAACAAGGGTTGCAGGAACGGACAGTTCAACGATCATCACGCGGTTCAATGTTCCAACCAAAAGAACCAGCGCCATGCCGACCGTCACCTGAAACAGGGACAGGCGCAAGAGTTTCGACAGCGGAACTTCGTCGGTTGCGACATCTGCAAATGGCAGAAATCGCGGTGCAATCCTGGCAAGGTTGTTCAGTGCAAATGACCGATAGTTAAACATGATTTTCCAATTGTCGCGGCGGAACCTCAGGCCGTCCTCAAAAAATGAACGGCCCAAGGTGTCCGGAGGAAAATATCACCTGGCGATTCCGCCAAGAGGTGATGTGTTCAGTCAGCGACCAATAACGACGGCGACCCGGCGGAGGCGAGAACGTCGTTTGGTTGAAGGATGGCGCGTGCGGTTGTCCCGTCCGGCATGATGACGGTGACTTCCTGATTGCCATTCTCGAGGGGACGCACATAAGACGCTTTGGCCGTGTCGACATCCGGCACAAGGGCAGCAGCAGCCATTTCGTCACCCGAGCCAAGCTCCTGACCGGACAAATAGTCATTGTACCAGGATACCTTGCTCAGAACTGCGACATGGACGGCAAACGAGCCCACCGCAACTGCACCAAGAAAAACGGGAACGCCCACTGAGGGCGACACCACAAGCCACATTTTGGCATTGTTCATGACATTACCCCCTTATCCGAGCCATGGCGTCGAGACCGCCACAAGAAAATGCGCCACAAGCGCAATGGCCCCAAACACGCGGGTGCCGTCGATAAGATAGCTGTGGACTTCTTCAGCTTCTTTGAGCGTCAGGCCGGTTGGCCATACTTTATCTGGATCGTCGGTCATATCCGATCTCCTCCGTGGTTATGTAAACGGAGCGCAGAGTGACCTGTAATAAAGACTGCCGGTCACGCTCGCGTCTCCCCGACCGCCCCGCTGAACAGCACAGTCAGTGCTCATAATAATGTCAGGCAAACTTTACACCATCAAGTGTAAATATATCCTGACACATTGCGGTGGAACCATACCTTATGAAATCAATGCCTTACGTTAGGGCATGCGCATCAAACGCCGCCCAAATCACAAGTTCGCGCGTGAAAACCATGCAAAACCTGCTGATTCCTGTACCTGGAGTGGATTTTCGTCGATCTGAGACGATTCCGGCGTCGCTTATGTCTCAGGGCCCGGTCACGCGATCCGGCAGCCTCAGCTTCGCAGGTCTGGCAACGAAATATTGGCGACCTGTTCCGCAATCGGATCGGTCGACATCGGATGGGTGTCCGCGCAATAGCTGTCGGGTGTCTGGAACGGCTCCCATCCCCCGTGGCGAAACAGCTCAAGGCCCGAGAACGACGCCTTGTATCCCATTTTTGTGCTGCCCGGCACCCAGTAGCCAAGATAGACATAGGGCAGGCCAGCCTCTCGGGCGATTTCGACGTGATCAAGGATCATGTAGGTTCCAAGGCTTTGTGCGGGCACATCCGGGCTGTAGAACGAATAGACCATGCTCAACCCGTCATCGAGCACATCGGTCAGGCACACCGCCTGAAGCTGGCGTGTCTCGCTGTCGGAATATTCGATCACCCGCGACCGGATCGGAGTCTCCTCGACCATCGCGGCAAAATCAAATACGTCCATATCCGCCATGCCGCCATCTGCATGGCGCGCATCCAGATAGGTGCGAAACAGCTCGTATTGATCCTCGGTTGCCCAGGCGCTCGAGGCACGACGCCGCAGATGCGCATTGCGCTTGAGGGTTCGTTTCTGACTGCGCGACAGGCGAAACCCGTCAACCGATATCCGCGCGGAAAGACAGGCCGCGCAATCCGAACAGGACGGCCGGTACAGCACGTTCTGCGACCGCCGGAACCCCTGCTTTGACAGGCTGTTGTTCAGCTTGTCCGCAGCATCGCCCTGAAGCGCAGTGAACAGCTTGCGTTCCATTCTGCCAGGCAGATACGGGCAGGGTTGAGGCGCAGTCACATAAAACTGCGGCGCGAGTGGCAGCGAATGGCGCATAGAGATCTCTTCGTCGATATGGTGAGAACGTAGCCCAAGCCTCCGGATCAGCCAACCCCCCAGAAACGGGGATCGTTCAGCGTTCCAGGATCAACCGGCCACCATTGATTTCCAACCGGGCAAACAGATTGAGATACTCCATTCCCAAAAGCGATTTGGACATTTCGCCTTCATTCACGAAAGCCCGCACATTGGTATCGTGAAACGGTCCCAGCGACACATCGTCCAGCCGGACCGGGGCCGTGCGCACCGGTCCATTTGCGGTCATGGCTTCGGAGAAGAAGATGATGTCCTCTTCAGTAAGCCCGACCCGCAGCGCGTCCTCCTGCGTCAACACCATGCTGGTTGCCCCGGTGTCCACGACAAAACGGACGGGGGCATCATTGATGTCCAGCGTCAGGTAGTAATGCCCGTCCGGCCCGCGCGGCACTTCGATGCGACCAGAGTCCTCCACGACAAGCTGCTGTGGCTGCGCGTTCTGGCGGATGTCGTCCCAAAGGCCCACCGCTGCAATCACCCCCAGAAAGATGAGACCCCAGACGGCCGCTTGTTGCAGCGTCTTGTTCAGGCTCTGGCGGTTCTGAATGAAGAACCAGAAAACCAGCACAGCGCCCAAAAGCACAAGATATGCCAGATTTCCGTAGTCCATCGTCGACATTGCGTTACCCCCAAGGCCTGTGTCTGGCTAAAATGTAGGGACTTGGCCTGCGAATGTGTAGGGCCGGGGGGTCAGCTGCCCAGCACCACCCCGAAGCCACGAATGCCGTCCAGCACAAACTGCACCGACAAGGCCGCCAACAGCATCCCCAGAAGCCGCGTCACCACCACGATCCCGGTCTTGCCCAGCGCCCGCTCGATCGGCGATGCGCTCAGAAACAGAAGGAACACGATCGCCAGAACAACCACCATGACGCCCAGAACCGACACCATGCCAAGGGTGCCCTCGGCCTGTCCGACCAACAGAATGATCGACGCAATCGCGCCCGGTCCGGCAATCAGCGGGATCGCGATCGGAAAGACAGATGGATCGGGAACATCGTCCCGGTCGACCTGATCCTCGCGGCGCTTGGTGCGGCGTTCAAACAACATGTCCAACGCCGTCAGAAACAACAGGATACCCCCGGCAATGCGAAACGCGGGCATGGAAATCCCGATGAAGCCAAGTACCTGCTCACCCAGAAACGCAAAAAGAAACAGCAGGCCTGCCGCAATGACCGTCGCCCGGATGGCAATTGCGCGCCGCTCTTGGGTCGACAGGCCCGGCGTCAGGGCAATGAAGACCGGCGTCAAACCGATCGGGTCAATGACCACGAGCAGCGTAACAAACGCGGATATCAGGAAAGCAGTGTCCATCCGTCACGCTCAACCATGTTTGATGCACACACGCAAGTCCTTCGACCAACCCCCTGTCAGGCGCTTTCGGCAAACTCGAGCTTCTGTGCCGCGGCTTCCCAAAGCGCCTCGGCGCGGCGCAGACCGTCCATCACCTCGGCGTATTTCTTGTTCCAGGTCTCGAGTTCGCCTTTGCGGCCGGGTTCATAAAGCGCCGGATCGGCCAGCTTTTTCGCCAGCGTTTCGCGCATCCCCTCGATCTTTTCCACCCGCGCTTCGCATTTGCGGACTTCGGCCTTGATCGCCAGCATCGCGTCCCGGTCGGGCCGGGCAGGGCGCGCCGGCTTGGGCTTGTCCGCCTTGACCGGCTTGTCAGACGTCAACAGCATGGTGCGATAGGCGTCCAGGTCGTCTTCGTAAGGCGTCACCGACCCGTCCTTGACCAGCCACAGGCGGTCCGCCACCATCGACAAGAGGTGCATGTCGTGGCTCACCAGAATGACCGCGCCGGAATAGGCGGTCAGCGCCTCGACCAGCGCCTCGCGGCTTTCGATGTCAAGGTGGTTGGTCGGCTCGTCCAGGATCAACAGATGCGGCGCATCCAGGGTGGCCAGCAGCAGCGACAACCGCGCCTTCTGCCCCCCCGAAAGCTTGCCCACCACGGTTTCCGCCTGCGCCGCCATCAAGCCAAAGCCCGCCAGCCGCGCCCGGTGCCGCGTTGGCATTTCGTGCGGACGCGCGCGCCGCAAGTGCTCCAGCGGCGTCTCGTCCACATGCAACTCGTCCACCTGGTGCTGGGCAAAGAACCCGATGCGTAACTTCGAGGATCGCGTGATCCGCCCCGCCATCAGTGGCAACCGATCCGACAGCAGCTTGGCCAGGGTCGACTTACCCTGACCGTTCTTGCCCAGAAGCGCGATCCGGTCATCCTGGTCGATCCGCAGGTCCAGCTTGCGCAGCACTTCGGTCTCACCATACCCGGTCACGCCATTCTCGACCCGGATGATCGGCGGCGACAGCTCGTCCGGCTGTGGGAACGTGAACACCCGCTTGGCGATATCCTCGGGCGCCGTGACCATGTCCATCCGTTCGATCATCTTGAGCCGCGATTGCGCCTGCTTTGCCTTGCTGGCCTTGGCGCGGAACCGGTCGACAAAGGATTGCAGATGCGCCACCCGCGCCTGCTGCTTCTTGGCCACCGCCGTCGCTTGCGCGCGCCGCTCCGCCCGCTGCCGCGCAAATTGGTCATAGGGGCCCTGATAATAGGTCAACTGACGGTCTTCGAGATGCAGGATCGATCCCACAGCCCGGTTCAACAACCCGCGGTCATGGCTGATCACAATCACCGTATAGGGATATTTCGCCAGGTAGCTTTCCAGCCATAGCGCGCCTTCAAGATCAAGATAGTTGGTCGGCTCATCCAGCAACAACAGATCGGGTTCCGAAAACAGCACCCCCGCTAGGGCGACCCGCATCCGCCAACCACCGGAAAAGGCGCTGCACGGCATCAATTGCTCGGCATCGTCAAAGCCCAACCCCTTGAGGATCGACGCTGCGCGGGCTTCTGCAGACCAGGCATCAATATCCGCCAGCCGTGTCTGCACTTCTGCAATGCGCGCGCCATCCGTCGCCGTCTCGGCCTCTTCCATCAGCGCCGCGCGCTCGGTGTCTGCGGCCAGCACGGTGTCGAGCAACGACACATCGGACCCTGGCACTTCCTGCGACACCCCGCCCACGCGTGCGCCGCGGGGAACCGAAATCGCGCCACCTTCCAGCGCCAAATCTCCGCGAATAAGGCGAAACAGGGTTGTCTTTCCAGCCCCGTTCGGCCCCACAAGACCAACCTTGTGACCATCCGGAATAACCGCCGATGCGCCCTCGAACAAAGGCCGCCCTTCAACCGCGTAGGTGATATCTTCAATCTTCAACATGGCACGCCCTTACCAACGCTCCGGACAACACACCAGCGCCCTTGGCGTCTTTGGGCCAAAAATACCTCGGGGGTCCGGGGGCAGAGCCCCCGCAAGCCCCGTGAGGGGCTTTCCAACACCAGAACCCCATGCTAACCGGCGCTCCAAACACAAACCCAAACCACGGAGCGACCAAAATGGCCCTCGAACGCACTTTCTCGATCATCAAACCCGACGCCACCCGCCGCAACCTGACTGGCAAGATAAACGCCAAGTTCGAAGATGCCGGCCTGCGCATCGTCGCCCAAAAGCGCATTCATCTGACCAAGGCGCAGGCGGGCAAGTTCTACGCCGTACATGCCGAGCGTCCGTTCTATGACGAACTGTGTGAATTCATGGCGTCCGAACCGGTTGTGGTTCAGGTGCTCGAAGGCGAAGGCGCAATTGCCAAGAACCGTGAAGTCATGGGCGCCACCAACCCCGCCGACGCAGCCCCCGGCACCATCCGTGCCGAATTTGCTGAATCCGTTGGTGAAAACTCGGTCCACGGCTCCGATGCACCAGAAACAGCGGCCGAAGAAATCGCGTTCTTCTTCTCCGGTCTTGAACTGGTCGGCTAAACCCCCAGAATTCGATTGATCAAATGCGCAAGCCGGGCTTCAGCCCGGCTTGTTTTTTTGGACAAGGCCGATCCCGACCCGACACCGCCTGATCCGTGCGGGAACCCCGTCCGCCTTCATGCCGCCTTGGCCAGACCTGATGCAAACCCGCACAATTGGCGCAGAGCCGCCTCGAAACGTGCATCCTCCACGGTCATGGCCACCCGGACATGACCTGCCGCCGACTGGCCAAAACTTTCCCCCGGCATCACCGCGATCCGATGCGTCTCGAGCAAGGCATTGGCAAAAGCCTCTCCTGACAAGCCGGTCGCGCGCACATCCAGCATGACATACATCGCCCCCTGCGCCGGGATCGCGCGCACTGCTGACTGCTCTGCCAGAACCCGCGCCGCAATCTCGCGCCGCCGCCGGAACGGAGCGGCCACCTCGGCCTCCAGGTCCAGACCGGATTGCAATCCGAACACGGCGGCGTCCTGAATATAGCCCGGAACGCCATATGTCGTGTTGGTCGCAAGGTCGATCAGCGCCTCGATGGCGGCCTCCGGTCCGACGATCCAGCCGATCCGGCTGCCGGTCATGGCATGGCTCTTGGACATTGACCCGATGACCAGCGTGCGCTCTGCCATCCCCGGTATCGCGCGTGGGCTAAGATGTGTGCCGTCCCAGACCTGCACGTCGTAAACCTCGTCCGAGATCAGCCACATGTCCTGATTGCGCACGACATCCGCGATCATCTCCAACGTCTCGCGCGGGTAGACCGCGCCGGTGGGATTGTTCGGAGTGTTGATCAACAGCGAAGCCGCACCGTCGCAGGCCGCCTCCAAAGCCTCGCGCTGCGGCAAGAATCCGTGTGCAGAGCGTGTCGGAACCGCGCGGGGCACGGCGCCCGCCGCCCTCAGGGTTCCCGGATAGGTCGCGTAATAAGGATCCACGATCAGCGCGGCATCCCCCTGAGAACACACGGCCATATGCGCCGCAAACAGCGCCGCCTGACCGCCGGGTGTGACCAGCACGTTGTCCCGCGTCGTCGGCACACCACTTTGTGCCTGAACCCGCGCTGCAACCTTATCGCGCAAGGCGCTGACACCGGGAACAATTGCATAGCCCGTATGGCCCCCCATGGCGCTGTCATGCATCGCGCGCAGGATCGACGGATCGGTACGGATGTCATGTTCACCGATGGTAAGCTCGGTCACATCCTCACCTGCATCCAGCATGGCGCGGGCGCGGTAGAAGACGTCCCACCCATCCGATCCATCCCCGTTCAGCGTGGTGATCCGTTGTGACAATGCTGGCATGACACCCTCCGTTTGCTCTCGGCCCGTCCTGCCAGAGGCACAGGACCAAAGTCCAGACCAGTCATGGGCAGACGGGGTCACGCGCCGGACCCTTGAACCTTTGGCCAAAGCGGCGTTAGGACATGGAAAAGGTCTGGCGCACCAGCACCCTTATCCGAGGCGTTGAATGGGACATCATCACCACCATCACCACCATCATATCGACCCAAAGGCCGGGGACGGGCGTCTCATGGGGGCGGTCGGGGTCAATCTTGCCCTGACTTTGGCGCAGATCATCGGTGGGATCCTGTCAGGCTCGCTTGCGCTGATTGCCGACGCCCTTCACAACCTGTCGGATGCGGCGGCGTTGATCATCGCTCTCGCGGCCCGCAGGATTGCGCGCAAGGATGCCACCGCCGACATGACCTTCGGCTATGCCCGCGCCGAAGTGGTGGCCGCACTGATCAACTACACCACGCTGATTCTTCTGGGAATTTACCTGATTTACGAAGCGACCCTGCGGCTGTTTGATCCGCAGGGCGTTGATGGCTGGCTGGTTGTGATCATCGCCAGCATCGCGCTGGTTGTGGATCTTGTCACGGCCGCGTTGACCTATGCGATGTCCAAGGACAGCGTCAACATCCGCGCGGCCTTTCTGCACAACGTGGCTGACGCTTTGGGGTCCGTGGTGGTGATCATCGCGGGAACGCTGATCCTGCTTTATGACTGGCAGATCATCGACCCGCTGGTGACCTTCGGCATTGCCGGGTACATCCTGTGGATGTCCTTCGCCGAGATCTCGGGGGTGATCCATATCCTGATGCTGGGCAGTCCGGCGAGCCTCGACACAAACGAAATCCTGGGCACCCTGCGCGCAGTGGATGGTGTTCACGACATTCACCATACCCATCTGTGGCAGATGCAGGAACACGAACCCGCGCTTGAGGCGCATGTGGTGGTAAACGAAGGCCGTTGGAGCGATGCGGATCAGATCAAGAGCGCGCTGAAAGAGGTTCTGTCCAAGGCCGGGATCCATCATTCCACGCTGGAACTGGAATGTGCCCGTCACGCCTGCACCAATCCCCGGTTGATCGGACATTCTTGACATGGCCCGGATGTTCCGCGTACGAGATGGCATGACCAACACGGCACCCATTCTTTGCTGCATTCCCTGCTAATCCATCTGGCGGGCCGGTCTTCTATTCCCTTACTGAACCGAAGTTGATACGCCCGCCGCGACGTTTTCCGCGAGGACGGACCTATGACCATTCGGCTGACCAACACTGCCACCCGCACCAAAGAGGAGTTTGTTCCTCTCGATCCTGAAAATGTGCGGATGTATGTCTGCGGACCCACCGTCTATGACCGCGCCCATCTGGGCAACGCGCGGCCGGTGATCGTGTTCGACGTGCTGTTTCGTCTTCTGCGCCATGTCTATGGGGCCGAGCACGTCACCTATGTGCGCAACTTCACCGATGTGGATGACCGCATCAACGAAACCGCCCAAAAGCGGCGCGCAGCGGGGGCAGACGGAACGCTTGAGGCGCTAATCCGGGAACGGTCGGACGAGACGATTGGCTGGTATCACGCCGATATGGACGCGCTTGGTGCGCTGCGCCCCACCGCAGAGCCTCGCGCGACGGGCTATATCGCGCAGATGATCGCGATGATCAAAGACCTGATCAAGGAAAAGCATGCATATGTTGAGCAAGGCCATGTGCTCTTCGCGGTCGACACGTGGAAAGAGGGCTATGGCAAACTCTCGGGCCGGTCGGTCGATGACATGATCGCCGGTGCGCGGGTCGAGGTCGCACCCTACAAGCGCAACCCGATGGATTTCGTCATGTGGAAGCCGTCCTCGGACGATCTTCCCGGTTGGGACAGTCCTTGGGGAAGGGGTCGCCCCGGTTGGCACATCGAATGCTCGGCCATGGCCTATGACCTCTTGGGCGATGATTTCGACATCCACGGAGGCGGCAACGACCTGATGTTCCCGCACCACGAGAACGAGATTGCGCAGAGCAAATGTGCAGGACATGGCTTTGCCCGGTACTGGCTGCACAACGAGATGTTGCAGGTCGAGGGCAAGAAGATGTCCAAGTCGCTGGGCAATTTCTTTACCGTTCGGGATTTGCTGGAGCAGGGCGTACCGGGTGAGGTGATCCGGTTTGTGTTCCTGAGCACGCATTACCGCAAGCCGATGGATTGGACTGAGAAGAAGCGGGAAGAGGCCGAGGCGACGCTGCGCAAGTGGCGGGCGTTGACGGATGGGGTGGCACCCGGTGCCGTGCCTGCCGAAGTGGTCGAAGCTTTGTCGGATGATCTGAATACGGCTGGGGCGATTGCGTCGCTGCACAAGTTTGCCGGCGAGGTCGACGCCCCTGCACTGGCAGCCGGAGCGCAGATGATGGGGCTTTTGACGGAAAATATGTCGGAATGGTGGTTGTCAGAAGCGGATACTCCGACGGACGGATTTGTGAAGAAAGCTGAGTTCTGGATTAACGAGAGAGCGGACGCCAAAAATCGAAAAGACTTCGCTCGCGCTGATGAAATTCGAGACAAGCTCGCAGATATCGGCGTGATGATCTCTGATACACCAGAAGGTACGAAATGGGTGCTCAACGCAACTTCGGATAAAATCGGCGAATGGGAGCACCTTGAATGATACTCCGCTCGAACCACTCCGCCCGGCGGCACGCCGGGCCGCGCCCGATCCTCCCCCCGGGAGGGCGCATTGGCTACCCGCTCGCTCCGAACCAATGTCATGCGCGTGACGCCGCCTCGCACCGCTCGACCGAAAGATGCGCCCACCCAGGGTCGGGCGCGGCCCTCACCGCAAAGGCCAACCGATGACCAAAACCCGCCTCACCCTCTACGACACCACACTCCGCGACGGGCAGCAAACCCAGGGCGTGCAATTCTCGACCCCGGAAAAGCACCGCATTGTCGAGGCGCTCGACGCGCTTGGCATCGACTATATCGAAGGTGGCTGGCCCGGTGCCAACCCCACTGACTCTGCGTTTTTCGACGAGGTCGGACACACCAAGGCCACCATCACCGCCTTCGGCATGACCAAGCGCGCGGGCCGGTCCGCCGAAAACGACGACGTGCTTGCGGCCGTGATGAACGCCGGAACCAGCGCGGTCTGTCTGGTCGGCAAGACGCATGATTTCCATGTCTCAGCCGCCCTTGGCATCACGCTTGAGGAAAACACCGAAAACATCCGCGCCTCGGTGGCCCATATCGTGTCGCAAGGCCGCGAGGCGCTGTTCGACGCGGAACATTTCTTCGACGGGTACAAGGCCAACCCCGATTACGCCCTGACCTGCCTGCACGCCGCGTTCGACTCCGGCGCCCGCTGGATCGTCCTGTGTGACACCAATGGCGGAACGCTTCCCAGCGAAGTGTCGCACATCACCGCCGCGGTGATCGCGGCAGGCATCCCCGGCGACCGTTTGGGCATTCACACCCACAATGACACCGAAATGGCCGTTGCCGCGACCTTGGCTGCTGTCGATGCGGGTGCGCGCCAAATTCAAGGCACGCTGAACGGGCTGGGCGAACGCTGCGGCAATGCGAACCTGACCGCGCTGATCCCGACGCTGCTGCTCAAGGAACCCTACGCGAGTACCTTTGAGACGGGGGTCACCCACGACGCGCTGGAGGGCATGACCCAGATCAGCCGGATGCTGGACGAAATCCTGAACCGGGTGCCGATGAAGCAATCGGCCTATGTCGGATCGTCCGCCTTTGCCCACAAGGCCGGATTGCACGCCAGCGCGATCCTGAAGAACCCCACGACCTACGAACATATCGAGCCCGGCCTGGTCGGCAATCGCCGCATCATCCCGATGTCCAATCAGGCGGGTCAGTCGAACCTGCGCCGCCGTCTGGCCGAGGCCGGGATCGAGGTGCCCGATAAAGACCCGGCGTTGGCCCGCATCCTCGATCGGATCAAGGCGCGGGAATCCGAGGGCTATTCCTACGACACCGCGCAGGCGAGCTTCGAATTGCTGGCGCGGGATGAGCTTGGGATGCTGCCCGAGTACTTCGAGGTCAAGCGCTACCGTGTCACGGTGGAGCGGCGCAAGAACAAGTACAACAAGATGATCTCGCATTCCGAAGCCGTCGTGGTGGTCAAGGTGGATGGCGACAAGAAGCTGTCGGTCAGCGAATCGATGGACGAACTCGGCAATGACCGGGGCCCGGTGAACGCGCTGTCCAAGGCGCTGGCCAAGGATCTGGGACCGTATCAGGACATGATCGACGATCTGCGGCTGGTCGATTTCAAGGTGCGCATCACCCAGGGCGGCACCGAAGCCGTCACCCGCGTCATCATCGACAGCGAGGACGGGCAGGGGCGACGCTGGTCCACCGTGGGCGTGAGCGCCAACATCATCGACGCGTCTTTCGAGGCGCTGCTGGATGCCGTGCGCTGGAAACTGGTGCGGGACGCCGCGTCGGCATGAGCTTCGACGCCGATCTGATCGCTTGTGCGCAACTGGTCGAACGTGGCGATCCCGACCGTTTTGCCGCAACGATGGCGGCTCCGGTCGAGGCACGCAAGGTGCTGTTCCCGGTCTACGCCTTCAACGTCGAGGTGTCCCGCGCGCCTTGGGTGACGCAGGAAGCGATCATCGCCGAGATGCGCCTGCAATGGTGGACCGACGCGCTAGAGGAAATCGCGTCAGGCGGTCTGGTGCGCCGGCACGAGGTGGTGACCTCATTGGCCCATGTTCTGGATGCCAAGGCGGCGCGGTTGTTGCAGCGGGTTGTGGAAGCGCGGCTCTGGGATGTTTATCGTGATCCATTTGAAGATCATGCGGCATTTTCAAAATATATCGAAGATACTGCGGCCTCTCTCTTGTTGGCGGCGTCGCAGGCATTGACTGGCGACACCCCCGCAGCATTCAGAGATCTCGGATATGCCAGCGGCTTGGCACAGTTCCTGCGCGCGGTGCCGGAACTGGAACGACAGGGACGCCGCCCGCTGGTGGACGGACGACCCGAGGCGGTTAAGGCGCTGGCGGCAGACGGGCTTAACCGGTTGCAACAGGCCCGTCGGGAACGTGGATCAATGCCTCGCGCGGCACAGCCCATAGCGTTGGCTGCGTGGCAGGCGGGACCTGTTCTGAAGCAGGCGCAGGCAGATCCACGCCGGGTGGCTGATGGCACTCTTGGCGCATCAGAAACGGCCCGGAAGGCGCGGTTGATCTGGCAGGCCGCAACCGGGCGCTGGTAGTCGATCAGAATGCCATCGTAACGCTGCATCCCAGCCCGGTTGCAAGGATGTCGAGCGGGTCTGCCACATCGTCGATCATTTCTTTCACCACACCAACGCCAATCGCCGCCAGGCATCCCGCGGTTGGACTTTTGGTTTCCGTCGCCACGACATGCGACACAGCGGCACCCACGGCAAAATGGGCGGCCTTGTCGTAATGCTGACAGCTGGTCAGCAAGGGCAGGCACAGGGCAAAGACAATCGGTCGGATCATGGCAGACACCGTTCTGGTGGAAGGTGCCTGCAGTCTTGGCGTGCAAGTGTGAAGGTCGCTTTACCCGTCGCGCGACAAACTGAATCGCATTTTAGGGATCAGACGGTGTCTTCGCGCGGTCGAAACATCAGCCAGATCAATGCGCCGCCCGCCAACATCAGGAACGGGGCCATCGCCATGTTGACGGCGCTCCAGCCTTCGACGGGGGTTCCGCCGGAACAGTTGAGCAAGCCGCCCGACGCAAGCGAGGCCAGCGTCACACCACCGAACACCAGCACGTCATTCATGCCCTGCACGCGACCACGCTCATGCGGTTCATGCGCTGCCGTCAACATCGTGGTGGCTCCGATAAAGCCAAAGTTCCAGCCAAGGCCAAGCAGGATCAGCGCGATATAGAAGTTCTCGATCTCGACACCCTGCAGCGCCACGGCCCCTGCGGCGGCAAGGATCACCAGACCGGTGGCGACAATCTTTTCGACGCCAAAGCGCACGATCAGATGGCCCGTGAAGAAGGACGGGGCAAACATTGCCAGAACATGTGCCGACACGATATCCGCCGCATTCCCGGCGGTATAGCCACAGCCCACAACGGCCAGCGGGGTCGATGTCATCACGAGGTTCATCAGCGCGTAAGTGACCATGGCGCAGATGATGGCCACGGCGATGCGCGGGCTTTTCAACAGCTCCATTCGGGTGCGGCCCTTTGGGTCATCGGCGTGGGGCGCTTTGGGTTTGGGGATATCAATGAACCAGAACAGCACGGATCCCGCGATGTTCAACGCAATGACCGCGAAATAGGTGCCGAGAAAAGGCACGACATAGGAATCTGCGGTGGCTTTCACCAATTGTGGACCAATCACCGCGGCAGCCAGCCCTCCGGCCATCACATAGGAAATGGCTTTGGGGCGAAACGCATCGGTTGCCGTGTCAGCTGCTGCAAAGCGGTAAAAACCCTGCGCCGACATGTAGATACCGGTCAGGAAACTGCCCAGAAGGAATACCGGGAAAGACGCGATATACAGGCCATATGCCCCGATGGCGCCCCCCAGCGCGCCGCCCATTGCGCCGACAAAAAACCCCGCGCGGCGGCCGAATTTCTGCATGAAGGCCGAGATCGGTGTGGCCGTGGTCATCGACCCGAGCACGATCAACGAGATCGGCAGCGTGGCGAAACAGATGTTGGATGCCAGCGACTGCCCGGCCAGCCCGCCCACGGTGAACAGCATCGGCATCTGTGCGCCAAGGATGGCTTGGGCCAGAACCAGAACGAAAACGTTGCGCTTGGCGCGGCGATTTTCTGTGGCGTCGTCGGGGGTGGCGTGGTCAAGTGTGCTCATGTCAGCAGCCGTATGTCCAAATTCCATTTCCTGCAAGTGTCTCTGCGCGTCGGTGGCGCTTTGTGCTGCGGTTTTATAAGCGGTTGCGGATGAAGGATTTCGACGGTTCAAATTCCGCACGGCAGGGGCAGGTTGTGATCCTGGGCGGATCGGCCGAAGCGCGCGACCTGGCGGCGCGGCTGGACGGACGGTCGCGGCTGTGGCTGCCTGCGCGCGACCGGATGACCGGGCAGGGCGCGTCGGATCACGCAGCCCTGATGGAGCTTGTCCTGACCGCCGACGCGCTGGTTCTTGCGCCCCATCCCTGCGATGTCGCGTCCTTGCATCTGGGCGCACGCGTGGCCGAGCAGGCGGGTGTGCAGTGTCTCACGTTGACCCGTCCGGCGTGGCGTCCGACGCCGCGCGACACCTGGATCCCCTTGCGATCTGCGCGCGATGCGGCGTTTGCGATTCCCGCTGGATCGCGGGTTCTTGTGACTCTTGGGCGGCCTTCGCTGCATGACATGCGCGCGCTGCGTCATGCGCATCTGTTTGTGCGCCAGTTGACGGCGCATAACGACCCGTTCCCGATGAAATACGGGCGATACCTGCACGGAATCGCGCCTTTCACCGAGGCGCAGGAAATTGCGCTTATGCGCAGGTTCCGGATCGACGCCGTGCTGACCCGCAATGCAGGAGGGCCGGGCGGCTGGCCCAAGATCGCGGCGGCCCGCAGGTTGGGCCTGCCGGTCTACATGGTGACGCGACCGCGCGTGACGACGGGTCCGGTGGTGAACACGGTCGACGCGGCGCTTGACTGGGTAAAGGAGCGGGTGTGGTTGGACGTCTGATCGAAACGGATGCCTGCGTGGCTGAAGGGGCCGAGTGGCTGGCCAAGGCCGAGCCGCGCTTTGCACATGCGTTGGAGCAGACTGGCGATTTGCCTTTGCGGCGGCGTCCAGACGGGTTCGGGCAACTTCTGAGCGCGATCGTCAGCCAGCAGGTCAGCGTCGCGTCCGCCCGTGCGATCTGGTCCAAGTTGGAAAACGCTGGTGCGACAACCCCCGAGGCGGTGTTGGCGCGGGATCAGGAGGGGCTGCGCGACCTGGGTCTGAGCCGACAGAAAGCGCGCTATGCCTGTGCGCTGGCCGAGGCTGGGATCAATTATGAGGCGCTGCGCCATGCGCCGAATGACGAGGTCATCAAGACATTGACGGCTGTCACCGGCATTGGTGTCTGGACTGCCGAAATCTATGCGATGTTCTCGCTGGGTCGCGCGGATGTGTTTGCGCCGGGCGATCTGGCATTGCAGGAAAGTGCCCGAATGTTGTTCGATCTGCCCGACCGTCCCAAGGAAAAGCCGCTGCGCCAGATGGCCGAGGCGTGGAGCCCATGGAGATCGGTTGCGGCGCGCGCGCTCTGGGCCTACTACCACGTTGCAAAAGACCGAGAGGGGATCGCATGACACGGGTGTTGAACGCAGTCCGCAAGGAGCCGGTATCCGGCGAGACACGCTCTGCCGTGGTGTTTCTGCATGGCTATGGTGCAAATGGTCCTGACTTGTTGGGCTTGGCCGATCCGCTTGGCGAACACTTGCCCGATACGCTGTTCGTGGCCCCCGATGCGCCCGAAGCCTGTGCCGGAGCGCCCTTCGGGTTTCAGTGGTTCCCGATCCCGTGGATCGACGGATCGTCAGAAGAGGAATCGATGTCCGGCATGGCCAGCGCGGTCAATGACCTGGACGCATTTCTCGACGCACTCATGGTGGACGAGGATTTGCTGCCCGAGCAGGTTGTTCTGTTCGGGTTCAGTCAGGGAACGATGATGGGCCTGCATGTGGCGCCGCGCCGGGAAGATCCGATCGCCGGTATGGTGGCGTTCTCGGGTCGCCTGCTGGCGCCTGAACTGTTGGTCGACGAGGTGGTCAGCCGCTTTCCGATCCTGCTGGTGCATGGCGATCAGGATGACGTGGTGCCGCCCCAATCTTTGCCCGAGGCGGCAGAGGCGTTGCAGAACGCGGGCTGGGAAGATGTGTTCGCCCATATCATGAAGGGCACCGCACATGGCATCGCCCCGGACGGTCTGTCGGTGGCGCTGGCCTTCATGCGCGACAAGTGCAACCTCTGAGACGGTTCCAAGACCCGATCACCCCAAACTGTCAGCAGCGTCGGCCAGTTCCAGAAGGTCGGGATTGCGCGTCACGAGGCGCGCGTGTTCTTGGGGAAACCGATCTGCCAGCCGCGCAAGATAGGCACGGCACTCTTTCGGCCGCGCCAGGCGACGGCTGAGCCAGACACAGCGCACCAGGGGACGATGGTCGTTTGGATGCTGCGCAAGCATCTGCTGAAACCCCTTGTACATGCCCCCCAGATCGCGGCGCTGTTCACAAAGTCGGATATAGAGGCCAAGAAGCTGGTCCTTGTAGCGCTGCGGCGCGGTCTGAAGCGCATGTTCGGTCTCGAGCACGAGGTCCGGGGCCATGATGTCAAAGCCAAAGGCGCGGCCCTGCAGATCGTCGATCAGATCGTAATACCGCGACTTGTAGACCTCAAAGGAATAGGGCTGTACCGAGTCAGGGCAGGCGGCTGCATAGTGATCGTGATGCGTGTGCACTTTCAGAATGGCTTGAGCGATACCGTCAATATCCCCTGGCGTAACCAATTCTCCGTTGTGGCGCGGCCGGATCAGCTCGCGCGGGCCGTAATCCACGTCATAGCTGATCACCGGACATCCACATGTGAGCGATTCCAGAAGGGCCAGTCCAAACCCCTCGGTCATGGTCGGGGCCAGTGAAAACAGGGAAGAACTGAACACCGCGGCGGGGTCGGAAGTCTGCCCCATCAGGATCACCCGATCCCCGCATTTGTGGTGATCAATCAACTGCTGCAAACGCGCCTGCCCAACACCGCCGCCGTAGATCAGGTAATTGCACGACGGAATGAGATGCATGACGCGCATGAACGCTTCGACGCAGTGGTGGATCGGTTTGCCCTTCAGATCAAGCCGCGACACGGTACAGATATGGCTGCGGGTTTCGACCTTTCGTCGTGTCATGGTGGTGTAGTGAGGGATCACCCGGATCGGTGCGGCATGTCGCGTATCGGCTTCCAGACGTTTTTTCTGGACATGTGTGGCCGTGACGATGGCATCTCCGTCAAACGCGTCGATCCGCGCACGCGAGCGCGACAAGATAGTGCCATTCGGTCTGCGGTGATCGGCGTGCAGAAAAAGGATCTTGGGTGCGCGAATTGCCGGAGACAGGTACGCCGTTGTGATGCCGTCGACAAACACGACGCAATCATCGGGAAAAAAACGTTCCACAAGCGCCCTGTGGTGCATCGCTTCGTTCCGGAAGGTCATGCCAAGCCCGAAATCCTCGACCCGGACAAACAATTTGTTGTCCCGCGTCGTCTTTGCACGCGGCGTGCCGTCCACATAGGCGGTTTTCTTGATCACGCCGTCGCCGATCCGAACACGACTTTCCACAAGATCCCCATCGAGATACTTGAGCCGGATGTCCCGGTTGGGGTCGGTCATCACCCTGCGTAGCATGAGATCGCCTGCCGGAGTCGCTTCGACGGCGTCTTGCATGACCGGTGTCTTGCCTTGAAAATATGTCGTTGTGTTCAGTTCGCTCTTGGTCTTCCGGTTGTCCCAAGTGGGGATTTTGACTCCGATATGGGTCTGGACCATCTGGTCCGGCCGGCACATCTCGTAAATGGACTGATGGCTGACCCTTTTGTCCAGAATGCCTTTCGCCACCAACTCGGCAAAGGTGATCTTCTGACGGCAGGTGTGCTGGATGTTGAGCAGTGTGACATCCGTATCCTCGCGGTCGGCCAATAAGGCCATCCGGCGAAACATCGCCTTGATCTTGCCGCCGCCGACATTTTTGCCAAGGCGGGGCAGTATACAGACAATCCGTGTTTTCGCTGCGCCGGGCATCAGAGGATGTCCTCGTTACACTTGCCGTCAGGGTCAATCACCTGCCGCGCCGACGCAATCTCTTTTTGCTCAGCCGCGCCAGATCCAGCCGCCACCCAGGATGCGGCTCCCTGCGGTTTCGTAAAAGACACAGGCCTGACCGGGGGACACGCCTTCCTCCGGGGTCAGCAGTTCCACCTCGGCACTCGTGTCTGACAGCGGACGAAGGATCGCCGCGCGCGGCGGGCGGGTGGAGCGGACCTTGACCGACACATGCCATTCGCTCTGGCTGGTAAAGGGCGCGCCTCCCAGCCAGTTGATTTCGCGTACCGGAATGGTGCGGGTGGACAGCAATTCTTTCGGACCGACAATCACCTGTTTGGTATCGACATCCAGCTTGACGACATAAAGCGGTTCTTCCAGCCCCCCGATCCCAAGCCCGCGCCGCTGACCGATCGTATAGTGGATCACACCGTTATGCGTGCCCAATACCCGGCCATCGGCATGTACGATCTCGCCGGATTCCGCAGCGCCGGGGCGCAGTTTCTCGATCACCTGCGCGTAATTGCCGTTCGGCACAAAGCAGATGTCCTGGCTGTCGGGCTTGTCCGCCACTTGCAGACCATAGCGCGCCGCCAGTTCGCGGGTCGCGTCCTTGGACGGCAAATGGCCCAGCGGAAAGCGCAGGTAATCAAGCTGTTCCGGCGTGGTCGAGAACAGGAAATAGCTCTGATCGCGGTTCGCATCCTCGGCGCTGTGAAGTTCGGGGCCGTGTTCACCCATCTTGCGCTGGATGTAATGCCCGGTTGCCATGCAATCGGCCTCAAGATCCTTGGCCGTTTCAAGCAGATCCTTGAACTTCACCCGCTCGTTGCAGCGGATGCAGGGCACAGGTGTGGCGCCCGCCAGATAGCTGTCGGCGAATTCGTCGATCACGGCATCCTTGAAGATGTTTTCGTAATCCAGAACGTAATGCGGAAAGCCCATGTCCTCGGCCACGCGGCGCGCATCGTGGATGTCCAACCCGGCGCAACACGCACCTTTCTTGGCCAGCGCCGCGCCGTGATCATACAGCTGAAGCGTCACACCGACGACATCATAACCTTCCTCGGCCAGTTGTGCGGCCACAACCGAACTGTCCACGCCACCCGACATGGCCACAACCACGCGGGTTTCCGCAGGTGTCTTGGCGAATCCAAGCGAATTGAGGGTCGGCGCATCGAGGGCCATTGGCGGAGTCTCCGGTTCGTGGGGTGATCGCGCGAAATATAGGTAAATCCGACATACTCTCAACCCTTGGCTTCACGTCACATTAAGGCTGATCACGTCATGGTGCCTCTAAGCAGGAATTCAGGGCTTGGAAAGGGCCGGATGATGTATCTTAAAAAAGCCAATGGGCCGCGCACAGTGACCCTGTCGGATGGCACGATCCTCACGCATGCCGATCTGCCGCCGCCAAACACCTATCGATGGGTGGCGTCGCGCAAGGCCATTGTTGTCGATGCAGTGGTGCATTGCCTGATTTCACGGACCGAGGCGCTGCAACGCTATGAACTCAGCGAAGAGGAACTGGAGTCCTGGATCGCCGCCTCGTCCCGTCACGGGCGCGACGCGCTGAAAGCGACTGCTGTGCAACGATACAGGTGAATACCATTTATGTAAAACAATCTTAAGTTGTGTCTATGAAGATTTTCCTGCTAACCTAAGATTAACCTTTTCTGGTCAGTTTGACGGTGCCGGACGCTGACATTGCGGAGAAACTTGATGCGCGTACTCTTGGTCGAAGACGACCCGACGACTTCGAAAAGCATCGAATTGATGTTGGGCAATGCCAATCTGAACGTCTATTCCACCGATCTGGGGGAAGAAGGTGTCGATCTGGCCAAGCTGTATGACTACGATTTGATTCTGCTTGATATCAACCTGCCGGACATGAACGGCTTTGACGTTCTGCGCCAACTGCGCCTTGCGCGCATTGAAACCCCGATCCTCATTCTGTCCGGCAACGATGCCAGTGAAGACAAGATCAAGGGATTTGGGTTTGGCGCCGACGATTACCTGACCAAACCCTTTCACCGCGAAGAACTGATCGCCCGCATTCATGCGATCATCCGCCGGTCAAAAGGCCATTCGCAATCCATCATTCGGACCGGCAAGGTTGAAGTGAACCTTGATACCAAAACGGTGCAGGTGGATGGCAACACTGTCCATCTGACCGGCAAGGAATACCAGATGCTCGAATTGCTCAGCCTGCGAAAAGGTACGACACTCACGAAAGAGATGTTCCTGAACCATCTCTATGGCGGCATGGATGAACCGGAACTCAAGATCATCGATGTGTTTATCTGCAAGCTGCGCAAGAAACTGGCCGAAGCGACGGGGGATGGCAGCAATATCGAAACCGTCTGGGGCCGTGGGTACGTCTTGCGCGATCCCGAAGTGACGGACGAAGGACGCATTGCCATCGGGGCCTAGACGGCACCGACGCGGGAAACCTGCAACGATGCGTTCGCGCATCGTCTGCCCCAACCTTGGCGCAATGGCTTCACAGGCTGCGATCAGGCGATATTCTGGACCTGCACCGCGTTTCAAATCTGGACGCTGTGCCGCACGGGTCCTATCACTCTGTCCTGAACACCGGCCAAGGGGGGCGTATGGCAGAGCAGGAGATCGCGGTCGAAGACCTGTCAGAAGCGGACGCCCGCGTTGAACTTGATCGCCTTGCCACCATCCTGGCCGAGGCGAACACCGCCTATCACACCGAAGATGCGCCAGAAATAACCGACGCGGAATACGACCGCCTGAAGCGGCGCAATGCCGAGATCGAGGCGCGTTTTCCCGATCTCAAACGCGCCGACAGTCCAAGCGAACAGGTTGGCGCGCCAATTGCCGACGGCTTTGCCAAGGTGCGCCACGAAGTGCGCATGATGTCTCTTTCGAATGCGTTCGACGATGCCGACATCACCAGCTTTGACCAAAGCATCCGCCGCTACCTGGGTCTGGCCGAAACCGACCCGCTGGCCTACACGGCGGAACCCAAGATCGACGGGCTGTCACTTGCTCTGCGGTATGAGAATGGCAAACTGGTGCAGGCCGCCACGCGGGGTGATGGGGCCGTTGGTGAAAACGTCACCGCAAATGCGCGTACCATCGACGACATTCCCGAAATTCTGACCGGCGCGCCGGACATCCTTGAAATACGCGGTGAAGTCTACATGAGCCACGCCGATTTCGCGGCGCTCAACTCCCGTCAATCGGCAAAGGGTGCCAAGACCTTTGCCAACCCGCGCAACGCCGCCGCAGGATCCTTGCGCCAACTGGATTCGTCGATCACAAGGGATCGCCCGCTCCGGTTTTTTGCCTATTCCTGGGGCGCGCTCAGTAGCCCTTTGGCGGACACCCAAAGCGATGCGATTGCGCGGCTGCAAGAGCTGGGATTTCAGACCAACCCACTGACCAAACGGTGTGCCGGTCCGGACGAGATGATCGCGCAGTACCATCAGATCGAGGAACAGCGCGCGACCCTCGGCTTTGACATCGACGGTGTGGTCTACAAGGTCGATGATCTTGGCTACCAGTCGCGGCTTGGCTTCCGATCGACCACCCCCCGCTGGGCGATTGCGCATAAATTTCCCGCCGAACTGGCCTGGACCCGGCTTGAATCCATCGACATTCAGGTCGGCCGCACCGGCGCGCTTAGCCCGGTGGCGCGGCTGACGCCTGTCACGGTTGGCGGTGTTGTCGTGTCGAATGCCACGCTCCACAACGAAGATTACATCGCCGGGCGCGATTCCAACGGGGCGCCGATCCGGGGGGGCAAGGACATCCGCGTCGGCGACTGGGTGCAGGTCTACCGCGCGGGCGACGTGATCCCGAAAGTCGCGGATGTCGACCTTGAGAAACGGCCCGACGAGTCAGAACCCTTTGATTTCCCGAAACTCTGTCCCGAATGCGGCTCCGAAGCGATCCGCGAAGAAGGCGATGCCGTCCGCCGGTGCAGCGGCGGCCTGATCTGCCCGGCGCAGGCGGTGGAAAAGCTCAAGCATTTTGTCTCCCGCGCTGCCTTCGACATCGAAGGGCTGGGTGCAAAGCAGGTCGAACAGTTCTACACTGACGGCTGGATCACTGAACCCGCCGACATCTTCACGCTCCGCGACCGCTATGGCAGCGGCATGCAACAGCTCAAGAACCGCGAAGGCTGGGGCGAAAAATCGGCACAGAACCTTTTTGACGCCATCGACGAAAAGCGCGCCATCCCCTTGGGGCGGCTGATCTTTTCCCTTGGAATCCGGCATGTGGGTGAGGTTGTCGCAAATCTTCTCGCGCGGTCTTACGGCACTTGGGACGGCTTCGAACACGCCATCGACGCGTCCCAGGACCCGGACAGCGAGGCGTGGCAGGGACTGATCGGGATCGACGGCATCGGCAAGGTGGTTGCCAATTCGCTTGTGTCAAGCTTTGCGCAAGAGGCCGAACGCGCGTCGATCAACCGGCTGGTGGCGCATCTGACCGTGCAGGACGCCGAACGCCCCCAAACCGACGGCAGTCCCGTGGCGGGGAAGACGGTCGTCTTTACCGGAACGCTTGAACGCATGACGCGCGCCGAGGCCAAGGCGCGGGCGGAATCGCTGGGCGCCAAGGTGTCGGGGTCGGTGTCGGCCAGGACCGACCTGTTGGTGGCCGGTCCCGGTGCCGGATCAAAGGAAACCAAGGCGCGGGATCTGGGTGTGCAGATCATTGATGAAGACGGCTGGTTCAACCTGATCGAGGGCGCATGAGCGGCAGACCGGAAATCCTGTTTCCGCTCTTTGGCGATCTCAGCGGGCTTAAGGGCGTCGGCCCGAAGACAACCGACACGCTGGGCCACATGGGCATCGAATTGCCCCGTGATCTTTTGTATACCTTGCCGCATTCGGTGGTGGACCGGCGTGTCCGGGACTCTGTGCAAGGTGCGGACCTGCCCGGAACGCTGACGGTCGAAGTGGTCATCGGCCAACATCGCCCGCCGCGCAACAAGGGCGGGGCGTATCGTGTGACGGTCGAGGATGCCAAGACCGCGTTCCAGATCGTCTTCTTCCATGCACGCGGTGACTACGTTGCCAGGATCCTGCCGTTCGGCGCGCGGCGGATCGTGTCGGGCAAGGTCGAGTTCTTCGACGGAATGGCGCAGATGGTGCATCCCGACCATGTGCTTTTGCCGGATGAGGCAGATACGCTGCCAGATTTCGAACCGGTCTATCCGCTCACTGCCGGGATCACGCAAAAGACGATGGTCAAGGCGGCGACGGATGCGCTTGGCCGTGCGCCGGACCTTGCGGAATGGGCTGACGCGGCCCTTGTCGAGCGCGAAAACTGGCCAAACTGGCGTGCGGCGATGGAGATGGCGCATGCGCCGCAAGGGGTCGGAGCCTTGTCGCTGGACAGTCCGGCGCGGCGGCGGCTGGCTTATGACGAACTTTTGGCGCATCAACTGACACTGGCGCTGGCGCGGGCGCAGAAACGCGCGAAACCCGGAATAATCAGCGCAGGCAACGGGCATTTGCGGAGCAAGGTGCTGGCGGCGCTGCCCTACAAACCCACGGCCGCGCAGATGCGCTCGATAGATGAAATCACTGATGACATGGCCAGCGCGCACCGCATGAACCGCCTGCTGCAAGGTGATGTGGGGTCGGGAAAGACGCTTGTCGCCTTTATGGCGTTGCTCACGGCGGTCGAGGCCGGTGGACAGGGTGTCATGATGGCCCCGACCGAAATCCTTGCGCGCCAGCACCTTGAGGGGTTGCAGCCTTTGGCCGAAGACGCGGGTGTTGTCCTTGAACTGCTCACCGGACGGGACAAGGGGGCAGAGCGCAAGGCCAAGCTGGCGGCGCTTGAACGCGGCGACATCCAGATCCTGGTGGGCACCCATGCGGTGTTCCAGAAAGATGTGATCTTTGCCGACCTGCGGCTGGCGATCATTGACGAACAACACCGCTTCGGGGTCCGGCAGCGTTTGGAACTGGGCCGCAAGGGGCTGGCGGTGGATGTTCTGGTCATGACGGCCACGCCGATTCCGCGATCCCTGGCGCTGGCGCAATATGGCGACATGGATGTGTCTGTGCTGGATGAAAAGCCGCCCGGACGCACACCGGTCAAGACGGCGTTGCTGTCAAATGAACGGATGGACGAGGTGGTGGCACATCTGCGTCAAGCGGTGTCACAGGGACGGCAGGCCTATTGGGTCTGTCCCTTGGTGGATGAAAGCGAACTGTCCGATCTGACCGCAGCAGAAGAGCGGTTCAAACGCCTGCGCGCGGCATTGGGGGACGGGGTTGTTGGTCTGGTACATGGTCAGATGCCGCCGTCCGACAAAGACGCGGCGATGGCCCGGTTTGTGCGTGGGGAAACGGGCGTTCTGGTCGCGACCACGGTGATCGAAGTGGGCGTCAACGTTCCCAACGCGTCGATTATGGTGGTCGAACGCGCCGAAACGTTCGGTTTGGCGCAATTGCATCAGCTTCGCGGGCGCGTCGGGCGTGGGGCGGCGGCGTCGACCTGTTTGCTGCTGTATCAGCCGCCGCTGAACGAGACGGGATTGAAACGGCTGACCACTCTGCGCGAAACCGAAGACGGATTCCGCATTTCCGAGGTCGATCTGGAAATGCGCGGGGCAGGGGATGTTCTGGGCACCGCCCAATCAGGCTTGCCCCGGTTCCAGATCGCCGATCTTGAACGACAGGCCAGTTTGATGGCCGTGGCGCAGGACGATGCGCGCAAGCTATTGCAGGATGATCCGACCCTGAAATCTGCACGCGGGCAGGCCGCGCGCGCCCTTTTGTACCTGATGAAGCAGGATCAGGCGATACAGCTGATTTCGGTCGGTTAACCGCTTTTGTTCTCAAATGTTCTTAAAAAGTTCTTTACAGGCTGTTCTTAATGTGAGAACAAAGAGGCAACAAGGAGGACGTCACCATGATGCAGCGGATCAAGACCTCGTTTCACAGTGCCAGGGCCCAGACCAATTCGGCGCTTCTTCAGGATGCGCTTGGGGCCATGTCATTGATCGTGATGCTGGTGACCGCACTGCACCTGCCGGTGCTTGTCTGACTTTGTTTTCTGCCTGCGTGTTTTTGCCTGAAAGCTCGTTTGCATCCTGTCCCAACTGATGCACCTGTCCCATTGAAGGTTGCCTGCCTTCAGAGCTTTGACGGCCCCCAACGAACACGTCACTTTCCGCCGCCTTCAGATCCTGAAGTGCGGCGGTTTTTTTATCGGATGGTAAAATTCAGGCGGATTGCGTTTCAGCCAACTGCGCCACAGCCTCTGACGCCGCATCCAATGTCAGCATGATCGAGGCATGGCGGTTCTTGAAGGCAACGGCCGGGCGCAACACTTCAAGCCCGTCAAACGGGGCCTTGGGGGTGGGGCCGTCTTCCTTGAGCATGGCGCGCAATTCGTCGCGCGCCGCTGCAATCTGCTGCGACGTGCACCCGATGATCGCGCCACCCACCACGGATGCGGCGGCCTGACCAAGGGCGCAGGCTTTGACGTCCTGTCCAAATGCGCTGACTTTGCCGTCTTCAAGTGTGACATCGACCGTCACGGTCGACCCGCACAGCGGTGAGCGTTTCTTGACACTGGCCCCCGGCGCGTCAAGACGCGTGTGGTGCGGGATATCCGCCGCCAGTTCAAGAATGCGGCCGGAATAGAGTTTGATAAGATCGGTGTCGCCAGACATGGCTTTCCCTTTCGCGGTTCCCCTCATAGATAGGGGACCAAACGGCGGATGCAAAAAGGTTTTTCCCTATGAGCTTTGATCCTGCGACTTTGGTCTATAACGCTGCGGGGCTGATTCCGGCAATTGCACAGGATCGCACGAGCGGTGAGGTGCTGATGATGGCGTGGATGAACGCGGACGCTGTCGCCAAGACGCTTGAGACCGGGCACGTCACCTATTGGTCACGCTCGCGGCAGGCGTTCTGGGTCAAGGGTGAAAGCTCGGGTCATGTGCAGGAACTGGTGTCGCTGCGTGTGGATTGTGATCGTGATTGCCTGTTGGTGACAGTCAATCAGACAGGGCCGGCTTGTCACACCAACCGACGGTCCTGTTTCTACACCGAAATCCGCGATGGCAAGGAAATCGAGATCATGGCGCCGATGGAGGTGTAGGCAGGGGGCTTTGCCCCTGTCACCCTTCGGGCGACTGCCCCGAGATATTTTTGAACCAGAGAAGATCAGGGCGCGGGCAAGCCGACCATTTTCCGGACATCGTTCGGGCTGGCCCCTTCGGCGCGATAAAGCGCAATGGCACGGGCATCGTCGCGCTTGGCCAGGCGTTTGCCGTGTTCGTCGCGGATCAGGCGGTGATGGTGGTAGATCGGTGTCGCGAGGCCCAGCAGGGCCTGAAGGACAACGTGGATGGGGGTCGCGGTGGCAAGGTCTTCGCCGCGAACCACATGGCTGATCGCTTGCGCGGCATCGTCCACAACAACGCTCAGGTGATAGGCTGCGGATTTCGTGTCGCGGCGCGCCAGGACAATGTCGCCAACCTCGTGCAGAAGGTGCGCGCGCGTTAACCTCAATGCCGGGTGAATGCCGGTCTCAATGTACTGGGGCAGGTCGGCGAGGCGATCCAGTGCCTTGCCCATGTCAAGGCGCACGGCATCGGTATGGCGTCGTTCGTGCCATGGGCGGTGGCGACAGGTGCCGGGATAGATCATCCCGTCCGGCCCAAACATCGCCGCGCCTTCCTGCGGGGCAGAGGCCGCGCGGCGGATATCGCCTCGGGTGCAGGAGCAGGGATAAAGCAGCCCCATGTCACCCAGCTGCATGAGGGCTGCATCATAGGCATCGACGTTGTCGGATTGGCGCAGCACCGGGGTTTCCCATGTCAGGCCAAGCCATGTCAGATCGTCGGTGATCTGCGCTTCGAATGCAGGGGTACACCGCGCCGTATCGGTGTCTTCGATGCGCAGCAGAAACCGCCCGTCTGCGGCCTGCGCCATGTCATGCGCCAGCAGGGCCGAAAAGGCATGGCCAAGGTGCAACTGGCCCGTCGGGCTGGGCGCGAAGCGCGTGACGAACCCCACTATTCCGCTGCGGACTTGGCGGACTCCTGCGCCCCGAGCCAGTTGGACCAAGCGGTTTTCGCACGGTCGGTATAGGCCTTGTAGCGGTCCTTGCGGCCACGTCGTCCCCCCTTGAGTCCTTCGACTGGGCGGAAAAGGCCAAAATTGACGTTCATCGGCTGGAAGGTTTTCGCCTCGGCGCCACCGCTGATGTGATGAATGAGCGCGCCATGGGCGCTGTCCTGCGGCACGGTGGGGAGCGGTTGGCCGGAGATTTCGGCGGCGGCCATGCGACCGGCCAGAAGCCCCATCGCCGAGGATTCGACATAGCCTTCGACGCCGGTAACCTGTCCCGCAAAGCGAATGTTCGGCTTGGAGCGCAGGCGCATCTGGTCATCGAGCAGAGTTGGGGAATTCAGGAACGTGTTGCGATGAATGCCGCCAAGGCGCGCGAAGCTCGCGTTCTCAAGGCCGGGAATCATTTTGAAAACAGAGGCTTGCGCGCCGTACTTCATCTTTGTCTGAAACCCGACGATGTTGTAGAGCGTGCCCAGTGCGTTGTCGCGGCGCAGTTGCACCACGGCCCAGGGTTTGACATCGGGCTGGTGCGGGTTGGTCAGGCCAACGGGCTTCATCGGGCCGTGGCGCAGGGTTTCGCGGCCGCGTTCGGACATCACTTCGATCGGAAGACAACCGTCGAAATACCCGGCGGTTTCCCCCTCGTGAAACTCGGTCTTGTCGGCGGCGAGAAGCGCGTCGATGAAGGCGTCGTATTGGGCCTTGTCCATCGGGCAGTTGATGTAGGCGCGTTGTTCTTCTTCGGTCTCGCCCTTGTCATAGCGCGATTGCAGCCATGCCTTGGACATGTCGATGCTGTCGAAATAGACAATCGGGGCAATCGCGTCGAAAAAGGCAAGTCGGTCGGTGCCGGTCTCGGTCTGGATTGCCTGACCCAATGCGGCGCTGGTCAGGGGGCCGGTGGCAAAGATCCACTGGCCGTCATCGGGCAGATCGGTGATTTCCTCGTGGCTGACCCGCACAAGCGGATGGGCATGCAGGCGGGCGGTGATGGCGGCGCTGAAGGCGTCCCGGTCCACGGCCAGCGCGCCACCGGCGGGCAGGCGATGCTGGTGCGCGGTGTCGATGATCAACCCGCCTGCCTCGCGCATTTCCCAATGCAGCAGGCCCACGGCGTTCTGTTCATGGTCGTCCGAGCGGAAGGAATTGGAGCACACCATCTCGCCCAGATCGCCGGTCTTGTGGGCGAAGGTTTCGACCTTGGGGCGCATTTCGTGGATCACCACGGGAATACCCCGGTTTGCGGCCTGCCAAGCGGCCTCGGATCCGGCCATGCCGCCGCCGACGATATGCAGTTCTTGTGTCATGAGAGGCATGTAATTCGTCGCGCACCGTTTGTCACGTCACTGATCCGGCGCGATGAGGCCCAAACCGCGCAGATATATGCCGATACCCGATTCAAGAAGCTCTTCCGGCGGGAACGGCGACGTGGTGCCGGGGGAGTTGCGGGCGAACAGTTCGACAACACCGTGGCTCAGCGCCCAGATATGGGCCGAGAACATGGAGGCGGGAGGGCGCTTTTCCGGTGGGATATGCTGTGACAATTCCTCGGCGGCGCGTTCCAGCACAGCGCGTGCCCGAGCCGAAACGGCGGCAAGCTCGGGAGTGCGGTTCACCGAGATGCCACTTTCAAACATTGCGATATAATGACCGGGGTATTTTCGCGCAAAAGCTAAATATGCCCGCCCGGTTGCCTCGAACGCGGCCAGGGCCGAGGGTTGGCCGCTGTCATAGGCGAATTGCATCACGTCCGCGAAAATCGCGTAGCCTTGGCGCGCGGCTTCGGCGATCAGGTCTTCGCGGCCTTCGAAATGGCGATAGACGGCGGCGGGGGTGACGCCCGCCTGTTTGGCAGCCTCGGACAGGGTAAAGCCGGTTGGGCCCTTTTCGGTGATCAGCTCGAGCGCCGCGTCGATCAGGGCCTGCCGGAGATTGCCATGATGATAGCCGCGTTTACTCATCCCAGATGTCCGGCCCACCACAGACCTTAGGGTCGATCTTGCCAAGCGCCTTGGCGTCTTTGCGCGTGTAATCCAGTTGCGTCAGCACACTGCGAATGGCGTTGATGCGCGCGCGGCGCTTGTCGTCCGAACGCACGATGGTCCATGGGGCATGATCGGTATGCGTCTTTGCAAAGGTCTCCTGAATCGCGGCGCTGTAGGCGTCCCATCGCTTGAGGCCTTCAACGTCAATCCAGCTTAATTTCCATTGCTTTAGAGGGTCTTTCTCACGCGATAGAAAGCGGCGCAGCTGTTCGGCACGACCGACATTGAGCCAGATCTTGAAAAGCTTGATACCGTCATCCACCAACATGCGTTCAAAATCAGGAACTTGCCGGAAGAAGTGCATGCGTTGTTCGGGGGTGCAGAACTCGAACACATGTTCGACCACGGCGCGATTGTACCAACTGCGGTCAAAAAACGTGATCTCACCAGCCGCGGGCAGATGGTCGATATAGCGTTGGAAATACCATTGAGTCGCTTCCGTTTCGGTCGGTTTCGACAAGGCGACAACATGGGTGCCGCGTGGATTAAGATTCTCGCGGAAGCGTTTGATTGTACCGCCTTTACCGGCGGCATCACGGCCTTCGAACACAATTGCCACGCGGGTTCCGGTTTCGCGTGCCCAAGTCTTCATCTTGACCAGTTCGATCTGAAGCGCGTCAAGGTCTTTCTGGTAGGCCTTGCGCGGCATCCGTTCCGAATACGGATAATCCGGATTGATGATATCGTCCTTGTCCGCGCGCTTGATCGCGTTTCTGATGTCTTCTGGCGCATCGTTCTTGAAGAAGGCGCTGATCGCACCATCAAAGGGAAGGTCCATCTTCCGCCCTTTCTGTCGTCTGCTCTGATTTGAATATGGGATGTTAATGCGATTAACGCAAACCCGCTCGTGATGCAGCCCGATCTATGGCGGTGATGACCTCGGGTTCGGCGGCATGGTGAGGCATGTGGCCGACGCCTTCGAGGACGGTTAGGTTCGCGCCGTCGATCTGTTTGGAAAGCGGAATCGAATGGATGGACAGACCGACCGTGGTGTCTGCATCGCCGTGAACGATTTCGGTCGGGACGTCGATGATGCCATAGCGGGGATACAGAGCCGTGATCTCGTCCAGCAGGTTGGCGCGCTGCATCGCATTGGCGCGCAAAGAGACGCGGCGCAGGGTCAGGGGCGCTCCGACGTGATCCGCATAACCTTCGGGTTCACTTTGCGGTGCAAAGATGTCTTCGATGGCGCTTTCGATCACCGGGTTGGGGGCAAAGGCGGTCAGAGCGGGAACAACGACCGCGCTGCCCAGATCGCTTGACGTGACCTTGTAAAAGAGGCTCAGATCGCTGGTCCACGGGTTTGAGGCGGCGGCAAGAAGGATGAGCGCGGACATGCTGTCGGGCCGCTCGACCGCCCAGGCCAGCGCCACTGCGCCACCGTAAGAATGCCCCAGAACCATCGGTTTTTGCAGGCCAAGTTGGTTTGACGCATCCGCCAGAAGATTGGCTTGCTGGACAATGGTTGTGCCACTCGGATTGACCCGTTCGGTGTAGCCCAGACCGGGCCGGTCAAACGCAGTGACGCGATAGCGGTTGGCCAGCTTGTCGACCAGCGAGAAGGTGAAATCCCGCAGGTTGCCGCTGGCTCCGTGGATCAGGACGATGTCCGGGCCGGCGCCCTTGGTGACATAATGCACCTGCGTGCCATTGACGTTCAGGAATGTGCCCTGTGGGGGAAACCTCTCTTCGGCACTGGCTTCGCGATAGTTTGCCGTGCAGGCTGTGGTCAGCACCAACGCAGCTGCACAGCCAAGCAAGACGCCTAACCCCTTTATCGCCACGGCGACCTCCTATTTGTTGCGCAGATCCGTGCTGGACGCGCCGATCTGGTCGATGTCGAACGGAGTTGTAAGATAGATCTCGGACACCCAGTTGCCATAGAGAAGGTGCGCGTGACTGCGCCAGCGGTTCTGTGGTGGTTTGCTGGGGTCGTCATTCGGGTAGTAATTCGCAGGGACATTGATCGGCGTGCCGTTTTCGACATCCCGGTCGTATTCATCCTTGAGCGTGCCACTGTCGTATTCAAAATGGTTGAACACATAAAGCGCGCGATGATCGGGATCTTCGATCAGGCAGGGCCCGGTTTCGGTGCTGTCGATCAGAATCGGCAGACCAGCTTTCAGAACGTCATCACGGCGGATTTCGGTCCAGCGGCTGACAGGGATCACCATATCGTCCGAAAACCCGCGCAGATAGGGTGAGGCGGGCGCAAGATTGCGGTGCCGGACGCAGCCGAACGCCTTTTGCGGCAGCTCGATCTTGGGTACGCCGTGAAAATGGCTGATCATCGCCATGCCACCCCAGCACACACCAAAGGTGGAATGCACATGGGTCTGGGTCCAGTTCATCACTTGCGTGAGCTCGTCCCAGTAAGTCACCTCTTCATAAGGCAAATGTTCAATCGGCGCCCCGGTGATAATCAACCCGTCAAACTTTTCTCCACTGTCTGCTACCTCGGAAAATGGGCGGTAAAAGCTTTCCATATGTTCGGCAGCAGTGTTGCGGGTCTGATGTTCGGACATGCGGATCAGGTTGAATTCGATCTGCAAGGGCGTGGCCCCGATCAGCCGGGCAAACTGGTTCTCGGTCTGGATCTTCTTGGGCATCAGGTTCAGCAGCGCGATGCGCAGCGGGCGGATGTCCTGCTGGCTGGCCATTTCGTCGGGAATGACCATGACGCCCTCACGCTTGAGAACGTCAAAGGCGGGCAGGTTGTTAGGCAGTTTGATAGGCATGTCTTACGGTCTTTTCTGGTCAAGCGCGCGGGCGATCAACGTGTCAAAGTTTTGCGGTGTGGGGTCTGCGATCAGATCATTGGCGTCGATGGTGACACCCCAACGATCCGCCATCATCCGGTAGCGGGGCTGACGATGTGCAAGCGCCTGCGCATAGGTCCAGCGGATAAAGGCGTCTGGATCAACATCGTCTTGTTCAATCTTGTTTTCGCTTAGATATTGGTCCCAGACGCGGCTCAGGAATTCAGGTTGGTACGCCATCGGCTTGGGTGCCTTGTCAAACCGCCGGACAAGATCCTGGGTATGGGCCTCGTCGCCTTTGATCCACACCAGCAGCGCGTGTTTCGTCAGCTCTGACAGGATCGGATCGTTCGGGTCTTCGGGATCGACCCATTCGCAGATCGACCCACCGGTGTCGCAGACGAAATGCGGATAGCCATACAGGTCGATGGCGCGGTCGATGAAATAGCCGGTGTCGAGCAGGGCCGCCATCTCGGCGCGACGGAACTGGTCCTGCCGCTTGCGGTACTCATCCATTGGAGAGCCACCGCGCGCGGGATCGCCGGGTTTGCCCAGGTAGGCAGCGACGGGGGCCAGGTTGTCGAACGTGATGTTCGAGCCGATATAGATCGAATCCGACATCAGCAGATCCCGCAGGAACGGCACCTTCATCGCTTCGCGCTTGGCATTGTCGGCGATGTATTCGCCCATGTAGCGGGTGCCGATGCGGTAATCTATCGAGTAGTGGAACCAGTCGCCGCTGTCGCGCAGCAGGTTCGAGATATGGGTCTTGCCGAGGCCCGACATGGCAAACAACACAACGCGTTTGTTCGGCGCGTCCCGCCAGTCCTGTGCAGAGGTGTAGATCATTGCGCTGTCCCGTGCCCGAAATCCCGTCGTTTGGAATTAGCGATGCGGCGCGGGGGCGTCAAACGGTTGTGGGCCTGCGCCGCCAAAGTCGCCCGTCGATGATGCTTAGTCCCAAGGCAAGAAGACCAAATCCAAGGTATTCGCCGGGATGCAGGGTTTCGTGGCGCACCAAAGCCCCCAGTGTGATCGCGATGGGCGGGATGATCAACGTGACAAGCAACAGGTTGCCGCTGCCCGCCATGCCAAGAACACGGTAATAGAGCAGGTAAGCCAGCGCGGTGGCGATGATCGCGTAATAGGCGATTGCCGACCAGGTCGAGGCGGCAAGCGCCAGCGAAGGCACCCCTTCGATCACCAGAACCAGCGGGATCATGCACAGCGTCGAACCGCTCAGCATGCCCGCCGCCGCGATCACCGGGGGGATGCCGCCCAGCATCTTTCGCGCCCACGCGCTGGCAAATGCGTAGGACAGGGTGCCTGCAACGATGGCCAGTTGGGCAAGCGACGTCGTATCGAACTGCCGGAGGGCGTCGACGCCGATCGCCATGCACACTCCGGAAAAGCCAAGGCCGACTCCCATCACCTTGCGCGCGGTCAGCTTTTCATCGGCAAACACAAGCGCGGCGACCACAATTCCGAAGATGGCTGTTGCCGCGTTGAAGATCGAGGTCAGTCCGGTCGGGATGTATAGCTGCCCCCACGCCATAAGGCTGAAGGGAATCACGTTGTTCAAGACCCCCATGACCAGAAACGCGCCCCAAATCCTTGGGGATCTTGGGATAGGAAGCCTTTTGAGAGCGACAAACCCCCATAGGACCACCATCGCCCACCCCGTACGGTGAAGGACCGAGGTCAATGGTCCGATCTCGTCCAGCGCCGTGCGAATGGCAAGAAACGACCCGCCCCAGATCAGGCCCAGAAGAATGAGCTCGACCCACGCGCGGGTGGAAAGGGATGTCTGTGCTGTCATGTGGGTGGTTTAGCGGGACTGCGGCGGGACGGGCGACCCGAAAGATGCGCAAGTCCACGAAAAACCCCGCCAAACACGGTCTGGCGGGGTCAATCGGATCACTCTTGGCGGATCAGAAGTCGACGGTCAGGGACAGGCCCACTCCCAAAGCGGTGTTGCCGTCGTATTTTACGCCAGACGCGTCTTCGGCATCGCCGATCCACGCGTATTCGATCCCGCCGCGCAGGGTCATGTTGTCCATCTTGTACTGACCCCCGACGCCGAGGCTGAGAATCCCGTCACGCGGGGCAAGGCGGGATGTGATGTCGCCGTTCTGCGCCTCGTAAGTGACCTGGGCAAAGCCGGACAGGTCTTCGCTGAAGGAACGTCCGACCCCCAGCTTCCAGGTGACGCGGTCATTGTCAAAAGCGGTTACCGCGCCGCCGGTGGCGTTTTCGTATTCCGGTGTCCGCACTTCCCACTTGGACCATTCCGTCCACTTGACCTGACCGAACAAAAGCGTGCCCGGTGCGATCCCTGTCTGGAAATCAAGCGCGACAACCTGGGGCATGGTCACCTTGGTGTCACCGCTGTTGGTGTCGACGCCCAGACCGGCAAGCGATTCGCCGGTGCCGAAGTTATGTTCGATTTCGCTTTGCCAGGACAGGGCGACGCGTAGGGCGATGTCCGGGATTTCATAAGCCACGCCAAGGATGGCACCCCAATCACCCACGCGGCGACCGCTGGCGTTGTACTCCATCGACGTTCCGAAATCCTGTGCCGCGGCACCAAGGTTCTGGGCGGTTGCGCCCAATGACGCCGCCTGGGCACCAAGTGCCTGTGCCTGTGCGCCAAGTTCCTGCGCCCTGGCCAGATCACCGGCCGCCCCAGCAGCCTGCGCCTGGGCGCCAAGCGACTGGGCCTCAGCACCAAGCGCCTGCGCCTGCGCGCCGATGCCCTGGGCGTTGCGTCCAACCGCACTGCGGACAAGCAGGTCCGGAATGGTGATGTCCGCCTGGCTTTCGACATAGCGCGCACCGGCAAAGAACGACACGCGGTCCGTGAAGCGGTATTTGCCGACAACCGCAACCTGATCACTGTCCCAATCCGCAGTCAGGCCTGCATAGATCCCTTGGGTGTATTCCGCACCTGCGCCATAGGGATTGTTCACGAAAAGACCGAATGTCAGCTTTTCGGTGAAGTCGTTTTTGTAGGCAAAGGTGTAGTTCGTATAGTCGGTCAGCATGTTGCCGGTGCTGTCTTCACCGCCGCCCGCCGCTGTCAGCTCGGGGGTGTATTTGCCCGAAAGCTCTGGCATCACATGCGAAAAGCCCAGCTGAAGCTGATCGTTCGGCGTGAACAGAAATCCGTAATCGTTGTTGGAGCGTTCGATTCCGCCCGCTTGTGCCGTGCCTGCTGCTACGGCAAGCGCCATCGCGCTTGTCATTATTCGTGTCATTGGACCCTCATCCCTGTGAAATACCTGTCTCCTCTAGGAAAGGGTTATCGAAGTGCCCATGAAACGGTCAATTTTTACCGTACGTCAGGCAAGATCTAATTCCGCAGCGTCACATTGCTGTTACGCCCGCGTGCTGGACCAGATGTTGTAGTAATTCGCGCCGAAAATAAGGGCAGCGCCCAGCAGGACAAACGGGTCCAGCGGTTCGTTGTACAGCAGCACGCCAACGATGGCGATTACCGGAAGGCGGGTGAAATCAATTGGCATCACGATGGTGGCAGGGGCCAGAGACAGGGCTGTGGTCAGACAGAAATGCGCCACCAGTCCGGCAACCGCAATGACAAGGATCCACGGCATGTTCGCAGCGGTCGGAAGCGCAATGTCACCATCGAACCCTGCAAAGCCAAGCCCGAGGACCGCCTGCATCACCGTGAGATAAAACAGGATACAGGTGATTGTCTCGGTCCGGGTCAACTTTCGGGTAAAGACCGCAGAACCCGCAAAGCCGATTGCGGCAAGGGCGGCCGTGA
The DNA here is from genome assembly GCF_051859345.1 of Marivita sp. Lineage (GTDB taxonomy): Bacteria > Pseudomonadota > Alphaproteobacteria > Rhodobacterales > Rhodobacteraceae > Marivita. Next base: position 53,648 of record NZ_JBHYFV010000009.1, on the reverse strand, counting down.
CCAGTCCGATGTGAAACGTGTCGGGGCTTGGCCGTGTCACGACAAGAATGCCGATAAACCCGATCACCGCCGCGATGGCCTGGGATTTGGTCAGGCGTTCCCCCAGCACCAGCGGGGCCAGTACGATCACCCATAAAGGCGATGTGAACTCCAGCGCGAACACCTGCGCCAGCGGGATCACCGTGATCGAATAGAACCACAGGTTCTGCCCGGCGAAGTGGCTGACATTGCGGATAAAATGCAGACCAAGCTTTTGCGCGCGCACTTCGCGCAATGTGCCTGCAAGACTGGCCACGATGACGACAATCACGATGCCGATGAGGCTGCGAAACATCATGATCTCGAACGTGTCGAGGTCGAGGCTCACCGCGCGGCCCGCAATGGCCATGGATGTGAACGACACGATGGCCCCGATCATCCAGAGACAGGCACGCACAGTTGGCGACACCGGCACGACGGCGCCCCCCTTGGTGTTTGGGAATTGGGACATGTCCGTCAGTTCCGCGGCAAGTGGCAACAGCCGGACAGAAACCGCCGTTTGCCCAGCGCGATGAGCTGCATGGAAATGGTCCAGCCATAGGAGCGATCGCTCATGCCATCGCTGCAGTCTGCGCCAGACAACGTGGCCTCGATGACGTGAGACTCTTCTGTCGCGAGTGTGATCAGGGCAGGGCTGCCCAAACGCCCCTCGGCCACAACCGCAGTGTCAAAGGCGTAGTCGGTATCTCCGTCCTCCGGATGCGAATAGCGTGCCTCTTCTCCATAAAGGCCGAGCGCCCAGAATGGCTCTGTCCCGCCGCAGACCGTCCCGACAGGGACCGACGTGGTGCCGATTGTCTCGACCGCGTCGCGGGTCAGAAACCGGGTCGAGATCCAGCCATCCCTTTCGTTCAGCGCAATGCGGGCCCAGTTGCCGGATGCGTCGAAGTCAAACACCTCGATACCGGACGCATCATGCGCCAGATCGCCGATATCTGCACTGCTGGCCGTCGGTTCGGCGCGCACATTCAACGAATCGTTGGCTGCCACACCGGTCACGCGGTGATAGGACGGCTCTGCATGGACCAGCGTCGGCAGGGCAAGCACCGCTGCAAACAGGCTTGTGCGGATCATTCCCACTCGATCGTTCCCGGAGGTTTGGATGTGATGTCATAGGTCACACGGTTGATGCCCTTGACCTCGTTGATGATGCGCGTGGCGGTTTCGCCAAGGAACTCATGACTGAACGGATAGTAATCCGCCGTCATCCCATCCACCGAATTCACCGCCCGCAGCGCACAGGCGAAATCATAGGTCCGCCCGTCGCCCATCACGCCCACCGTGCGCACGGGCAGGATGGCGACAAACGCCTGCCAGATCTCGTCGTATAGCCCATGTTTGCGAATCTGGTCGATATAGACCGCATCCGCCTTGCGCAGGATCTCGAGCTTTTCGCGGGTGATTTCGCCGGGACAGCGGATGGCAAGGCCGGGGCCGGGAAACGGGTGACGCCCGATAAAGCTGTCGGGCAGGCCCAGTTCGCGGCCAAGCGCGCGCACCTCGTCCTTGAACAGCTCGCGCAGCGGTTCGACCAGTTTCAACCCCATCTTTTCGGGCAGACCGCCGACATTGTGGTGGCTCTTGATCGTCACCGAAGGCCCGCCGCTGAAGGACACGGATTCGATCACGTCCGGGTAAAGCGTGCCTTGGGCAAGGAATTCGGCACCTTCGATCTCGTTCGCGTATCTCTGGAACACGTCGATGAAGAGACGCCCGATGATCTTTCTCTTGGTCTCCGGGTCACTTACACCGTCAAGCTCACCTAGAAACAATTCCTGTTCCTGCGCATGGATCACCTGCAGGTTCATGTGGTCGCGGAACATGGACACCACTTCCTCGGCCTCGTTGAGACGCAACAGGCCATGGTCCACAAACACGCAGGTCAACTGATCGCCAATGGCCTCGTGCAGCAAGGCCGCTGCCACTGAACTGTCGACCCCACCGGACAGGGCGCAGATCACCTTTCTGTCCCCGACCTCGTCCTTGATCTTGCGGATCGCCTCTTCGCGGTAGGCGCCCATGGTCCAGTCGCCGGTAAACCCGGCCAATTGAACAAAATTCTGATAGAGCGTCTTGCCGTTGGGCGTGTGGTGCACCTCGGGGTGGAATTGCGCCGCGTAAAAGTGACGGTCCTTGTCTGCCGTGATCGCAAACGGTGCTCCCGGAGAGGTGCCCAGAACCTCGAAACCCGGAGCAATGTCAGAGACATGGTCGCCGTGGCTCATCCAGACCTGTTCGCGCCCCGTGCCGTCCATGAACCAGCCTTGAAGCAGTTCGTTGCGCGTTTCGCTCGGGGCGACCCAGGCGCGGCCGAATTCGGCTGTTGCGTGTTCGCCCGCTTCGACCTTCCCACCCAGATCCTGCATCATCACCTGTTGGCCATAGCAGATGCCAAGGATCGGAACGCCCAGCGTGTACGCCGCTTTGGGCGGGCGCGGCGATCCTTCGCGCATGACGCTGTCGGGGCCGCCGGAAAAGATGATGGCCCTGGGCGCGAAGTCGGTCAGGAAATCATCCGTCACGTTCTGGTAGGGATGGATTTCGCAATAGACATTCAACTCGCGCAGGCGGCGCGCAATCAGCTGCGTCACCTGGCTGCCGAAGTCGATGATAAGAAGGCGGTCGTGGGATGTCATGTCCATGGCTCCTGATAGGCAGAGCCATTCCGATTGGCAATATTGCTTGCGCGGGTTTTGGTCAGTCCTGCTGCCAGTTGCGTTTCGGACGATGCCAGGTCTTGCCCATGTTCTCGTGCACAAGTCGCGCACCCAGAATCCAGACAAGGAAACAGATCACGATGGACAGCCCGAAGATGATCGAGCCAACGGCGAATCCAGCCCAGACCACGCCCAGCCCCACCAGCAATACGGCAAACATCGCAGCGGTCTTTTTCGGGGCAAAGCGCATGAGTCTCTCCTTGAACGGTCTGTACGCTTAACGGTTGACGCATCGGCACAGTTCCCCTGGGTGCCGCCGAATGTCGCTTTCGCAACGCACAGGACGCAATCCGTCGCTGACGATGTCCGGTCTCATACTATGGAAGGTCCACCGGACACCGCGCCGGAGCCCTTTTGTATCCGCATGGAGTTTGATCATGGCAGAAGCAGAAACACGCAGACGGTCACGCGGTGGCGGCGGTGCGGCGCGACGGGCAGAGCGCACAGCGGTTTCTGTCGAAACGGCAAAATACATTCAGCGCAATATCCCGAATTTCGAGATCCTGAACGAAGAAGCGCTCGAGATCATCGAGACCAACGCGGAAACCGTTCTGGCCGAGATCGGCGTGAACTTCGTCAACAACCCGGCAGCGCTCGACCGCTGGCGCGAGGCTGGTGCTGAAGTGACCGGCGAGCGCGTGCGCATCCCGCGTGGATTGGCGCGTAAACTGTGCAGCACAGCGCCTTCGACCTTTACCCAGCATGCCCGCAACCCGGAACGGTCGGTCGAAATCGGTGGCCGCAACCTCGTGCTCGCGCCGGTTTATGGCCCGCCTTTCGTGCATGACGCCGTGGGGGGCCGCCGCTATGCCACGATGGCCGATTTCGAGAAATTCGTGAAGCTGGGCTACATGTCCAAGTGGTTGCACCATTCGGGCGGCACGGTCTGCGAACCCACGGACATCCCGGTAAACAAGCGTCACCTCGACATGCTGATGGCGCACATGACGTTGTCGGACAAACCCTTCATGGGCTCGGTGACCGAACCCAGCCGTGCGCAGGACAGCGTGGACATGTGCGAGATCCTGTTTGGTCAGGACTTCGCGCAGAACAACACTGTCATGACCTCGCTTATCAACATCAACTCACCGATGACATTCGATGACGTGATGATGGGTGCTTTGGAGGTCTATGCGCAGAACAATCAGGCCTGCATCATCAGCCCCTTCATCGTCGGCGGCGCGATGGCGCCGGTGTCGGTCATGGGTACGCTGACGCAGGTGCTGGCCGAAGTGATGTCCGGCATTGCCTATAGCCAGTTGGTGCGCCCCGGCGCTCCGGTGATTTTCGGCGCGTTTGTGACCTCGATCGACATGAACTCGGGCGCGCCCACCTTCGGCACCCCCGAGGCCAGCCAGATCACCTACGGGGCAGGGCAGTTGGCCCGCCGCATGAAGCTGCCGTTCCGCTCCGCCGGGAGCTTTACCGGATCGAAACTGCCCGACGCGCAGGCCGCTTATGAAACCGCGAACAGCCTGAACATGGGCCTTCTGTCCGGTGTCAATTTCATGCTGCATGCCTGCGGGTGGCTCGAAGGTGGGCTGGTGTCGTCGTTCGAGAAATTCGTGATGGATGCCGACCAGCTTGGAGCGCTGCACAAGATGGCGCAGGGCGTCAACTATGATGAAGAATCACAGGCTATGGACGCAATTGCCGAAGTGGGTCCGGGTGGCCACTACCTTGGGTGCGCACACACACAGGCCAACTTCAAGTCGGCCTTCTGGCGGTCCGGGCTGTTCGATTTCAAACCTTACGAGACATGGTTCGAAGAGGGCGCGCGCGACACGATGGCCTTGGCGACCGAGCGGGTTCAACGCCTGATCGACACCTATCAGCAGCCAGCGCTTGATCCTGCGATCCACGAAGCGCTGGCCGACTATGTGGCCCGGAAAAAGGACTCCATGCCGGACGCGTTCATGTAATCAGCGTCGGACCACCCTGTGCTTGCGTCTGAGCGCGGAGCAACTGGGATTCCCCCATCACGGCCGTCAACACTTCGACATGATCGGCGACGCGATACCCCGCGTCGCCGTTTTCACGATGTTCATTCATTTCGGCTTCCAACTCCATCAGCCTGAGCAGCGCCGGACCCGTCCGTAGCGTGACGCCGTACCCCAGCAGGCGCGGCAACCGCGCATCACGCCGATAGGTTTCCGCACCAATACGGGCGGCCCGGATCAGCAACCTTGGACGGCGCAGGTTGGACAGCTGTGTCAGTAAATCTTGCATGTTGGTCCCCTTGTGAAATGGCCGCGTGGCCAGTCGAGCGGGCTTAACATTGCACAACCCAAGGGTGTGTTGCGTGGGGCGAAAATCTGCGAACGGTCCCGTTTCCAATTGTTTACCTTTTGGAAACAGAAACTTCTCCAGCGCAGAAAGTTAACAAATCAGAAACAAATACACCCATAGGTTGAATACCGTCTGTGGATAAACCTGGGGACCATTTCTGACAGACTTCTTATGGGGGAAACAAATGACCGACATGTTCTATGTCCAGACACACCTTGGATTGAATGCACTTTTGCCAGAAGCCGCGCACCGATATCTGGCACACACCACCGAAGGACGACCCATTCGCGAAATCGCACGCGAAGCGGGATGCCATGCCTCGACCGTTCTGCGGCAGGTGCGAAAGCTCGAAACGCTGCGGGATGATCCGATGGTTGATCGGGTGTTGGGCGGGCCGGTGTCCGAACCTGACGATCTGCAAACGCATCACACCCGTCTTGACGCGGCGACGGATGCGCTGCGCCACTTGTGCCAGCCGCGCGCGATGCTGCTTTACAGCCCGGACCTGCCGAAACCCGCGATCATCAAGACCGTCGGCGAAGGTGAGACGGTGGTGCTTGGGGCGGTCGATGTCGATCTGGCCGCAGCGCTGGTCATCCGCAACTGGATTGCGCCGGATGGTGGCACAACGATCAAACGCTACCGCGTGACCGAAGAGGGCCGCAGCAGCCTTCCGGGGCTGGTCGCCGAACGGGACGCCCGCGCGGCGCGGGCTTCGGATGACTTCGGTGGCATGTATGGCGAAACCGGTCCGGATCGGCGGTCCCGCGATCGGTCGCTCTCGAACGGTCCTGGATTCGAAAGCCCGCTTTCGGCCCTGGCAAGGCGTCGCGGGCCGGACGGACAGCCGTTCCTGTCACCCGATTTTGTGGCCGCCGGGGATCGGTTGCACGAAGATTTTGCGATTGCCGGGTTCAAAAGCTCTGACCTTCTGGGCTGGGACCGCCCGGAGGCGCTTCAGCGCCACTACACGGCGGCCCGCGCAATCCGCGACACGCGGCGAAGCGAAGCCTTCACCCGAACGCTGGATGCGATCCGCGATCTTGGCCCCGGACTGAGCGAGGTGGTCCTGCGCTGTTGTTGCCTGCGCGAAGGGCTTGAAGTTACAGAGAAACGACTTGGCTGGTCGGCCCGGTCCGGCAAGGTTGTCTTGCGCATCGCGTTGCAGCGGCTGACGCTGTTTTACGCCCGAACCCTGTCGAAAGACGGTGTCTTGATCGGATAATCGCACCGCCGCGTCGGGACAGATCGACGCAATCACAGGTGCCATTCACGGGCAAAGGTCGCGCACGACCCTGTTATTGGGGTGCAGGAGGTACTCGTTACATTTGGGAATTTGAAGCTGCAACGCAGCTATGCAACACTGGTACTACCTCCTGCTGCCCTATATGTTATGGCAGTCCTGACCTGACTTAGCGGGGAAAAACCGTTGCGCGACCTCAAGATACCAGAACAACGCCACCCGGAAAAAGCCCATCGTCCGGACAATGCCCAGCCCAAGAAGCCAAGCTGGATCAGGGTGAAAGCCCCCGGTGGCGAAGGCTATAACGAAACGCGCCGCATCATGCGCGAGAACAACCTCGTGACCGTGTGCGAAGAAGCGGGTTGCCCAAACGCCGGCGAATGCTGGAGTCAGGGCCACGCAACCATGATGATCATGGGCGACATCTGTACCCGTGGCTGCACCTTCTGCAACATCGCCACAGGCCGTCCCGACACTCTGGATGCGTTCGAACCGGGCCGCGTGGCCGATGCGGTTCAAAAGCTGGGTCTGAACCATGTGGTGATCACCTCGGTGGACCGCGATGACCTTGAGGATGGCGGGGCCGAGCATTTTGCCCAGACCATTCGCGCGGTGCGACACCGCTCTCCAACCACCACAATCGAAATTCTGACACCGGATTTCCTGAAATGTGCGCCCGACGCGCTGGAAACCGTGGTGGCGGCGCGCCCGGATGTGTTCAACCACAATCTGGAAACGGTGCCCGGCCTCTATCCCGAGGTGCGCCCCGGCGCGCGCTATTTCCATTCGCTGCGACTGTTGCAGCGGGTGAAAGAGATCGATCCGTCGATCTTTACCAAGTCGGGCATCATGGCTGGTCTGGGTGAAGAGCGTCAATCCGTGCTTCAGGTGATGGACGACATGCGCGCGGCGGATGTGGATTTCCTGACCATTGGTCAATACCTGCAACCCACTCCGAAGCACCACGCGGTTGATCGCTTTGTCACGCCAGAGGAATTTGCAAGCTATGAAAAAGCGGCCTACGGCAAGGGGTTTTTGATGGTCTCGGCAACTCCGCTGACCCGCTCATCCTATCACGCGGGGGATGATTTCGCCCGTCTGCGCAGCAATCGCGAAGCCAAGCTCGCCAAGGCCTGAGTCAAAAGCTTTCAAGCTATTGACCAAAGCCATTGATGGCTTTGATCGCCGGTTGCCTCAGGTTCGAGGTGAAATCCTTTGAAGGATTTCGCCAAAGCCTTTGAAGGCTTTGGTCTACGGCAGCGCCTTCAGGTAGGCGGCAACCGCCTCCCGGTCGCCGGCAGGCAGCTTGGCGAAATTCGAAATCACCGCCACCATATGTCCCCCGGCACTGTCGAAATCCGGTGTGAAGCCGGTCTCGAGGTAATAGGCGATCTCGGTTGGTCCCCAATCAAGCTCGGCCGGTGTCAGCGCCGGAATTGTCCCGCGCCCTGACGGGTTCGGCGCTCCGGTCAGCCATTGCGACGTATCCAACCCGCCAAGCGCGGTTCGTGGCGTGTGGCATTCTCCACAATGTGCCAGCGCTTCGACAAGATACCGTCCCCGCGCCACCTCTGCTGTGTCTGCTTCGGCGATCACCCAATCTTCATTGAGGTAAAGCTGTTTCCAGACACCGACAGAGCGGCGGATGTTGAAGGGAAACCCAACCTCGTGCGGTTGGCTTGGCGTCGCGTCGGCGGGCAGGGTCTGCCAATAGGCCCACAGATCGACCAAATCCTGATCCGTCATGCGGGTATAGGCGGTGTAGGGGAAGGCCGGGTAATAGTGCTGTCCCTCGGGCGACACGCCTTGTCGCACTGCGCCGGCGAAATCTGCCAGTGACCAGTTGCCGATGCCCGATTCGGGGTGGGGTGACACGTTCGGCGCCACGAAGGTGCCGAAATCGGACGGAAACCTCTGGCCCCCGACCAGCACCAGCTTGGCATCCCCTTCCGCGTCAGGGGCCGTGTGGCAGGACGCACAGCCTGCGGCCGTGAACACGGGTGCGCCGCGTTCAGCGTTTCCGGTCAAATCGACCAAACGCGCAGCCTCAAAGGGCTGCGCGCGAGTCATCCAGACTCCGGTTGCTGAAACGGCCGCCAGCCCTGCCAATGCCCACAGAAGAAGCCGCATCAGCGCTTAGTTCGCCACGCGGTAGTCATCGTGACAGGCTTTGCAGGTGCCGCCAATCGTCCCCATCGCAGGTCCAAGCGCCGCTTGTCCGCCGCCGGCCGCCGCCTGCATGGCCAGCGCGGCCTCGCCGAAATCCGACCAGTTGGACATGAATCCGTCGTTATTTTCCCAAATCACGGCCAGGGCCTTTGTGCCTTCGATGCTGTCGGCATGCGACCCGGCTGGCCAGAGCAGGTCCTGATTGATGCCCGACACGGCGACCAGCGAGTCTGCGGCGGTTTGCGCCGCCGCTGCGTCATATTCCGTCTTGCCCTGCGCCATTCCGCCCAGAATGCCGAGATTGAGCGCAATGATCCGCATTTGCCCCTGTCGCGCTTTCAACTGGGCCGTGAAGTCATCCTGCGCATAGGCCGCGCTGCCACAGCCGAGCGCCACAAGAGCGACCGCGAATTTGAGATTTTTCATCATGAATTCCAACTCCCTGAAATGTGTTCATACATGAGATAGTATGCCTCGCGTTCAGCACAAATTAATTGTTAGAAAATGCAAAACGGGTGGGCATTCATGCACAAGTTGAATTGGGACGACCTGCGGTTTGTATTGGCCGTGGCCGATACGGGGTCCGTGAATGCGGCGGCCAAGGTGCTTGGCGTCAATCACGCCACCGTTCTGCGCCGCATCGCAAGCTTTGAAGAGGTCTGCGGCGGCCCGGTCTTCGAGCGTGACAGGAGTGGCTACCGTCTGCGCCCCGACCGTGCCCCCGTGATCGAGGCGGCCCGTCTTGCGGCGCAGCATGTGAATTCGGCAGAAGCCCTGATGCATGGCAGCGGCAGCATGTCTGGCACCTCGCTGCGCCTCACATCGACCGATACCTTCTGTCAGACCGTGCTGGCGTGGATCTACCCTGCGCTGTCCCGTCGTATTCAGCCGGACCGGCTGACCTATCTGTCCTCCAACGCGCATCTGGATATGGCACGGCTGCGCGCCGATATCGCGCTGCGCCCGGCACCCTCCTTGCCCGACGATCTGACAGGAAAACGCGTGGGCGACATGCGGTTTGCCGTGTACGGACGCGCAGACTCTCGTGATGCCACGAACTGGCTGGGCCTCACCGGACCGCTGGAACGCTCAAAACCCGCGCAGTGGATGGCCCGAGAGATTGATCCCAGTCTGATCGCTGCAAGCGCAGACAGCTTTTGCCTGCTCACCGAAATGGTCAGTCGCGGCAATGCGCAGGCCTTTTTGCCCTGTATACTTGGGGACGCCGCACCCGGCCTTGTCCGCCTGACCCGCGCCACACCGGATTTCACGGTGCCGGTCTGGGTGGCCTGTCACCGCGATCTTGCGGGCAGTGAACGGCTTCAGCGGCTGATGGACGCTCTGGAAAAGCTGTTGCAACCGCACAGCGCCGCTCTGGCTGGTGATCTCAAGTTGTCCTGAGGCCTGCCCAATCGCACCCTCCGCCTGGACACGCGGTCCGCGCCGGTGCTGCCGGATGCCGCACCCATGGCGATCCACAACAGGTGGCCCCAGGTCAGGCCTCCACAAACCGCACCTTGCCGATAAAGGGCAGGTTGCGGTTGCGCTGCGCATAGTCGATTCCATAGCCGACGACGAATTCATCCGGGATCGAAAACCCGATCCAGTCCGCCGCCACATCGGTTTCGCGCCGCGACGGTTTGTCGAGCAGCGCAATCGTGCGCAACCGTCCGGGATTGCGCGACGCCAGCAGGCCCACAACGTGTTTGAGCGTATGGCCCGTGTCGACGATATCCTCGACCACCAGCACGTCGCGGCCTTCGATCTGGCCGCGCAAATCCTTGAGAATCCGCACCTCGCGGCTTGATTCCATGCTGTCGCCATAAGACGATGCCTCAAGGAAATCGACCTCGACGGGCAGGTCCAGTTCGCGTACCAGATCGGCGATAAAGACGAAACTGCCGCGCAGCAATCCGACGACCACCAGCTTGTTGGTGTCGCGGAATTCTTCCGTGATCGCGTTCGACAATTCCTCGATCCGGGCGGCAATCGCCTTGGCCGAGATCATTTCGTCGATGACATAAGGACGCTCTGACATAGGTTTCCCTTGATTTTTCGCGCGCACAATACGACATCCCCCGCCACTGTCACGGTCAAAACATAAAGAGCAGATGCCCACACATTCCGAAACCCGCACCCTGCCATACTCGGCGCAACAGATGTATGATCTGGTGGCGGACGTGGCGAATTACCCCAAGTTCCTGCCCTGGACAGCCGCCGCGCGCATCCGTTCACGAGAGGATCGGGGCGATCACGAGGTGATGCTGGCCGATCTCGTGATCAGCTTCAAAGTCTTTCGCGAACGCTTTGGCAGCCGCGTGGTTCTGTGGCCCGAGGTCATGAAGATCGACACCGAATACCTGGACGGACCGTTTCGCCACATGCATTCCAACTGGGGCTTCAAGGATGTGGAAGGCGGGGTCGAAGTGACGTTTTACGTCGATTTCGAATTCAAGAACCGCATCCTGCAAGGGGCGGCCGGCATGTTCTTTTACGAAGCGATGCAGCGAATCGTGCGCGCCTTTGAACGCCGCGCGTCAGAGCTTTACACCTGACCGCCTTGCAGCGCCGAAACCAACAGGTCCAGCGCCTCATCCCGCGCCGCTGCCCGCACCTCCGCCCGACCAAGCGCACCGAACTCGATGGTGCTGGTCTGCACATCGCCGCGCGTCGCCAATCCGAAACAGACGCGGCCCTCGGGTTTGTGTTCCGACCCACCGGGACCGGCGATGCCGCTGATCGACACTGCAACATCGGCATGTGCCGCCGCCCGCGCCCCCAGCGCCATCTCGCGCGCGACCTCTTCCGAGACAGCGCCATGTGCCTCAAGGGTGGCAGGACCAACGCCCAGCATGTCGATCTTGGCCTGGTTCGAATAGGTGACAAACCCGCGTTCGAACACCGCAGACGATCCGGCCACATCCGTGATGGCCGCCGCCACCATCCCGCCGGTGCAGCTTTCGGCGGTTGTGACCGTCACCCCGGCCTCGACAGCCAGCCGCAGGATTGTTTCGGGCCGCGTTTCGCTCACATCAGCACCAGATGGAACAGTGCTGCCAGCGCGATCACTCCAAGCGCGGCAAACACCCCCGCGATCACGTCGTCCAGCATCACCCCAAGTGGATCACCACGCGCATCGGCCTTGCCCACCAGCCACGGCTTCCAGATGTCGAACAGGCGGAACAGAACAAAGGCCGCGATCCAGCCGGGGTATAGCGCCAACAGGTCGACCGACATCATCATCGCACCGTAACCCACTGGAAACAGGGCGATCCATTGGCCCACAACTTCGTCGATCACGATATAGGACGGATCATGATCCGTCTGCCCGCGAGTCACTTCGCGAGTGGCGATCCAGCCCGACATAAAGACAAAAAAGGTCAGGTTCACCAACAACCAGAAGCCGCCGATGGACAGAACGGCATAAGCCACGGGCAAGGCGGCCAATGACCCCCATGTGCCCGGTGCAGGGCGCAGCAGGCCAACGCCGAAGAAGGTCGCGATCATCTTGTTCATGATGCCACCAATGCAGCCGTTGCGATGGCCGCAATGCCTTCGCCGCGCCCGGTAAAGCCCAGCTTTTCGGATGTCGTCGCCTTGACCGAGATATCCGCGACCGGCATTCCCATAATCTGCGCCAGCGCAGTGCGCATCGCGTCGGCATGGGGGCCGATCTTCGGAAACTCGCAGACCAGCGTGCAATCGACGTTGCAGATGTCGAATCCCGCCTCGCGTGCCATCTGAACCGCGTGTTTCAGGAAGATCTCGCTCGCCGCGCCTTTCCATTGCGGATCAGAGGGCGGGAAATGGCGGCCAATGTCCCCCGCCGCGAGCGCGCCATACAGCGCATCGGTGATCGCATGCATCCCGACATCGGCATCAGAGTGGCCCATAAGCGCCTGATCATGCGGAACTTTCACACCACAGATCACGACATGATCGCCGGGCCCGAACTTGTGAACATCATACCCGTTGCCCAGCCGAACTTTCATATGGAAATCCCTCAAACCGTTGCGATGTGTCTAAGGTTTGTCCCGGTGCTATGCAATCGTCCGGGGGTTGTTGCCTAATAATTAGGCAATTGCACTTGGAGGGTCTGTTTTTCAGGCTATTTCCATTGAATGGTTTGCGGCCAGGGCTTAGCTCAAATTCAACGAGTCAAGGATTTTAGCGGTGACACCGTCGGTTCCAAACTATCTCATGTCCCCACCTGTGTTGCTGGCCCCGTTGGCCGGGATCACGGATTTGCCGTTCCGCAGTCTGGTGTCCGGCTTTGGTGCAGGACGTGTCGTGTCTGAAATGATCGCCAGCGGAGAATTCCTCACTGCGCGGCCCGGCACACGCGAAAAGGCGGAACTTGGGGCAGGGATCGCCAATACCTCGGTCCAGCTGGCAGGCCGCACACCCAACGCGATGGCCGAAGCGGCGCGCATGGTCGAAGGCATGGGCGCGCAGGTGATCGACATCAACATGGGCTGCCCTGCCAAAAAGGTTGTGGGTGGCTATTCGGGGTCGGCGTTGCTGCGCGATCTGGATCATGCCTGCCGCCTGATTGACGCCGTGGTCAGCGCCGTGTCTGTTCCGGTCACCCTGAAAACGCGCCTCGGTTGGGACGATGCGTCCCACAACGCCGCCGAACTGGCACAGCGCGCTGAAGCCATTGGAATCGCGATGATCGTCATACACGGGCGCACCCGCTGCCAATTCTACAAGGGCCAGGCAGATTGGCGCGCCGTTCGCCGGATCAAAGACGCTGTCTCCATTCCTGTGGTGGCCAACGGTGACATCGTGGACACCACCTCCGCCCGCACCGCATTGGCCCAAAGCGGCGCCGATGGCGTGATGGTTGGGCGCGGCGCGCAGGGCAAGCCGTGGATCCTGGCACAGATCGCCGCTGACATCTACGGCACGCCGCGGCCGGTTGTTCCCAAGGGGCGCGCGCTGGTCGATATGGTGGGCGGGCACTATGACGCGATGCTGACCTTCTATGGCTGCGATCTTGGCGGGCGCGTCGCGCGCAAACATCTGGGCTGGTACATGGATGAAGCGGCCACCGACACCGGCCTGCGCAAGGCGATCCTGACGGCCAACGATCCATCTTTCGTTCTGTCCACCCTGACGGACGCCCTCCTGAGCGACAAGAGGCAAGCCGCATGAACGAAGATGCGGGAGAGCCCACAATGGTGGATGAACGGCTGATCTGGTCATCCCTTCCGGTCCCCGCGATCGTCATTGATGAGGACGAAAACATCCTCGACATGAACCCGGCGGCAGAAGGGTTCATGAACAACTCGGCCAAGTGGTTGTTGGGACAACCAATCTGGGACCGGCTTACCGTTGATGCCCCGATGGAGAAAAGCCTCGCGCGCGCCCGTGCAAACGGGACGGCGCTGTTCGTCAATGATGTGGATGTCGGCCCCGGATCGCGTCCGCCACTGGTGTGCAACCTGCAAATCGCGCCGCTTCAAGGCAACGAAGGCTGCATGATCCTGCTGATCAGCCCGCGCGAACTTGCCGGGCGTGTCAACCAGAGCCAGACGGTCAAATCCGCGGCCAAGTCAGCCATCGGCATGGCGGAAATGCTGGCGCATGAAATCAAGAACCCGCTCGCCGGGATAACCGGGGCGGCGCAGTTGCTGAGCATGAACCTGACCAACGATGATCTCGAACTGACGGACCTGATCGTTGAGGAAACCCGGCGAATCGTGAAGCTGCTCGAACAGGTGGAACAGTTCGGCAACTTGTCCGCGCCGGAACGCAAACCCGTCAACCTGCACGATGTTCTTGACCGGGCGCGCCGTTCGGCACTGCTGGGGTTTGGCGCACACATGATGATCATCGAAGATTACGACCCGTCGCTGCCCCTGGCGCTTGGTGACAGCGATCAGCTGTTGCAGGTGTTCATGAACCTGATCAAGAACGCCTCGGAGGCGGCAGATCCGGTCGAAGGTGGCAGGATACGCCTGCACACCTATTACGAACACAGCTACAGCCTGCGCCGCGCCGATGGCACCGGCCAGTCGCTGCCGCTGCAGGTCGAGGTGATCGACGATGGCCCCGGCCTGCCGCCGGAGATTCGCGGCGACGTGTTCGATCCCTTTGTGTCGGGACGCGAAAACGGCACCGGCCTCGGCCTCGCGCTCGTCAGCAAGATTATCTCAGATCACGACGGTTGGGTCTCGGTGGATTCTGTCCCCGGCAAAACCCGTTTCCGAATTTCGCTGCCGCTCGCGCCGCGTAAACAAAAGGAGTCAAACTGATGGATGGCACGGTACTTGTAGCCGATGACGACCGCACGATCCGCACGGTTCTCACCCAGGCTTTGACTCGGGCAGGATGCAAGGTGCATGCCACGTCCTCGCTCACCACGCTGATGCGCTGGGTCGCCGAGGGCAAAGGCGATGTCGTGATCTCGGACGTGGTCATGCCCGATGGCAACGGGCTCGAGATGCTGCCAAAGATTTCGCAGGATCGCCCCGATCTGCCGGTGATCGTGATTTCGGCGCAGAACACCATCATGACCGCGATTCAGGCTGCCGAGGCCGAGGCGTATGATTACCTGCCCAAGCCTTTCGATCTGCCCGACCTGATGAAGCGCACCGCCAAGGCGCTGGACGCAAGAATGCGCACGCCGCGCCCGGTCAGCGATGTCACCCCGACGGATGCCCCGGATGATTTGCCGCTGATCGGCAAAACCCCGGCGATGCAGGCGCTGTACCGGTTGGTCGCCAAAGTGATGAACACCGATCTGCCGGTGTTGATCTGTGGTGAATCCGGGACCGGCAAATCCCTCATCGCGCGCGCCTTGCACGACTTCTCGGACCGCCGCTCCCTGCCATTCGTGACCGTCACGGGAAGCGATCTGTCGGATATCGAAGGCCCGGCGCGAATTCTCGCACGGGTGCGGGGCGGGACGCTCCTGATCGACGAACTGGCCGATGTCCCCGACGAAGTGCAGGCCCGCATCGTGCGCATGATGGATGGTCCCGGCGACAATGTTCCGCGCTTCATCGCGACAAGCCAAACCGATCCGGGGCAGGGCATTTCAAACAGCGGTGTGCGCGAAGATCTGTATTACCGCATCAGCGGCGCAACCATCGCGGTGCCCTCCTTGCGCGAACGGGTCGACGACATTGCCCTGCTCAGCGATCACTTCCTG
Organism: Marivita sp.; assembly: GCF_051859345.1. Classification (GTDB taxonomy): domain Bacteria; phylum Pseudomonadota; class Alphaproteobacteria; order Rhodobacterales; family Rhodobacteraceae; genus Marivita. The sequence goes on along the minus strand of NZ_JBHYFV010000009.1, from coordinate 38,032 downwards.
ATCCGCGCCGAACGGGATGGCGGGGCCAAGCGGTGGCTGTCCGAAGACGCCGCCGACCTGTTCCGCGCCTATAGCTGGCCGGGCAATGTGCGCCAGCTTGAAAACGTTGTGCGTCGTCTCAGCCTGACGTCTCGCGCCGATGAAATCACCCGCGCCGAAGTGGAAAACGTGTTGGGCAACCAGCCCGACACCGGCCCGGTCCTGCGCGGCGGTGATAGCGAAAAACTCAGCGCGTCGGTGGCTCGCCACTTGCGCAGATACTTCGATCTGCACGGAACAATGCTTCCGCCGCCGGGGCTCTATCCGCGAATCCTGCGCGAGATCGAAGCGCCGCTGATCGAGATCGCCCTCGAGGCGACCGGCGGAAATCAGGCAAAATGCGCTGATTTGCTTGGAATTAATCGAAATACGCTCAGAAAGAAGATCACAGACCTCGATATTCAGGTGACACGGCGCCGCAAATTGATGTAAAACTGCCACATAATAGTGGTTCGGCGGTGACGCAGTGTGCCGAGACCACAAAATATAGCGGTGGCCGGGCTGCGCGGCACATCAAGGCGGGGGTTGGCTGTGGCCACCTGGGCACGCTCATTGAATTGGACCCGGCTGAGCCGGATGCGTCGGCAACGACGCTACCAGAATGCCGTGACCCTTGGGCTTGTGCTTCTTGGGCCAATTCTTGCTGTCGCCACCATCCTTGTTCTGGGGCCGCTCGACACCGGCACCGGCGCGCAGTTCAACCTGCGTCTGGTGCTGCTGGCCGACCTGATCTACATGCTGCTTCTGGCGGCGCTTGTGTTGCGTCGGGTGGCCAACCTCATTTCCGCGCGCCGTGCCAAATCCGCCGGATCGCGTCTGCACCTGCGGCTGACGGGCGCTTTTGCCCTGATGGCGCTGTTGCCGACCATCACGGTCGCTGTCTTTGCCGTTCTGACCATCAATATCGGTTTGGAAACCTGGTTTTCCGAACGGGTGCGCAACGTGGTCGGGGCGTCCTTGTCCGCTGCCGAAGCTTATGAACAGGAACACCGCGAAGGCCTGTCACAGGACGCGCGCGCGCTCGGGGCGTTTCTGGATGCCAATCGCCGGGCCACCTTCATCATGGATGACGGCGAATTGCGCCAGGCGCTCAGCCAGGGACAGGCGCAGATCCAGCGCGGCTTGCGCGAGGCGTATGTCATTGATGGCGCAGGTGAAATTCGGGCACGTGGTGAAGGGTCGTACCTGTTCGACTACGAACGCCCAACCCCGGATGTCTTTGATGAGGCGAATGACGCGGGCATCGCGCTTGTTCAGGACTGGGATAACAACGAACTTCGCGCGATGATCCCGTTGCAGGCCTTCACCGATCGCTATCTGTTCATCACCCGGGATGTCGATGGCCAGATCCTCAACCTGCTGGATGACACCCAGGAAACCGCACGGTTTTACCAGCAACAGGAAAACGATCGGGGCCGCGTGCTTTTTGACTTTGCACTGCTTTACCTTGGGTTTGCGTTCCTGCTGATCCTTGCGGCGATCTGGTTGGGCCTGTGGTTCGCCGAACGTCTCAGCCGTCCGGTGGGCCGCCTGACAGGTGCGGCACAGCGCGTTGGTTCGGGCGATCTGGATGTGAAGGTTCTCGAAGAGGACGGCGACGACGAAATCGCCATGCTGGGACGGTATTTCAACCAGATGACCCGGCAGCTCAAGGGCCAGCGCGAAACGCTGCTCGACAACACCCGCCAGATCGAACGCCGCCAGCGGTTGTTTGACTCGGTTCTGACCTCGGTCACATCGGGCGTGGTCGGACTGGACGCGGATGGGCGTGTGACCTTTGTGAACCGGTCTGCCGAACGCCTGCTCGGATGGGAGGAAAACCAGCGCAGCGTTGAGATCACGATGGCCGTGCCAGAGTTCGGCCCGCTGTTCGATCGTCTGCGCGAACAGGCCATCGAAACCGCGCAGGAGGAAATCAAGGTCAGCCGAGAAGGCCAGTTGGAAAATCTTCTGGTGCGCCTTTCCACGCGCCGTCGCGAAGACGGGGGACTTGAGGGGTATGTGGTGGCTTTTGACGATGTGACCGATCTGGTCAGCGCTCAGCGCATGGCCGCCTGGGGCGACGTCGCGCGGCGCATTGCACATGAGATCAAGAATCCGCTGACGCCGATCCAGCTTTCTGCCGAACGCATCCGGCGCAAGTTTCGCAAGCAACTGTCCGAGGTTGATGCCAATAACCTCGAGCAGCTCACCGAAGTGATTGTACGCCAAACCAATGACTTGCGACGCATTGTTGATGAGTTTTCAAAATTCGCGCGGATGCCGGAACCGGATCGCAAGCCAGAAGATGTGGTCGACATCCTGCGCAGCGTCATCCTGCTTCAGGAAGCGGGGCAACCCGATGTGCAGATTGTGACCGACATGCCGACCTATGACATCCCGGCCGAAGTCGATGCCACCATGATTGGGCAAGCCCTTACAAATCTGGTGAAGAACGCCGGAGAAGCAATTGAAAGTTATAGAGAAACAGGCTCTGATATTCCGGTCGTTCCAGAGATCCGTGTGACCTGTGAACGGCATGAGTCCGTCGCTGAAATCCGGATTTCGGACAACGGCATCGGACTCCCCGAAGATCCGACGCGGCTTTTTGAGCCTTACGTCACGACACGCGAGAAAGGCACAGGACTTGGCCTGCCGATCGTGAAAAAGATCATCGAAGAACACGGCGGAACGCTGACTCTGGAGCACGCCGCGCCCTTCGATGACACGGGCCGTCGCGGCGCAATGGCGGTGGTTCGGCTGCCCGTTTTGGTCGACGGGGACATACAGGACAGTACGACCAAGGCCGACACAAGACCGGCTGACACAGAATTCAAGATGTGACGATTAAAGGACATGAGAGTGAGGCCATGAGCGATATTTTGATTGTAGACGACGAGCGCGACATCCGTGAATTGATCGGGGATATCCTTGAGGATGAAGGATACACCACCAGGCTTGCCGGTAACTCGTCAGAGGCCATGACCGAGATCAACGCCGAGGAACCGGCGCTTCTGATCCTCGATATCTGGTTGAAAGACAGCAAGATGGACGGGATCGACATTCTCAAGACCGTCAAACGAGACAATCCGGATGTGCCGGTGGTGATCATATCGGGCCATGGCAATATCGAAATCGCGGTCGCTGCGATCAAGCAGGGCGCGTATGATTTCATCGAAAAACCCTTTAATATCGACCAGTTGCTGGTCGTCATTCGCCGGGCGATGGAAACCAGTCGACTGCGTCGTGAGAACCAGAAACTCAAACGCCGGGAAACCGACGTGGCGCAGATGGTGGGTGAATGCGCGTCGTATCGCGGCCTGCTGTCGAACCTCGACAAGGTGACAAAATCCAACGGCCGGGTGCTCTTGTCCGGTCCCGCAGGCAGCGGCAAGGAAGTGGCAGCGCGCTATATCCACGCCCATTCCAACCGCGCCAGCGCGCCGTTTGTGACGGTGAACTGTGCCGGTGTTGCACCCGAGACGATGGAAGAGGTGCTGTTCGGCCGCGAAACGCCGGAACGCGGTGTGGAACCCGGCTTGCTTGAACAAGCGCATGGTGGGGTGATCTATTTCGACGAGGTGGCGGACATGCCGCTGGGCACCCAGTCCAAGATCCTGCGCGTGCTGGTGGACCAGCAGTTTCAGCGGGTTGGCGGCACGGATAAGGTGCGGGTGGATTTGCGGGTTGTGTCATCGACAAACCGTGATTTGCAGAACGAGATCGCGGCGGGGATGTTTCGCGAGGAACTCTATCACCGGCTCAACGTGGTGCCGATTTCCGTTCCAAGTCTTGAGGACCGGCGCGAGGACATCCCGATGCTGGCGGGGCATTTCATCGACCTGTTCAACCAGACGCAGGGCCTTCCCAAGCGCGGGCTGAGCCCGGATGCGGTGGCGCTGTTGCAGACGATGGTGTGGCCGGGCAACGTGCGCCAACTCAAGAACCTGATCGAACGGGTGCTGATCCTGGGCGACGGCACCGGCGACATCGCCGCGCGCGAACTGCCGCAGGACAATGCACAGGCCGAGGACGAAGAGGGCCGGGTGGTGCTGTCCGGCACCCTTGCCACGATGCCCCTGCGCGAGGCCCGCGAGGCGTTCGAACGGGAATACCTGCTGACCCAGATCAACCGCTTTGGCGGCAATATCAGCCGCACGGCAAGTTTTGTCGGCATGGAGCGCAGCGCCTTGCACCGCAAGCTGAAGTCGCTCGGGGTGGTCACCAGCTCCAAGGCGGGCAGTCGGGTGGCGTACCTTGAGGATGAGGTGGAAGAGGCGTCCTGATCGGGTAGGTCCGTTCTGGCCCTATTGTTTCGCGCGCGAAACATTGGGTCCGGAGTGGACCTATTAAGGGTTTGTTAACGTTGGGGGATTTGAGGGTAAGGTGCGTGATTTCACGATGCCTGGGATCGAAATTAGTAGTCCCTCGGAACAGTTTTTGCGGCGGACACGTTAATTTGATAAAATGGCTTTGGTATTCACAAGATGAACTGGAATGGGCGCTTCGAACCTGAAGTGAACAATAAGTGGTCAGCGTCGATTTCGATTGCAACGAAAAAGGGGCTACACAATGGATCGGTCGAACATAGCATTCCCGTTTGCAATCAACGAACACGCGCGGCTGAAAGAAATTCGCGAGGTGATTGGTTCGGAACGGCGGACCGATGACTTTGTGCAGCGCATCGTTGAGCGTGTCTCGGACATTTTCGAAACGCCTGCCGCGCTTGTTTCGGTTGTGGAGTCGGATCACCAGTGGTTCTTGGCGAAAACCGGTGTCGACTTGGACTCCACGCCGCGCGATTACTCGATCTGTTCGCGGGCGATCATGTCCGAGCAGCCGCTGGTCTTGCCGGACACGCTTGAACATCCCGAGCTGAAATATCATCCCGCCGTCGCGCTGGAACCCAAGATCCGCTTCTATATCGGTGCGCCTATCATTCTAAGCTCGGGATTTCGTGTGGGCAGCGTCTGTGCAATCGACGTCACACCGCATGAAGCGCCCTCCGAGGAAGCGATCCGCAAACTGCAATCCTTTGCCGATGAGGTCGTGACACATCTTGAACAAAAGCACGCGGATCGAACCGGCGGAAATCAAAGCAAACGCTATCAGATCGCTTCAGAAGCGCAGCAAGAGTTTCTGGCGCTGGTCGGGCACGAGTTTCGTACACCTTTGACAGTGCTTTTGGGGAATGCGCGGCTTTTGAAGGCACATCTTTCCGGTGAGTTGGAAATGGATGCCGACCTTGCAGGTAAGTTCACTGACAGGTCGATTTCGGCGATTACCGCCTCGGGCGAGCATCTGCACAAGTTGATTGAGCATATCATCGGGTTTTCCAAATTGCAGAATGGCGAACTTTTTCTCGCGGAAGAGGTCTTTTCGTGTGACGGGCTTCTTGACGCTGTCGTCCATCCCATTGAACCCATCGTGACTGCATCGCACCGCAACGTCCAAAAGCGATGTGCAGGCGACACTCAGACCATCCGGGGCGACGGGGAACAGCTGTCATTGGCATTGTCGTCATTGGTGACAAATGCCGCGACACATGGCGAAGGCCATATCGAACTGGTCGCTTCCCGGGGCGATGATAGGACGTTACACCTGACATGTTACGATGAGGGACCCGGCCTTGCGCAAGGTCAGGCTGAACGATCCGACCGTCCTTTCGCGGTCGGAGAGGCTGTCATGACCCGGGCGCGTGGCGGCCTTGGCCTGGGACTGCCCTTGGCCAAGAAGATTGCCGAGCTTCACGGTGGCGTGCTTCGAAGCGGCAAGAACGAAATGCGTTCCTGGGTGGAGATGGTGCTGCCCAGCTGGCGCGGTGCCGACGCCTTGGGGTAGGTTGGTGTCTTCGCGGGCTTTTGCGTCAGGATATGTTTACCCGGTGTGGTCAACACATGCGGTCTGTCCACGGCTGATCCCCTCGCCAATTGACCCCACCCCCCACCTCTGCCAAACAGAAGCCTGCGCCATAGCCAAGGGGCCCGTCCGCGGGCAAAGCACATGAAGGTCATCATCTGCGGAGCAGGTCAGGTCGGTTGGCAGATCGCGCGGCACCTTTCGGGGGAGCGAAACGACGTCACGGTGGTCGACAGCAATCCCGAACTGGTGCGCCGGGCGACCGATGCTCTGGATGTGCAGGGGATCGCGGGGTTTGCGTCTTATCCGGATGTGCTTGACCAGGCGGGGGCGCGGGATGCGGACATGATCATCGCGGCGACGCATTCGGACGAGGTCAACATGGTGACCTGCCAGGTGGCGCATTCGGTGTTCTCGATCCCGCGCAAGATCGCGCGGCTGCGGTCGAAATCCTATCTGACGGCGATCTATTCCGACCTTTACCGGCGCGATCACATGCCCATCGACGTGGTGATCAGCCCCGAGATGGAGGTGGCCGAGGCGGCGCTGCAACGGCTGAATGCGCCTGCTGCGTTTGATACGGAGACCTTTCTGGATGGCGAGGCTGCGCTGATGGGGCTGACCATCGACGACGATTGCCCGATCATCAACACGCCTCTGAAGCAGCTTACGGACCTGTTTTCGACATTGCGCACCATCGTGGTCGGCATCCGACGGGAAGGGACGCTGTTTGCGCCCGAATCCGGGGACCAGATCTTTGCCGGGGACGCCTGTTATGTGATGGCGCACAACGAAGACGTGCGCCGCACGCTCGAGATTTTCGGCAAGACCCACCGCAAACAGGAACGGGTGGTGATCATCGGCGGCGGCAATGTTGGCCTGATGGTCGCCAAACATCTTGAAGAGCGGGCCGACCGGATCCGGGTCAAGGTGATCGAACGCGACCGCAGAAGTGCCGAACGCGCGGCCGAGGCATTGGAACGGACAATTGTCCTGAACGGCGACGGTCTTGATGTGACGTTGCTGGCCGAAGCCAATATCGAACGGGCGGATGCGGTGTTGTGTGTCACCGATGACGACAAGACCAACATGCTGGCGGCTGTGCGGGCGAAATCCGAAGGCTGCCGGATGGCGATTGCGCTGATCAACGATCCGACACTGGAACCTCTGATGGAGCCGTTGGGAATTGATGCCTACATCAACCCGCGTTCGGTCACGGTCAGTTCGATCCTGCGCCATTTCCGCCACGGCCGCGTGCGGTCGGTCTATTCGATCGGCGATGCCGAGGCCGAGGTGATCGAAGCCGAAGTGCTCTCCACCTCACCGATGGCGGGGCAAAAGCTGCGCGATATCGACTTCCCGGAAGGGGTGATCGTGGGGGCCGTGCGCAAGGGCGGCAAGGTCCGGCGTCCAACCGGCGCGATGGTGATCGAAGAAGGTGACCAGGTGGTGCTGTTCACCCTGGCCAAGGATGTTTCGGAGGTCGAACGCCTGCTTCAGGTCTCGATCGACTTCTTCTGAATCATGGCGCTTCTGTATCGCCTGCCGCTGTTGGTGCTTCTGACAACCCTTGCTTCGGCGTCGATGATTGTCCCGGCAAGCGTGGCGTTGTGGAACGAGGCCTTTCAGGACGCGCGGGCGTTCTTCTATTCCGGGCTGGTCGGGCTGGTCGTGTGTTCGCTGATCGGGCTTGCGCTGGCCAACCGTCCGCACAACCGCAACGCCATGCGCCAGTTGCTTGCGCTGTTGGGCAGTTTCCTTCTGTTGCCCGCGATTCTGGCGGTGCCGTTCTACGAGTCGCTTCAGACGACAACGTTTCTCAACGCCTATCTTGAAATGGTGTCGAGCCTGTCGACCACGGGCATGCCGCTGTTTCCGCCCGAGCGGTTGTCGATGGCCGAACATCTGTGGCGCGCGCAGGTCGGCTGGATGGGGGGGCTGCTGATGTGGGTGGCGGCGGCGGCGATCCTGGCCCCGCTGAACCTTGGCGGGTTCGAAGTGACATCGCTGGGCGAGCCGGGACAGGACGTCGTGGCCGGGGCAGCGCGGCGCGACACTGCCAATCCGGCCAGTCGACTGGCGCGCAGCGCGGCTGTGCTGGTGCCGTCCTACACACTGTTGACGCTGGCGCTTTGGGTGTTGCTGCTGGTGGTCGGGGACACGCCATTTGTGGCGCTCACCCATGCCATGAGCGTCATGTCCACGTCGGGCATTTCGCCGGTTGGCGGTCCCTCCGGGGCAAGCAGCGGTATCGCCGGAGAGGCGATCATGGCGGTGTTCCTGTTGTTCGCGCTGTCTCGCATGACGTTTTCGCAAGACACCGGCAACGCGCAGAAGGCGGGACTGTTTTACGATCCCGAATTCCGGCTTGGGCTGTCCATCGTGCTGCTGGTTCCGGTCCTGCTTTTGCTGCGCCATTTTGTGGCAGCGCTCGACCTGGGTGATCAGAACAACTTTGTCGCAGCGTTTCGGGCGTTCTGGGGGGCGGCGTTTACGGTTCTGTCCTTCCTGACCACCCACGGCTTTGCCAGCGTGGATTGGGTGGATGCACAGGCCTGGTCCGGGCTTGAAACGCCGGGGCTGATTCTGATGGGTCTGGCACTGATCGGGGGGGGCGTGGCGACCACAGCGGGTGGGGTAAAGCTGTTGCGGGTGTTCGCGCTGATCGTCAACGGCATGCGCGAGGTCGATCGCCTTGTGCATCCGTCCTCGGTTGGTCGCTCGGGTCTGGTGTCCCGGCGCACACGGCGCGAAGGCGCGTTCATCGCCTGGGTGTTCTTCATGATTTTCGCCATCACGCTGGCTGGCACAACCGTGGCCTTTGCCGCGTTCGGCATCCCGTTCGAGCAATCGCTGGTATTGGCGGTGGCAAGCCTGTCGAACTGCGGGCCGCTGGTCGAGGTGGTGCAGGCGGGGCGTCTGACACTGATCGAACTGGCGCCCGGAGCCAAGGTGATTGCCGCCATCGCGATGATCATGGGGCGCTTGGAAATGCTGGCTCTGGTGGTCATTTTGACGCCGGATCTCTGGCGCGACTGAGCCATAGCTGCACACTTGCAGAATTTCCTTGTTTTTCCTCTGGAATTTAAGCGAACCCCAAGACATAGTGGCGTGAAATCACGACGTTCCGCACGGCAAGAGCAAGAATAAAGGCAATTTTTATGGCATCTGATAGGCAGAATCTTCAGGACGCGTTTCTGAACCACGTCCGCAAAACCAAGGTGCCGGTGACTGTCTTCCTGATCAATGGCGTCAAATTGCAGGGCGTGATCACCTGGTTTGACAATTTCTGTGTGCTGCTGCGGCGCGATGGCCAGTCACAGCTTGTCTACAAGCACGCCATTTCGACCATCATGCCAGCACAGCCGATCAATCTGTATGACGGCGAAGGCGAAAGTTGAAAGAACACGACCCGCATGTGACCCGCGCCTGGGTTCTGCATCCTGACATCACCAGCGACCGGTCGCGGCGCGCGCCCGAACCTGCCTTGGCAGAAGCCGTGGCTTTGGCGGCGGCCTTGCCCGGCCTCGAGGTGATGGGGAGCAATGTCGTCCGTTTGCCCAAACCGCACCCCGGAGCCTTGTTCGGGTCCGGAAAGATCAAGGAACTGGAAGCGGTGATCAAGGCGCAGGACGTGGAACTGGTGCTGGTCGACGGCCCGGTCACGCCGGTCCAGCAACGCAACCTGGAAAAGGCCTGGGGCGTCAAGCTTCTGGATCGCACCGGGCTGATCCTCGAGATTTTCAGCGACCGCGCGGCAACCCGCGAAGGTGTGCTTCAGGTGGAAATGGCCGCGCTCAGCTATCAGCGCACGCGGCTGGTGCGGGCCTGGACTCACCTGGAACGGCAGCGGGGTGGGCTTGGCTTTGTTGGGGGTCCGGGCGAAACCCAGATCGAGGCCGACCGCCGCGCGATTGACGACCAACTGGTGCGTCTGCGCCGGCAATTGGACAAGGTGGTCAAGACACGCGGCCTGCACCGCGCCGCCCGCGCCAAGGTGCCTTATCCGATCGTGGCGCTTGTGGGCTATACAAACGCAGGCAAATCGACGCTGTTCAACCGCCTCACCGGTGCCGAGGTGATGGTCAAGGACATGCTCTTTGCCACACTCGATCCGACCATGCGGGCGGTCAAGCTGCCGGATGGACCGGATGTGATCCTGTCGGACACGGTGGGCTTCATCAGCGATCTGCCGACCGAACTGGTCGCCGCCTTCCGCGCCACGCTCGAAGAGGTGCTGGCCGCCGATCTGATTCTGCATGTGCGCGATATCAGCCACAGCGCCAGCGAAGATCAGGCCCAGGACGTGCGCGATATCCTGAACTCCCTCGGTGTGACCGAGACAACACCGCTGCTGGAAGTCTGGAACAAGATCGACGTCATGGACGCCGAAGACCGGGTGGCCGCACAGGCGCGTGCCGAACGGGATGACAGGGTGTTCGCCACCTCCGCCCTGACCGGTGAGGGGCTTGGCCCTCTGCTGGACGCGGTCAACCACATGCTCGAAGGTGACCGGCGGGAAGAGACGGTACATCTGGGCTTCGAAGACGGGCGCAAGCGCGCCTGGCTCTTCGACAAGGCGCTGGTCGAGGACGAAACGCAGGATGAGACCGGCTATACGCTCCGTGTGCGCTGGTCCGCCAAGGACGCGCGGCAGTTCGAAACACTCTGACGAATCCGCGTGCCGGACGTCTCTGGTTTCTTTGGGCCACAAATACCTCGGGGGAGTCGCCTTTGGGCGACGGGGGCAGAGCCCCCTCTGCGCGCGCAGCGCGCGCCTGTCGGATGGCCACAGGCCATTCGAAACCCGATCACTGCCGCACCAGCCGCGTCACACCGACCGAGGCCGCCCGCGCCAGGTTGGCATCCAGCGACATCGGGATATATTCGCCCCGCCGCCACAGGATCCCCAGGTCATCATAGTGCCGCGACAGGAAATGCCCCGACTGCCCGGTCGACAGGATAAAGACCGAACTGTCGGGATCGGCAAAATCATAGACGCCGCGATAGGCGGCGCCATGTACGTTCAGGAACGGGTTCGGGCCTTCCCCCGATCCACGTCCGCGCATCAGCGTGTGATCCCCTCCGGACGTGCTTTGGCGGATGTTCACGAAATAGCGCAGGATCGGGACGCCTCCCAGAACCGGGTGGTCATGGGTCGCCTGATGCGCATCCCCCCAGCGCAGGGATTCCAGCGCGGTGCCATAGGTTTCCGAAATCCAGACCAGCGCATCATCCAGCGCAAGGCGCGCGATATCGGTGCAGGTTTCATCGGCCGCCGAGCGGATCACGTTGCACCACGCGCTGGCCCCGTCGACATCGCGGTAGACCCGTTCGATGAACAGCGGCTCGACGCGGGTGAAGTCTGCCGCCAGAGGCCCGAGATCATCCTGGATCAGGCGATCCTGAAGCGCGCGCAGCCACGCCGAATAGATCAGCGGTTCGGGCAGATGTTCATTCATCTCGCCGTTCCAGTTCGCCAAAAGCTCAAGCGCGCGCTGGCGCAGGCGTTCTGGTGTGCCTTCCGGCGCGGCTTCTCCGGTGAACCACAGATCCGCCCCGATCAGTGGCAGCAGGGCGCGGGCGGTGATCGACACGGTGTCAAGCTGCGCTTCGATAAAGCTGTCGCGGGTATGGACCTCGCGGCCCTGCATCAGTCCTTGCCAGCGCATGACCCGCTGGCTGTCACCCCAGTCATAACTTACATGCAGGGGGAACGGACGGTCGACGATCTTGTTGTTGGTGTTGCCGACGATACCGCCCGTCGGATTGACAAACACCGGGTTGGCATCGTCCGGCAACATCCCCTGCCAGCGGTTTTCGGCGCGCCAGCCCAAAGACGGCATCCGGCCCTGGCTTTGATGCTGGGCATCCCTGCGCGGCATCGCCCCGATCATCTTCATGGCAATGCTGTCACCGTCGATCACGGTCAGGTTCTGCGATGGTGCGACAAAGTCCTTTGACACCTCGAGCGCTTCTTCAACCGATTGTGCATACATCAGCCCGATGGCCGCCGACATGGAGGTGTCGCGCGTGCTGAGCGCGGTCCAGCCCAGGGCGGCCACATGATCGCGCGGCGTGATCGTCCCCAGATCGAACTGCGTCGATGGCAGCACCAGACCATTGTCCGTCCAGCGCAGGATCAGGGTAAGAGGTGTCGAATCCTTGACCTCGATGATCGAACTGCGGGTGACGAATTCCTTGAACCCGTCAGGAGTGCGGTATTCTTCGGGGTTGTCCGGGTTGAGCTCTTCGATGAACACGTCCTGATCGTCCAGATAGGACGAGGTCAGCCCCCATGCGATGGAGTCGGACCGGCCAACCATGATCGCGGGAATGCCGGGAATGGTCGCCCCGATCACCCCGCCCGCAGACAACTGCATCCGGGCCAGATACCACGTCGCCGGCGCGGTGAATTGCAGATGCGGATCATTGGCCATCAGGGTCGATCCGGTGGCCGAACGCGACTCGTCCGCAGCCCAGGCGTTCGACGCACCTGCCAATCCGCGCTCTGCAACCGGCCAGAACAGCGGATCGGGGTCTGTCCGGGCGAACTGCGTCGCGCCGGACAGGCCGGGCATCAGCGCCGCGTATTCGGGCAGGGCGGCGACCCCCTGACCGGGGATGTCGGGCAGAATGTCGGCAAGACGGTTCTCGTCCGGAAGCAAAAGTGATGTGCGGGCGCGCAGCACTTCTTCTTTCAGGTGGCTCGAAAGTTGCAGGGCCATCAGCTTGACCAAGGCGATGGAATCGGCGGGTTGCCACGGGGCCAGTGGGGCGTTGAAGACAAAAAATTCGGGCGCACCCCGGCCAAGGCTGTCGCGGTTGATTTCAGAGATGCGGGCATTCACCCCGGCGGCATAGGAATCGAGCGCATCGCGCGTCATTGCATCCTGTGAGTCAACCGATTGCACGGCGCGGGGGTAAAGATCGAGCCGCCGCAGCAACTTGTCGGTCTCCACGGTGCGCGCGCCGAACAGTTCCGACAAGCGCCCCTGCGCGGTGCGGCGCATCAGGGTCATCTGCCACAGCCGGTCCTGCGCGTGGGCATAGCCCAGTGCATAGAACGCATCGCGATCCGAGGTCGGAAAGATGTGTGGCACACCGGAATTGTCGCGCACGATCTCGACATCTGCGGTCAGTCCCGAGACCGGAATGATCTTGTCATAATCCGGCAAGGACCGCGAGGCGAGATAGTAGACGGTCAGCACGCCGATCGTCCCCAGAACGAGAAAGGCCGTGGTCAGCCAAACCAGGGTTCTGAAGATCAGCGCCACGTTGTTTTCACCTTTCGAACCGGGGTTCGGAGCCAATTACGGATACTTGCGATGGCCCTACAGAACACGCAAGCCCTTGCCAAGGGGGCGGTGCGGCGTCAGGTAATGGCAGCAGAAAAATTCGCATGAGAAAGGGAGATCGCAGCATGGCAAAAGTGGCATTCTTGGGCTTGGGGGTCATGGGCTACCCGATGGCGGGACATCTGAGCAAGGCGGGACATGATGTCATCGTGTACAACCGGACAACCTCCAAAGCCCAAAGCTGGGTTGATGAATTTGGCGGCGCACACGCGACGTCACCACGCAAAGCGGCTGCGGGATGTGACTTTGTCCTGTCCTGTGTCGGCAATGACGACGATCTGCGCAGCGTCTGTCTGGGTGAGGAAGGTGCCTTTGCTGACATGTCCGAAGGCAGCATCTTTGTGGATCACACCACCGTGTCCGCGAAAGTCACCCGAGACCTTTACGCGGCGGCCGGTGACAAGGGCATCGCCTTTGTGGACGCGCCGATCTCGGGCGGTCAGGCGGGGGCCGAAAACGGTGCGCTGTCGGTGATGTGTGGCGGCGATCAGGCGGCCTTTGACAGAGCCGAGCCGATCATTGACGCTTATGCCCGCATCTGCCGTCGCATTGGTGAAAGCGGCGCAGGGCAGATGACCAAGATGTGCAACCAGATCGCCATTGCCGGTCTGGTCCAGGGGCTGAGCGAGGCGCTGCATTTCGCCGAGAAGGCCGGGTTGGATGGCCGCGCGGTGGTCGAGGTGATCAGCCAGGGCGCTGACGGGTCCTGGCAGATGTCGAACCGCTACGAGACAATGATCGACGACAAATTCGATCACGGCTTTGCGGTGGACTGGATGCGCAAGGATCTTGGCATCTGTCTTGAGACCGCGGATGAAGTCGCGGCGTCGCTGCCGGTGACGGCGTTGGTGGATCAGTTCTACAAGGATGTGCAAAAGCTGGGTGGTGCGCGTTGGGACACCTCGAGCCTGATCAAACGTCTGCGCGCCATGGGGTAGGTTGGGAATTGGGGGGGCCGCCCCACAAAAACCCCCCCGTGTTTTCGGGCCCAAAGAAACCCTGAGCGGCAAGTTGCCTGTCGCCGTTCACGCACTTATTTCAGTATCTTGTGGCGGCCAAACGGCTTGCTATATCCGCACCTGACGGCGTTGAGCCGTTGTTTGCGGCACCGTCCGCTTTGGAGTGTTGAACGAAATGAAAACCCTGGTTGTGACCCTTGGAACCGCTGTCGCGCTGACTGCCGGTTTGGCGTACGCGCAGGTTGCGGTGGAAGATACCGATGGCAATGGCAGCTATTCGATGGAAGAGCTGATGGTCGCCTATCCGGACCTGACTGAAGACGTCTTCGCTGAGGTCGATACCGATGCGGATGGCGACGTCAGCATGGACGAACTGACCGCCGCTCAGGACGCTGAAATCCTCGTCAGCAACTGATCGGGACCATCATTCCGTCATGTGGGGGCTTCGGGAAACCGGAGCCCTTTTTCGTTACTCGGTGTCGGTGCCGCGCAGGGCGAGGATCGACATAATCCCTATCAGACACAACCCGACCACCGCGATGTTGACCGGGCCGGTATTGGCGACGATCACACCGATCAGCGCCCAGATCACCGTCACCCCGTATTCGGGCGCGCGGTGCAGGCGGTACTGCGCCACCAGCGCGATCACCAACCCGAACGACAGCGCGACGATGGCCGCCCAGGTTCCGCTCAGCAGGCCATACCCACCCAGCAGCAGCCCGATGGACACAGAGGACGCGGCGGTCAGCCAGCCCGCGTAGATTGCAACCGGGGCTTGCTGAAACCAGCGATCCGTGTCGCCGACGCGAAACAGGCTGAGAAACGCAGTGCCGAGCATGACCCAGATGAGAATGGTGGCGATCACCGGCGACACGTTGGCCACCGGCAACCAGGCTGCGCCGATCACAAGGCTGACCACCAAGGGTGCGCGCATCGCCTCCCAGTCGGGATCATCACTGCGTTTGAGCAGGCCAAACCCGGCGCCGATGATCAGCCAGAGATAGATCAGACCCCAAATCGAAAAGGCGTAGCCGGCCGGTTGCACCGGTGGATCGTCCTGCGGCACCGGGAATTGGCCTGGCTCGAACCCGTTGAACCCATCGGTGAACAAAGGTGAGGCCGCGAAGAGGATCGCCGCCAGCAGAACCAGACCTGCCCAGAGCCGTGTCATGTTAGTCCATCACCCCATCCGCCGAAATCCGCGTCTTGCCACCCAGCCAGGGATGCAGGGCCTCTGGCAAGGTGACGGATCCATCCGCCTGCTGTCCGTTTTCCAGAACCGCGATCAGGCAGCGCCCGACGGCAAGGCCGGACCCGTTCAGCGTATGCACAAAATCGGGCTTTCCGCCACTGGACGGTTTGAAGCGTGCGGTCATGCGCCGCGCCTGAAAATCGCCACAGACCGAGACCGAACTGATCTCGCGATAGGTGTTCTGACCGGGCAGCCAGACCTCGATGTCATGGGTGCGGCGCGCGCCGAATCCCATGTCGCCGGTGCAAAGCACAACCGTCCGATAGGGCAGGTTCAACCGTTCGAGGATGCCCTGCGCACAGTCCGTCATGCGGTCCAGCTCGGCGCGGCTGTGATCGGGATGGGTGATCGACACCATTTCGACCTTTTCGAACTGGTGCTGGCGCAGCATGCCGGAGGTGTCGCGCCCGGCGCTGCCCGCTTCGGACCGGAAACACTGGGTGTGGGCCACATATCGTCGGGGCAGGGTGTCTTCGTCGACGGTTTCGCCGTTGACGATATTGGTCAGGGGCACCTCGGCCGTCGGCACCAGCCACCAGCCATTGGTGGTCTGGTAGCTGTCCTCTCCGAATTTCGGCAACTGGCCAGTGCCGTACATCATGTCGTCTCGGACAAGGACCGGAGTCCAGGTCTCGGTCAGGCCGTTCTCGGAGATATGCGTGTCCAGCATGAACTGCGCCAGCGCCCGGTGTACCCGCGCCACAGCGCCGGACATCACGACAAAACGTGATCCCGACAGTTTGGCGGCGGTTTCGAAATCCATGCCGGGCTGGACTGCGGGAATCTCGAAATGCTCCTTGGGGGGGAAATCGAAGTTGCGCGGCGTGCCCCAGCGGTGGGCTTCCACATTGTCGGCTTCATCCGCGCCGTCCGGCACATCGTCAAAGGGCAGGTTGGGCAGGCCCATCAGCAGGGTCTGCAATGTGTCGTCCAGCTCCTTGGCGCGCGCCTGCATCTCGGCGACGGCGGTTTTCTTGGCGGTCACCTCATCGCGCAGTTTCTGGAACGCGGCCTCGTCGCCCGAGGCCTTGGCCTTGCCGATTTCCTTGGCCGCCTTGTTCTGGTCGGCCTGCGCGGTTTCCGCTTCGAGAATGGCGGCGCGGCGGGCTTCGTCGATGCGCAGCACTTCGGACGAGACCGGCTCCAACCCACGGCGCGACAATGCCGCGTCAAAGGCGGCAGGGTTCTCGCGGATGGCTCGGATGTCATGCATGGGTCTTGTCCTTCTGACTCGCAACTGTGATGGGCGGCCTTATGCACCGGAATGTCGGCGTTGGGTAGGGGGTCAGGGTTGTGGAAGGCGCGACACAGGCACCGCCAGTGCGCCGGTCTGTCCCATGGCGCTGATCACACCCGCAATCACCCAGGTGTCGCCTTGCCGCGCCAGCACGGGCCCGCCGGAATTTCCCGGCCGCACCGGGCAATCAAGACTCAGCAGAAACCCGGCCGGCTGACCCGTGCAGTCGAAAGCAGCGCTGAGCATGTGCGGGCGGCGGGTCGAGTAGGCGACAATCCCGTAAGGCGCAGCGGTCCCGGCCTGTGCCACAGTCAGCGGCGCGACGGTTGCGGCGCGGTCAAGCGTCAGGATGGCAAGATCATACCGCACATCCAGATCCCCACTGGCATAGGCCAGAGGATGCACCCAGATGGCAGTGCCGGTCACGCTGTCCTCTGCCACGCCGCGCAACCACCCGGCGACAAAGGTGAACTCTTCGGGTGGGGGGGCCACACCATCGGTGCCCGCGACACAATGGGCGGCGGTCAGAACCTGGTCGGGGGCGATCAGTGTCCCGGTACACATCTCGCGTTTGCGATAGCCAGCCGCGTTGATACGCCCGACGGCCTGCCAGGTTGCATGATCGTGTGCCGGGAGCAGAGGCAAGTCTTGCGCCAGCACGGCAGTTGCAAGAAAAAACAGGACAGGGGCCGCCAACATGCGCATCATGCCTGACCTAAGTCAAAAATGCGGACCTGCCACAAGGGGCGGGCCAAAAATCGTCGACGATTTTTGCAAAAGCGGTCGACCGCTTTTGTGGCGCGACATTTACGGGGTCGCACAGAACCGAACCCGGCTTGCAAAGCACTGCATGGCAACATAGGTATCGCCCAAATTTTGCGACAAGTCTCAAGCGGGGGGTGCCCCGCCATCTTCAAGGAGCACGCCCATGGACGGCAACGCCATTGCCCAGTTTGTCCCGCTTATCCTGATCTTCGCGATCATGTATTTCCTGCTGATCCGTCCGCAGCAGAAAAAACTGAAAGAACACCAGAAAATGGTCCAGGGCCTGCGTCGCGGCGATGTTGTGGTCACCCAGGGTGGACTGATCGGCAAGGTCGTCAAGGTCAAGGAAAACAACGAACTGGACGTCGAGGTTTCCGAAGGCGTGAAGGTTCGGGTGGTGCAGAACACCATCGCCCAGGTCGTGTCCAAGACCGAACCTGCCAACACCTGATTTTCCCAGCCCGCATCGGACCGTTCGCTCATGCTTCAGATCGATCTCTGGAAGCGCATTCTGATCTGGACCACTGTGGTGGTGGGTCTGGGTCTGGCGCTGCCCAACGTCTTTTATCCTCGTGTCGAACAGCACAATGACGCGATTGCGGCGATAGAGCAGACGGGCGAGACACCAGAACTTCTGGCGCAAAGCGCTGGCTGGCCGGGGTTCTTGCCGTCTGGTCTGGTCAATCTTGGCCTTGATTTGCGTGGTGGCGCGCATCTTCTGGCCGAAGTGCGCGTGCAGGATGTCTACGAGGCGCGGCTGGAATCGCTGTGGCCGGAAGTGCGCGATGTGTTGCGCCCCGAACGCGACACGGTCGGCACGATCCGGCTTCAACCGTCGGCTGAGGGTGAGCTTCGGGTGCGCATCTCTCAGCCTGAGAATATGGCGCGTGCGCTTGAACTTGTGCGCGGCCTTGCGCAGCCTGTGGTGTCACTGACCGGTTCGCTGAACAATGACCTCGATGTCCGTGCCGAGGGATCGGAGATCATCGTGACCCTGTCCGAGGCCGAGCAGATCGCCACGGATGAGCGCACGATGCAGCAAAGCCTCGAGATCATCCGCCGACGGATCGACGAGGTGGGCACGCGTGAGCCGACCATTCAACGGCAGGGCAGCGACCGCATCCTGATCCAGGTTCCGGGCATCGGGTCTGCTGCGGAACTCAAGGAAATCATCGGCACCACGGCGCAGTTGACATTCCAACCGGTTCTGGGGCGCACGGATGATGCAAATGCCGACCCCGGCGTTGGCAATGAAATCCTGCCCTATCTGAACCAGTCGGGCTTTGTGATCCTTGAACAGGCCCCGGTGGTGAGTGGTGAGGAACTGGTCGACGCGCAGCCGTCATTTGACCAGAACGGGCGTCCGGCGGTCAATTTCCGCTTCAACCCGACCGGCGCGCGAAAATTCGGGGATTATACTGCGGCCAATATCGGCAACCCGTTTGCGATTGTGCTGGACGATGAAGTGCTTTCGGATCCGGTGATCCAGAGCCATATTCCCGGCGGTTCGGGGATCATCACCGGCAGTTTCTCGGTTGAGGAAAGCACCCAACTGGCCGTGCTCTTGCGGGCAGGGGCATTGCCAGCCGGTCTGGATTTCCTCGAAGAGCGGACCATCGGGCCGGAACTTGGGCAGGACAGCATCGACGCGGGCAAGATTGCAACCGTTGTCGCGTTTGTGTCTGTCCTTGTGTTCATGGCGCTGAGCTATGGCCTGTTCGGCCTCTTTGCCAATATCGCGCTGATCATCAATATCGGGTTGATCTTTGGCCTTCTCAGCATGATCGGCGCAACTCTGACTTTGCCGGGCATTGCCGGGATCGTTCTGACGGTCGGCATGGCGGTGGATGCCAACGTGCTGATCTTTGAGCGAATCCGCGAAGAGTTGAAAACGGCAAGAGGCCCGGCGCGCGCGATCGAACTGGGATACGAAAAGGCGCTGTCGGCCATTCTGGACGCCAACATCACCACGTTCATCACGGCGGTGATTCTGTTTGTCATGGGTTCTGGCCCGGTGCGCGGCTTTGCCATCACATTGGGTCTGGGGATCCTGACGTCCGTCTTCACGGCCATTTTCGTCACACGGCTTCTGATCGTGATGTGGTTCGAACGCCGTCGTCCCAAGACAATCGAAGTATAAGGAAGGGTTCGGCCTGATATGCGTTTGCGACTGGTCAAAGAGAACACGAATTTCGATTTCTTCAACCGCTGGAAGCTTTGGTTCGGGATCTCTGCCGTCCTGATGGTGATCTCGTTCGGGTCGTTCATCCTGCAGGGGCTGAACTATGGCATCGACTTTCGCGGTGGCACGACGATCCGGACCGAAAGCGCGCAACCGTTGGATGTCGGCATGTACCGCGATGCCATCGGTGCGCTGGGTCTGGGTGACATCACCATTTCCGAGGTTTTCGACCCGACCTTCGGCCCGGATCAAAACGTCGCCATGGTGCGCATTCAGGCGCAGGACGGCGAAGAGGCGGTCAGCACGGCGGTGATCGAACAGGTCGAGGCGGCGCTGGCCGAAGTTGTGCCGGACATTCAGTTTGTCTCGGTCGAATCCGTTGGGCCCAAGGTGTCTGGTGAATTGATCCAGACGGCTGCAATTGCGGTCATCCTGGCCATCGGCGCGGTACTGATCTACATCTGGCTGCGTTTTGAATGGCAATTTGCGCTTGGCGCGGTGATTGCGCTTGTGCATGACGTCATTCTTACCATCGGGATCTTTTCTGAGATCCAGATCAAGTTCGATCTGGCGATCATCGCGGCGTTGCTGACGATTGTGGGCTATTCGCTGAACGACACGGTGGTTGTCTTCGACCGTGTGCGCGAGAACCTTGTGAAATACAAGAAAAAGGACCTCAAGGAGGTTCTGAACATCTCGATCAACGAAACGCTGAGCCGGACATTCATGACATCCGTCACCACGCTGCTGGCGCTGATCGCGCTGTTCGTGCTGGGCGGCGACGTGATCCGCGGCTTTGTGTTCGCGATGATCTGGGGTGTGATTGTCGGCACCTATTCGTCGATCTTCGTGGCCTCTGCCATCCTGCTCTGGCTTGGCGTGAAGCGTGACTGGACCAAGCCGACGGACACCACAGGCAACCAATTCGCGAACGTGGATGCTTGATGCGCTGCTTGCGGCGTTGACGACACCGGGCCTTGTCTGGCTTGTTCTGATCACCATCGTCGCGGGCATCGTCTATGGCTTTGCGGGGTTCGGGGCTGCGCTGATCTACATGCCGGTGTCGGTGATCTTTCTGACCCCGGTCATGGCCATCGCCGCGTTTTCGGTTTCGGCCATGTCATCGCTGGTCACGGTGTTTCCAAGGGCGCTTCCGTTGGTCAACCGCAAGGCGGTGGCGGTGTTGATCCTTTCGGCGGTTGTGGCCGCTTCCTTTGGCATCTGGGTGCTGCGGGTGGCGGATGTGACGGCAATTCGCTGGGTCGTGGTGGTGGTCTGTACCGTCACACTGGCGGCGCTTATCGCCGGGTGGCGCCACAGCGTGGAGCCGACATTGCCAACACGCGTGATGATCGGCGGGGCGGCCGGGTTCATCGGC
This sequence comes from Marivita sp., assembly GCF_051859345.1. Lineage (GTDB taxonomy): Bacteria > Pseudomonadota > Alphaproteobacteria > Rhodobacterales > Rhodobacteraceae > Marivita. The sequence continues at coordinate 17,024 of NZ_JBHYFV010000009.1, read as the reverse complement.
GGTCTGAGCGGGTTGACCGGCCCGATCATGGTCCTGTTTCAACTGGCCGGCCGCGACGGCATCGCCACGACGCGTGCCACCACGGTGGTGTTTCTGACCGCGACAAGTCTCTTGATGCTGCCGCTGATGGCGGCGCAGGGCGTGTTGACCGCGCAGGCTGTGGCGCTGGGATCGCTGCTGTTGATCCCCTACGGCGTGGGCGCGTTGATCGGACAGGCGCTGTTCCGGCCCGAGAGGGAACGGTTTTATCGCGTCATCGCTTATGCCATTATCGGGCTGGCCACACTGGTCGGCATGCCATTCTGGGATACACTTTAGACAAGGGGGCAGACATATGCGTTTGAACGAAGTTGTCTTTAACGACGCCGAGCCGATCGAGGGTTATGGCCCCGGTTTTTTCCGCATCGGCGGCAAGAAGCACGACGCGCCGCTTGTGACCGGGGCGACAGGCACGATGCCCTGGGGGGGCTATCAAGACAGCCAGACCCTGCTGGCGCTGGAAGGCGCGGTCGATGTGCTGTTTATCGGCACCGGAGATGACATTGCACATATTCCCAGCGGTTTGCGCGATACGCTTGAAGCGCGTGGGTTCGGGGTCGAGGTGATGAGTTCACCCGCTGCGTGCCGGACCTATAACGTGCTGTTGTCCGAAGGTCGGCGCGTGGCGCTGGCGTTGCTGCCAACCGGATAGGGCGGCGCACGATGCATTGATGCATCGTGACTTTCCGTCGACGGAAAGTCCCCCGTGGAAACGGGTCAAAGACAAATCCGACAAGTGACATTTTCGCGCTTTTGCCAGCCGCGCCCTTGGTCTAAGCCAAGTCCATGGTTTTGTCTGTCCGCGATCTTGCCGTCACCCGGGGTGGCCTTGCGATCCTCGAAGGTGTGTCGTTCGATCTGGCGCCCGGCGAGGCGCTTGTTCTGCGCGGCCCCAACGGGGTGGGCAAGACAACGCTGTTGCGCAGCGTGGCCGGGCTGCAACCGCCCGAAAGGGGAAACGTCACCGGGGCCGAAGACCAGATTGCCCATGCCGGGCATTCCGACGGGTTGAAGGCCATGCTGAGTGTCACTGAAAACCTGCGGTTCTGGGCCTCGGTCTTTGGGGTCGACGACATCGAACCGGCCCTTGTGTCCTTCGATCTGACAGAATTGCGCGGACGCATGGCGGGCACGCTGTCTGCCGGACAAAAGCGGCGTCTGGGCCTTGCCCGGCTGATGGTCACCGGGCGGCCGATCTGGGTTCTGGATGAACCGACGGTATCGCTTGACGTGGCCTCGGTTGCCCTGTTCGCTCAGGCGGTTCGGGTGCATCTGCGGGGCGGCGGCAGCGCGCTGATGGCCACGCATATCGACCTTGGACTGGAAGAGGCGCGTGTTCTGGACCTGACGCCGTTCAAAGCTGCGCCACGCACGCGCCAGATGGATGAGGCGTTTCTGTGAGGGCGCTGTTGCTGCGTGATCTGATGCTGGCGATCCGGGCCGGAGGGGGATTTGGCCTTGGGCTTGCGTTCTTCCTGATCGTGACCGTTCTGGTGCCCTTTGGTGTTGGCCCCGAGACCGAGCTGTTGTCGCGCATCGCGCCGGGTGTCCTTTGGATCGGGGCGTTGCTGGCGTGCCTGTTGTCGCTGGACCGCATTCTGGCCCTGGATTGGGAGGACGGATCGCTTGACCTCTTGGCCACCGCGCCGTTGCCGGTGGAAAGCATCGTCACCGTGAAAGCCTTTGCGCACTGGATCACCACGGGTCTGCCGCTGGTGTTGGCGGCACCTGTGCTTGGCGTCCTGCTCAGCCTGCCCGGACCCGCGTATGTGTGGGTTGTGATCAGCCTTGCCGTCGGCACCCCCGCGCTGAGCGTGATCGGAACGTTCGGGGCGGCGCTGACCGTGGGGCTGAAACGTGGCGGGCTGCTCATGTCGCTGCTGGTTCTGCCACTTTACGTCCCGACCCTCATTTTCGGGGCCGAGGTGGCGCGACGCGGTGCAGAAGGGCTGACCGTGCAAACCCCGCTGCTGCTTTTGGCCGGGATCAGCTTTGGCGTGATCGCGCTTTTGCCCTTTGCCAGCGCTGCCGTTTTGCGGATCAATCTGCGGTAACACGTCCCATGCGGTTTTTTGAATTGAAGACACCTGAAAAACCGCCTACCTGAAACGCATGTCTTTGTGGGAATACGCAAATCCAGTGAAATTCATACGCACCACCGACAAGGTGTTGCCGTGGATATGGACGTTGGCGGGCCTGTGTCTTGTGACCGGCCTGATCTGGGGCTTTTTCCTTACGCCCAACGACTTCCGGCAGGGATCGACCGTCAAGATAATCTACATTCATGTGCCTTCGGCGCTGATGGCGATCAACGCGTGGTTCATGATGCTGGTGGCCTCTTTGGTCTGGATCGTGCGGCGGCATCATGTGTCGGCGCTGGCTGCGCGGGCAGCAGCGCCCGTGGGGGCCGTGATGACCCTGATTGCACTGGCGACAGGGGCGTTCTGGGGTCAGCCGATGTGGGGCACATGGTGGGCGTGGGATCCGCGCCTGACCTCGTTCCTGATCCTGTTCCTGTTCTACCTCGGCTACATGGCGCTGTGGGAAGCGATCGAGAATGACGACACCGCTGCGGACCTGACCTCGATCCTGTGCCTTGTCGGATCGGTCTTTGCGATCCTCAGCCGCTATGCGGTGAACTTCTGGAACCAGGGTCTGCACCAGGGCGCGACTCTCAGCCTCGACAAGGAAGAGAATATCTCGGACGTGTTCTGGTTTCCGCTTCTGGTCTGCATCGCTGGGTTCGTGCTGCTGTTCATCGCGCTGGTGTTCCTGCGTACCCAGACCGAGATTCGGGCGCGGCGCACGCGGGCGTTGTTGGCGCGCGAGGGACAAGCCTGATGCCCGATCTTGGCAAATACGCCTTCGAGGTGCTGAGCTCCTACGGCGTTACCATCGTCCTTCTGGCAGTGGTCGTGCTGGTCAGCTTTCGACGCGCACGCAAGGTGAAGGCCGCACTGGACGAGATCGAAAACCGGCGGGGCGGATGATGGCCAAGATTTCTCCGCTCATGGTGCTGCCCCCCGTCATTTTCGGCGCGTTCGCCGTACTGGCCTATGTCGGCATGTTTCGCGAAGATCCGCAGGGTTTGCCGTCGACCCGCGTCGGCCAACCCGCGCCGCCCATCACCGAAGCCGCCTTGCCCGGCTATCCGGCGTTTTCGCCCGAGATGCTGACAAGCGGCGAGGTCACGCTGGTGAATTTCTGGGCAAGCTGGTGCCCACCCTGTCGCGTCGAGCATCCCAGGCTGCTTGAGATGCAGGCAGACGGCATGCAGATCATCGGTGTGAACATCCGCGATCAGGAAAGAACCGCGACGCGATATCTGTCGGAAGACGGCAATCCGTTTGCCGCTGTGCCGTTCGATCCTGCCGGGCGCACGTCCATCGACTGGGGTGTGACTGCGCCACCCGAGACGTTTATCATTGATGGGGATGGTACGGTGCTGTTCCGGTTTGCTGGTCCAATTGTCGGGTCCGATTATGAACAGCGGTTTGTGCCCGCGCTTGAGAAGGCGTTGGCTGACTGAGCGTTTACGGAAAGACCGACGGCGCGGCGTCCGGGATACCCGCAAGCACACTGGCCCCTGCAATCAGAAGCAAAGCTGCGGTCTGAATAATCGTCAGCAGTTTCATCAATCCAACTCTTGGTATTATTGCCGGTCTCCAACATATCTGGGATGTTGGGGGCGAATGTGTATAGGCCAAGCTGTCACATGCGACAGGATGTGCCAAAATATGAAGTCGTTTTTCAGATTTCGGGCAGTTTGCCGGGTAGCTTGCGCATATTGAAGGCGGATCGCGGATGGGACGGCTCGGGTCAGGCCGGATTTTCCCTGAGCCTTATGGCACGCAAAAAAAAGGCGAGCCTTGGCCCGCCTTTTCCGATCTCGCGAAATGTTCGGCCGTGGCCGGACTTTAAACTTACTCTGTATTCGATCTCGAACCCTGTATCGGTCCGGCACTTGAGCGCGATCTCTTTCGCGGTGCCAACCGCATAGGTGGTGATGGAGACCTCTTTGGCCAGCGCAGTGATGGTATTCGTACAGTTAGTATCTCTGCTGCTCTATTCGGCACGTGTGGTAAGTGCGACCTCGTTGATTATTTGCGACTTCTTACTCTGCGCATCTTTCTCGACTAACCCCGGCATCAAAAATGCATCAACAAGTATCCAAATCCCCCACACTAAAAGAAAAAGTGCGCCAACATATACGATGAGCAGAAGAAGTCCGCCCCAGAATAAACCGAGTTGGATCAAGGCGCTGGCAGTTGAGCCAACGTAAAAACGGTGAGCGGAAAAAGCGGCGAGGAAAAACCACAAAAGATATGCAACAGTAAGAGATTTTTTCTCGTTTGCGAGGCGTTGCTCGACCAGCATTTGTTGTTGTGTGGAAAGCTGCATTCGCGCCTCTTGGGAAATTGATTTATTCAGGGCTAATCTATGCGAAAGCCATTCCGACTGTCTACAACTAAAGCCTGTGGACTATTTGTCCACAGGCTTAATTTGAACTTACTCGGCTGCCACCGCGTCGCGTCCCGCAAGGTCGCGCAGCACGTAGTGCAAGACGCCGCCGTTCTCGATGTATTCGATCTCGATCCCGGTATCGATCCGGCACTTGAGCGTGATCTCTTTCTCGGTGCCATCCGCATAGGTGATGGTGCAGGGCACCTCGGCCAGCGGGGTGATCGTGTCGAGACCGTGGATCGACACGGTTTCCTCGCCCGTCAGGTTCAGGGATTTGCGCGTGTCGCCGCCTGTGAACTCGAACGGGATCACACCCATGCCGACAAGGTTCGACCGGTGGATACGTTCAAAGCTTTCCGCGATTACGGCTTTCACACCCAGAAGTGCTGTACCCTTGGCGGCCCAGTCACGGGACGACCCCGCGCCGTATTGTTCGCCGCCGAAGATCACCAGCGGCGTACCCGCCTCCTGATAGGCCATCGCCGCGTCGAAGATTGAGGTCTGCTGGCTATCCGGACCCTTGGTGTAGCCGCCTTCGACGTTGTCCAGCATCTCGTTCTTGATGCGAATGTTGGCGAAGGTGCCGCGCATCATCACTTCGTGGTTGCCGCGACGCGATCCGTAGGAGTTGAATTCGCGCTGTGGCACCTGGCGTTCGATCAGGTACTTGCCTGCGGGCGTGGTGTCCTTGAACGATCCCGCCGGGCTGATGTGGTCGGTGGTGATCATGTCGCCGAGCAGGGCAAGAACCTTGGCGCCTTCGATGTTCTCGATTTTCTTGGTGTCCATCGTGATGCCCTGGAAATAGGGCGGGTTCTGCACATAGGTCGAGCTGGGCGGCCAGTCATAGGTCTTGGCATCGGTGGTTTCGACCTCTTGCCATTTCTCGTCACCCTTGAAGACATCGGCATATTTCGACTGGAACGCCTCGCGGGTGACGGTCTTTTCGACCAGCTCCGCGATTTCGGCCTGTGTCGGCCAGATGTCCTTGAGGAAGACGTCGTTGCCGTCCTGATCCTGGCCCAAGGGTTCGCTGGCGATGTCGACGTTCATGTCGCCCACCAGCGCATAAGCCACAACGAGCGGCGGAGAGGCGAGGTAGTTGGCGCGCACGTCCGGGGAAATCCGGCCTTCGAAGTTGCGGTTGCCCGACAGGACCGATGTGCCGATCAGGTCATTGTCGTTGATGCACTTGCTGATCTCTTCGGCGAGCGGGCCCGAGTTGCCGATACAGGTGGTGCAGCCATAGCCGACAAGGTTGAAGCCGATGGCGTCCAGATCCTCCTGAAGGTTGGCGGCCTCAAGATAGGCGGACACGACTTGCGAACCGGGCGCAAGCGAGGTCTTGACCCAGGGCTTGCGGGTCAGACCCTTTTCGCGCGCCTTGCGGGCCACAAGGCCAGCGCCGATCATCACATAGGGGTTCGACGTGTTGGTGCAGGAGGTGATCGACGCGATCACGACCGATCCGTCATGCAACTGGTAATTGCCGTTTTCGGTCTGGACATGGCCGCGCCGGTGGTGGCCTTCGTCGCCGGGAATCTCGGTCGGTTCGGGCGCGCCGCCTTCACCTTCCCACCGGCCCTCGGCAATCGGGGTGGCGTCTTTGCCGGAGCGGATGCCCTTGACGTATTCGCCGAACGCCTTGGCGGCCGAGGTCAGCGCGATATAGTCCTGCGGGCGCTTGGGGCCCGAGATGGCAGGCACGATGGTGCCCATGTCGAGATGCAGCGTGTCGGTGTAGACCGGCGCGTAATCCGCGTCGCGCCAGAAGCCGTTTTCCTTGGCATAGGCTTCGACCAGCGCGATCCGGTCCATGTCGCGGCCGGTTGTCTTGAGGTAGCGCAGGGTTTCGTCGTCGATCGGGAAGAAGCCGCAGGTCGCGCCGTATTCCGGCGCCATGTTGGCGATGGTTGCGCGGTCCGCCAGCGGTAGCGTATCAAGCCCCGCACCGTAGAATTCCACGAACTTGCCGACCACACCCTTTTCGCGCAGCATTTCCACAACCTTGAGAACAAGGTCCGTGCCGGTGGTGCCTTCCATCATCGCGCCGCTCAGCTCGAACCCGACAACCTCGGGGATAAGCATGGAGATCGGCTGACCCAGCATCGCGGCCTCGGCCTCGATCCCCCCGACACCCCAACCCAGAACGGCAGCACCGTTGACCATGGTGGTGTGGCTGTCGGTGCCGACCAGCGTGTCGGGATAGGCGACTTCCTCGCCGTTCTGGTCCGTATCGGTCCAGACGGTCTGGGCAAGATATTCAAGGTTGACCTGGTGGCAGATGCCGGTGCCCGGGGGGACGACGCGGAAGTTGTTGAAGGCCGACTGACCCCACTTCAGGAAGGTATAGCGCTCCATGTTGCGCTCGTATTCGCGGTCCACGTTCATCTGGAAGGCGCGCGGGTTGCCGAATTCGTCGATCATCACCGAGTGGTCGATCACCAGATCGACCGGGTTCAGCGGGTTGATCTTTTCCGGATCGCCACCAAGCGCCACGATCCCGTCACGCATCGCCGCAAGGTCGACCACGGCAGGCACGCCGGTGAAATCCTGCATCAGCACGCGGGCAGGGCGGTAGGCCAGTTCGACCTCACCCTTGCCGCCATTCTTGGCCCAGTCCGAGAACGCCTTGATGTCCTCGACCGTGACGGTCTTGCCGTCCTCGAAGCGCAGCATGTTTTCCAGCACCACCTTGAGACAGGCGGGCAGATTCGAAAACGTCCCAAGGCCGGCGGCTTCGGCGGCGGGGATCGAGTAATACGCGATGGATGTGCCATTGACCGTCAATGTCTTACGGGTTTTGGCTGTATCCTGACCAACTGTGATGGGCATGACATGGCTCCTCAGAGGGGAAATTTCAGGTAATCTGATACGCTCTTTGCCTGATGCCCCGGTGTCGATCAAGGGGGGTGCGACGATTTTGGTATACTATTGCACACAATTGAGGGGTGCCGCCCAACTCGCAGGCTCTCGCAAAACCTTGATTGGTTATTTCAATCTGCTTTGTCTAAGTGTGAAAGACGCAATGGACCGGTGGGAAAACGTTGGAATGAACAGGCTTTTGGCTCTTTTGTCGGCACTCTTTCTGAGTGTGAACGCAACCTCTTTGCGCGCCCAGGACACGCTGGTTGTGGTTGAGCTGTTCACGTCGCAGGGCTGTTCCTCGTGTCCTGCGGCAGATGCCATTCTGTCGCGCCTCGGGGAACGGGACAACGTGATCGCGCTGGCGCTGCATGTCGATTATTGGGACTATATCGGCTGGAAAGACAAGTTTGCCCATTCCGCGTTCACCAAACGCCAGAAAGGGTATGCGCATTCCTTCGGCACCCGGTCGATCTATACGCCGCAGATGGTCGTCAACGGCGTTAAGGACGTGGTCGGCAACCGACCAATGGATGTGGCCGACATCGTGCAGGCGCAAGCGAACAAGGGCCTGCCGGTGCCACTGAAGCTGAACCGGTCCGGCAGCACCCTGTCGATCATGGCACCCGCCGCGGCGGGACTGGCAAATGCCGATGTCATCCTTGTGCGCTATACACCCCATGAAACGGTGAACATCCCGCGGGGCGAGAATGCGGGCAAGAAGTTGGCCTATACCCATATCGTGACGGAATGGTCGGATATCGGTGATTGGAACGGCCGCGCGCCGCTGTCCGCGACCGTGCCGGTCAATGGCAGCGCCCCGATTGTGGTGCTGGTCCAGGAAAAGGGCTACGGCCCGATCTTTGCGGCGGCCCGTTTGCGCTGACGCTTCGGCTTCCAGCGGCGGTGAATCCAGAACCACTGTTCAGGGTGGGCGTGAATGCGCGCTTCCAGACGCCGGGTGACTTCGCGCATCATCTCGACCGGGTCTCCATGGGGCACCGGGGCTTCGAAAACGGCATCGAAACTGATTCCGTCTGATTTGCGAATCCCGAAGAACGGCACGAGCAATGCGCCGGTCTTCAACGCGATGTCGGCGGCAGAGGTCAAGGTCGGGGCGGGCTGACCCATGAAGTCGATCGGTGCGCCCGCGCTGTCATAGACATCGAACAGCAAGACCCCCATGCCGCCTTCGCGGATATGCTTGATCAATCCCATCGTGCCGCGCCTCCCCTGTTCGAAAACGGGATCGGACAGGGCGTGCATATTGGCTGCATAATGAACGTTGAAGAACGGGTTGGACATCGGGCGGTACAGACCGCCGATCCGGTATCCCCTTGCCACAAGTGCTGCGCGGGGCGCTTCGAAATTGCCGAAATGGCCTGTGACAAACAGCACTGGACGTCCCTCGGCCCTGGCCTGTTCAACTGCGGCCAGCCCATCGCCCGAAATCTCGGCCTTCGCCATGCGCCGCATCAGACTGGTCACGTCGTAATTGTCGATCAGGGTGCGTCCGGCATTGTCGGCCACAAGATCGGCAAGACGACGCTGGTCCAGCACCCCCATATCCGGCCAGACATGGGCAAAATTGTCCATTGCGCGCTGACGATACCCTGCAAGCGGCGCCAGAACGTGTCGCACCATCCGCCCCATGAGCCACAACCGGGCGCGCACAGGCAGGCGCAAGGCAAGCCAGATGGCGCCGCGCAGCACGCGGTCCGTTGCCCAGTCCTGCCAACCACCGGGGGTGTGTTTGCGCTTCTTCTTGTCGGTCAAAGGGAACCTGCTCTTGGTGTCGGCGGTGAAGCGCCTTCGAAGGCGCTTGATACGCGATTTGCAAATCGCGTGTCAAAGCCCGTGGCAACGGGCTTCCCCAGGCTGATAGAAACGGCGTCACCGGGTGGGCGCGATCCGTTGCTTGTCAGGCAACAGCCATTCACCTTAAGACGTGTTGAACAGGACATGAGGGAGAGCGCAAATGATCATCACGCAACACACGGTGGCCGTTGTCTCGGGGGGCGCATCGGGCCTGGGCGCGGCGGCGGCAACGGCGTTGGCGGAAGCCGGGGCGCGCCTGGTGATTCTGGACCGCAACGCCCGCGCAGGGGAACAGATTGCGTCTGATCTTGGGGGTGTCTTCATCGAAACCGATGTGAGCGACCCGACAAGTGTCTCTGCCGCGATGGCGGCGATCAAGGAGCACCACACGGCCCTGCATATCGCTGTCAACTGCGCCGGGGTCGCCCCTGCTGCGAAGACCGTGTCCAAAGGCGCGCCGCATGATCCTGTGACCTTTGTGAACACGATCAACGTCAACCTGATCGGCTCGTTCAACGTGGCCTCGCAGGCGGCGGCGTTGATGGCCGACAACGATCCTCTGGACGAGGACGGCTCGCGTGGGGTGATCGTCAACACCGCGTCGGTTGCCGCCTATGAAGGCCAGGTGGGGCAGGTGGCCTATGCCGCGTCCAAGGGCGGCGTGGTGGGCATGACCTTGCCGATGGCGCGGGATCTGGCGCAGCTGGGCATCCGCGTCTGTGCGATTGCGCCGGGCCTGTTCAAGACGCCGATGCTCGAGGGCCTGCCGCAGGAGGTGCAGGACTCGCTTGGTGCTCAGGTGCCGTTCCCGTCGCGTTTGGGCGATCCGTCCGAATATGCCCGGCTTGTGTGCCATATCGTCGAGAACCAGATGCTGAACGGCGAAGTGATCCGGCTGGATGGTGCCATTCGCATGGCGCCGCGCTAAGTCTGCGGCAGATAACGCGGAGCCGCCCCATGTCCTTTGATGCGCTGATCGTCAGCCACGGCCAACCCTCGGACCCGGATGTCGGCGAGGCCGAAATCGCAGCCCTGGCCGCTGCGGTGGCTGCGCATCTGCCCGAAGCGCGCATCGAAGGTGTCACGCTGGCCGTAACAGGCCGGATCGAGTCGCTATCAGCGGCGCGTCCCAGCGCGCTGATCTACCCGATGTTCATGGCGGATGGCTGGTTCACGCAGGTGCAATTGCCCAAACGGCTGGCTGATGGGGTCGGCCCGCAACTGGTCAGCTTCGGACTTGATTGCACCTTGCCGATGCTGGCCGCCAACTGGCTGCGTCGGGTCTGTACGGATCGAACACTTGAACCGTCCAAAACGGATCTGGTGATCGCCGGTCACGGTTCGGGTAAATCGCGCCGAGTGTCCGAGGCGACCCGTGCCTTTGCCGACCGCGTGGCAGAGGATTTCGGCCCGCGGTCCGTCCGCTGCGGCTTTGTCGAAGAAAACCCGTCAGTGACCGACGCGCTGTGTGGTCTGGGCGCGAACGCCATCTGCCTGCCGTTCTTTGCGGCAAAGCGCGGCCATGTGCTCGACGATCTGCCCGAGGCGGTTGCGGCATCGGGGTTCACGGGCGTCGTGCTGGACCCCATTGGCCTGCACCGGGATGTCCCCCGGATGATCGCGGACGCGCTGCGCTGGCGGGCGACGACGCCGGATGTGTCGCAAGGCGTTTTCTGAAAGCGGCGTTTTTTACCAAGCGGTAAAATATGGTAGGCCCGGCAGGACTTGAACCCGCAACCAAAGCGTTATGAGCGCTCTGCTCTAACCAATTGAGCTACAGGCCCGCCATGTGTGTTTCAGTAGCAGACCGCAGGGGCGCGTCAAGAGGTGCGGCACGCGGATGATGGACTTGTGCCCAAGCCTGCGCTAAGGCAGCCGCGACCTTCGGAGAGTGCAGCATGACAGACGGCAAGAACGGCATCACCTACGCGGATGCGGGTGTGGACATCGACGCAGGGAACGCTCTGGTCGAACGGATCAAACCGGCGGCCAAGCGCACGGCGCGGCCGGGTGTGATGTCGGGGCTTGGCGGCTTTGGTGCGTTGTTCGATCTCAAGGGGGCAGGGTTCACCGACCCGGTGCTGGTGGCGGCCACCGACGGTGTGGGCACCAAGCTGCGCATCGCGATCGACACCGGCCATGTGGATGGGGTGGGCGTCGACCTTGTGGCGATGTGTGTCAACGATCTGGTCTGTCAGGGCGCGGAGCCATTGTTTTTCCTCGATTATTTCGCAACAGGCAAGCTGGATACCGACACCGCGGCGCGGGTGATCGAAGGCATTGCCGAAGGTTGCGGGCAATCGGGCTGCGCGCTTATCGGCGGTGAAACGGCAGAGATGCCGGGCATGTATCCGGCGGGTGATTTCGACCTAGCGGGCTTTGCCGTGGGCGCAATGGAGCGGGGGACCGACCTGCCGAAAGGCGTGGCCGAAGGCGACGTGCTTTTGGGGCTGGCGTCGAACGGCGTGCATTCCAACGGCTACAGCCTTGTACGCAAGCTGGTCGAGGTGTCAGGCCTTGGCTGGGATGCCGATTGCCCCTGGGCCGAGGGATCGCTGGGTGCGGCGCTGCTGACGCCGACGCGGCTCTATGTGAAACAGGCGCTGGCAGCGGTGCAGTCAGGGGGCGTGCATGCGCTGGCCCATATCACCGGTGGCGGCCTGACCGAGAACCTGCCGCGCGTTCTGCCGGACAACCTTGGCGCGCGGATCGACCTGACGGCATGGGATTTGCCGCCGGTGTTCAAATGGTTGTCAAAGACCGGGGGCATGAGCGAAGGTGAGATGCTCAAGACGTTCAATTGCGGACTTGGCATGATCCTTGTCGTGAACGCGGCGCGCAGAGATGGGTTGAAAGCGGTGCTGCAAGACGCCGGAGAGACGGTGTTCGAGATCGGCACCGTCACCAGGACTCCGGGTGTGGCCTATTCAGGCGCGCTGCTTTGACGAAACGGGTGGCGATCCTGATTTCGGGTGGTGGGTCGAACATGGTCTCGCTTGTCGAGGACATGATCGGCGATCATCCGGCGCGGCCGGTGCTGGTTCTGTCGAACCGACCTGAAGCCGGTGGGCTTGAGAAAGCGCGTGCGCGGGGGATTCCGACAGCGGTTGTGGATCATCGCCCGTTCGGATCGGATCGTCCGGCGTTCGAGGCCGCGTTGAGTGCGGTTCTGGATCAGGCGCGACCCGACATCATCTGCCTTGCCGGTTTCATGCGGGTGCTGACCCAGGGCTTTGTGACGCGCTGGCAGGGCAAGATGCTTAACATCCATCCCTCGTTGCTGCCGAAATACAAAGGCCTGCACACCCATGCCCGCGCCATTGCCGCCGGTGATTCAGAAGCCGGGTGCTCGGTGCATGAAGTCACAGCCGAACTTGATGGCGGGCAGGTGCTTGGGCAGGCGCGTGTGCCGGTGTTACCCGACGACACTCCCGAGGCGCTGGCCGCGCGGGTTCTTGTCCAAGAACATGATCTTTATCCAAAAATCCTGCGGCGCTTTGCCGAAGGGACCATACAACGTCCCGATCAACCCTGATCCTTTTGCGCGTGCGCTAGGCATTCCGTGGCTTTTCAGCTATAGCGGTGTCGGGGCGCAGGCCAGAATGACAATAACGAACGACCCAAATATGCACATCATCACCACGACGACGGATCTTGCCGCGTTTTGCGAACGCGCCGCTCAGACAGCTTATGTGACCGTTGATACGGAATTCCTGCGGGAACGGACCTATTATTCCAAGCTGTGTCTGATCCAGCTGGCCTATCGCGGCGACGGGGAAACCGACGCGGCGCTTGTCGATCCGTTGGTCGAGGGGCTGTCGCTGGAGCCGCTGCTGGACCTGTTTCGCAACCGCGACGTGGTCAAGGTGTTCCATGCCGCACGGCAGGATTTGGAAATCTTCTATATAGATCATGGCGTTATCCCGCAGCCTTTGTTCGATTCCCAGGTCGCCGCAATGGTTGCCGGATTTGGCGAACAGGTCGGGTACGAGACCCTTGTGCGCAAGATCGCCAAACAATCGCTCGACAAATCCTCGCGGTTTACCGACTGGTCGCGTCGGCCTTTGTCGGACAGCCAGAAGGCCTATGCGCTGGCGGATGTGACCCATCTGCGGGTGATTTACGAATTCCTGCGGCAGCGGTTGGCCGAAACCGGGCGCGACAAATGGGTCGAGGAAGAGATTGCGACTCTGCTTGCACCGGATACCTATGTGACCCATCCCGAAGACGCGTGGATGCGCGTCAAGACACGGTCGAACGCGCCGCGGTTCCTTGCCATCGTGAAGGAACTTGCCCGGTTCCGCGAGATCTATGCGCAAGAGCGCAACGTGCCGCGCAGCCGGGTCTACAAGGACGATGCGTTGGTCGAACTCGCTTCGACCAAGCCAAAAGACATGGCCGATCTGGGCCGGTCGCGGCTGCTGTTGCGCGAGGCCCGCAAGGGAGAGATCGCCACCGGGATTCTGGAGGCGGTCCAGCGCGGGCAAGTCATGCCGAAAGAGCAGTTGCCGTCACCGGATTCGGCCCGCCAATCACCGCAGGTGAACCCGGCGCTGGCCGATCTGTTGCGGGTGCTTCTCAAGGCGAAGACCGAAGCGTCCGGTGTGGCGTCAAAGCTGATTGCATCCTCGGCAGAGCTTGATGCGCTGGCGTCGGGCGACCGGGACGTGCCGGCCTTGCATGGCTGGCGGCGTGAAGTGTTTGGCGATGACGCGCTGCGGCTGTGTGATGGCCGGGTTGGACTGGCTGCCAAAGGCAAGCAGGTTCAGATCATTGAGCTTTAGCGGCGCACGGTCCGGGCATTGTTGGCACCGCGCACGGTGATCGTGCGGACGGCGCGCAATTCCTGATCGGTGATCCAGCGGGCGACGGTGACTTGACGCGCCTGCGGTCCGACGTTGCGCGGTCCGGCCTGTTGCAGGGCCTTCAGGTCAAGAACAAGCGTGGTTGGGTCATCGTCCGTTTCGTCGGTGATCAGGCGAACATCAAAGGGGCCGACGCGGTTGGCTTGCCCGGTGGCGCGGATGATGGCCCCGCCGGGGCGGCGTTCGACCAGCAGCTCGGTGATCTCGGCAATCGGGCGTCCGGCAAACGCTTCGGGCTGGTTGTTTTGAAACAGCGACAGGCGCCGCGCGGGGATCAGGGGGTTCACCTCTGCATCTGCGGGATTCATTGCCGATGGGTCGGGTTGGCTGGAGCCGAACCAGTTCAGCGGATTGAAACGCGACTCGCTGACCGTGGCGCAGCCTGTCAGCGTCACGGTTGCAAGGATCAAGAGCGTCACGGGTTTGCGCATGGTTGGTCCCTCTGCCTCTAGCCCTTTCGACGTAACCGATTGTGCAGCGGTTGAAAAGCATCAAGCCCGGGCTGGACGTTTTGCACCTGTCTGCCTAGGTGTTCTCAGACCACAGTGACAGACCGGAGACCGTCATGACCAGCGCCGCTTTCGAAGAGATAGTCGAGGATTTCGAATTCCTGGACGATTGGGAAGACCGCTATCGCATGGTGATCGAACTGGGCCGCGCGATGGAGCCTTTGCCGGATGCCCTCAAGGTGCCGGCGACCAAGGTGGAAGGCTGTGCAAGCCAGGTGTGGCTGCATCCCCAGATCGACGCGGGCGCGGTTCATTTCGACGGTGAGTCGGACGCAATGATCGTGAATGGTCTGATCGCGGTGTTGCGCAAGCTGTATAATGGTCTGCCGCCTGATGAGGTTGCGGCGATTGATGCCCGAGCCGAGCTGGGGCGGTTGGGATTGAACGACCATCTGTCGGCGCAAAGATCCAACGGGTTGCGGGCAATGATCGAACGTTTGCAAGGGTTTGCGCGGTCGTCTTCAGATTAGATGGAACGCCTGCGGCGTACAGGTTTGAGCTTTTGGACCCTTCGGGTCAAAAAGCCGCTTGGGGGCTCTGCCCCCAAACCCCCGAGGTATTTGGAGCCCAAAGAAGCTCGGATAACGTCCGGATCTTCTTCTATTTCGAACTATGCGTCGCGAGTTGCGGTCACGTATTGCCGTTGCCGGTAAAGCGCGCGGCGTCCGCAGCGGCGCGGCGGATGGCGTTCGATTTGTGGACGGTTTCCTGGTATTCAGCTTCGGGGTCGCTGTCATAGACGACACCGCCACCGGCCTGGATGTAGAGTTTCTTGTCTTTCACCAGGGCGGTGCGCAGGGCGATACACATGTCCATGTCGCCACCGGCGCTGAAATAGCCGACGCCGCCGCCATAGATGCCACGTTTTTCGGGTTCCAGTTCGTCGATGATCTCCATCGCGCGGACCTTGGGCGCTCCTGACACGGTGCCTGCGGGCAACCCCGCGAGCAGGGCGGACAGGGCATCATGTTCGGGGCTGAGTTCACCCACCACGTTGGACACGATGTGCATGACGTGGCTGTAGCGTTCGATGATGAATTTCTCGGTGGGGCGCACGGTGCCGATCCTGGCCACGCGGCCGACATCGTTGCGGCCCAGGTCGAGCAGCATCAAGTGTTCGGCGCATTCCTTGGCGTCGCCCAGAAGATCGGCTTGCAGCGCATCATCCTCGGTCGGGGTCGCGCCGCGCGGGCGGGTGCCGGCGATGGGGCGAATCGTCACCTCATCGCCAAAGACGCGGACAAGGATTTCCGGGCTGGCGCCGATCACCTGGAAGCCGCCGAAATTGAAATAGAACATGAAGGGTGACGGGTTGGTTCTTCGCAAAGACCGATAAAGTGCAAAGGGCGGCAGGGGAAAATCCTGTGTCCAGCGCTGCGCCGGAACCACCTGGAAGATGTCGCCTGCACGGATGTAATCCTTGGCCGTTTCGACTGCCTGCTTGTAGCCCTCGTGGGTGAAGTTCGACACCGGGGGTGCCACATCGGCGGCGTCGCCCATTTCGCGGGCCTGTTGCGGCAGGGCGCGGTCGAGGTCGCGCACGGCATCCATCACTCGCTCGGCGGCCTGAGCATACGCGGCGCGGGCGGTCAGACCGTCGGTGGCCCAGGCCGGGGACACGACGGTGACTTCGCCTTTCACACCGTCGAGCACGGCAACCACGGACGGACGCATCATCACCGCATCCGGCAGGCCCAGCGGGTCGGGGTTGATGTTGGGCAGGTGTTCGACAAGGCGGATCATGTCGTAACCCAGATAACCGAACAGTCCGGCGGCGGATTGCGGCAGGTCGTCGGGCAGGTCGATCCTGGATTCGGCAATCAGTGCGCGCAGGGTGCTTAGCGGATCGTCGGTTTGATCCTCGAACGCGTCCGGGTCATAGCGGGCGGCGCGGTTGATACGGCTCTTTGTGCCATGGCACTGCCAGATCACATCCGGTTTCATGCCGATGATCGAATACCGGCCCCGGACTTCGCCGCCGGTGACGCTTTCCAACACAAAGGCGTCTTTGGCGGCACCGGTGAGTTTGAGCATCAGCGACACCGGGGTGTCGAGATCGGCGGCGAGGCGGGCATAGACAACCTGGTTCTGGCCGGCCTCGTAGGCGCGGGCGAAATTGTCGAAGTCGGGGGTCAGATTGGCCATGGGATTACTGGATGACGGCGTGCACGGCGTTGATCGCGGTCTGGTTGACCTCGACCCCGGCGCGGCGCTGGACATCGGTGGCAAAGGCGCGGAACAGGTCTTCGGCGACGCTGTTGGCGGCCTGATTGCGCAGCGCCTCTGCCAGCCTTTCAACGTCCCCGTCCGAGCGGTCCACAGGGGTGATCGCGTCAAGACGCAGAAGGATCACATCACCGACGCCTGCAATCGCGCGGGTGTCTCCCTGGCCCATCTCGAACACAGCGGTCAGCAGATTGGGGTTGAGGTCGGCGATCTGCGCGTTGCGGCCAAGATCGGTTTC
>NZ_JBHYFV010000008.1:0-131757 GCF_051859345.1 Marivita sp. | reverse complement strand
CAAGCGGCTGTGGTGTTGGCGTTTGCGTCCAACCCGGCGCAGCATTCATCGGACAGGAATCCGATCACACTGTTCATTCTGTCGAAATCGACCGTGTTGATGACCTCGCGGCCCTGACGTGTCTGCAAGACCAAACCCGCATCGACGAGCATCTTGACGTGATGCGCCTGAGTGGAGGCTGGCAGACCAAGATGTTCCGCAATCTGACCAACGGTCAGGCCACCATGACCTGCCTTCACAAGCAGTCGAAAGATTTGCAGCCGGGCTTCATGCCCCAAGGCAGCCAAAGCGCGGGCGTGATGTTGAGTCTGGTTCATATAACCACATAACTAGAAAAGTAGTTTTGATGCAAGAAAGAAAATGGCATTGGATGGTCGATCACGTTGGTTCGACTGTCCAATGCCCAAAATCAACTATCGCGGTGTGCGGTTCAGGACGCGCAGCGCTGTTCAGCGTCTTCGACGGCTGCGGTAAAGCCCAGCAAAGAGAACGTGTCTTTGGTTGTCGTTCCCCGTGCGGACCGCGCGGTCAGGATGGCATCGGCACCGCGTTTCATTGCTGTGACGATCTTGGAATCGTCCTGCGGTGTTGCTGGCCACGCCCATTCGCCTTCGGTGAACAACTCGAACTCGGTCCCGCTGATGTTCACGTTCACGGTTGATCCGGGCGCAAAGGGATAACCGCCCGTAAAGGCAAGCTGGCCCTGCACCTCGGCCCCTGGACGGTAGAACACCATCAGCAGGATTTCACCGCGCGTGACGGCAACAACGCGGCCATCCTTTGTGTTCACGCTTTCCTTGTAGGTCGTTACCGCCCAGCATTCCCGGGGTTCCTGCCCTTCGAACACGCTCCAGTCCGTGATGGCGTTCACGCGGTTGGTGCTTGTTTCCTGCGCGATCCCTGCACCGGCCGTTACCAGCGCCAGTGCGGCGATTACCGCTCCGCCAATCCATGATTTCATGCGTCCAGCCTCCAGACTGTCCTTAGCCTCAACTTGTTTATCCGTTGCAGTATGGGTTTAGCCCACCCTTATGTCACTGCAACTTTGCTCTCGACCTTGTCAGATTAGCCTGATTTACGGTCGTCTTTAAAGCCCAATTGGCAGTTTTTTGCCCATCTGAAAGGGGAGCGAACCGATGGCACAACCCGCATCACTTGCAGAGGTCTGGCGAGGCCCGTTTCTCGAGAGTCATCACGTTGGACATGCGGTTGTCTGCGATGGCTCAGGCCAGATCGTGGCGGCATGGGGCGACGCCGATTCCGTCGTCTTGCCGCGCAGTTCGTCGAAGATGATTCAGGCCTTGCCGTTGTTGATGTCCGGGGCCGCCGATGCGCGCGGATTGACGTCGCAACATCTGGCGCTGGCCTGTGCGTCGCATCAGGGTGCGCCGGTTCATGTAAAAGCTGTGAACGCGTGGCTTGCCGATCTGGGTCTGGGCGATG
This sequence comes from Marivita sp., assembly GCF_051859345.1. GTDB lineage: Bacteria > Pseudomonadota > Alphaproteobacteria > Rhodobacterales > Rhodobacteraceae > Marivita. The sequence goes on along the minus strand of NZ_JBHYFV010000008.1, from coordinate 130,314 downwards.
ATGCGTTTTGCTGTGGCCCGCAGGAAAGCCGGGATGATGCCCTGCGGATCGAGATGATCCGCGCGCATGACACTCCCTGTCGGGTACACAACAATTGTTCCGGCAAACATGCCGGGTTCCTGACCCTGACGCAGCATCTGGGCGCCGGCCCGGATTATGTGGACCCGCACCATCCGGTTCAACGCGCCTGTCTTGAGGCGTTCGAGGCTGTAACCGACATGACCAGTCCGGGTTTTGGCATAGACGGTTGTTCCGCACCGAATTTTGCCACGACGATGCGCGGCATGGCGCGGGCAATGGCGTGGTTCGCGACAGCACATCACCGCTCTGACACAATGAGCGTTGCAGCCGCGCGGCTTACCGAGGCGATGCACACACATCCCCATCTGGTGGCGGGTGAGGGACGCGCCTGCACCCGTTTGATGCGGGTGGCGAAAGAACCGGTGGCCCTCAAGACCGGGGCCGAGGGCTACTTTATCGCGATCCTGCCGACACGCGGGCTTGGAGTGGCGGTCAAGGCGGCTGACGGCGCGACGCGGGCTGCCGAATGTGCGATTGCGGCGCTCTTGGTGCGGTTGGATGTTCTCGATGCAGACCATCCCGAGGTGGCAGAGTTCCTGACGCCCACCATCCGCAATTGGGGCGGGTTGGCGACGGGTCAGATCAAACCTGCTGCGGCGCTTCTGGCGTAACGAACGCCTCCCGGCTGTAGCCCTGCAGAAACAGCAGCGCGGTCAGGTCACCGTGATTGATTCGCAGCTTTGCCTGCGCCTGAACGCTTGGTTTCGCGTGAAGGGCAACACCTGCCCCGGCGCGCTGAAGCATGCCAAGGTCATTGGCCCCGTCACCGACCGCAAGAACGTCATCCTCTGAAATACCCAGCTTTCGAGTGATCTCTTCCAGGGCCGCGACCTTTGCGTCGCGCCCCAGAATCGGATGGGCGACCGCGCCGGTCAGTGTGCCTGCGTCAATCAGCAAGGTGTTCGCCCGGTTTTCATCGAATCCAAGACGTGCGGCGACATGGGTGGTGAAGGATGTAAACCCACCCGAGACAAGCGCGGCATAGGCCCCGTTTGCCTTCATCGTGGCCAGAAGTGCCGCGCCTCCGGGCATCAGGGTGATGCGGGTTGCAAGCACATCATTGATCACTGTTTCCGGCAACCCACCAAGCAATCCAACCCGTTCGATCAACGCGCCTTCGAAATCCAATTCGCCATTCATCGCACGGGATGTGATCTCTTTCACCTGTGCGCCGACGCCTGCCAGTTCGGCCAGTTCATCAATACATTCCTGTTGGATCATGGTGCTGTCCATATCCGCGAGAAGCATTTTCTTGCGTCGACCCGCGCTGGGTTGAATGACCAGATCAACGCCCTGATCCTGAAGTGCGGACCAGCTTGCGTCCGCCGTGTCGGGCAGCGCTGCCATGTCGAATTCCGCAGCCTCGTCGGGTGAGAGCCAGACAAGATCACCACCGCCCCAGGCATTTCGAAGTGCTTCGGCAAGGGCCGGATCAAGCGTTCCCGGTTGGGCGATCAGCGTGGTGGTGTACATGGCGCGCGTCCTTTTCAGCCGTCGCGGCCATGTAGCGAGGGTGGCGCAGAAACGCCAGATGGAACAATCGCGCAAGTCCGGTCTTCTTCTTTTCACAAATATCGCCCGCCGGAGGCATCCGACATCGCAACCCGCACGGTATTTGGCAAAGTTTCCGATCCGCAACACGCGCTCTGCGCCGCGCCTCAAATGCGTCACATCAGTCGCATTTTCCGACTTGCGCGGCACGCGGCGCCCCCTTAAACGCAGCGGTGGGACACCCCTCCCCAACGAGGGGCGCTTATCTGGAAGGATAGCATCAATGGCTATTGAACGACCGGCGTCGCACGCAAGCGTGCGCAAACCATCAACGCGGCCGGCTAACCCGCGTTTTTCTTCTGGCCCCTGTGCCAAACCCCCCGTTTTCAAATTGGACAATCTCGCCGACGCGCCTTTGGGCCGTTCGCACCGTGCAGCTGTCGGCAAGGCCAAGCTGAAGGCCGCGATCGAAGAGACGCGCGACCTGCTTGGCGTGCCTGCGGACTACCGCATCGGCATCGTGCCTGCCTCCGATACCGGCGCTGTCGAGATGGCGATGTGGTCGTTGCTGGGTGCGCGTAAGGCCACGATGGTCGCGTGGGAATCCTTTGGCGCAGGCTGGGTCACGGATGTGGTCAAGCAGCTCAAGATCGACGCCGAAGTTCTGACCGCCGACTACGGTCAGATCGTCGATATGACCGCGGTCGATTACGACACCGATGTTGTCTTCACATGGAACGGCACCACCTCGGGTGTGCGTATGCCGAACGGCGATGCGATCCCGGCGGACCGCGAAGGCCTGACGATCTGCGATGCGACCTCTGCTGCCTTTGCGCAGGATTTGCCGTGGGACAAGCTCGATGTGACCACCTTCTCCTGGCAGAAAGTCCTGGGCGGCGAAGCGGCGCATGGAATGCTGATCTTGTCGCCCCGCGCGGTTGAGCGGCTGGAATCGTACACCCCCGCATGGCCGCTGCCGAAAATCTTTCGCATGACCAAGGGCGGCAAGCTGATCGAAGGTATCTTTGTCGGCGAAACCATCAACACGCCGTCGATGCTGGCGGTCGAAGACTACCTGCAAGCGCTCGATTGGGCGCGGTCCGTTGGTGGACTCAAGGGGCTGATGGCGCGGGCGGATGCCAATGCGCAGGCGATCTTCGATTTCTGCGACGCAAATGACTGGATCGCCAACCTGGCAGATGATCCCGCAACGCGGTCGAACACCTCGGTCTGTCTGAAGTTCACCGATGACCGGATCACCGATGGTGCCGTGTTCGCCAAGTCTGTCGCCAAGCGGCTTGAAGCCGAAGGTGTGGCGCTGGACATCGGGGCGTATCGCGATGCGCCTGCCGGTTTGCGCATCTGGTGCGGTGGCACGGTCGAAACCTCGGACATCGACGCGATGTTGCCGTGGCTCGACTGGGCGTTCCATGCCGAGATCGACGCATTGGCGCAAGCTGCGTAGCGAAGTGTTTGGTGCGCGACGCCGCGCACCCTCCCCCTCCTCCCTAATCGTAGGGTGTGTGCTTGCACGCACCGCCCCAATAAAGGACCAAGACAATGGCCCCCCGTGTACTCATTTCCGACAAACTCTCCGACGCCGCCGTTCAGATCTTCCGTGACCGTGGCATCGACGTGGATTTCCAGCCCGATCTGGGCAAGGACAAGGACAAGCTGGCCGAGGTGATCGGCCAATATGACGGCCTTGCGATCCGCTCGGCCACCAAGGTGACGCCGACGATCCTCGAAAACGCGACCAACCTCAAGGTGATCGGCCGCGCCGGGATCGGCACCGACAATGTCGACAAGGACGCTGCGTCCAAGAAAGGCGTGATCGTCATGAACACGCCCTTCGGCAACATGATCACCACCGCCGAACATGCCATCGCGATGATGTTCGCCTGCGCGCGGCAAATCCCCGAGGCATCCGCCTCGACCCATGCTGGCAAGTGGGAAAAGTCCAAGTTCATGGGGGTCGAGCTGACCGGAAAGACGCTGGGTGTGATCGGTGCGGGCAATATCGGGGGCATTGTCTGTGACCGTGCCCGTGGTCTCAAGATGAAGGTCGTGGCCTATGATCCCTTCCTTGGGGAAGAGAAAGCCAAGCAGATGCAGGTCGAAAAGGTCGAACTTGAAGACCTGCTCAAGCGCGCGGATTTCATAACGCTGCATGTGCCTCTGACGGATCAGACCCGCAACATCCTGTCGGCTGAAAACCTTGCCAAGACCAAGAAGGGCGTGCGGATCATCAATTGCGCGCGTGGCGGTCTGGTCGATGAGGCGGCTTTGGCCGAGATGCTGAAATCCGGCCATGTCGCCGGGGCGGCCTTTGACGTTTTCGCCGAAGAACCCGCGACCGACAACCCGCTGTTCAACCTGCCCAACGTTGTCTGCACACCGCATCTCGGCGCGGCCACAACCGAAGCGCAGGAAAACGTGGCGCTTCAGGTGGCGGAACAGATGGCGAATTACCTGCTGACCGGTGCGGTCGAAAACGCGCTCAACATGCCGTCGGTGACTGCTGAAGAAGCCAAGATCATGGGGCCGTGGATCAAGCTGGCCGATCATCTGGGCAGCTTTATCGGCCAGATGACGGACGAGCCGATCAAGGCGATCAACATTCTTTACGATGGCTCCGTGGCGCAGATGAATCTTGATGCGCTGAACTGTTCGGCGATTGCCGGGATCATGAAGCGGGTGAACCCGGACGTGAACATGGTGTCTGCGCCGCTGATCGCCAAGGAACGCGGGATCAAGATCTCGACCACCAATCAGGCCAAGTCAGGTGCGTTTGACGGCTATGTCAAAGTGACCGTGGTGACGGACAGCCGTGAACGCTCGATTGCCGGAACCGTGTTCAGCGATGGCAAGCCGCGCTTTATTCAGATCAAGGGCATCAATATCGACGCCGAGATCGGAGCGCACATGGTCTATACCACCAACGAAGACGTGCCGGGGATCATCGGCACATTGGGCATGACCATGGGCCAGAACGGCGTCAACATCGCGAACTTCACGCTGGGTCGGTCGGCGGCAAAGGGTGAGGCGATTGCCTTGCTTTACGTCGACGAAGCGGTGCCAGCAGAGGTGGTGGCCAAGCTGCACGAGACCGGCATGTTCAAGCAGGTCAAACCGCTTCAGTTCGACGTCGCCTAAGCCGGAGAGCCTGATTGCGCCTCACAATAAGCCATGCGAAAGAGCGCGTATGACACGCGCTCTTTACGCATTTGGTGACATTCACGGCCAGTTGGGCATGCTTCAAGAGGGATTGGCCTGGGTCGAGGCCGATGGCGGAGCCGACGCGCGCATCGTTTTTGTCGGAGACTATGTCGACCGTGGACCTGACAGCCGGGGAGTCATCGAGACACTTGTGTCCGGGCAGTCTGCGGGACGGAACTGGACATGCCTGAAGGGCAATCATGACCGCTTTTTCGAATGGTTTCTCGATCCCGCCGGTCCGCGCAATGACCCCCATTTGCTCGTCGGGTATCATTGGTTTGACAAGGCGATTGGCGGAACCGAGACGATTGCGTCTTATGATGTTTATCTACCCGAGCGTATTCGCCAGACAGAGCTTGCCGAGTTGCTGCACAAGGTTGTGCCGGAGTCGCACAAGACGTTCTTGCGTGGTTTGAAGACGTCCCACGAGGAAGACGGGTTGTTCTTTGCCCATGCCGGTGTGCGGCCCGGTGTGCCGTTTGATCAGCAGGACGAGAATGACCTGCTCTGGATTCGTCAGGAATTTCATGCCGACAAGCGGGATCACGGAGCACTGATTGTTCACGGCCACACACCCGTAGACGAGCCCGAGCTGTTTTCGAACCGGATCAATCTGGACACGGGCGCCGGCTATGGGCACCCGCTGACCGTTGCCGTTTTCGAAGGCGATGAGGTGTTTCGGCTGAGCTCCAAGGGCCGCGCGCGGATTCCTATTCGTAGCTGAGTGTCGTCGCCTTGCCACGGAACACAGTGTAGGCAAGCGCGGTATAGCCAAGGATCATCGGCAGCACGAAAAGCGTCCCGATCAGGATGATGAACAGGCTTTCAGGCGCGCTTGCGGCCTCGTAGATGGTGAGCTGATCCGGCACGATGAACGGATAGAACGAATAGGCCATCCCGAAGAACCCCAGCACAAACAAGACGATGGTTGCAGCAAATGGAAACCATGCAAAGCTGTCGTCGCTGGTCGGCAGTCTGCGCAAGGCAAGCCACAGCAGGACAATCAGCACGCCGGACATGAGCGGCAGCGGCATCAGTAAGAAAAACTCGGGCATCGAGAACCATTTGTCAAAGATGCGCGGACTGACCAGCGGGGATGCAATGGAAATCGCACCAAGGCCAAGTACGACACCCCATATACCGCCTTTCGACCATTTTACCGCCTTGAGCTGCAACGCGCCTTCGGTCTTCAGGATCAGCCACGTCGCCCCGATAAACGAATAGGCGACGGTCAGGAACACGGCTGTCAGGGCTGAAAAGACCAAGGTGAACGGGGTTACAACCAGACCCATGATATACATGCCCAACATGTACCCTTGGCTAAGCGCCGTCATCATCGACCCAATATAAAATGCCCGATCCCACGCAGTCTTGTGACGGGCCGGTGCCTTGACGCGGAACTCGAATGACACGCCGCGCAGGATGAGGCCGATCAGCATCACCGCAACGGGCAGGTAGAGCGCTGTCAGTATGGTGCCATGCGCGGTGGGGAAAGCCACAAGCAGGATGCCGATGGCCAGCACCAGCCACGTTTCATTGGCGTCCCAGAATGGTCCGATCGAGGCGATCATGCGGTCTTTCTCGTCCTTGTCCGCAAAGGGGAAAAGAACTCCGACGCCAAGGTCAAAGCCATCAAGAACAACGTAGATAAGAATGGACACTCCGAGCAACGCCGCAAATGCGAGGGGGAGCCATGTGGCGGGATCTCCGAACAGGGTCATGGCTTACTCCGCAGCGACAGTGGGGGCGGCCTCTTGGGCAACCGGAATACGGGGGCCCAGCGGTTCGCCTCTTGCAGCTTTCCGGGCAAGGTAGAACAGCACGCCGATATAGGCCGCCAGCAAGGTCGCGTAGATGGCGAGGTAGACAATCAAGGTTGTTGCCACCATCGGTGCGGGCACATCGGCCACCGCCGCTTCGGTGGCCAGCACACCTTGCACCAGCCACGGCTGACGGCCGATCTCGGTGGTGTACCAGCCGGCAAGCGTGGCGACCCAGCCCGAAAAGGCCATCGGCACCATCGCCCAGAGCAGTGGCTTGGGCAGGCCTTCGACGCCGCGCCGCTTGCGCGCCATGAAGAATACGGCTGTCCAGCTGAGCAGCAGCATTGCCATGCCGGTTGCCACCATGATGCGGAAGCTGAAGAAGACCGGGGCCACGGGTGGATGCTGCACGGTGCCATCTTCGAGAACGAAATCGTTGAGACCGGGAACAACGCCATCCGCCGAGTGTTTGAGGATCAAGGACGCCCCGTTCGGAATCGCGATTTCAAAGTCGGTCGAACGCGTCTCCTCGTTCGGAATACCGAAAAGGACCAGCGGCACGTTTGGCCCTGTTTCCCAGTTGCCCTCCATTGCCGCCACTTTCTGCGGCTGATGCTCCAGTGTGTTCAGGCCGTGAAAATCCCCAGCCAGAATTTGCAACGGGATCAGGATTGCTCCGATGGTCATGCCGGTTTTCAGGGTCGCCCGAACACCATTTGACCGATCCCCGATCAGCCAGCGAAACGCGCTCAGGCCCGCCAGCAGGAACGCAACGGTCAGGCCGGAGGCCAGCAGCATGTGAACAAGGCGATAGGGCATCGACGGGTTGAAGATGATCGCCCACCAATCGGTCGCGAAGGCCACGCCATCACGCATTTCGAACCCGGCGGGTGTGTGCATCCAGCTGTTGAGAACCAGGATCCAGAAGGCCGACATGGTTGTGCCGAAGGCCACGAGGAACGTGGACAACGTATGCAACCAACCTGGAACACGGGACATCCCGAACAGCATGATGCCGAGAAACACCGCTTCGAGGAAGAATGCGGTCATCACCTCGTACGCAAGAAGCGGTCCTGCGATATTGCCGACGCTTTCCATGAAGCCGGGCCAGTTGGTGCCGAACTGGAACGACATGGTAATCCCCGACACCACACCCATCGCAAAGCTGAGCGCGAACACCTTGACCCAGAAGCGATAGGCATCGCCCCACTTCTGATCACCCGTGCGGCTGAAGCGCAGTTTGAAAAACAAGAGCACCCATCCCAACGCGATGGTGATGGTCGGGAACAGGATGTGGAACGAAATATTTGCACCGAACTGAATGCGCGAGAGGAGAAGTGTGTCCATGATAACCGATCCGAAGAAGGCAAATGTTTCTGTCGAAATCTAAGATAGATCATCGAATCAACTTTCCCCGCCTCTGCGACAGCGTTGCGCACCCAGTCAGTGCAGACGTTGGATTGGGGGGTGGTTGCCCGATGAAAGATTCTGCGAATCTGCGGAATTCGGGGCGATTTGGTTTATCTGGCGGGCATATTTACGCCATATGGCGTGTCTGAGCGATGATTTCGGGCAAACTGCCTTTACGGAAGGTGATAGCGTAAACAGACCGGCGTTGAGACCGGGAACAACTCCAAAAAGGGGGACAGTATGTCTGAGAAATTTGTCGTTGGTTATGACGGCAGCGACGTTTCCAAGCGTGCGCTTGATTTCGCTGTGTCGCGGGCCAAAGCACAGGGTGGCAGCGTTCTTGTTGTGCATGTGCTGGAATGGTCGCCGTATTCCTTCTTGACGCCGGAAGAACTTGAAGAGCGTCATGCCCGTCGCGCAGAAGAGCTTGATCGCGCGGAAACGGCCTTGATGTCGCCGCTGAAGGCCACGATCAGCGCGGCTGGTGTGCCGGTCGAGACCAAGATCAAATACGGTCACGTTGCCAAGACACTGTGCGATGTCGCCGAGAAAGAAGGCGCCACCCAGATGGTCATTGGCCGGGATGGCGACGGCGGGTTGTCGAGTCGCGTTTTCGGCTCTGTGGCAGGATCACTGGTCCAGATCGCCCCGGTGCCCTGCACAATTGTACCATAACCGCATAGGGAAATTCATAGATGACACGTCTTGTTCCAACAGCGGTTCTGGCCGCATGTTTCACGTTTCTGGCCGCGCTTTCGGCCTCTGCCCAGTCGATTGATGAAACCATCAACGGCATCTTCGCAAGCTCGACCGGCTGGTTCGTCACGCTGATCTTCAGCAATTTTCCGGGGACGAACTTTCCCTGGATCGTCGGCTGGCTGGTCGCTGCGGCGACGATCTTTACGGTCTATTTCGGAGTGATCCAGTTTCGCGCCTTCGGTCACGCCATCGCGCTGGTCAAGGGTGACTATTCCGACCCCGAGGATGCGGGCGAAGTCAGCCACTTTCAGGCCCTGGCCACGGCGCTGTCGGGGACAGTGGGTCTTGGCAACATCGCCGGTGTGGCGGTGGCCATCGGGATCGGTGGTCCGGGGGCGACGTTCTGGATGATCCTTGCCGGGCTTCTGGGCATGGCGTCGAAATTCACCGAATGTACGCTGGGTGTGAAATACCGCAACGAATACCCCAACGGCAAGGTCTCGGGTGGCCCGATGTATTACCTGACCAAGGGTTTTGCCGAACGCGGCATGCCGGGCGGTCGGTTCCTTGCGGTCATGTTCTCGATCTTCTGTATCCTTGGTGCTCTGGGCGGCGGCAACATGTTTCAGTCCAATCAGGCGCATGCACAGCTGACCAACGTCTTTGGTCCCTATCCGGGCTGGATCACCGGCGTGGTCTTCGCGGGCATCGTGTTTGCGGTGATCGTCGGCGGGATCAAGTCCATCGCGCGAGTGACGGAAAAGGTCGTTCCGATCATGGGGGTGATCTATGTCGGCACCGCGCTGATCATCATCCTGATGAACTATGACATGATCGGTTGGGCCTTCGGGCAAATCTTTGCGGGCGCCTTTACCGGTCTGGGTGTCGCGGGTGGCTTTGTCGGGGCACTGATCCAGGGCTTCCGGCGTGCAGCGTTCTCGAACGAGGCGGGTGTCGGGTCGGCTGCGATTGCACACTCTGCGGTCCGCACGAAAGAGCCGATCACCGAAGGCTTCGTGTCCTTGCTTGAACCGCTGATCGACACAGTGGTGGTTTGCACCATGACGGCGCTTGTGATCATCATCACCGGTCAGCTGATCTCGGATCCGGAAACCGGCAACTACGTCTTGAACGAGGCAGGCACTGCGATCCGGACCGTTGGAGATACGTCAGGTGTCGCGCTGACATCGGCAGCGTTCTCGTCCTCCATTGGCGGCTTCAAGTATATTCTGGCGCTGGCGGTGATCCTGTTTGCCTTCTCCACGATGATCTCGTGGTCCTATTACGGCCTCAAGGCCTGGACCTACCTTTTCGGGGAAAGCAAAACGCAGGAACTGATCTTCAAGATCATCTTCTGCCTGTTCGTCGTGATCGGCGCCGCAGCCAGCCTTGGCCCGGTGATCGACTTCTCGGATGCGGCGATCTTTGCCATGGCGGTGGTCAACATCCTCGGTCTCTATGTGCTGATGCCGATCGTGAAGCGCGAACTGAACAGCTATTGGTCGCGTCTCAAGTCGGGTGAGATCAAGAAGTTCCAGTGACCTGATCTTCTTGGGGAAAGGGCGCATCGCAAGGTGCGCCCTTTTGCATGCCGATGGGCCAGAGTTCGGAACAAATAGCCAAAATTGCGGTTTCAAATATGCGATAACTGCCTATATCTGAGGCCTCGCGGGCAAAGGAGGCCGCAGCGATGGCAAAGCCGAAGGACAATCCGAACTACAAGGTGATCGCCGACAACCGTCGCGCGCGGTTCGACTATGCCATCGAGGATGATCTGGAAGCGGGCATCATCCTGCAAGGATCCGAAGTGAAATCCCTGCGCGAGAACAGTGCGAACATCACCGAATGTTATGCCGCCGTCGAAGATGGCGAACTGTGGCTGGTGAATTCGTATATCGCGCCCTACAACCGCGCGATGTTCCCGCACGAGGAAAGACGTCGGCGCAAGCTTCTGGTGTCGCGCAAGGAACTGGCCAAGCTCTGGAACGAGACCCAGCGCAAGGGGATGACGCTTGTTCCGCTGGTGCTCTATTTCAATCACAAGGGCATTGTGAAGATGAAGCTTGGCATCGCCAAGGGCAAGAAGAACCACGACAAGCGCGAAACCGAGGCGAAGCGCGATTGGAGTCGCCAGAAACAGCGCCTTCTCAAGAACGCGGGCTAAGTCCGGGGCGACATTTCGTTGGCGTAACGTCGATGATGCGTTGACGCATCGTGACCCGCGCAGTGGTCAATCGCTTGCGAGTCGGACGTCTGGGTTCTATGCAGAACCGACCTTTTCCAGATGTGGCGACAGATATGGCACAGGACGACCCTAAAACACTTGTTTCGACGGATTGGCTTGCCTCTCATATGCGCGATCCTGATCTGCGCATTCTGGATGCGTCGATGTATATGCCGGGCAGCCAACGGGATGCGAAATCGGAATACGCTGCTGGGCATATTCCGGGCGCACGGTTTTTCGACATCGACGATATTTCCGACAGCCGCTCTGACCTGCCGCATATGGCCCCACCGATCGAAAAGTTCATGTCGCGCCTGCGGGCGATGGGTGTGGGCGACGGTCATCAGGTTGTCGTCTATGACGGGGCTGGCCTGTTTTCCGCAGCGCGTGTGTGGTGGATGTTCAAGCTGATGGGTCAGAACGATGTGGCCGTGCTGGATGGTGGCCTGCCCAAATGGGTGGCCGAAGGACGCGATCTCGAAGACCTGCCGCCAATCGTTCGGGACCGTCACATGACCGTCCGGCGTCAGGCGCATCTGGTCAAGGACGTGACACAGGTCGCCGCCGCGTCCAAGCTGCGCGATCAGGAAATCATCGACGCGCGCTCGCCGGGGCGGTTCCGGGGCGAAGACCCCGAACCCCGGCCCGGCATGCGCGGCGGGCACATCCCCGGATCGAAGAACGTGCATTATTCCAGCCTGCTGAACGCCGACCAGACAATGAAATCGCCCCAGGAGACCCGCGCGATTTTCGAGGCGGCGGGCGTCGATCTGTCCAAACCAGCCATCACCACCTGCGGCTCTGGTGTGACGGCGGCGATCCTGTCGCTGGCCATGGCGCGCATGGGCAAGGATGACCATTCCCTTTACGACGGCTCGTGGTCCGAATGGGGGATGTTCCCCACCGTACCCGTGGCCACAGGAGACAATTGATGTTCGAGACCCTCAAGGAACAACCCGCAGACAAGATCCTCGCGCTGGTACAAACCTACCGCGAGGATCCGCGCGATCCCAAGATCGACCTCGGTGTCGGCGTCTACAAGGACGCGTCCGGCAACACGCCGATCATGGGTGCCGTCAAAAGCGCGGAACAGCAGTTGTGGGAGGCGGAGACCACCAAGGCGTATACCGGCCTTGCGGGTGATCCGGCCTTTGCCGACGCGATGATCGCGATGGTTCTGGGCGACGCGGTGCCGCGCGAAAACGTGGCCGCAGCGGCAACGCCGGGTGGCACCGGTGCGGTGCGTCAGGGCTTTGATCTCGTCAAGATGGCAAGCCCCAACGCCAAGGTGTATGTCAGCGATCCGACATGGCCGAACCACCTGTCGATCCTCAAGCATATGGGCATGGAAATGGTGCCCTATCGCTATTTCGACGACGAAAGCCGCGGCGTCGATTTCGACGGCATGATGGCCGATATCGCACAGGCGGGTCCGGGCGATGTGGTTCTGGTGCATGGCTGCTGTCACAACCCGACGGGTGCCAACCTGAACATGACCGAATGGAAGGCGCTGGTCGATTTGCTGATCAAGACCGGCGCAACCCCGATGGTCGATATCGCCTATCAGGGCTTTGGCGACGGGCTTGAGGAAGACGCGGCCGCGACACGACTGATCGCGTCGTCCGTTCCCGAGACCATCATCGCGGCAAGCTGTTCCAAGAATTTCGGCATCTACCGGGAACGCACGGGTCTGCTGATGGCGGTGTCGCAGAACGCGTCTGCACAAAAGCTCAATCAGGGGACATTGGCCTATCTGAACCGGCAGAATTTTTCCTTCCCGCCGGATCACGGCGCGCGTCTTGTGACCATGGTTCTGAGCGACGACGCCTTGCGCGCGGAGTGGAAGAAAGAGTTGGAAGACATGCGCACCGGGATGCTGGCGCTGCGCGAACAGCTGGCGCGCGAATTGCAGCGCCTATCCGGGTCCGATCGGTTCGGTTTCATCGCCCAGCACCGCGGTATGTTCTCGCGGCTTGGGGCAACGCCCGAGCAGGTGGACCGCCTGCGTGACGAGCACGCGATCTATCTGGTCGGGGATTCGCGGTTGAATATCGCCGGTCTGAACAAGGACTCGGTGCCGATTCTGGCGAAAGCGATGATCGACGTCGGGATCTGATCCGGGCTTTTTGTTGAAGTGTATGGGCGCCTGCGGGCGCCCATTCTGTTTATCTCGTCCTCCGCCTTCGGCTTTGTCCTCGGGCATGTGGTCAGGTGACGCGCAATTTTACGGCGTGCGGTTTGCAAAGTTGCGTTTGCATATTTGCAAAAAGAAGAAGCCGCTAGCCGTGCGCCCTGACGCTGTCTTCGGGGGCCTGATCGCGGTCGAACATGCCGTAGTCGCGCATCACGTGGCAGACCCGCAACCGGTAGTCCGAGAAGACGCCGCTGCGGCCTTTTGATTGGGCATTGCGGTGCGCGGCCAGTTTGCGCCAGCGCAGCACAGCGTCCTCGTCTTCGAAAAAGCTGATCGACAGCAGCTTGTCCGGGTTGGTCAGGCTTTGGAACCGTTCGACCGAGATGAAGCCTTCGACCTGTTCCACCATGGGTCGCATGGTGGCGGCGATGTCGAGATAGGCGTCTTTCTGGCCCTCGGCGGGCATGAGTTCGAATATGATGGCGATCATTTTGGCTCCCTCTTTTGCCGGACAATGGCGCTGTTGGCGTGGCTTGGCAATCAATCCGGGTTCGCGCGGGTGAACGGCAGCGGCATCGGCGGTTTGTATGGTTTGGTCGCTGAAACGTACGGTTTGACAGTACGGGACGGATCGGGTGTCAGGATGTGCCGCAGGAGCGCGACCGGGTGGCGACGCAGGGTGAGGCGCAGGGCGACGTAATCCTCGACCACCTGTTCGCCTTCGGTCATCGCGGGCAGATGGGCGGCCGGTTCATGGATGGCTTCGCCGTCGATATCGCCATCGAAAAGCGGTAGGGTCTTGCGGGTGGTGAGCGCCTTGGCGTCCCACAGGGCGGCGCGGCGGGTGAGGTGCAGGTTGTGGAACGTGTCGGCTTCGGCAAGGCGCGCGATGGTGGTCGGGTCGAGACCGGCGCGGCGCCAGAGGTCTTGCACGCTCTGGTAGCCATTGCCACGCCCGGCGGCGATCCATGACGCGTCTTCTTCGTTCAGTCCCTTGATCTGGCGGAAGCCCAAACGCAAGGCAAGGCCGCCTTTGGCGTCGGGCTCCATCACGTTGTCCCAGAAGCTGGCGTTGATGCAGACGGGCAGGACGGTGACGCCATGTTCCCGCGCATCGCGGACGATCTGGGCAGGGGCGTAGAAGCCCATCGGCTGGGAGTTGAGCAGCGCGCAGGCGAAGATGCCGGGGTGGTGGTGTTTGATCCAGGCACTTGCATAGACCAGCAGGGCAAAGCTGGCGGCGTGGCTTTCGGGAAAACCGTAAGAGCCGAAGCCTTCGATCTGCGAGAAACAGCGTTCGGCGAAGTCTTCGTCGTAGCCCTTGTTGCGCATGCCGCGCAGGAACAGGGTGCGGAATTCGCTCACGTTGCCGTGTTTCTTGAAGGTGGCCAGAGACCGGCGCAGGCGGTCGGCCTGTTCGGGGGTGAAGCCCGCGCCGACGATTGCGATCTGCATCGCCTGTTCCTGAAAGAGCGGCACGCCGAGGGTCTTGCCCAGCACTGCGCCCAGCTCGTCCGACGGAAAGCTGACCGCCTCTTTGCCGTTGCGGCGGCGGATGTAGGGGTGGACCATGTCGCCCTGAATGGGGCCGGGACGGATGATGGCGACTTCGATCACCAGATCGTAGAAGGTGCGGGGTTTCATCCGGGGCAGGAAGTTCATCTGGGCGCGGGATTCGACCTGGAAGACGCCGATGCTGTCGGCCTTGCAGAGCATGTCGTAGACGGTGGGATCTTCGGGGGGCAGGGTGGCGAGAGTGTAGGTCTGGCCGTGATGCAGATGCATCAGGTCGAACGCCTTGCGGATGCAGGACAGCATGCCCAAGCTGAGCACGTCGACCTTGAGGATACCCAGCGCGTCGATATCGTCCTTGTCCCAGCAGATGACGGTGCGGTCCTCCATCGTGGCGTTTTCGATGGGGACCAGTTCGTCGAGCCGTCCTTCGGTGATGATGAAGCCGCCGACATGTTGGGAGAGATGACGGGGAAAGCCGATGATCTCGAAGATCAGCTCCATCGTCAGTTTGAGGCGGTGGTCGTCGGGGTCGAGGCCGATTTCGCGCATCCGCTTGTCTTCGATCCCGTCGGTCGAGAAGAAGCCCCAGAGTTGCGAGCTGAGCGCGCCGATGGTGTCCTGTGACAAGCCCATCGCCGCGCCGACCTCGCGGATGGCGCGTTTGCCACGATAGTGGATCACGGTGGCGCAGAGGCCCGCGCGGTGGCGGCCGTAGCGTTCGTAGATGTGCTGGATCACCTCTTCGCGGCGTTCATGTTCGAAATCGACGTCGATGTCCGGGGGTTCGTCGCGGGCCTCGGAGACGAAGCGTTCGAACACCATCGTGCCGATTTCGGGGCTGACCGAGGTGACGCCGAGGCAGTAGCAGACGACGGAATTGGCCGCAGAGCCACGTCCCTGGCAGAGGATGTTGCGTTGTCGGGCAAAGGCGACAATGTCGCGGACAGTGAGGAAATAAGGTTCGTAGTTGAGTTTGCCGATCAGGGTGAGTTCGTGTTGCAGCAGGGTCTTGACCTTTTCGGATGCGCCATGCGGGTAACGCCATTTCAGACCTTCGTGGGCAAGGCGGGACAGGCGCTGGGGGGCGGTTTCGGACCCGGTGATCTCGCTGGGGTATTCGTAGCGGAGTTGGCCAAGGTCGAACTGGCATCGGCTGGCCAGATCGTTGGAGCGGTCGACAGCGGCTTCGTGCGGGCCAAGGAGGCGGCGCATTTCATCCTCCGAGCGCAGGCGTTGTTCGCCATTGGCCAGCGCGCGGGTGCCGAGGTCATCGACGCGGCACCCCTGTCGGATGGCGGTGACCACATCAGCCAGCTTGCGGCGGCGTCCGTGGTGCATGACCGGGGTGGCCGAGGCGAGAGTGGGGATATTCAGGCTGTGGGCCAGGGCTGCGATCCGGTCGAAGTGCTGCGCGTCTTGTCCATCGTAGCGGGGGCTGAGGACGATATGGGTGTGCCCGGCAAAGCGGCGCGACAGCCGTTCCGCCTGTGACGGCCAGTCACCCGCGCCGCCTTGCGCCGTTGGTGCCTCTGTTGGCGGGTGCAAAAGCCAGTCAAGACCGTCGGTGCATTGGAGCAGATCGTCGAGCGTCAGGTGGCAGTCGCCTTTGGGCGCGCGGCGACGGCCCGTGGTGATCAGACGGCAGAGCTGCGCCCAGCCTTGGCGCGTTGTGGCAAGGGCTGTGGCGGTGAAACCGGTGTCGGTGACGATCCGCGCGCCGGGGATCAGCCGGGGGACATGGGTGAGGATCTGCGCGCGCTGGTGGGGGATGTGATCCGGCACCGGCGGGCCTATGGGGCCATTGCGGGTCTCAAGTTCGGCGCGTTCGCGCAGCAGGCGTCGGAGGGTTTTCCCCTCGGTCCAGGCGCGCACGATGCCCGCCACCGAATTGGTGTCGGTGATGGCGATGGCCGACAGGCCCAAGGTGGCGGCACGCTCCATGTACTCCTCGGGATGGGACGCCCCGGTGAGGAAGGTAAAGTTGGAGGTGATGGACAGCTCTGCGAACATACGCCTCTTTTATGTTCTTATTTTGTTCTTTTTCCAGTGATTCGCGTTACATGGGTGTTCTAGCCTGTGATGGGCCAGTCCAAGGGAGTATTTGGAACAAGAAGAGGATCAGGCGCCGGGTGCGGACAGCCATGTCAGGACATGGGTTGTCGACAGGCTGAAATATACGTCAAATTGCATGCCTTTGGTCAGGCTTTGCGCCAGATCGGTGGTCAGCGTCAGGGTCAATGTGTCGTCTTTGGGGGCTGCTCGCAGGGCTGCGGCGTCGAAACCGAAATGATGGCCGACGCGGGGATACAGGGTCTTGAACAGGGCTTCCTTGGCGGAAAAGGCCAGTGTGGCGTTGGTTGCGGCAGGCAGCGGGCCTTGGGTCGTTATGTGACGTTCGGCAGCGCTCAGGGTTTCAGTGAGGATCGCCGCGAGCGGGCGGTCTTTCGCAATAGCCTCGGTATCGATTCCATAGGTTTGGCCGGTGTCTCGGGACAGAAGGCAGGCGCAGCGGCCACGGGCGTGGCTGAGCGACCCGGCCAGACCATCAGGCCAGATGGGCGCACGGCTTGGTGCGTTTGCGACAGGTTGTGGCGTGACACCCAGATGCGTCATGGCGGCGAGCGCCAGTGCGCGGCCTGCGAGGAAGTCTGCCTTGCGTTTGGCGCTTGAGCGATGGACCTTGAGCGGAACGGGGATGTTCAGCTTGTTGAACAGAGCGTCGGTATAGGCGGAGGTTTCATAGCCTGCGGTCACAAGAACGGCATCGGGGATGCGGCTGTTCTCGACCGTTAGATCGGTGAGGAATCCGTTCGCGCGGTCCTGCAGAGTGGTGAGCGAGGTCTGATCCATAGCCTGCCTGCAATCTCTACAAGTCTGCGTGGGGTCAAGCAAAAAACCGTCTGTCGCATTTACTTGGCCTCTCGGCGGGGCTAGGGCTGCGGCAACACAAGGAGCCATTCGCATGTCGGAGCAAAGCCGGTCTCGCGGTGTGATGTATGTCGCTTGGGGCAAGGCCCATGTGGACGTGGCACGCCGGTCGGCGGCGTCGGTCAAGGCGCATAATCCGGGCCTGTCCTGTGCGATCTGGTGTGCGGCAGAGGACGACACCAGCGGGTTTGATCAGGTGTTTGTCATTCCGGATGACATGACGCGGCCCAAGGTGGGGGCGTTGGCGCACAGTCCCTATGACGAGACGCTGTACCTGGACAATGACACGATGATCCGGGCGGATTTGGGAAGTCTGTTTGACCTGCTTGAAAAGTTCGATCTGTGCGGGGCGCATGTCATGTTGTGGCACCGGCCCCGGCATCGGCGGATGTGGCAGACCGATGTGCCTGAGACCTTTCCCGAGATCAATTGCGGGGTGCTGTTATATCGCAAGAACGCGGCGACAACGGCGTTTTTCGGGGATTGGCAGGCCGCCTATGATGCCGCCGGTTTCAAGATCGACCAGCCGACGTTCCGAGAGACATTGTGGGCCTCGGACCTGCGGTTCTATGTGTTTCCACCGCAATACAACAAGCGGATCTTCGAGGCGTCGGAGCTGATTTACTCCGATCAGCCCAAGCCGCGGATCCTGCATCTGCCGATCCTGCGTCCGCAGAAGAATGCGGTCAAACGGTGGTTTTCGAATTTGATCCGGTAGGTAGGGGCTGGTGTGTTGAAAACCCATCCTACGCGGCGTCGTGGCTTGCTGTCATCGCTGGCGCGTGTCAGCATCGCCGGGAACGAATTGGACAGACCCCATGCACACCACCATGACCGATACCGCGCATTTGCCGCAGACCGTTGATCCCCGCAATCCGGGGATGGCGCTGGATCTGGACTGGGTGATGCGGGCGACCGCCAACCGATCCGCGATCGAGAGGCGCGCTGCGACCTTGCCGGGACGGCGGTCGGTGAAGAAGGACTTTCAGGCGGCGTGGCTGTGCCGGGCCATCACCTGTATCGATCTGACCACTTTGGCCGGAGACGACACGGCGGGGCGGGTTCGGCGGCTGTGTGCCAAGGCGCGCCAGCCGGTGCGAAGCGATCTGTTGGGTGCGCTGGGCATGGACGGGCTGACCGTGGGCGCGGTCTGTGTCTATCACGACATGGTCGAGACCGCAGTTGCCGCGTTGGAGGGGTCGGGTGTGCCGGTTGCCGCTGTCAGCACCGGGTTTCCGGCGGGGTTGTCGCCGTTCCATTTGCGGGTGGCCGAGATTGAGGAGAGTGTACGCGCCGGGGCGGCGGAGATCGACATCGTGATTTCGCGGCGGCATGTGCTGACCGGCAACTGGCAGGCGCTTTATGACGAGATGCGGGCGTTTCGCGCCGCCTGTGGTGAGGCCCATGTGAAGGCCATTTTGGCGACCGGGGAATTGGGCACGTTGCAGAACGTCGCGCGGGCCTCGCTGGTCTGCATGATGGCGGGGGCGGATTTCATAAAGACCTCGACCGGCAAGGAAAGCGTGAACGCCACGCTGCCAGTGTCCCTGGTGATGATCCGGGCGATCCGGGACTATTTCGAGGCGACGGGGATTCGCGTCGGGTACAAGCCTGCGGGCGGGATTTCCAAGGCAAAGGATGCCTTGGTCTATCTTGCGCTGATGAAGGAAGAGTTGGGCGACCGTTGGGTGCAGAACGATCTGTTCCGGTTTGGTGCGTCGTCGCTTCTGGGTGATATCGAACGGCAGTTGGAACATCATGTGACCGGGGCGTATTCGGCGTCCTGGAGGCATGCGGCGGGATGATCGAACGACCCGGCGATATTGACTGTTGCGTCACTACGGGGCTGTGCCATGCGCAATAACCCGGTGCTTTTGCTGCTTGGCGTTTCGGCCCTTTTGTGGCTTGGGGCGCAGAACTGGCGGCGGCGCAAGCTGAAGCGGGCCGTACGCGATCTGCCGACGCGGATGCAGCGCCTGCTGGGGCCGGAACCGGCGTTCGAACCGCCGACCGATCCGCCAGACGAATTGTCCGGTTTCGCATCCCTGCATGACCGGACCCGCCGGGCGGAATGGGTGGTCCGTGGGGCCGCGATTCTTTGGCTGGCCTACATTGTTTTCCTGCTTCTGAAAGGCTCCTTTCAATGACCGTGCAAGAGATATTCGAGAGTATGGAGTATGGAACGGCCCCGGAATCGGCGGGCGATGCGTTGGCGTGGCTGGTCGATCAGGGGGATCGGTTCGGGCATTTCATAGGCGGTGAGATGACCGAACCCGGAGAGGTGTTCGAGAGCCGCAATCCGGCAACGGGTGAGGTGCTGGCGCATGTGTCTCAGGCCACGCAAGCTGATGTGGATGCGGCCGTTGCAGCGGCGCGCAAGGCGCAAAAGGGCTGGGCCAAGCTGGGCGGTCCGGGGCGGGCGCGGTATATCTATGCGTTGGCCCGGTTGTTGCAAAAGCACAGTCGCCTGTTCGCGGTGCTGGAGAGTTTGGACAACGGCAAGCCGATCCGGGAAAGCCGGGATATTGATATCCCCTTGGCGCAGCGGCATTTATACTATCACGCGGGTCAGGCGCAGTTGTTCGACAGCGAATATGCCGGCCGCGCCGCGCATGGCGTGTGCGGGCAGGTTGTGCCGTGGAATTTCCCGTTGCTGATGCTGTCCTGGAAGATCGCGCCAGCGCTGGCGGCGGGCAACACGGTGGTGTTGAAGCCTGCGGAATACACCTCGCTGACTGCGCTCTTGTTTGCAGACATGTGCCGTCAGGCGGGGTTGCCCAAAGGGGTGGTGAATATCGTGACCGGCGATGGGGCTGTGGGCGAAAGGGTTGTCACCCATCCGGATGTCGACAAGGTGGCGTTTACCGGATCGACCGCCGTGGGGCGGCGCATTCGCGAGGCGACCGCCGGTTCCGGAAAGGCGCTGACCTTGGAGTTGGGCGGAAAATCGCCCTATATCGTGTTCGAGGATGCGGACCTGGATTCGGCCGTTGAAGGCCTGGTCGATGCGATCTGGTTCAATCAGGGGCAGGTCTGCTGTGCCGGATCGCGGCTTCTGGTGCAGGAAGGTGTGGCGGAGCGGTTCCATGCCAAGCTGCGCGCACGGATGGACAAGCTGCGGGTTGGATCGCCGATGGACAAATCGGTGGATGTGGGGGCGATTGTGGACCCCAGGCAGTTGGAAACCATCACCCGTCTGGTCGATGGCAATACCGCCGGGGAAACCTATCGCGCGAAGTGCGAGATGCCGGAGAGCGGGTGTTTCTATCCGCCGACGCTGATCACCGGACTGAGCACCGCCGATCCGCTGATGCAGGAAGAGATCTTCGGTCCGGTTCTGGTGGGCACAACCTTCCGCACACCGTCCGAGGCGGTCGAACTGGCGAACAACACGCGCTACGGACTGGCGGCGACCTTGTGGTCGGAAAACATCAACGTTGCTTTGGATATCGCACCCAAGCTGGCGTCCGGGGTGGTCTGGATCAACGGGACCAACATGTTCGACGCCGCTGCGCCCTTTGGTGGGGTGCGTGAAAGCGGGTTCGGGCGCGAAGGTGGGCCGGAAGGGATGATGGCCTACACCCGGCCTTCCGGGTCTGGCAAGGCGCTGGCCAAGGTGGTTGGCTTCGGCAGTGGTCCGGATGCCGAGCCACAGGCGGTGGACCGGACGGCCAAGCTTTATGTCGGGGGCAAGCAGTCGCGGCCTGACGGGGGCTATGCCTATGAGGTCTACACCAAGGCAGGCAAGCTGATCGGGCAGGCGCCTTTGGCCAACCGCAAGGACGTGCGCAACGCGGTCGAGGCAGCGCGCGGGGCGGTTGGCTGGACGGGGACGACGGCGCATCTGCGGGCGCAGATCCTGTATTACATTGCCGAGAATCTGGCCGCGCGGAAGGATGAGTTTTCGGCGCGTCTGAACCAGATGACCGGGGCGCGGACCGGTGCGAAAGAGGTCGACCTGTCGGTGAACCGGCTGTTCACCTATGCGGCCTGGGCCGACAAGTATGACGGGCGGGTGGCACAGGTGCCTTTGCGCGGGGTGGCCCTGGCGATGCGCGAACCCTGCGGTGTGATCGGCGCGTTCTGCCCGGACGATCATCCGCTGCTTGGGCTGGTTTCGGTGATGGCGCCTGCGATTGCGATGGGCAACAGGGTGATTCTTGTCGCGTCCGAACCTTTCCCGCTGGCGGCGACGGATTTTTACCAGGTACTGGACACATCTGACGTGCCGGGCGGGGTGGTCAACATCCTGACGGGGCGCCCCGAAGAGCTTGCACCGACACTTGCGCAACACATGGATCTTGAGGCGGTCTGGTCGTTCTCGTCCTCTGATATTTCGGCAAAGATAGAGCGCGGCGCGGCGTATAATCTCAAGCGAACATGGGTGAATCATGGGCGCGCACGGGACTGGACGGGGGTCGATGGCGAGGGGGCGGTTTTCCTTGATGCGGCGACCGAGGTGAAGACCGTGTGGGTTCCTTACGGCGCATGATTGCCAATTTTATCGGGGGTCATTGAGAATTTACCGATGCAGTGTTATTTTTACTTTACCCAGCGCCGGGGCGGAACGGCGTTTATACTTAGGAGGACGATGTCCTGTCTCTTCAATCGGATGTGGTGCATGCCACTGACGGGGGTCTGCCAATGATCGGCACGCCCGGAAACGGATCAGCCAGCGACGCGACGCTCGCGGCAATCCTTGCGGAACTTAACGAAAACAAGGCTGAAGACGTTGTGCAGATCGACCTGCGCGGAAAGACGTCGATTGGCGATTACATGGTTGTCTGCTCGGGTCGCTCGAGCCGGCAGGTCTCGGCACTGGCCGAAAAGCTGGTGGATATGCTCAAGTCCGAACGCGGCATCCTGTCCAAGGTCGAGGGCAAGGAAACCGGCGATTGGGTGCTGATCGATACGGGGGATGTCATCGTTCACATTTTCCGTCCCGAAGTGCGCGAATTTTACCAGTTGGAAAAGATGTGGCTCCCGGCAGGGGCGGCCCTGACCAACTAGGATGCGGGTGCATCTTCGCGCGGTGGGGCGGCTTGCCGGCCGCTCGGAAGAACGCGCGCTGGTAGACGACTACCTGTCCCGGTTCGGCCAGACAGGACGCGGCCTTGGCTGGCGTTTCGAGGGCGAGACCGAGGTTGAGGACAAGAAGAATGGTGGGATGGCGGCGGAAGCGGTGCTTTTGCGGTCGTCCATTCCCACGGGATCCCTGATCGTTTGTCTTGATGAGCGCGGGACCGTGATGTCTTCGCCGGATTTTGCGAAAAAGTTGCAGGGGTGGGCCGATCAGGGGCGTTCTGATGTGACGTTTGTCATTGGCGGGGCGGACGGGATTGATCCGTCGCTGCGCCAGGAGGCGGATGTCCTGCTGTCCTTGGGAAAGATGGTGTGGCCGCACAAGCTGGTCCGGGTGATGATTGCGGAACAGCTTTATCGGGCCGCGTCGATTGTGGCGGGGTCGCCGTATCATCGGGAGTGACGACGCGTTGACGCATCGACGCTTTCAGGTGACCGAAAGGGGGCGCGGGATGATCAGGTGTAGGCGATGACCAGAAGGATCACGCCAAGGATCACGCGATAGATCACATAGGGCGTGAAGCTTACCGATTTGAGCAGGCGCATCATCAGGGTCAGTGCAACAAGCGCTGCGAGAAACGCAAATACGGCGGCGATGCCTGCGTCGCGGGCGATCGACATATCCGCCGCTTGCACCACGTCCAGTCCAAGCAGCAGTCCCGAGGCCATGATGGTTGGGATCGACATCAGCATCGACAGCCGCGCCGCGCTTTCGCGGTCATAGCCAAGTTTGCGACCTGCCGTAATGGTGATGCCGGATCGTGACGTTCCGGGGATCAGGGCGATGGCCTGACACAATCCCATGATGACGGCATCCTTGAGTCCCCAATGCGCCGCGCGTTTCTCGGCGGTGCCGGTCTGGTCTGCCCAATAAAGCACGATGCCGAAGACCAGCATCGTCCAGCCGATAACGGCGGTCGAACGCAGCAGGTCATTATACCCCGACAGATTGAGCGCGAGGCCAAACAGGATCACCGGGACTGTTGCGATGATCAGGCTGAGAGCCCAGAACGCGCCTTGCGTGTCGATGCGGCCTTTGATCAGGCGTCCCAATCCCGCGATGACGACCCGGACGTCGGACCAGAAGTAGAGGATGACCGCGAACAATGTGCCGACATGTACAGCCACATCCAGAGCCTGTCCCTGATCCGCCATGCCGGTCAGATTCGGGAGGAGAATCAAGTGGCCAGAGGATGAAATCGGCAAAAATTCGGTAACGCCCTGAATCAAAGCCAAGATAAGCAAATGGGTCAGGGCCATGTGTCGCCGTCCGGGTCCAAGTTCGGCAATCGGTATAAAGCCATAAAAACCAAGGGAAAGCTCTATTTTAGGTCCGAATCGGACCTAAAATAGCTGCATTGCAGCATGATTTTTGCGTGAAGGTGGCAAAAATCCGAAAAATAGGTCAGTATAAGTGACTTTTCTTTCGCGCTGGTCTTCTATAATCAGACGCGACAACAGGCAGGGAAGGACGCGAGTCATGGCAAAGCAGCCAATGTTGAAGTTCGTGCAGGTTGCACGCGACATGCCCACAAAGCGCGGAGCGGATCAGCGGCGCGAGGACTTCCACGAGATTTACGCGGAATACGCAGACGCCAAGGCCAAGGAGCAGTCCAGCCGCTGTTCGCAGTGCGGCGTGCCCTATTGCCAGACGCATTGTCCGTTGCACAACAACATTCCTGACTGGTTGCGCCTGACTGCGGAAGGGCGGTTGCAGGAAGCCTACGAGGTCAGCCAGGCCACCAACACCTTCCCTGAAATCTGTGGTCGCATCTGCCCGCAGGATCGGCTGTGTGAAGGCAATTGCGTAATCGAAAAGTCGGGTCATGGCACCGTCACCATCGGCGCGGTCGAGAAATACATCACCGATACCGCGTGGGACAAGGGTTGGGTCAAGCCGATCAAACCCGCACGGGAACGCAAGGAAAGCGTGGCGGTTATTGGCGCGGGCCCAGGCGGTCTGGCCGCTGCCGACGTGCTGCGCCGTCAGGGTGTGCAGGTCACGGTCTATGATCGCTATGACCGCGCGGGCGGTCTTTTGACCTATGGCATTCCGGGCTTCAAGCTTGAGAAGCCGGTTGTCATGCGCCGTAATGAGCAGCTGGAAAAGGGCGGTGTGCGCTTTGTTCTGAACTGCAATATCGGCGAGGACATGTCGTTCGAGGACATTCGCGAACAGCACGACGCGGTGATTATCGCAACCGGCGTTTACAAGTCGCGCGATCTGGGTGGGCCCGGTTCGGGGGCCAGCGGCATCGTGAAGGCGCTTGATTTCCTGACTGCCTCCAACCGCAAGAGCTTTGGCGACGAGGTTGCCGAGTTCGACAGCGGAGAGTTGAATGCCGAGGGCAAGCGTGTTGTGGTCATCGGTGGTGGCGACACTGCGATGGACTGCGTGCGGACTGCGATCCGTCAGGGGGCCACATCGGTGAAATGCCTCTACCGTCGTGATCGCGCCAACATGCCCGGATCGCAGCGCGAGGTGCAGAATGCCGAGGAAGAGGGCGTGCAGTTCGAATGGCTGACCGCGCCCAAGGGCTTTATCGGTGAGCCGGTTGAAGGTGTGATGGTCCAACGGATGCGTCTGGGTCTGCCCGACGCCACGGGCCGTCAGATGCCCGAACTGATCGAGGGATCGGACTACGTTGAGCCTGCCGATCTGGTGATCAAGGCGCTTGGGTTCGAGCCGGAAGAACTGCCGACCCTTTGGGGTGTGCCAGAACTTCAGGTGACCCGTTGGGGGACCATCAAGGCCGAGTTTACCACAGGCGCAACCGCGCTGCCGGGTGTGTACGCCGTGGGCGATATCGTGCGTGGCGCCTCGTTGGTTGTCTGGGCGATTCGCGATGGGCGTGACTGCGCCGACGCGGTGCTTCAGCAGTTGAACGGCGCGAGCGCCGTTGCGGCCGAATGAGCCAGCTTGCGGGCCAGTGTCTGTGTGGGGCTGTCACGGTCACGTTCGAACCGATCGCGCCGAAACTGGGTGCGTGCCATTGTGAAATGTGTCGTCGATGGACCGGAAGCGCGTTTCTCGAGATCGATGCGAAGCCGGGATCGTTGAAAGCCGACGGGCCGGTCAAGAATTACACGTCATCGGATTGGGCGGAGCGGGCCTGGTGCGACACATGCGGGACAACGCTTTGGTATCATCTGACGATTCCCGGTCACGACTATTACAGTGTGTCGGCCGGGCTTGTGGATGATGCAGGCGGCCTGAAGCTTGAGACTGAAATCTACATTGATGTGAAACCCGATGGCTACGCCTTTGCCGGGGATCACGAGACCAAAACCAAAGCCGAAGTCGAAGCAGGATTTGCGGCGTTTGTGGAAGGAACGAAGCCATGACCAAGTATGATGCAGAATGGGTCCGTGCCGAGGAAGCCAAGCGCAAATGGATGGCCGAGAACGGTCTCTATTCCGAAGAAGACGAGCATTCGTCCTGTGGCGTTGGCCTCGTGGTCAGCCTTGATGGCAAGCCGTCACGCAGGGTTGTCGCAGCAGGAATCGACGCGCTCAAGGCGATCTGGCACCGGGGTGCTGTCGATGCCGATGGCAAGACCGGCGATGGCGCGGGCATTCACGTTCAGATCCCGGCCCCTTTCTTTTACGACCAGATCGAACGCACCGGCCACACGCCGCGCATGGACGAATTGATGGCAATTGGTCAGGTGTTCCTGCCCCGCACGGATTTTGGCGCGCAGGAAACCTGCCGGACCATCGTGGAAACCGAAGTCCTGCGCATGGGCTATTACATCTATGGCTGGCGGCATGTTCCGGTAAGCGTTGGTTGCCTTGGCGAAAAGGCCAATGCCACCCGCCCCGAGATTGAGCAGATCCTGATTTCCAATTCCAAAGGTGTTGATGAAGACACCTTTGAGCGCGAGTTGTATGTGATCCGCCGCCGGATCGAAAAAGCGGCTGCTGCGGCTGGCATCGGTCAGTTGTACATCGCGTCGCTGTCCTGCCGGTCGATCATCTACAAGGGCATGATGCTGGCTGAACAGGTGGCCGAATTCTATCCCGATCTGCAAGACGAGCGGTTTGAATCCGCTTTTGCAATCTACCACCAGCGCTATTCGACCAACACCTTCCCACAGTGGTGGCTGGCGCAGCCGTTCCGCATGTTGGCGCATAACGGTGAGATCAACACGCTCAAGGGCAACGTCAACTGGATGAAGAGCCACGAGATCCGCATGGCCTCGGGCGCGTTTGGCGACCTGGCCGAGGATATCAAGCCAATCATCGCGAATGGGGCGTCGGATTCCGCTGCGTTGGATGCGGTGTTCGAAGTGCTGGTGCGGGCGGGGCGCAATGCGCCGATGGCGAAGACCATGCTGATCCCGGAATCGTGGTCCAAACAGGCCATCGAATTGCCCGAGGCGTGGCGGGATATGTATTCCTACTGCAACTCCGTGATGGAGCCGTGGGATGGCCCTGCGGCGCTTGCCATGACTGATGGTCGTTGGGTTTGTGCCGGGCTTGACCGGAACGGTTTGCGTCCGATGCGCTATGTGGTGACTGGCGACGGGATGCTCATTGCCGGGTCCGAGGCGGGCATGGTGCCGATTGACGAAGGCACCGTGCGCGAAAAAGGCGCGCTTGGTCCGGGGCAATTGCTCGCCGTTGATATGAAAGAGGGCAAGCTGTATCACGACGTCGAGATCAAGAACAAACTGGCTGCCAGCCAGCCCTTTGGTGATTGGGTTGGCAAGATCAACGAACTTGACGAAGACCTTGCGAAAGTGACGGAAAAACCGCTTTTCGAAGCCGGAGATTTGCGCCGCCGTCAGATCGCAGCAGGTTATACGATTGAAGAGCTCGAGCAGATCCTTGCGCCGATGGCCGAAGACGGCAAGGAAACGCTGGCGTCGATGGGGGATGATACGCCCTCTGCGGTGCTGTCCAAGAAGTACCGCCCGTTGTCGCATTACTTCCGCCAGAACTTTAGCCAGGTGACCAACCCGCCGATTGACAGCTTGCGCGAATTCCGCGTGATGAGCCTCAAGACCCGGTTTGGGAACCTCAAGAACGTGCTGGACGAAAGCAGCGCCCAGACCGAGATCCTCGTGCTGGACAGCCCGTTTGTCGGCAATGCGCAGTTCAAGGAATTGGCCAATCACTTCAACGCCGGTCTGTGCGAGATCGACTGTACCTTCCCGGCGACGGGCGAACACGGCGCCTTGCAGGTCGCGTTGGAGCGTATCCGCTCCGAAGCGGAAGACGCTGTGCGGTCGGGTGCGGGGCATATCACGCTGACGGACGAATTCTGCGGCGAAGACAAGGTCGCGATGCCGATGATCCTTGCCACCAGCGCTGTCCACAGCCACCTGACACGCAAGGGTCTGCGGACCTTCTGTTCGATCAATGTGCGGTCGGCGGAATGTATCGACCCGCATTACTTTGCCGTGCTGATCGGTGCGGGTGCGACGGTCGTGAACGCCTATCTGGCCGAGGATTCGCTGAACGACCGGATCAAGCGGGGGCTGCTGGACCTTACGCTGACCGAGGCGGTGGCCAAGTACCGTGAAGCGGTGGATCAGGGCTTGCTCAAGATCATGTCGAAGATGGGGATTTCGGTGATTTCCTCCTATCGCGGGGGTCTGAACTTCGAGGCCGTGGGTCTGAGCCGTGCCATGTGTGCGGAATACTTCCCCGGCATGCTGAGCCGGATTTCGGGCATTGGCCTGAACGGGCTTCAGCGCAAGGCCGAGGAAATCCACGCGCTGGGCTTCCGCGGTGGTCAGGACGTTCTGCCGATTGGTGGCTTCTACAAGGCACGCAAATCGGGCGAGACCCACGCTTGGGGCGCGCAGACGATGCACCTGATGCAGATGGCATGTAACAAGGCGTCCTATGAGATCTGGAAGACCTATTCCAAGGCGATGCAGGCGAACCCGCCGATCCATCTGCGCGATCTGCTGGCGATCAAGCCGCTGGGCGAACCGATCCCGCTGGAACAGGTGGAGAGCATCACCAGCATCCGTAAGCGGTTTGTGACTCCGGGCATGTCGCTGGGCGCGCTGTCGCCCGAGGCACACAAGACGCTGAACGTGGCGATGAACCGGATCGGAGCCAAGTCCGACTCGGGTGAAGGCGGCGAAGACCCGGCGCATTTCGTGCCGGAGCCGAACGGCGACAACCCCTCTGCCAAGATCAAGCAGGTGGCGTCGGGTCGTTTTGGCGTGACCGCCGAATACCTCAACCAATGCGAAGAGCTTGAGATCAAGGTCGCGCAAGGGGCCAAGCCCGGTGAGGGTGGTCAGCTTCCGGGGATGAAGGTCACCGACCTGATCGCCCGTCTGCGCCATTCGACCAAGGGTGTGACGCTGATCTCCCCGCCGCCGCACCACGACATCTATTCGATCGAGGATCTGGCGCAGCTGATCTACGACCTCAAGCAGATCAACCCGCGCTGCAAGGTGACGGTCAAGCTGGTGGCGTCGTCTGGCGTTGGTACAATTGCTGCTGGTGTGGCCAAGGCCAAGGCGGACGTGATCCTGATTTCCGGCCACAACGGTGGCACCGGCGCGTCGCCCGCGACCTCGATCAAATACGCCGGTCTGCCGTGGGAAATGGGTCTGACCGAAGCGCATCAGGTTCTGTCGATGAACAAGCTGCGGGATCGCGTGACCTTGCGGACCGATGGTGGCCTGCGCACCGGGCGTGACATTGTCATGGCCGCGATGCTGGGGGCCGAAGAGTACGGTATCGGCACCGCAGCGCTGATCGCGATGGGCTGTATCATGGTGCGTCAGTGCCAGTCGAACACCTGCCCGGTTGGCGTGTGCACGCAGGATGAAGAGTTGCGTGGCAAGTTCACCGGCAACGCGGACAAGGTGGTGAACCTCATCACCTTCTACGCGCAGGAGGTCCGCGATGTGCTGGCGTCCATCGGGGCAAAGTCGCTGGACGAGGTGATCGGGCGTGCCGACCTGCTGGGTCAGGTCAGCCGTGGTTCGGATCATCTGGATGATCTGGATCTCAATCCGCTGTTGATCCGGGTCGATGGGTCGGACGACATCGTTTATGATCGCAACCGCCCGCGAAACCCGGTGCCGGATACGCTTGATGCGGAAATCGTGCGCGATGCGGCGCGGTTCCTTGAAGATGGTGAAAAGATGCAGTTGTCCTACGCGGTTCAGAACACCGACAGGACCGTGGGTACACGCACGTCGAGCCATATCGTGAAGTCCTTCGGCATGCGCAACGCGCTGCAACCGAACCACCTGACCGTCAAACTCACCGGCTCTGCGGGACAGTCTCTGGGGGCGTTTGCCGCGCCGGGGCTGAAGCTTGAAGTGTCGGGTGATGCCAACGACTATGTCGGCAAGGGCCTGTCGGGCGGCACCATCGTGGTGCGTCCACCGATGATGTCACCGCTGGTGGCGGCCGAGAACACGATCATCGGCAACACTGTGCTTTATGGGGCGACCGATGGCTACCTCTTTGCCGCCGGGCGCGCAGGTGAGCGTTTCGCCGTGCGCAACTCTGGCGCCAGGGTCGTGGTCGAGGGATGTGGATCGAACGGCTGCGAATACATGACCGGCGGTGTTGCGGTGATCCTGGGTGATATCGGTGCCAACTTTGGCGCGGGCATGACCGGGGGCATGGCCTATCTTTATGATCCGGAAGGCAAGGCGCAGGCGCTCATGAACATGGAAAGCCTTGTGACCTGCCCGGTCACCGTCGATCAATGGGTTGATGAGTTGAAAGGTCTGATCGAACGCCATGTCGAGGAAACCATGAGCCGCAAGGCACAGGACATTCTTCAACACTGGGACATCGAACAGGCGCATTTCGTCCAGGTCTGCCCGAAAGAGATGCTGAACAAGATCAAGTATCCTTTGGGGATCGAAGCCAAGGCTGTTCCGGCAGAGTGATCTGACATCAGGACAAAGCGAAAAGCCCGGCCGCACTGCCGGGCTTTTTGTTTTCCGCGCCTTTGGCGTCGCGGAGGCCTGGCGAAACGTAAAGCTTTCATGGTTTTGCCATAGCTGTGCCGCGGGGGGACCGAATTTTCCCGGTATCGCATTTCGGACACGCGAACAGTGAGGGATGTTTTCTTGGATGGCGGTTACGCCTAATGTGCCTGCAATGGCAGGCAGTAAACCCAAATCGACGCCGCAACAGGGACCCCGGCTGGACAAGCCGAAGCCCAAACGCATGCGCAAGTCCAAGGAACCGTCCCTCGTGGACCGAATCCTTGCGCCCTATCGCTGGCTGGCCAGGTGGAGCATCCGCACGGCATTTGCGCTGGTGGTTCTGGTGTTGGCTGTGGTTGCCGTGTTCGGTGTGTTGAACCCGCCCACGACCCATACCATGTGGTCCGAAGGGCGTCGGCTGGGCGCCCCTGTGGATCACATCTGGGTCGATGCAGAGCAGATCGCGCCGGTGATGTTCCGGTCGGCGGTGGCAGCTGAGGATGCCAATTTCTGTCTGCACTGGGGCTTTGACGTCGAAGCGATTCAGGCCGCGATCGAGGCTGGTGGCGCCCGTGGCGCGTCGACGATTTCTCAGCAGGTGGTGAAGAACGTGTTCCTCTGGCAGCAGCGGTCATGGGTGCGCAAAGGCCTGGAGGCCGTGCTGACTCCTGTTGCCGAAGCGATGTATTCCAAGCGACGTTTGCTTGAGCTGTATCTGAACGTGGCCGAGTTTGATGAAGGTGTGTTCGGCGTGGAGGCGGCAGCGGTGCATTATTTCGGCGTGGATGCGCGCGATCTGACCGCGTTGCAGGCGGCGCGACTGGCGGCGGTGTTGCCGTCTCCGAAGACGCGGTCCGCCTCTCAGCCCAGTGGTTTTGTCGATCAAAGGGCGCGCTCGATCCGGGCCGGGGCCGAGACCATCAATCAGGATGGGCGGGCCTCGTGTTTCCAGGACTGAGCCCGCAGGGATGAGACGAAAACCGCGCGGTCGGGATTAAACCACATGCGGACCATTGTATTGCGATGCGGATCGCGGCAATTAGAGGATACAATCACCACCATCCCCGGGACCCGTTTCGCATGGCCAAACTGTATCATGTTCCGCTGTCACCGTTCTGCCGGAAGGTGCGCCTGAGCCTTGCGGAAAAGAAGATCGAGTGCGAGTTGATCGAGGAGCGGTACTGGGAAAAAGACCCGGATTTCCTGCGTCGCAACCCGGCCGCCAAGGTGCCGGTTCTCAAGATCGACGGGCGCACGATGGCCGAAAGTGCGGCGATCTGCGAGTATCTCGAAGAGAAATATCCCGAACCGCCGCTGATGCCACGCTCGTCCGAGGCGCGCTACGAGGTGCGGCGCCTGGTGGGCTGGTTCGATGACAAGTTCCACAACGAAGTGACGTCCAAGCTCTTGTACGAGCGGGTCAACAAGAAGGTCACCAAGCAGGGGTTTCCCGACAGCGGCAACGTGAAATCCGGGGCCAAGGCGATCAAGTATCATCTGGATTACATGGCATGGTTGCTGGACCATCGGCGCTGGCTTGCGGGTGATACGATGACGCTGGCGGATTTTGCAGCGGCGGCGCATCTGTCGTCACTGGATTACATCCGCGATGTGGACTGGAACCGCAGTGATGCGGTCAAGGATTGGTATGCCAAGATCAAATCGCGCCCGGCGTTCCGGTCGATTTTGGCAGATCAGGTGCCGGGCTTTCCTCAGCCTCCGCATTATGCCGATCTGGATTTCTGATCCCGGCGTTGGAGTGAGGGGCCAGCCCCTCACACTCCCCGGCATATTTGGAAAAAGAAGAAGTTGGGGGCGGGGATGGACCTGACGGCCCGGATCAAATCACAGGCTCTGGCTGAAGGGTTTTCGGCCTGTCGCATCTGTCGGCCGTGGGATGTGCCCGAGATGCCCACGCGGCTGCGCGCGTTTCTTGACAAGGGGTATCACGGGCAAATGGGCTGGCTGGAAGACCGCGCCCCTTGGCGCGCCGCGCCACAGGTGCTTTGGCCCGAGGCGAAATCGGTGATCATGCTGGCCGAGACCTATGGGCCGGAGCAGGATCCGCTGGAGGTGCTGGAGCAGCGTGAGCAGGCGGCGATTTCCGTCTATGCGCAGAACCGCGATTACCATGATGTCGTCAAGAAGAGGCTCAAGCGCTTGGCGCGGTGGTTGATCGAGCAGGTCGGCGGCGAGGTGAAAGTGTTTGTCGACACCGCCCCGGTGCCTGAAAAGGCTTTGGGTCAGGCGGCCGGGCTTGGTTGGCAGGGCAAGCATACCAATCTGGTGTCGCGCGATCTTGGGTCGTGGTTCTTTATCGGATCGGTGTTCACGACGCTTGACCTGACGCCCGATGCTGCAGAGGTGGATCATTGCGGATCGTGCCGGGCCTGTCTGGATGTCTGCCCGACCGATGCCTTTCCCGCGCCCTACCAGTTGGACGCGCGGCGCTGCATTTCCTACCTGACAATCGAACATCATGGCCCAGTGGATGAAGATCTGCGCGGGCTGATGGGGAACCGGATCTATGGGTGTGACGATTGTCTGGCGGTCTGCCCGTGGAACAAGTTCGCGCAACGTGCCTCAGAAACCAGATATCATGCGCGCGACGATTTGAAAGCTCCGGACCTGGCCGAGCTTGCCGGTTTGGACGATGCGGCGTTCCGGGCGCGTTTTTCGGGATCGCCCATCAAGCGGATCGGTCGAAACCGCTTTGTTCGCAACGTGCTTTATGCGATTGGCAATTCCGGGTCCGCGCGGCTGCGGTCCGTCGCGCAGGGATTGACGGATGATCCGGATCCCACGGTCGCGGATGCGGCGCGCTGGGCGGTTTTGCAAGGGTAACAGATGGCGATATTGTTGGGCGTGGATACCGGCGGCACCTATACCGATGCCGTGCTGATGCGCGACGAAGAGTCGGTCATCGCCAGTGCCAAGGCACTGACCACGCGCCATGATTTGGCTGTGGGTGTGTCCGAGGCGGTGCGCGCGGTTCTGGACGCGTCAGGCGTAGCGCCGTCTGACATCGCCTTGGCATCGCTGTCCACAACCCTGGCGACCAATGCACTGGTCGAGGGGCAGGGCGCGCGGGTTGCGCTGATCTATATCGGATTTGCGGAACGGGATCTTGCGGCGCAGGGGTTGCGCGAGGCATTGGCAGATGATCCGGTTTTCCTGATCGCAGGGGGACACACCCATGCCGGGTCCGAAGTGGCGTCTTTGGATACAAAAGCCATCACGGATTGGGCTGCAGCGCAGGACGTGTCGGCTTTTGCCATTGCGGCGCAGTTTGGCACGCGAAACCCGGCCCATGAGGTGGCGGCGCGAGAGGTGGTCAGGGCGGCGACGGGCAAGCCAGTGACCTGTTCACACGAGCTTTCTGCGAAACTCGGCGGACCGAAGCGGGCCTTGACAGCCTTGTTGAATGCCCGGCTGATCGGGCTGACGCATCGTTTGATCGGGCGCGCGGAGGGCGCCTTGCGCCAGCTTGGGATTGATGCGCCGCTGATGGTGGTGCGGGGCGATGGGGCGCTCATGTCGGCGGCGCAGGCGCAGGAGCGGCCCATCGAGACGATCCTGAGCGGCCCGGCGGCGTCGATTGTCGGGGCGCGCTGGCTGACCGGGGCGGAGACTGCTTTGGTGTCGGATATCGGTGGGACGACAACCGACATTGCCTTGATGCAGAACGGTCGGCCGGTCATTGACCCGGATGGCGCGCGGGTTGGTCCCCATCGCACCATGGTCGAGGCGGTTGCCATGCGCACACATGGTCTGGGGGGGGACAGTGAAGTTCACCTTGCAGCCCATGGGTTGGACACCCGTGTGACGCTGGGGCCAAGGCGCGCGCTACCGGTCGCCCTGATCGCGGGCGATGCGCCGGAGATCGTTCACCGGACGCTTGATGCGCAACTGAGCCGCGCTGTGCCGGGTGAGCATGATGCGCGGTTTGTGCGTCGTGTGGCGGGGCAGGACGATGTCGGATTGTCCGAGCGTGCGCGGTCGGTTCTGGCGCGTGTGACAGAGGTGGTTCATCCCTTGTCCGAGGTTCTGACCTCCAGGCTGGACGCGCAGGCGCTGCGGGTTCTGGTGTCGCGCGGGTTGGTGCAGGTGGCGGGACCGACGCCCACAGATGCGCTGCATGTGTTGGGAATGTTCACACATTGGGACGCGACTGCGTCGGAAAAGGCGATGTTGCTCTTGGCGCGCAAGCGATCCGGATCGGGCGAAAAGCACGCCCAGAGCGCGCGGGACATGGCGCGGCAGGTGGCGGATGCGTTGACCGATGCGACGGGAACGGCACTTTTGGAGGCGGGTTTTGCGGCCGATGGGGTAGAAGATCCGTCAGCGGCAGCGCGCCATCCGCTTGTGCATCGGGGATTGCGTCAGGTTCCGGGCCTTGTGCGGATGACAACAGCGCTGGGCGTGCCCGTGGTGGGTTTGGGCGCGTCTGCGCGGGTGACCTACCCGGCGGTGGGTGCTTGGCTGAATGCCGAAACTTTGTTGCCCGA
Source organism: Marivita sp. (assembly GCF_051859345.1). Lineage (GTDB taxonomy): Bacteria > Pseudomonadota > Alphaproteobacteria > Rhodobacterales > Rhodobacteraceae > Marivita. The sequence goes on along the minus strand of NZ_JBHYFV010000008.1, from coordinate 95,338 downwards.
TCATGGGGATGTGGCCAATGCGATCGGGGCGGTCACCGGGCGGGTTCGGATGATCCGCGAAGGCATGGTTACATGCCCGTCCGAGGGGTTGTTCCGGGCACATCTTGGCGATGTACCGCAGGACTTTGGTGATGCAGAAAGCGCGTTATCGGCTTTGGAGACAACCCTGAAGGCGGCGGCGCAGGCGGATGCGGAGACGGCCGGCGTTGCGTCGGTTCATCTCAGTGTGTCGCGAGACATCAAGCGGGTCGAAATCGAAGCCCGCGAGATGTTTGTCGAGGCACGCATCGTGGTTGAGGCAACCGGGCGTCCCCGCATTGCCAGTCACGACGTGGCGACGGCGCTGTAACAAGGGTTGGACTTTGATCTGTCCGCGCCATTTACTGTGCCAAGACCACGGACAGGAGGCGAATTATGGCCAAGTACGACAAGAACCCGGCAGTCATCGAGACTCTGACTCCCGAGCAGTTCTACGTCACGCAGGAAAGCGGGACGGAACGGCCCGGAACGGGGGCGTATCTTGATAACAAGGAGCCCGGTATTTACGTCGATATCGTGAGCGGCGAGCCATTGTTCGCCTCTGCCGACAAGTACGAGTCCGGTTGTGGCTGGCCGAGCTTTACCAAGCCGATCGAACCTGCGCATGTGAACGAATTGCGCGATATCAGCCATGGGATGATCCGTACCGAAGTGCGCTCGACTCACGGCGACAGCCATTTGGGCCATGTTTTTCCCGATGGCCCGCAAGACCGCGGTGGTTTGCGCTATTGCATCAATTCCGCCAGCCTTCGGTTCATCCATCGCGATGACATGGAGGCCGAGGGCTATGGCGACTATCTGGAACAAGTGGAGGATGTGGCATGAGTGAACGTGCTGTTTTGGCCGGGGGCTGTTTCTGGGGCATGCAGGATTTGATCCGCAAGTTGCCCGGAGTTGAGGCGACCCGCGTGGGATACACGGGCGGCGACGTACCGAACGCGACCTATCGCAATCACGGGACACATGCGGAAGGGATTGAGATTGTCTTCGATCCTTCGGTGATGTCGTATCGCGCGTTGCTGGAGTTCTTCTTTCAGATCCACGATCCGACAACGCTGAACCGTCAGGGAAATGACCGGGGATTGAGCTATCGGTCTGCGATCTATTATGTGGACGAGACCCAGAAAGACTGTGCTTTGGACACGATTGCGGATGTGAACGCTTCTGGCATCTGGCCGGGCAAGGTTGTGACCGAGGTGGAGCCGGTTGGAGACTTCTGGGAAGCCGAGCCGGAACATCAGGATTACCTGGAGCGAATTCCGCATGGCTATACCTGCCATTTCCCGCGCGCGGATTGGGTTTTGCCGAAACGGGATGCGGCAGAGTAGGAAGCGATTTCGAAATCGCTTTGAATGGCTTTTCGAAAAGCCATTCCGCCCCGTTCAACAGTGGCGCATCAGGCGCATGGCGTCGTAGATGGCAGCGTGAAGGTTGCGGGCCGAGACCGCGTCGCCGATGCGAAAGAGCTGGAACCCATTGGCGGGTGTCGGTTGTGCGGTCCCGTCGATCAGCGCGTCGTAGTCCACTTCGCCCGCGTTTGCGCTCAGCGGTTTCAGCGCAAAATAGAGATCGTCCAACGGCATGGTGCCGTAGTTGACGACAATCTGATCGTAGCTTTTTTCATAGCGATGATCGCTGTAATCCGTGCCGATGGTTGCAGTCAGCGTGTTTCCCGTTCGGGTGACGCCAAGCAGGCGGCGGGTGACGGTGAAGGTGACATCCTTGTCCTGCAAGCTGCGCATATAGGGAACGAGGTTCATGCCCATGATATCTGGCGCGAAGGTGCGGTCGGGGGTCATGACCTCGACCTGTGAACCGGCTTCTGCTGCGATCTCGGCAGCTTGCAGTCCCGGATGGTCACCGGTTTCGTCGTAGATCAGCACGCGTTCGGCCGGTTTCACGTCGCCAGCGATGATATCCCAGGCCGAGATCACATGGTCGGCGTCCCGCCCGGTTTCATGAAGTTCGAGATTGGGCAGACCGCCCGTCGCAACAATCACCACATCGGGGGTGAGCGCGGTGACGTCTTCCGCCTCGGCCCAGGTGTTGAAGTGGAAGGTCACGTCACGGGCGGCGCATTGGGCCATGCGCCAGTCGATAATGCCGATCATCTCGCGTCTGCGTGGGGTCTGGGTGGTCAGGCGGATCTGGCCGCCGGGGTCGGGTTGGGCCTCGAATACTGTAACGTCATGGCCACGTTCTGCGGCGACGCGCGCTGCTTCCAACCCGCCGGGGCCTGCACCGACGATCACCACCTTGCGACGGTTGGTGGCGGGCGCGATATCGTGCGGGACCGACAGTTCACGGCCCGTGGACACGTTGTGGATGCACAGCGCCTCACCCGCGCCATAGATGCGATCAAGGCAGTAGGTGGCCCCGACGCAGGGGCGGATATCCTGTTCGCGCCCTTCGATGATCTTGTTGACGATATGCGGATCAGCCATGTGCGCCCGGGTCATGCCGACCATGTCCAATAGCCCCGCCTCGACCGCGTGGCGGGCCGTTGCGACATCGGGGATGCGTGCGGCGTGAAAGGTGGGCAGTCCGGTGGCAGCGCGAACAGTCCCGGCAAAATCCAGATGCGGCGCGCTTTTCATGCCCTGCACGGGAATCACGTTTGTCAGTGACGGGTCGGTGTGGACACGGCCCCGGATCACGTTGAGGAAATCAAGCTGACCGGTGGCGGTGACAATCCTGGCCATCTCGACGCCTTGTTCTGCCGTGATCCCACCCTTTTGTACCTCGTCTGCGGCCATGCGGAATCCGATGATGAACTCTGCACCTACGCGCTTGCGGACTGCCGCCAGCACGTCGAGGGGAAAGCGCATCCGGTTTTCCAGCGTGTCTGCGCCGTAGGGGCCGGTCAGGTCATTGGTCAGCGGTGACCAGAACTGATCAAGCAGATGCCCGTAGACCTCAAGCTCTATCCCATCCATGCCGCCCGCCTTCATCCGCTCTGCCGCATCTGCAAAATCGGTGATGATGCGCGCGATGTCCCAATCCTCGACGCGTTTTGGAAAGGCGCGATGTGCCGGTTCGCGGTGTTTGGAGGACGACACCGAAGGGAGCCAATCCCCTTTGTTCCAGACGGTCCGACGGCCCAGATGCGTCAGCTGGATCATTGCGGCGCAGCCATGTTCATGAAGCGCGTCGGTCAGACGGGTGATCCAGGGCACGACGCGATCATCATGGGCGATCACGTTGTTGAACACCGGTGGGCTGTCCCTTGACACCGAAGCCGAGCCTGCGGTCATCGCCATCGCGACACCACCCTTGGCGCGTTCGGCGTGATAGGCGATGTAGCGGTCCTTTGGCATCCCGTCTTCGGGATAGGCAGGTTCATGTGCCGTGGTCATGATCCGGTTTTTCAGCGTCAGATGTTTGAGCTGAAATGGCTGAAGAAGCGGGTCTTTGGACATGGCGGATTCCGTCTCTGGCATGAGGCCAGTATTTGGTGAAACGTTCAATCATGTCATGCCAAAACCGACGGTTCCTGTCGGTTTGGCCATTGGTGAGCGGGTCAGCGCAGACCGGCGGTCAGGTCTTGGAGTTGCCGATCCGGGGTTCGGTGCCGTCCTTGAGACGTCCAAGGTTTTGACGGTGTCGCCAGACGATCAGGAACGCGAGCAGGAGGGTCAGTGCAAAGATCTGACCCTGTCCGACAAGCAGGCACATCAAGGGCGCCCAAGCGGCGGCCACAAGGGCCGAAAGGCTGGATATGCGGCTTATTGCGGCTGTGGCCACCCATACCGCGCAGGCCAGGAGTCCGACCGGCCATGCGAGCGACAGCATCAGACCAAGGAAGGTGGCAACGCCTTTGCCCCCCTTGAAGCCAAGCCAGGCCGGAAAGCAATGGCCCAGAAAGGCGGCAAGTGCGGCGATCTGGGCCGCATCCTCGCCAGCCAGTGCACGCGCAAGCAGAACCGCGACCGCCCCTTTTGCGCCATCCAGCACCAGGGTTGCGGCGGCGGCCCCTTTGTTGCCTGTGCGCAGAACGTTGGTCGCGCCGATGTTGCCGGATCCAATTTCGCGCAGATTGCCAAGGCCCATGGCTTTGGTCAGGATGAGTCCGAACGGGATGGAGCCCAGCAAGTAGCCGATGATGCCCCAAAGAGCGAGGACGACAAGGCTTGACTCAAGTGCTGGCATCAGGCGCTCCGGTAGACCGATGTTCCGCTCACGAAGGTTTCCAGAACCTTACCTTGCAAGCGCGCGCCGTCAAAGGGTGTGTTTTTCGACTTGGACAGAAGTTTGAACCGGTCCAGCACGATGGGTTTGTCGGGATCGAACAGCACAAGATCGGCAGGCGCGCCTTTGCTCAGGCGCCCGCAATCCAGCCCAAGACGTCTTGCCGGGTTGAGAGAGAGCGCGCGGAAGAGCGTCGGCAGGTTCAGATCACCGGAGTGATAAAGCCGCATCAGAACCGGAAGCATGGTCTCAAGACCGACCGCGCCGCTTGCCGCTTCTTCAAAGGGGAGCCGTTTGCTTTCTTCGTCCTGTGGCGTGTGAAACGACCCGATCACGTCGATCAGCCCGGATTTCACAGCCTCGACCACCGCCTGCCGGTCATCCTCGGCCCTGAGCGGCGGCTTGACCTTGAAAAAGGTGCGGTAGTCGGCAACGTCGAATTCATTGAGCGTCAGGTGATGCATCGAAATGCCGGCCGTCACGTCAAAACCGTTGTGTTTCGCACGTTCCAAAGGTGGCAGGGCGCGGGCCGTGGTGATCTGGTCGGCGTGGTAGCGTACGCCCGTCATTTCGACCAGCGCGATGTCGCGATCAAGGCCCATACGTTCGGCCATCGGCGTGACGGCGGGCAATCCCCGGAGTGAGGCGAACTTGCCCGATGTCGTGGCCGCCCCGGCCGACAGGGTGGGTTCCTGCGGATGACCAACGACGAGGGCACCAAGCGCACGGGCATAGGTCATCGCGCGGCTCAGAACCTTGGTGTCGCGCACCACGCGGTCGCAATCGGTGAAGGCCACCGCGCCCGCATCCATTAGAAAGCCGATCTCTGTCATTTCGCGTCCGTCGCGGCCTTTGGTCAGCGCGGCCATGGGCAGAACATGGACCGGTGCGGCCTCATTGGCGCGACGGCGGACAAATTCGAGCGTCTCCGGCGTGTCGATGGCGGGGTTGGTGTCGGGGCGTGTGACGATGGTGGTCACGCCGCCTGCCGCAGCCGCCTGACCGGCAGAGCCATAGCTTTCCTTATGGCGTTCGCCGGGTTCGCAGATTTTCACGCCGATATCGACAATCCCAGGGGCAAGGCATTTGCCGCCCGCGTCGCGTCGGTTGTCTGCCGGGACAGTATCGCTGCTGATGTCCGGGTTGGGCGTTTCGAACACCTCGGCAATCACGCCATCGCGCAGCAGAACCGCGCCTGGGGTGACGGTTCCCGTCTCGGGGTCGATCAAACGGGCATTGGTGATGAGGAACGTCATGTCAGGCCGCCTCTTGCTGACGGAAATCATTGATCTGGTCGATCACGGCCCTTGGGTCTGGTTGGTACTTGATCAGGTGTTTGTTGCCCGTTTTCGTGATCACCTGAACCGAGCCGGCAATGACGCGCAGTTTGACGATTTCATCCAGGTCGGCCTTGCGTTCATACGGTCCCTTGAGGCCGAATTTTGTCAGGGTCCAGGTTTCTTCCATGACCTCATCGGCAAGATACCAACCCCGCAACGCCACAGCCGCAAGACCGCCGATCGCTCCCGTCCAGATGTGTGGGTTGCCCACGGCCCATAGGATCAGCATCCCGACCACCATCGCAATCGCAGTCATCACGGCGTGCGCGCGGATGTAGGTGGCCATGTCAGGTTTGAATTCAATCATAAGCGCTTTCGGCGGGCAGGTCAGTTGAGCAGAAGTTTGGCAAGGATGATGCCCGAGGCGATCAGGAAAAACAGCCCCACGACAAACCAGAGTGCGGAGTTTGATTTTTGCGGTTTCGGTGCGGACGCCCCGCTGCCGATGCCTTTGGCCGACTCTGTCAGGATCGGCCCGACGCGGGTGGCCGGTTTGGGTTCATTGAACGTGCCGATCCAGCGCAGCGGGGCCGAAATGGTCAGCTCCTGTTCGGTCTGGTTGAAGGCCTGCGACGGCAAAACAAGCGCAAAGCCTGTCAGCGCGTCCAGACGTGTCCGCATCGTGCCAAGGTCAGATCTGCTGACGTCATGAGCGTTGATCAGGTATTGCGACAGGGGCATTTCACCCAGATCGCGAATGTTGATCACCTCGACAAAGGCCTGGCGCAGCGACTTGGCCCCAAGCGCGTATTGCAGCGGCCATTCACCGGTTCCGGCCTGCATGGTGAACCTTTCGATTGCTTCGCGGGGCAGGTCGATGTGAAACACGCGGATCACGCCCCGTTCGCTGCTCTTGATGTGCATGGATGCGCTCACACCATCACACCTTCGTCTTGCGAAGCGCGCCGGTCTCGCAGGGACCGGGCCAGCAAATCCATTGCGGCCATGCGCACGGCAACACCCATTTCCACCTGTTCCTGAATAACCGACCGGTTGATGTCATCGGCCAGCGTTCCGTCGATTTCCACACCACGGTTCATCGGGCCGGGGTGCATGATGATGGCGTCTTCCCGCGCATGGCTCAGCTTTTCGGCGTCCAGCCCATAGCGGTGGTAATATTCCCGTTCGGACGGGATAAAGCCGCCATCCATCCGCTCTTTCTGCAAACGCAGCATCATCACGACATCGACGTCCTTGAGCCCTTCACGCATGTCTTCGAACACTTCGACACCAAATTCACCAATCCCTGCAGGCATCAGCGTCGGCGGGCCGACCAGACGCACACGGTTTTCCATCTTGCCCAGCAGCATGATATTGGACCGCGCGACGCGACTGTGGGCAATATCACCGCAGATCGCGATAGACAGGCGGTGCAGCCGCCCTTTGGCGCGCCGGATCGTCAGCGCATCCAGAAGCGCCTGTGTCGGATGTTCGTGTCTGCCGTCGCCTGCGTTGAGAACTGCGCAGTTCACCTTTTGGGACAGCAGGTCCACCGCGCCTGACTGTGGATGGCGTACCACCAGAAGATCGGGGCGCATCGCGTTCAGTGTCAGCGCGGTGTCGATCAGCGTTTCGCCCTTTTTGACCGAACTGGCCTGCATCGCCATGTTCATCACATCCGCGCCCAATCGCTTGCCGGCAAGCTCAAAGCTGGCTTGTGTGCGGGTCGAATTCTCGAAGAACATGTTGATCTGCGTCATCCCCGCAAGCACGTTGGTGCTTGGCGTCCGCTTGCGGTTGCGATCTGCGTATTGGTCGGACAGGTCCAACAGCGTGGTGATTTCGTCCGGGCGAAGGGGTTCGATCCCGAGAAGGTGTCGTTGCGCAAAAATCATGTGGAGTTCCAGAACGAAGCAGCTTGCTTATAGGCGTCACCCTGCGTGCCAGCAAGTATCGCACCTGTCTTTAGATCAAGCGCGTGATTTGTCAGGTTATCCACAGCTTTTCTTGAATTCAACTCTCCGTCAGGTTGACTTTCGACCGTGTGTTGTATTAAAAACAGACGGTGGACTGAGGGGAAAACATGAAATTTTACAATAAGTTAACTGGCCTCCTGCTGGCGGCCGGTCTGGGCTTGTCTGCATGTGCAGAGCAAGCGCAGAGGGTGCCTGCGTCGTATATTCCGAGCCTCGTTTTTCGAGGCGCGTCGTGTGCTGAACTCAATGAAGAGCAACGTGTGCTTGCGATGCATGTAAGGCATGTCGCTGATTTGCAGCGAAACTCTGCTCAATGGGACACGGCTGCGGTCTTTTTCTACAGCACGTTTATTTTTTTCCCGGCAATTCTTGCGCTTCCTTTGACCGTCGATCAACAAGCGCAGTTGGCTTCGGCGCGTGGATTCTATGATGCGATTGTGAAAGCTCGCATTGAGCAAGGCTGCATCACGGGTCACCCAAGCGCTCCGGGGCAAGTACGGAGCTATGGTCAATCACCAAGCTATGGACATACAGTGACCGTGCCCAACTGGAAGCGCTATCCGGGGCAGTTCCCTCCGATGTGATCTTCTGTGTGACTGCGGTGCATGAACGCCGCTTTTGCACGGACCCGTGCCGGGATAAGCTCCCGGCATGGATTCGCAGATAGACTGGCATGCGGCACGGGCCGCGCTTGAATGGCAGCTTGAGATGGGTGTGACCGAGGCTATCTCGGACGTGCCCGTCAATCGCTTTGAACAGGTGGCCCCGCCGCCCATGGCGGGTATCTCTCCGGCTGTGTCTGCACCCGCTGTTCCCGTTCAGCCGTCCCAAAGCGTTGATCCTGTGGCCGAGGCCGAAACGGCGGCGCGGGTGGCTGGCGATTTGGCGGCCCTGAAGTCAGCCATGGCGGCTTTTCCGCATTGTGACTTGCAGAAAGGGGCGCGCAATCTGGTGTTCTGCGATGGCGTTCCCGGATCCTCGGTGATGATCGTGGGCGAAGCGCCGGGGCGTGAAGAGGATCAGATCGGCAAGCCATTTGTGGGTCGTGCGGGGAAATTGCTCGACAGGATGCTGGCCGCGATTGATCTGGGCCGGGATCACGACAGCGCGCAAGGCGTCTACATCACCAATGTCCTGCCCTGGCGCCCACCGCAGAACCGGGACCCGAAACCGACAGAAATGGCGATGATGCTGCCGTTCCTGAAGCGGCACATCGAACTGGCCCAGCCAAAGCTGCTGGTCGTCATGGGCAATATCCCGTGTCAGGCGCTGTTGGGCAAACGCGGGATCACCCGATTGCGCGGGCAGTGGGATGAGGCGGTGGGTCTGCCGGTGTTGCCGATGTTCCATCCGGCGTATCTTTTGCGGACCCCGGCAGCAAAGCGTGAGACCTGGGCAGATCTTTTGGAACTGCGCGCGCATCTGGACAAGAAAGCCTGAATCATGAGCCGTATCGACGAGAGCAAAGACTTCATGCCCATCCGCATCGCCGTGTTGACGGTCAGCGACACGCGGTCGCTGCAAGAGGATCGGTCGGGTGACACGCTTGTGGCCCGGATCGAAGGCGCGGGGCATATCGTGGCGGATCGCAAGATCATTCAGGACGAACGTGATCAGATTGCGGCACAGTTGCGCGACTGGTGTGATCAACCCGACATTGATGTGGTGATCTCGACCGGGGGAACCGGACTCACGGGGCGGGATGTCACCGTTGAGGCGCATCGCGATGTCTACGAGAAAGAGATCGACGCGTTCGGCACGGTCTTCACCATGGTGTCGTTTCAGAAGATCGGCACAAGCGCCGTCCAAAGCCGTGCGACCGGCGGGGTGCGCAATGGAACCTACCTCTTTGCGCTGCCCGGCAGCCCCGGTGCGTGCAAGGACGCGTGGGACGAGATTTTGAGCCTTCAGCTCGATTATCGGCACCGTCCTTGTAACTTTGTCGAGATTTTACCGCGATTGGACGAACATTTGCGACGGAAATGACGATACACTTCGTGTGATAAACGAACGTGTTATTGGAAAACATTCAGTTTTGGCTATTTGATAGGCCAGCACTGTTACCGAGGATTGTCGCCAATGCGGTTTCTACGCCGTAGCCTGACGGGGCTTTTTCTACTTTCTCTGACGCTTGGGCTTTTGGCTTATGCCGCTGTACAGGTGCGCGATGCCGTGCAAGTGCGCATGGCGCAGGAACCGCGCAGCTTTCCGCAGCGGGAACGTGTCTTTGCGGTCAACATTGTCAGGGCCGAGTTTGAAACGATCACGCCGGTGCTGACGGCGTTCGGGCAGATCGAAAGCGTGCGGACTCTTGAAATCCGTGCTGCCGCCGGCGGCCGCGTGATCGAGATCGCACCGGAGTTTGTCGAAGGTGGCACCGTGACCGAGGGCCAGATGCTTGTTCGGATTGATCCAACCGATGCAGAGTCAGTGTTGCAACGTGTGCAGAGTGACATCGTTGATGCCGAGGCCGAACAGCGCGAGGCGGAACGCGCCATCGTTCTGGCGCAGGATGAGCTTGAGGCCGCCGAAGAACAGGCAACCCTGCGTGAGCGGGCCTTTCAGCGTCAGCGTGATCTGCAGGATCGTGGCGTCGGAACCGCCGCCGCGGTCGAGGTGGCCGAGCTTGCTGCCGCGCAGGCCCGCCAGGCCGTCTTGTCCCGCAGACAGGCCGTGGCTCAGGCCGAGGCGCGGATTGATCAGGCCACCACACGCCTGTCGCGCGCCATCATCGCCGAGGCCGAGGCGCAGCGGCGATTGGATGACACGTTGATCACGGCAGATTTTACCGGAACCCTGGCCGAGGTGTCCGTGGTTCAGGGGCGTCTGGTGTCGTCAAACGAACAATTGGCGCGGTTGATTGATGCGGACGCGCTCGAGGTGGCCTTCCGTGTGTCGACGCAGCAATTTGCGCGCCTTCTGAACGAGGAAGGTCAGTTGTCCAAAGCGGACGTGACCGTTGTTCTGGACGTGTTCGGAACCAACCTGACCGCGACTGGCACGTTGAGCCGTTCCGGTGCAGCGGTGGGGGATGGTCAGACAGGGCGACTCTTGTTCGCCAACCTGACTAGCGCACCCGGATTCCGCCCCGGGGATTTCGTGACCGTGCAGATCGACGAACCGCCGCTGGACCGCGTTGCCCGTTTGCCTGCATCGGCGCTGGATGCGGCAAACGAGGTACTGGTTCTGGCCGAAGATGACCGGCTTGAGGTGGTTTCCGTCACTCTGTTGCGGCGTCAGGGTGATGATGTTCTGGTGCGCGCGCCTGTCCTTCAGGGGCGCGATGTTGTGGCAGAACGGACGCCGCTTCTGGGGGCCGGGATCAAGGTGCGTCCCTTGCGCCAGGCCGGACAGGCTGCGCCGGAAGAACCCGAGATGGTCGAGTTGACGGAAGAACGGCGCGCGCGGCTGACCGCCTTTGTGCAAGCCAACACACGGATGCCGGAAGAAGCCCGCCAGCGCATCCTGAACCAATTGTCCCAAGGCACTGTACCGGTTCAGGTGGTGGATCGCATCGAATCCCGGATGGGGGGCTAACCGATGGCGCGGGCACTTTCCGGCAAAGCTGGCGGCGTTCTCAGCTATTTCGTGCGTCACAGGACGGTTGCGAACCTGCTCTTGATCCTGCTGATCGCGGCGGGTGCGTTTTCGATCCCGAACATGCGCGCGCAATTCTTTCCGGACGTGATCATTGATGATGTGGACGTGTCGGTGGCGTGGGATGGCGCAGGTGCGGAAGACGTGGATCGTGGTATCGTTCAGGTGCTTGAACCGGTGATCCTGTCCGTTGAAGGGGTTGAAAGCTCTGAAGCGTCGTCGCGCGAAGGGCGGGCTTCTATCCGGCTCGAGTTTGAGCCGGGATGGGACATGTCGCGCGCGGCTGACGATGTGAAGACGGCTGTGGACGCGGTCACGAACCTGCCTGCCGATGCCGAAGATCCCGTGGTTCGGCGTGGCGGTTGGAGCGATCGGGTGACGGATCTGGTGATCACGGGCCCAGTGGGTGTCGATCAGCTTGCACGCTTTGCGGACGAGTTGACGGCACGCCTGTTTGCCGAAGGCGTCACGCGTACAACGATAAGGGGTCTGTCGGCACCGCGTACCGTGATCGAAGTGCCGTCGGCCAACCTCATCGCGTTTGATATCTCCATCCGCGAGATCGCGACGGCCATTGGCCAGGAGGTCGATGCCGATCCGGCGGGCGATGTGGGCAACGCAAACACCCGCGTGCGGACCGGCGTGGAAAAGCGCAGCGCAGAACAGATTTCGAACATCGTTCTGCGGTCCAACGCGGATGGATCGAACCTGACCGTGGGCGATGTCGGCACGCTCTTCATCGAAGGGATCGACCGCCAGCGCAGCTATTTTGTAGGAGAGAACCCGGCGATTTCGATCCGCGTCGACCGCAGCGACCAAGGGGATGCCATCGCGATCCAGCGCACCGTCGAAGAGGTCGCCTCAGAATTCGAGGCGTCCTTGCCGGACGGTGTGTCGGTCGATCTGATCCGCACAAGGGCCGAGGCGATTTCGGGGCGTCTGGACATCCTGTTGGACAATGGCCTGACGGGTCTTGTCCTGGTGGTCATGCTGCTGTTCCTGTTCCTGAATGCACGGACGGCGTTCTGGGTGGCGGCGGGTATTCCAGTCGCAATGATGGCCGCGATTGCGCTGATGTATGCGGCCGGGATCACGATCAACATGATCTCACTGTTTGCGCTGATCATCACCTTGGGGATCGTGGTGGATGACGCCATCGTGGTTGGTGAACATGCCGACCATCTGGCGCGAAGCGGCCTGCCACCTGTCGAGGCGGCGGAACGCGCGGCGCATCGCATGGCGCTTCCGGTCTTTGCGGCGACCCTCACGACAATTATCGCGTTCTATGGGCTCGTGGTCATCGGCGGGCGCTTTGGCGATCTGATTTCGGATATTCCCTTTACCGTCATCGCGGTCCTTGCGGCGTCGCTGGTCGAATGTTTCCTGATCCTGCCGAACCACATGGCGCATGCGATTGCCCATAGCGCGAAAGAACACTGGTATGATGTGCCCTCGCGGGTGGTGAACCGGGGCTTCCGCTGGATGCGGGAAACCCTGTTCCGTCCGTTTATGGGCCTCGTCCTGCAGGCGCGCTATGCCGTGTTGGCGGGGGCGGTGGTGCTTCTGGCGTCGCAGGCGGCCTTGTTTATCCGCGGTGATGTGCAATGGCGGTTTTTCAATTCACCTGAGCAAAGCTCGGTCACCGGCAACTTTGCCATGGCACCGGGGGCTACACGCGACGACACAATCGAGATGATGCGCATCTTCCAGAAATCGGTCGAGGACGTGGCCGGATCGTTCGAAGAGCGTCATGGCGTCAATCCGATCGACTATGTAATTGCGGAAATCGGTGGCAATGCAGGTCGCGGTATTGCAGGTGCCGATACCAAGGATGCCGATCAGCTTGGCGGCATTTCCATCGAACTGATCGACGCCGATCTGCGCCCGTTTACCAGCGGTGCTTTCGTAAGCGAATTGCAGGACTCCGTGCAACGCCATCCCTTGGTGGAAACCATCAGCTTTCGCAGTTGGGGAAGCGGCCCGGCCAGCGATGCGCTGGATGTCCAGTTCTTTGGCGCAAGTGCCGAGACGCTGAAAGCGGCGTCCGAAGACCTCAAGACCGCGTTGCTGCAATATCCCGAAGTTTCGGCGGTCGAGGATAACCTGGCCTATGACAAGGAAGAACTGATCCTCGAATTGACACCGCAGGGTCAGGCGCTTGGCTTTACCATCGACGGGCTGGGCAGCGTCCTGCGCGCGCGCCTGGGTGGGGTTGAGGCGGCGACCTATCCCGACGGACCGCGCAGTGCGGAAATCCGTGTGGAACTGCCTGCTGATGAGCTGACCGCCGATTTTCTCGAACGCACGCAGATGCGGACTCCCGAGGGTGAATACGTGCAGCTTGCCGATATCGTCAGCGTGGATCGCCGGACCGGATTCTCGACGGTGCGGCGCGAAAACGGCATTCGCCTGATTTCGGTGACCGGCGACATCTCCGAAGACGATGCCGCGCGCGCAAACGACATCATGCTGGCGCTCGAGACAGAGATCCTTCCCACCATCGCAAGCGAACGGCAGGTGGAATACCGGCTTTCGGGGCTGAGTGAGCAGGAAGGGGAATTCCTGAAAGATGCGCGGACCGGCCTGATCCTGTCGCTGTTGGCGATCTACCTTGTGCTGTCATGGGTCTTTGCAAGCTGGACCAGACCCCTGGTGGTGATGTCTGTGATCCCGTTCGGATTGGTCGGAACGATCTATGGCCATGCGCAATGGGATGTGTCGCTCAGCATGTTTACGGTGGTGGGCCTGTTGGGCATGACCGGAATCATCATCAACGACTCTATTGTCCTGGTGACGACGATTGACGAAAAAGCGCAGGAGCGGGGGCTGATCCCGTCGATCATTGACGGTGCTGCAGACCGCCTGCGTCCTGTGTTCCTGACCACGGCGACAACGGTTCTGGGGTTGGTGCCGCTTCTGTATGAGCAATCAAATCAGGCTCAGTTCCTCAAGCCGACGGTAATCACGCTGGTCTACGGTCTTGGGTTTGGCATGTTTCTCGTGTTGCTGATCGTACCGTCGCTGATCGCGATTCAGAATGATATCGGTCGCCTGACCCAGACGGCGCGACGTGGCTTGCGGTTCCGCCGGACTGGAGTGCGGATGGGGCTGAGTGTGGCTGCCGCGCTGATTGTCGGATGGCTGGGCGCAACGATGGGGGCTTTCGCCCTCACCGGGGCCTTGCCAGAGCCGTTGCGCGCGGTATTGGCCCAAGCTGGGCTTGCCGGTGACACCACGCTGGCGATGAGTCTGGGTCTGTTTGTGGCGGGCGCTGCGGTGATCTGCCTTGGGCTTTATAGCCTTGGAGCAATTGCCATGGGTGTGTCGAGGGCGCGGCGGTCCGCCTGATGTCAGGGCGTACAGCCCTGAATATCGACCGCGCGAGCATTGCCAATCACGGTGAACCGAAGCTCTGAGCGATCAAGCGCAAAACTGCGCCCATCCACATGTAACAGCCGGGTGCTTGCGTAGAGCGCACCGCCATCGCGTCTGCTGTCCGGTTCCGCGACCCAGACATGGGGATTGCCCGCCTCGACGACGACATACTCTGTCCCGCCTGATGACGGCATGTCGATCCTTGTGTGCAGCACCAAGCCACCATCCGCACCGGGTTCAAAGCGGCAGGTGACATTGCTCACACCGGCTTCGCGCGCGGTATAGGGCATATCCGTCAGCGCGGCGGCGATGGTCGGATCGGGCCGCGTGCTGGTCGGCGGAAGCGTTGCGTTGAAGGACAGGTTGGCGGGAATGCAGATGTCCTTGCAGATCCCGATCTGCATGGTGCCGGCCAGAGTCATGTCCACCCCGGATTGACTTGCCGTCATGTGCAGGGGGATCACCACTTCCGACTTGTAGCCGACCGACCGCATGCCCTGTTCGAAAAAGACGTGGGGTGTGGGCCAATGGGCAGAGACGGCGCTGATGTTCTGCGATCCGGTCCAGTCGAATTGCGGCGGGATGCCCACATCTCCGGGCGCGCGCCAATAGGTCTTCCACCCCGGTTCAAGCATGATATGCAGCGCGGCCATGTGACTGCCATCCGCCATGCGCCAACCCGGCCGCAGGTCGATCTTGGACAGGCCGGTGGTGTCGCTGGCGGATGCGACTGCTGGCGCGATCAGGAAAAGAACCATGGTCAGCGCGGAAACGAGGGGGCGAAAATGCTTCATCCGATAGCAGATGGCGGTTTTCTGCCGCGATGAAAAGTCACAAACCGGCGATCCACCGTGTGCTTGGGTGCGGTGTGCCCTTGCAACCCCCAGCAGTGCTGTCCATGTTTGGCATGTGACCAGCGTTTCTGAAACCATGACCGATCTGACGGGCCGAATGCTCATCGCGATGCCGGGGATGCCCGATCCGCGCTTTGAGCACAGCCTGATCTTTATCTGTGCCCATTCAGATGACGGGGCGATGGGGCTGATCGTCAACAAACCCTCTGCCGATGTGAGCTTTGAGAACCTGCTGGACCAGTTGCCGATCGACAATACCGGCGACATCTCGGGCATCCGTGTGCATTTCGGCGGGCCGGTGGAACTGGGCCGTGGTTTTGTGCTGCATTCTCCGGACTTCCGATCCGAGATGACAACGCTGAATGTCGATGATGGGTTTGCAATGACGGCGACGCTGGATGTGCTGGAAAGCATCGCCAACGGCAATGGACCGGACAAGCGCCTGGTCGTTCTGGGATATGCGGGCTGGGGTCCCGGCCAACTCGAGAGCGAGATTGCCGCCAATGGCTGGCTGATTTGTGATGCCAGCAACGATTTGGTGTTCGACAGGGCTGATGGCGACAAATGGGAAGCCGCGCTGGGCAGTCTTGGAATTTCGCCGCTGGCCCTGTCCTCGGAAGGGGGACGCGCCTGAGAGAGGCGCGCCGACGGTCAGGCTTCCTTCGTCAGGGGCGCGGCCCTGTGGAGCAAGAGCGCCTCACCCAAAGATATTCTTAAACCAGAGAGGCCGTCACGGTTTGGCTTGAAACTGCCAGGCCCCAGTGTCGGCCATCGTGCGCGTGGCGCGCCCTTCATGCCAGAGGTGCAGGCAATGGGCCATCGCCTCGACCAGAGCGAGCCCGTATTCGGCATCGCCGATATGGCGTTTGAACAGCGGGGCGAAACAGTCCCCTGCCGATCTTGGTATTGCGATATGCGCCTCGAGCCGGCGCAGCGCACCGTGGTGGTTTTCGATCAACTGATGCAGACGCAAGGGCAGCCCGGTGAAGGGCAGCTTGTGCCCTCCCAACACCAGATGGTCGTCACCCGCGATGGTGGACAGGCGTTCACAGGACTCGAGCCAGTCGGCCACGGGATCGGCGTCGGGTTCAGTGGCGTAGACCCCGATATTCGAACTTATCGACGGCAGGATCTGATCGCCCGCAAGAACGAGGTTGTCATCGCGTGACCAAAGCGTGGCATGTTCCGGCGCGTGGCCATTGCCGATATGGATGTCCCATGTGCGCCCCCCGGTCGTGATGGTGTCACCCTGTCGAATGCGGGTATACCCAAGGGGCAAAGGTGCGACGCAATCGGCGAAATTGAACGGACGTTCCGCCTTGCGCCTTTCGAGGATTGCCGCGTCCATGCCGCAGCTCCGCCAGAACGCCACCGTTTCCGCGCTGGGCGTGGGCTGTTCGTCAAGCTGCAGCATCCGGCCCATCAGCCAGGCGGTGCGCGTGGTGATCAGTTCTGCACCGTGGGCCGACTGAAGCCAGCCCGCCATGCCGATATGATCGGGGTGGTGATGGGTGACGATCACGCGGGTGATCGGTTTACCGCCAAGCGGTCCCGCCATCAACTTCGCCCAAAGCGCCTTGCTCCGGTTCGACGCAAACCCGGTGTCCACGATGGTCCAGCCATCGCCATCGTCCAGCGCGTAGACATTGACGTGATCGAGCTTCATTGGCAGGGCAAGGCGAATCCACAGAACCCCGTCAGCGACCTCGGTTGCGGTGCCCTCTTCGGGGGGAGTGTCCCAGGGATAGCGAATGCCGCTCGTGGTCCGGTCCTTCATGCGGCCAGATCGTCCAGGCTCAGGGCATAAAGCGCGTCCGCGCCCTGGCGGGCATGGGCCAGAAGACCGACATGTTCCGGCAACAGGCGATTGATATAGAAGCCTGCAAGCCGTCCATGGCTGCCGTTCATGTCAGCACGCGCCGCCTTGAGGTGGAAATGCGCACCCAACACGCGGGCAAAGCCGCGCAGATAGGGAACGGAACCTGCAAAACGGTCCTGCGCGCCTTGGGTGACCATCCATTCGGTGGTTTCACGCAGCGTTTCGCAAGCCTGCCAGACCGCTTCGGCAAGGTCCGGAAGATCGGCGCGGGTCGCTTCGGCCTCGGCCTCCATCTCGTCGAGCAGGCGGTACGCAGCCTCGCCGCCATCCATGAGCTTGCGGCCGACAAGGTCCATCGACTGGATGCCGTTGGTGCCTTCGTAAATCGCGGTCACCCGCACATCGCGCGCATATTGTGCCGCGCCGGTTTCTTCGATGACTCCCATACCCCCATGCACCTGCACCCCCATCTGGGCAACGTCAATCCCCGTATCGGTTCCAAAGGCCTTGGTGATCGGTGTCAGAAGTGCTGCGCGGGCCGCCCAATCGGCATGACCGGTCGCGGTTTCCATGTCGATGGCAACGGCATTTGCCAGCGCGATGGCGCGGGCGGCAAAGGTGTCGGCCTTCATCGTCGCAAGCATGCGGCGCACATCGGCGTGGTCGATGATCGTGTTGTTCTCTGTCCGGCCCTGCTTGCGACCTTCGGCATAGGCCAGCGCGTGCTGATAGGCTCCGTCCGCGACGCCAATGCCTTGTACGCCAACGCCAAGGCGGGCGTTGTTCATCATCGTGAACATGGCGCGCATGCCGTCGTTTTCGTCACCGATCAGCCACCCGGTCGCGCCGTCATACTGCATCACGGCGGTGGGGCTGCCATGCAGGCCCATCTTGTGCTCAAGGCTGACCACCTTGAGATCGTTGGCCACACCCGGCACACCGTTTTCATCCGGGATACGCTTGGGCACAAGGAACAGGCTGATCCCCTTGGTGCCCGGCACGGCATCGGGCAGACGCGCCAGGACCAGATGGCAGACGTTTTCAGAAAAATCGTTGTCGCCCCAGGAAATGTAAATCTTCTGGCCCGTGATCGCGTAGGTGCCATCCCCCTTCGGGTCGGCTTTGGTCGTCAGCGCGCCCACATCACTGCCCGCCTGCGGTTCGGTCAGGTTCATGGTGCCAACCCATTCGCCGGAAATCAGCTTGGGCAGATACAGAGCCTTGATCGTGTCACTTGCGTGATTCTCAAGCGCTTCGATCTGGCCCTGGGTCATCAGCGGCGCCAATTGCAGCGACAGGCACGCGGCGCTCATCATGTCGTTCACCGCGGTGGTCATCGTCATGGGAAGACCCATACCGCCGAACTCCGGATCGGCGGCAATCGCGACCCAGCCGCCTTCGGCAATGGCGCGGTAGCCGTCGTCAAAGCCGGGCGAGGTGCGGACAATTCCGTTTTCGAGCCGAGCCGGGTGAAGATCGCCGGGGCGTTGCAGCGGGGCCAGAACCTCTTCACACAGTTTTCCGGCCTCGTTCAGGACCGCCTCGACGGTTTCAGGTGTGGCTTCGGCGAAACGGTCGGTTGCGGCAACCTGATCAAAGCCGACAACATGGTCAAAAAGGAAACGGAATTCGGAAACAGGGGCGCGATATGGCATGGGCAACTTTCCTTCGACGTCAGGCTTGTGTTGCGGCGGCTTGGCATTTGGATGCCAGAGCGATAAGCAAACAGCAACTTTTTGTGCGACCCTGACGAATGCGATCAGCCCCATCAACAAAAACGCGGCGTCACGACCGATGAACCCTTCTTCTGCGGAAATATTGCCCGATACCGATGCGGGTCACGTCCGGGCGGCGGACATCTTGCGCACCGGCGGTTTGGTCGCGTTTCCGACGGAAACGGTCTACGGGCTGGGCGCGGATGCCTGCGATGATCGTGCCGTTGCACGGATTTACGATGCGAAGGGGCGACCAAGTTTCAATCCGCTGATTGTGCATTTCGCCGATCCCGAGACGTTGAAGCGCCATGTGGTCTGGACGCCCGAGGCAGAGTTGCTGGCGCAGACGTTCTGGCCGGGGCCGCTGACGCTGGTGCTTCGCAAACAACCCGACAGCCCGATTTCGCCGCTGGTTTCGGCAGGGCTCGAAACACTTGCGGTCCGGCTTCCGGCGCACGCCTCTGCACGCGCGGTTCTGCGTGCCTTCGGCGGCGGCGTTGCGGCGCCCTCGGCCAACCGGTCGGGTCAGATCAGTCCGACACAGGCGGATCACGTCGTTGCCAGTCTGGGCAACCGGGTGGATGCAGTGCTGGATGGAGGGTCCTGCGCCGTTGGGCTGGAATCGACCATTGTCGGCCTTCTGGACAAACCGGTCATGCTGCGTCCCGGCGGGATCACGGAAGATGTGCTGGCGGCAACGCTTGGCCGTCATCTTGCCATCCGGCACAAGGCCGAAGCTCTCTCGGCCCCTGGGCAGCTCATGTCGCATTATGCGCCGCATGCGCAGGTGCGTCTGAACGCAACCGAGTGGCAGCCCGGAGAGTTGCGCCTTGGGTTCGGCGATGTGGCGTGTGACCTCAACCTGTCGGAATCCGAGGATCTGGTTGAAGCGGCTGCGCATCTTTTTGACTATCTGCACCGGCTGGATGCGCAGAAGGGCAAAGTGATCGCGGTGTCGCCGATCCCGCATGATGGGCTGGGTGTTGCCATCAACGATCGCCTCAGCCGTGCGGCGGCTCCGCGCGAAGGATAAACCCGATGACAAGTGTCCCTGAGCAGAGCCGACCCCCCGTCGGCCTTATCGCGCTGCTGTCGGGATGCAATTTCGTCATCGGCATGGGCGCGTTTGTGGTGATCGGCATGGTTCCCTTGCTGGCGGGCGACCTTGGAATCAGCACAGCCGCAGCAGGCGGGGCGATGACGGCCTACGCATTGGCCTATGCCCTGCTGTCACCGTTGCTCGTGTCGCTGACCGGGAGGATCGGACGCCGGAGGGTCATCGCGGCGGGAATGATCGTGTTTGCGCTGGGCGCGCTGTTGTCCGCCATCGCACCGAATGTGAGCGTGCTGTACATGGGGCGCGCCGTTGCTGCCGCTGGCGCTGGTGTCGTGACGCCGGTGGGGGCGGCGGTTGTTGCGGCCCTTGCGCCCAAGACAACACAGGGCAAAGCCATCGCCGCATTTTATTTCGGCCTGACCCTGTCGCAGGCTTTGGGTGTTCCCATCGGAGGCTGGATTGCGTTCACCTTTGGCTGGCGCGCGGCGTTCTGGATCGTGATGGCGCTGGCCATTCTGTCGACCGTCCTGATCTGGGTCCGTGTCCCGGCAGGGCTGCGCTTTACTCCGGTGACCCTGGCGGACCTTGGGCGCGCGCTCAAGGACGGGCTGGTGATGGGGGCCGTTCTTTTCACCGCAAGTTTCCTGTGCGCAATCTATGTGCTGTTCACCTATCTCGCGCCGCTGCTGGAACAGACGATGGGCTATGGCCGCGATGGCATCACGCTTGTGCTTTTGCTGTTCGGCGCGGGGGCCGTGGCCGGCAACCTGATCGGTGGCGCGCTGACCGACCGGCTGGGTTCGGTGAAATCGCTGGTTCTTCTCTGTCTTGGTCAGATCGTCCTGATGCCGCTGTTTTCGGGGCTGCCCATCGACGGAGGACTGCTTCTCGTCCTCGTCTTTGTCTGGTCTGCCTTTGGCTGGTCCTTCGTGGCGCCGCAACAGGTGCGCCTTCTGCACCTCGCGCCGCAATTGGCCGGTGTAGTGCTCGCCCTCAACGCGGCGGCGATCTATGTCGGCACGGCCTCGGGCTCCGCGTTGGGCGGTCTGGTTCAGACCGTGGGTGACCTGACATGGCTTGGCGCGACGGCGGGGATCACGGCGCTGGGCGCGCTGGGCCATATCCTGTGGTCCCACCGCGCCGCCAATCTAAGGCCTGCCGGGCGTTAATCGAACTTCCAGAGCGCCGGAACAAAACTGTAGCCATCGCCTTCGCGCATGACATGGCCGACACCGGGGAAGGGGAAGTGATAGCCCAGAACCGCCATCCGGTCCGTCGCCGCCATGTCCAGCAGGCGCTTGCGGGTCGCAACTGTCTGATCGCCGTCGGAATCAAAATTATTGTACCATTCGGGATGGGCAAAGTTGGTGTAGGCGTGGCTCATTGAATCGCCCAGCGCGATCAGCTGCTGCCCGCCGCTTTCCACGACCACCGCCATGTGGCCGGGCGTGTGGCCGGGTGTGTCGATCACGCGGACACCGGGCACAACTTCAAACCCGTCCGACATCAATTCCCATTCCGCGCCATCAACATTGATCGAGTTCTGCGCGCCAACCACAAATTGCTGCAACTCGGCGGGAACCTGCGTCGCCAGACCGTCCTGCATCCAGTAATCGTGTTCCGTTTCACCAAGGTAATATGCCGCGTCGGGAAGAATCGCTTCGTCAAAATCGTCGCGAATGCCCCAGATGTGATCGGGATGCGCGTGCGTGATAACGACATGTGTGATCTCGGCCGGGTCGATCCCCGCCGCATCCATGTTTGACCAGACCCGACCTGCCGTGGGCATGAAGCGATTGCCCGATCCGACATCGACAAGCACCTTGTTGTCCCCGATTTCGATGAACATGTGGTTTGTGTGGGACGTGTTGATTTCGGTCGACAGGTAATGCGCCGCCAGAAACGCCTGCACATCTGCCGGGTCGGCATTTACGCCAAGTCCGTCGGTCGGCAGTTCAAGGTACCCATCAGAGACAATCGTGATTTTTGCGTCGCCCAACGTGAACCGGAAATAGCCCGGATTGCCGCCCTCTGGCCCCCCCAGATTGGCGAAAGCCTGCGCGCCCGGTAGTGCAAAAGCAGGCATGGCAGCGGCGGTTTTCAGAAACGCGCGTCGGGTTGGGCGTAAAAGCATGATGTCTCCTCCCAGAGATAAATTCAGCTTTGTGAATAACATGACGCCGACGCATGCTGCAATTGCGAATTACGCTTGTGTGTCAGAGGGGAAAGTCCGGAACCAATTCCCGAGTATGTCGGAAAGCTTTGCAAGCTCAGTAGGATAGTCGCGCATACTAGGTTGGACATCTTGCGAACCGTTTGCAACTGTGCGCCGATTTGACTACTTACCCATCGTGCCGCAACGCAGCAGCATGTAACCAACGCTTCAGACAGGAGGCGCCGAGACATGAATTTCCTCAAGACCGCCGCTCTCACCGCCATGCTTGGCCTTTCCGCGACCACTGGTATCGCGCAAGAGGTCACTCTGCGGTTCCAGCATTTCGTGTCGCCCAATTCGGCGAACCCGAAATATTTCCTTGATCCCTGGGTCAAAAAGGTCGAGGCCGAATCGAATGGCCGCATCAAGATCGACATCTATCCGTTCATGCAGCTGGGCGGCAAAGCCACTGCGCAATATGATCTGATCCGCGATGGCGTGATTGATGGTGGCTGGGTCATTCCGGGCTACACACCCGGTCGCTTCCCCGAAGCCGAGGCGTTGGAGTTGCCGTTCATGGTGACCAAAAGCGCAGAAGAAGCGTCGCGTGCGGCTTGGGCATTTACACAACAACACCTGGCGGACGATTTTGCCGATGTGCATCTGATCGCGGCTCACATGCACGGGCCGGGGATCATCCACAAGACCGGACCCGCCATCGCCGACCTGACGGATTTCGCAGGTCTGAAACTGCGCGGCCCGTCGCGCCCCGCGACCCTGCTTCTGGACAAGCTGGGGGCAGAGCCGATCGGGTTGCCAGTGCCGCAATTTCCCGAAGCGCTCAGCAAGGGTGTGGTGGATGGTGGCGTGATCACTTGGGAAATGTCACCCTCGCTCAAACTCGATGAACTCACCGACAGTCACACAGATGTGGCCGGCGACAAGTCGCTCTACAATCTCTACTTCATCTGGGCGATGAACAAGGACACCTATGAGGGTCTACCGGATGACCTCAGGGCGGTGATTGATGCCAATTCGGGGCTCGAAACCTCGGCGATGGCGGGCCGCGCACATGACACCGGAGATCGGGACGGTCGCGCGGTCATGGAAGACGCGGGCAACGAGATCGCCACGCTGAACGCGACCGAGACAGCGCGGATTGTTGCGCTGGGCGACGAGGTCACACAGGACTGGATTGCCGAGATGACAAAGCGTGGCCTGAACGCGGCGCAACTGGTCGAAGACGCCAGAGAGGCTGTTACGGCAAATCGGGGGACGGCCACCGCAACGGGCGGCTGATCTGCCTTCGGTTGGAGCGATCCGGTCTGACCAGCCCGTTACCACGCGCGACGAGGCATCAATGCCTCGTCGTTTTTGCGTCGACGCAAAAACCGCTGCTCAGATCATCTGTCAGTGTCCCAGCGTTTCCAGAGCAACGACAAAAGCGTCTCTCCCGCCACCGGAGTCGTGCAATCCGCCATCAGGACCGGCCCCCCTTTGACAGGTGGGCGCGTCTTGTCCCGGGCGTCTTCCTCGCGGTTTGGGAAAGCCTGCGCTGTGGGTACAAACGATGTCATGACGGGAAGGTATCACGACTCCCCGGTATCCCCAAACCGCAACACCGTGACATGGGTGTCGCCATAGCGCCGGGTGTCCAACCGGATGAACCCGTCCGGCGCGGCTTGCGGTGCGTTTTCCTCCCAGACAACCAGCGCGCCATCGGCCAACCAGCCGCCATCGACTGCGGCCTTCAGCGCTTTCTGTCCAAGGTCTTTGCCATAGGGCGGATCCAGAAACATCAGGGTTGCCGACGCGCCGTCACTTTTGGGCAGTCGTGTCGCGTCGCGCGTGATCACGCGGCATGCGGCACATTCCAGAGTCTTGATGTTGGCCTTGATCAGCGACACGGCCTTGCGCCCGTCATCGACAAACACCGCGGACGCCGCGCCACGCGACATCGCCTCAAGACCCAGCGCGCCGGTGCCCGCGAACAGATCCAGCACATGTGCGTCTTCGAACGGATCGCCAAAGCGGCCACCGGCCAGCATGTTGAACAGGCTTTCGCGCACCCGGTCGGTCGTGGGGCGCAGATGCGCGCCCGGATCGCCTTTGCCCACATTCGCCAGTGGGCGTCCGCGCCATGTGCCTGCGATGATCCTCACGCCTTGAGCAAGGCCTTGAGGTCGGTTGTCGGATCAGACACCACAGCGCGCACGGGCGATTTGCCCGCCTCGATCAACCTCTTGCCCACCATGTAGGCGCGTGGATCATTCATGGCATCAATCGCCAACAGCCGATCACCTGCATAATACCAGTGCGACAGGGTATCGCCGTCACCGGTGCGCACGACAATCGTGTCATAGCCGGTGCCAAGCCCGGCAATTTGCAGCTTCACATCGTACTGATCCGACCAGAACCACGGCTTGGCGTCATAGGGCTTTTCTGCACCGAGGATGTTGTCGGCGACACATTCCGCCTGATCAATGGCGTTGCCAACGCTTTCCAGGCGCATGTGTTGCCCATTGCGCGGGAACGAAGCGCAGTCGCCTGCGGCCCAGATATGCGGAACCGACGTGCGTCCGAACGCGTCTGTTGCGATCCCGTTGTCCAGACGTACACCCGCCGCTTCGGCCAGCGTTGTGTTCGGTGCGATCCCGACCCCGACAAGCACGAAATCGACATTGAGGGTGCTGCCATCACTCAGAACCGCCCCGACGACCGCGCCAGCCTCACCAGTCAGATGGTCCAGCCCGACACCTTCGCGCAGATCGACGCCATGCCGCATGTGCAGATCGCGGAAGAAGTCCGAGGTTTGCGGGGCCGCGACCCGCTGGAGGATGCGGTCGGCCATTTCGACCAGAGTCACCTGCAACCCGCGCTTGGCGGCCACAGCTGCGGCTTCAAGCCCGATATACCCGCCCCCGACGATCAGCACCCGCGCGCCTGCCGCAAAGCGGGGGGCCATCGCATCGACATCCTGAAGGCCGCGCACCATCAGCACTCCGTCGAGATCTCCGCCGATGGCTGCGGGCAGGCGGCGAGGGGTCGATCCGGTGGTCAGCACAAGATCGTCATAAGTCAGCGTCTGATCGCCAACGGTCAACCTGCGCGCCACCGTATCAATCGCCGTGACGGGTGCTCCGAGGTGCAGCGTGATGTCTTGTTCCGCGTAATAGCTTTCGGGGCGCAGATAGAGCCGTTCCCGGTCCATCTCGCCCAGCAGATAGGCCTTGGACAAAGGCGGGCGCTGATAAGGGGGGAACGGCTCTTCTCCGATCAGGGTGACGTCGCCGTCAAAGCCTTGGGTGCGCAACCGTGCCACCACTGACGCTCCGGCCTGCCCGGCCCCCACAACAATCACGTTGCTCATCCCGGTTCCTTTTTTCAAACCGCCATTGGTCTCTGTCCGCGCGACCCTATATGGCACATCATCATAAATGCAATTCTTCAGCGAGGGACGACAGATGACTATTGCACCGGGCGACACACTGCCAGCGGCCACACTTGTGAAAATGGGGGCCGAAGGCCCTGAACCGGTTGATCTGGCCGCGCACGCCAAAGGCAAGACGCTGGTGGTGTTCGCCGTGCCGGGCGCGTTCACGCCGACCTGCCACTCGGCCCATGTGCCCAGCTTTATCCGCACGAAGGATCAATTCATGGCCAAAGGCGTGGACGAGATCGTCTGTGTGTCGGTCAATGACCCCTTCGTGATGAAAGCCTGGGGCGACTCCACAGGTGCGGCCGAGGCCGGGATCACGATGCTGGGCGACGCCGAAAGCGCGTTCACAAGGGCCGTCGGCATGGAGTTCACCGCGCCGCCCGCCGGCTTGATCTCTCGCTCCAGGCGCTATGCGATGCTGGTGGAGGACGGCGTGGTGACCAGGCTGCATGTCGAGGAAAGCCCCGGCACCTGCGAAATCTCGGGTGGTGAAGCACTGCTGGCAGAATTGTAAGCGCTGCCAAATCCTTCGAAGGATTTGGCTAAACGCTTTGAAGCGTTTTGGGCCCGGTGTCGGATCACAGTCCGTGCCGGGCCTTGTTGTAATCGGACCAATCGGCGATCTCGGGATAGTACCGCGCGCGCCATGCCTTTACGCGCGGGTTCATCATGGCCCGCCATTTGCGCGGGAAAAGGGCAAAGAAGGTCATCACCGGATACCCGTAGGGCAGTTGCGGCGCATCCTCCTCGTCATAGGTCTGAAGCAGGGGAAATCTGCGGTCAGGTTTGAAATGGTGATCCGAATGGCGCTGCAGGTTGATGAGCAACCAGTTCGACGCCGTGTGCGACGCGTTCCAGCTGTGGCGCGGTTTGACGTGTTCGAACCTGCCGTCGCCCAGGTATTTCCGGGTCAGTCCGTAATGTTCGACGTAATTCACCACCTCGAGCTGAAAAACGGCGGTCAACGCCTGCACCAGGAAGATCAGAACGCCCAACCCGCCGCCAAGCCCATAGGCGAGGATCAGAAAAGCGAGCTGCAGCGCGGCGTAGCGCCAGAACGGATTGCTCTGGTGCCACCATGGCAGAGACTTGCGCGCCAGCATGGCGCGTTCGGCGTTGAAAGAGGATGTGAGACATCCCTTGAGAACCCGAGGGTAAAAGCGCCAGAAGCTTTCATTATAGCGCGCGGTCACCGGATCGCGCGGGGTGCCCACATGGCGGTGATGCACCAGAAGGTGTTCCGACCGGAAATGTCCATACAACGCCATGCACATCAGCAGATCCCCGAGCCAGCGTTCCAGTTTGTTTCGCTGATGCATCAGTTCATGCGCATAAACGATGCCGATCGAGCCGGACAAAACCCCCATGCCAACGCTGACCAGATAAATCTCCAACGCACCCAGATGGGTGGCGCGCGGGATGTACCAGACCAGCCAGAAGACCATCAGAACTTGCAGCGGCGGCCAGATCAGCGTGATCAACCGATGCCAATGAAGCGCGCTGTCTCTGGTGTGCGGATCAAGGTTGTCCGTGTCCAGGCCCAGGGCTGCATCAAGCACCGCGAACACACTCCAGGTCGCGATGATCGGGGCAAGTGTCCACAGGCCGCCCATCAACGCAGAGGACAGCAGCAGGGGGATCATCAGAAGTGACAGCCAAAACGGCAGCGCCGCCCGGAAGGGCAGGCGGGACGTCGGGGTGTGCAACGTGCGCTCGGTCATCGTGCGGGCTCGTGATGAGGTGCAATGCCCAATTCTAGCAGGGTGTGAAGGGTTTCACCAAGACTGACGTCGCGCTGCGTCATCTGCCTTGGGTGAGAGCGTAGGCTTTGCGCATCACTGTGGGCAGGTCGGTGGGGTCAAATGCCTCGGCCTCGACGAACATCCCGCGCGACGGGGCGCGGTCCATCGGGACAAGTGCCGTCCTGATCGTCAGGCGCAGGTGGAAATGCGTGAATGTGTGACGCGCCTCGGCAGGCAGGGTGCGCCATTCGGCGCGGATGGGCGGGTCTTCGACCGGATCATCCCCCCAATCGCTGCCCGGCCAACCCAGCATGCCGCCGAGCAAACCGCGATCCGGGCGTTGCTCCAGCAACCACGCCCCGTCCACGCGGCGCGCCAGGTAGGCGATGCCGAACCGTGTCGGCTTGCGTTTCTTGGGTGTTTTCTGTGGAAGCACCGCGGCCGTTCCGGCCTCCCATGCGGCGCAGGATCTGCGCCATGGACACAGTCCGCAGGCCGGGTTGCGGGGGGTGCAGATCGTGGCCCCAAGATCCATCACCGCCTGCGCATAACATCCCGGTCGATCCTCGGGTGTCAGGGCAGAGGCATAGGCCATCAACACCGGCTTGGCCGCAGGCAAAGGTGTGTGGTCATCATGGATCCGCGCCATCACCCGTTCGACATTGCCGTCCAGTACGGTTTCCGGAAGGTCAAACGCGATCGAGGAAATCGCGGCAGCGGTGTAGGGCCCGATTCCCGGCAAGGCGATCAACCCGTCATAGGTGTCGGGGAAAACGCCACCGTGGTCGGACTGTACCACGCGGGCGCATTTCAGCAGGTTGCGGGCGCGGGCATAGTATCCAAGACCGGCCCATGCGGCCATCACATCGGCGTCGTCGGCCAAAGCCAGATCGCTGACGGTGGGCCAGCGGGTCGTGAACGACTCGAAATAGGTTTTGACTGCGGCAACCGTGGTTTGTTGCAACATGATTTCCGACATCCAGACGCGATAGGGGTCCGGGCGGATTCCTTGGGCACGTGCGGCAGGTCCGACACGCCATGGCATCGCACGGGCATGTCGGTCATACCACTCCAAGAGCGCATGCGGATCGGGATGCTCACGCAGGTCTGACATTCCTTTGATCTCGCGTCTCATTTGTGGTCTGGTTGCATCGGCGTCGGATCACTAGAATAGGGTTCCAGAGAGGGAGTCAAACATGCCGCCGCGCACCGGTCAGACTTATGGTTTCAAACGCACGTCCAGTCTCTTGCAGACACAGATCCGCAAGACGTCCGAAACGCGTGGCTTTGCGCAATCGCGCCTGTTGACCCACTGGACCGAGATCGCGGGCGAGGACATCGCAGGGATCAGCCGACCGGTGGATGTGCGTTATGGGCGGGGCGGGTTTGGGGCAACACTGACCCTTCTCACAACCGGGTCCAACGCGCCGATTCTCGAGATGCAGAAAGAGAAACTGCGCGAAAAGGTGAATGCGGTTTATGGCTACAATGCGATTTCCAGGATCCGCATCACGCAGACGGCGGCCACCGGGTTTTCCGAAGGTCAGGTGAGCTTCGAGCATCGACAATCCACCAGATCAGACGACACGGTCGCGGCCATTCTGCCGCAGGCGCAACAGCTGGCTGATGGTGTTCAGGATGACGGATTGCGATCCGCGCTGGAACGTCTGGCCACGAACGTCTATTCCAAAACGCAAAATCGGACCTAGGTCCAAGGCAAACAGAGCAAAGGGTTTCGCAATGAAACAACGGATGATGACGATTGCACTGGCAACGGCCCTCGTGGCTGGCGCGGGATGGTGGGTTGCCGGAACGCCCAGCGCGCCGACGGTGAACGGGCAGGCCATCGCGCTGCCGGGTGCGGCGAATGCACAGGAAAGCGAAGCGGCAGATGTCACCATTCAGGAAATGGTGCTGGGTGCCGAGGATGCGCCGGTCGAGATGATCGAATACGCGTCCTTCACCTGCCCGCATTGCGCGACCTTCCATCAGGGCGTGTTCAAGAACCTCAAGCAGGATTACATCGACACCGGCAAGGTGAAGTTCACCTATCGTGAAGTCTATTTCGACCGCTACGGTCTTTGGGGATCTCTGGTTGCCCGTTGTGGTGGCGAAGACCGGTTCTTCGGCATTGCCGACATGATCTATCAGACGCAAGGTGAATGGAGCCGTGCAGGTTCGGAAGCGGCCATTGCAGACGAGTTGCGCAAGATCGGCCGCATCGCGGGGCTTGAGAACGACCAGTTGGAGGCGTGCCTGAGCAATGGTGACAAGGCGCGTGGTCTGATCGAATGGTATCAGGCCAATGCCGAAGAGCATGGGATCAATTCAACCCCGTCTTTCGTGATCGACGGCGAGACTTTTTCGAACATGAGCTACAGCGAGTTTCAGGAAATCCTGGACGAGAAGCTGGGCAGTTAATCCTGCCACAACATAATCTTGCAGAAAGGCCGGTTCAGTGAACCGGCCTTTTTATTGTCTTGCGGCGATTATCGAATAAGGGTCCGGTTCGGTCCGAATGTTTCGCGCGCGAAACAATGAGACCGGATCGGACCTTTTAACCTTTTGCCAACAAAGATTTACGTCCGACGTCCCTCGCGCAGCCAAGCACCAAGGATCAGGCCCGACGCGAGTAGTAGGACGAGCCATCCCGGCAGCATCGGCGTCTGGGTCACATCCAGTGTCTCGAACGCCTCGCGCGGGGTGATGCCCAGCCAGCCGCGTCCGGCGGCGGGGCGGCCTTCACCCACGGTGCGGATGCCGGGCACACCGTCTTCCAGCCGACGCACACCGCCTCTTGTGCCATCAACGGCAGGCTCCAGAGCCTCACCGCTGGCGATGGTCTGTTCGAATTCGCGTGGCGCGGCAGGGCCAAGGCCGACAACCGCATCCTGATCGCCTTCGGCCAGACGGTAAAGACCGATGTCGGGTCCGGTATAAAGCGCCTCGAAGCGACCGGGCGACACTTCTTCCAGAGTGATTTCTTCTTCCTCGCCATCAGGGCGCGTGACCGTCACGGATCCGATGCTTTCATCCAGGGTCCGGCGGATGATGCGCATTGTCTGGCCTGTGGGTTCGGCCCAGAGCGCCTCTTCCTCAAGCTCGGGTTCTTTCATCATCCAGTGGGCCAAGCGGCGCAGCAGGTCGAGTTGCGGCCCGCCACCTTCGAATCCACGCGACCAGAGCCATGCGTGATCCGAGGCGATCAGCGCGACGCGGCCCTCGCCGACGCGATCCAGCACCAGGAGCGGTTTGTCGTCGATCCCGCTCATCACGACATCGCCGGCAATCGGGTCAACCTCGATCTGGCGCATCCAGCGGCCCCAGGTGTCGGCACCGGCCAACCCGGATGTCACAGGGTGGCGATCATCAAGTTCGGTGATGCCGGGGCGATAGCCGCGTTCGAACACCCGGGCCGTGGGCTCGGCGGGAATGATGTCGGCAAGCGGTGACCGATAGATGCTGTCGGCGCTGGCGAAATCGGGGCCAGCAGCGACAAGAACGGCACCGCCTTCTTCGACATAGCTGCGCACGTTGTCGAGATAGATCGCGGGCAGGATGCCGCGCCGTTTGTAGCGGTCAAAGATGATGAGGTCGAAATCCTCGATCTTTTCAAGGAACAGTTCGCGCGTCGGGAAGGCGATCAGGGACAGTTCCGTCACCGGAACGCCGTCCTGTTTCTCGGGTGGGCGCAGGATGGTGAAA
This sequence comes from Marivita sp., assembly GCF_051859345.1. Lineage (GTDB taxonomy): Bacteria > Pseudomonadota > Alphaproteobacteria > Rhodobacterales > Rhodobacteraceae > Marivita. Next base: position 64,397 of record NZ_JBHYFV010000008.1, on the reverse strand, counting down.
TGCACGAGGTCCACAGAACTGTCGGACTTCAGCAGGTTGCGCCATGTGCGACCGCCAGCATGCGGTTCGCCGCTGACCAAGAGCACGCGCAGCCGGTCGCGTACGCCGTTGATCTGCACCAGCGCGGTGTTGTTGCGTTCGGTCAGTTCGTCTTCTTCCGTCGGGACGGTGAACTGGATCACGTTCAGCCCGCCATGGGGCAGGGTGATGGGCAGCTCGATATCCTCGCCGATGGGCATGTCGAATTGCTGCGGCTCTGCACCGTCGACCGAGATGTCGATCACGGTCGATGTGGCCTCGGGTGCAGCGCCATCGTCTTCAACACGCAGGGTCAGAGTGACCGGTTCGCCAAGGATGGCAAAGGCGGGTGCGTTCTTGACGATCAGGCGGCGGTCCCAATCGGTTTCCTTGCCGGTCAAGAGCAGGTGCATCGGCGCGGGCAGATCGGGTGTGCGTTCCAAGTCATGCACGCGCCCGTCGCTGAGAAGGAAGATGCCCGCGATCCGGCCACGCGGTTCTTCGGCCAGCGCGTCGGATACGGCGGACATGAGCAGCGTTCCGGTGTCGCCGTCGCCATCTCCGACCTCGATCCGGCGAATTTCAGTGTTTTCGCGTGTGGTCAACTGAGTGGCCAGCGTGTTGGCGGCAGTCGTTGTGTCGTCAAGCCGTTCGCCAAGCGATTGGCTGGCGCTTTTGTCTTCGAAAATCAGAACGATGTTCGACAGCGGTGCGCGGTCTTCGATTTGATAGGACGGCTGCGCCAACGCGGCCAGAACAACCAAGGCAGCCAGCGCGCGCAAGGCCCAACCCTGTAACCCGCGCCACAGTGCCAAGGCCACGCCAACAGCTGCCAGTGCCGCCAGGATGACGATGATTGCCCACGGTAGAAGTGGATCGAAAACGATGCTGCCAGTCATCAATTGCCCAATCTGTCCAGAAGCGCAGGTACATGAACCTGGTCGGACTTGTAGTTCCCGGTCAGCACATGCATGACCAGATTGACCCCAAAGCGATACGCGATCTCGCGCTGACGTTCGCCGGAATAGCCGCGACCGATGGGATAAAGCGGATTGCCGCGTGTATCCATTGCCCAGGCCGATGCCCAATCGTTGCCGCCGATGATCACCGGGGTGACGTTGTCGTTGAGATTGCGAAACGGCATGCCTTCGACCAGTTCCGCATCCGGAGGCGCGGCTTCGACCCAGACATCACGGCTGTTGTGACGGCCGGGGAAATCCTGAAGCAGGTAGAAGGTGCGCGTCAGAACGTGGTCTTCGGGAAGCGGTTCAAGCGGAGGAATGTCCAACGGTGCTGCGAGTTGTTGTAGCTTGCGACCATTCGGGCTTCCGGTGCCGAAACGGGCGATGTCAGCGTCGCGGGTGTCGAACATGATCATCCCCCCAGAGCGCAGATAGGTGTTCAGCTTGGCATAGGCTTCGGCAGAGGGGGTTGGTTGATCTGGGGTGATCGGCCAGTAGAGGAACGGGAAGAACGCCAGTTCATCAGTTTCGAGGTTGACCGCAACCGGGTCTGCCGGTTCGACGGACGTGCGGAAGAACAGCGTTTCCGACAGACCCCGAAGGCCGGCATGCGCCACCTGATCCAGCGTTTCATCGCCGGTGATGACATGGGCAAACGTCACCTCGGCGGTCGCTGCCAAGGCAAACTGATCATCCACCGATTGCGCCTGCGCCGGGGGTCCGGGTGTCAACAGGAGGGCAAGGGCCAGCCCCGCCGCCGTGGTGGCGCGCGGACCCGACAGACGACCCGACAGGAACAGAGACGCCACGATATCCGCTAGCAGCAGCGCAATCGCCAAGGCCAGAAGCCAACCGGCCAGCGGTGTTTCCTCGGAGGTGGTCAAGCCTTCGACCGTGACGTCCGAGGGCCAAGCCGCCGGGGTCAGGACGGAATCTGCGGACAACACATTGCGTGCCAGTGCGCGATCCTGGCTTTGATAAAGACCGGGACGCAGATTCGGACCAAGCGACGCTTCGGCAAGGTCTTCGCCGGTCACACCCGGAAGCGTGTTGCCGTTGCTCAAAGCGCCGAACGCGTCCAGCACCATGTTCGGCTGCCAGATTGTTCCGGCCAAATCCTCGGCACTGGGTTGTGACGCGTTTCCGGCCGCAATCGCCAGTCGTTCCAGCATCTGGACGAACAGCCCGGACAGCGGCAGCGACGACCATTCGGCATTGGCGGTAACGTGGAACAGGATGATCTGTCCCTGTCCGACCGCCTTGCGCGTGACCAACGGGGTGCCGTCGGTCAGTTGGGCAATCACGCGTTCGGCCAATGCCGGGTCAGGTTGGGCCATGACCTGCGCCGAGACAGTTACGTCAGCCGGGATCTGCAGGCCGAAGAACGGGCTGTCCTCGCTGAATTCGGCCAGTGATTTCGGTTCTCCCCAGCTCATTGCACCGCCGACGCTTCGGCCACCTGCGCGCAGGCGCACGGGCATCAGCGGGTCTTCGCTTTCGCGGCTGATGTCGCTTGCGGCCAGACGCTGACCGGCAAAGCGCAAGAGGATGCCACCGCCGTCGAGCCAGTCGAGAATCGCCTCTTCCTCGGCTGCGCCAAGCGTGGCGACATCGGCCATGGCAATCACGTCGGGATTGGCCGGGATCATATCCATCAGCGCGCCGTTCAGCAGGTCGGCACTGGGTTCCAGAGCCTTTTGAAGATAGTGGAGCGGTGAGAGCAGTTGCAGACCTTCGCGGTCTTCGCGCCCCGCCAAGAGCGCAACCTCGCGGCGGCGCAGGCTGTCGTCGGGCAGGGTGGTTGCCCCGGCGCTGCGGTTGCCTTCGATCTCGAACCGGGTGATGCGGGCGCGCAGTTCAGATGGCAGGGCCAACGCGGTTTCGGTGCTGGTGGAGTCCGCTTCGAACGTCGCCGTGGCGCGGGCCAGAACCGCAGGATTGCCCGCAGGATCGCGACCTTGGGCCAATATCGTTACTTCGCGTTCGCTACCGGTTTGGGCGCGCAGGGCTGTCAGAAGGATATTGCCGTCTTCGAAACGGGCGGGGGCAAGGCCAAGGATGGTTTGCCCGGCCTGAAACACCGTCACGGTGCCACGATCCTCAACGGCGGTCAGCAATGTCGCGCGCGCCTCGTGTTCAAGCCCGTCGGACATCCAATAGGTGTCGAAACCGCCTTCTGGCAAAAGCTCGAGCGTGCGTTCTACCTGATCGGTGCCGGGTTCCCAGGGATCGGGTTGCAGGCCGACCAGCCGCGCGCGCAAATCATCGGCGGTCTGAAAGCTGGCGGGTTCCGGCGCGGTCAGTTTCACCAGGGCCACGCGGCGGTCATCGCGGGCGGCTTGCGCCAGCAATCCATCAAGCGCCTGTGTCCGCGCGCGCCAGCTTGCCGCGCTCGCCCATGAGCCATCCATCACGACAAGCAAAGGCCCGTCATTCGCAGCGATGTCATCGGTTTCGGGGTTCAGGATCGGACCGGCCAGCCCGATGATCAGCGCAGCAACCGCCAGCATCCGCAGCAGCAGCAACCACCACGGGGTGCGGTCGCTGACCTGATCGTCGTCCTTGAGACCAAGCAGAAGGACCACACCGGGAAACATGCGCCGGATCGGTGCAGGAGGGACTGCCCGCAGGATCAGCCACAGGATCGGCAGCGCGAGAAGCGTCAGCAGAAGCCAGGGCGTTGCGAAACCAATTCCGAATAGCGTCATCTGTGGGCCCCATCCATAGCCCGGTATATCCAGAGCAGCGCGGATTGCGCGCTGTCGTTTGTGTGGTGGCAGAGGTATTGCCAGCCTGTTAGTCGCGACAGTTGTTCAAGGCGGTCTTTGCGTTCGGCCAGCCGGTCAAGATAGCGCGTCCGAAGGTCGCCCGCCTTGAGCGTTTCATGCCTGACACCTCCTCCGACGCTTTGGAAAATCGTGCGCCCGTCAAAGGGGAAGTTTTCTTCACTCGGGTCCAAGACCTGTACCAATGCGCCGCGGACACCGCGATCCGCAGCTTTGGTCAGTGCCGCTTCGACGGGGGCGGGATCGCCAAGGAAGTCCGAAAAGAAGATCGCCCGCGATTGTGGAATCATGCCGCGCGCTTCGGGTTCGGAATAATCGTCCGCTTGGTCGACCGACAGCATTTCGGCCAGCCGCGTGATCTGGGCCTGACCGCGCCGGGGCGGCAGTTCAAACCCCGTCAGACCAACACGTTCCCCGCCCCGGATCAACAGGATCGCACTGGCAAGGGCAAGTGTTCGCGCGCGATTCGCCTTGGTTGTCAGGTTGGCGTCAGAGGCAAAGCGCATAGACGCTGCCTGATCGACCCAGAGAATCACGCTTTGGGCAATCTGCCATTCCCGTTCCCGCACGAACTGCGTGTCGCTGCGCGCAGAGCGACGCCAGTCGATGTCGCGGTGCGCATCGCCGTGTTGCATCGGGCGATATTGCCAGAAATCATCCCCCAGACCAGAGCGTCGCCGTCCGTGATCGCCCAACAGGACAGTCCCGGCCAGGTGTTCGGCCCGAGCCAGGAGCGCGGGGAGTTTGGCGGCTTCTTCTTCCGAGCGTTGACGAAGGGCAGTGACACTTGTCACGCGGCAGCCTCGGTTGCGACCATGCGGTGCGCCACTTCGTCGATCAGGTTGCCAAGATCCTCACCCCGTGCGCGCGCCGAGAAGGACAGGGCCATCCGGTGTGTCAGCACCGGTCGCGCCATGTTGAGCACGTCTTCTGGTGCAGGGGCCAAACGTCCTTGCAGCAATGCGCGGGCACGGACGGTCAGCATCAGAGCCTGCGCCGCACGCGGGCCTGGACCCCATGAAACGGTGTCTTTGACACGGTCACTTGCCAGCGAATCATGTGGACGGAAGGCGCGGACGAGGTCGAGAATCATCTCGACGACGGAATCCCCGACAGGCATCCGACGCAGCAGTTTCTGCGCCGCGATCAGCTCGGCGGCCGTGAACACACCGTAGGCTTCCGCGTCTTCAGCGCCTGTTGTCGCCAGCAGGATCTCTTTCTCTGTCTTGCGATCCGGATATTGAACGTCGATCTGGACAAGGAAGCGGTCCAGCTGTGCTTCGGGGAGCGGATAGGTGCCTTCCTGTTCGATCGGGTTTTGCGTGGCCAGAACGTGGAACGGCGCTTCGAGGGGGCGCGTTTCGCCCGCGACCGTGACGACCTTTTCCTGCATCGCCTGCAACAGTGCCGATTGCGTGCGGGGCGACGCACGGTTGATTTCGTCGGCCATCAGAAGCTGACAGAAGATCGGGCCCTGAATGAATTTGAACGCCCGGCTGCCATCGGCACCGGTTTCAAGAACCTCGGAGCCGAGGATATCGGCGGGCATCAGGTCGGGCGTGAACTGCACTCGATTGCCATTGAGGCCCATCACCGTCGACACTGTCTCCACAAGGCGCGTCTTGCCAAGACCGGGCAGGCCGATAAGCAGTCCGTGACCGCCGCACAAAAGTGATGTCAGGGTGAGTTCGACAACGCGCTCCTGACCGATAAACCGGCGGGTGATGGCGGTCCTGGCTTCGGCCAGTTTGCCTTCCAGCGCTTCGATCTCTGCCACCAAATCCTCGGCTGCGACCATGACGTGTCTCCCTTGCGCATTAGGTTGTTTCAGGAAAGTGTAACGCGCAAAGGGGAAATGGCAAAAGCAATGAGCGCACAAGATCGTGTTATTCCGTCCGCAGAAGGCATCGCTGCCTCTGTCCGCGCCACAAAGAACAAGGGCCTGCCGCCTGTCCACCTGTGGGATCCGCCGTTCTGCGGCGATCTTGACATGCGGATCGCGCGTGACGGGACGTGGTTCTACCTGGGCACGCCGATTGGCCGGGCTCCGCTGGTCAAGCTTTTTTCGTCGATTCTGCGCAAGGACGGCGACAAGTATTTTCTGGTGACGCCAGTCGAGAAGGTGGGAATCACCGTCGACGATGCGCCCTTTGTCGCCACCGATTTCGACATTGCGGGGGAGGGGCCGGAACAGGTTCTGACCTTCACCACCCATGTCGGTGATGCGGCGGTCGCCGGACCAGATCACCCGATCCGGGTGGAGCGGGACGTGGAGACGGGAGAACCGTCGCCATACGTTCTTGTTCGGACCAATCTGGAGGCGCTGATCGACCGCAAGAGTTTCTATCGGCTGGTGGAGTGTGGGGCGACCCACGATGTCGATGGGACGGATTGGTTTGGCGTATGGTCAAGCGGTCAGTTTTTCCCGATCATTCCGTCTGACGAACTGCCCGGTTGATCCGGGGTAAACCCGCTTCGAAGCGGATATTCAGCCGCCTTTCGAACAGGTTTCGCCGTGGGCCCGAACGTCAGTCCCCCAGTTTCGCATGCACCTCGTCCAGATCGATCTCGCCGATCGGCATCTTGTTGCCCGGATTCTCGAAATCGTATTTGAACAGGTCAAAATCCTTTTTGTAGATCTCGTAGATGAGATGCATGGACAGGTCGTCAAAGTAATCCTCGACCGGATGCGCGCGTTTGGGACCGTGCCCTTCGCTTTCGTTGAAGCGCGGGATTTTCTTCAGGTCGATGCTTTTCTTCGTCTCGACCTTTGACAGCACGTCCGCCATCCCGTCATTGAAGCTTTCGGTCCAGAAGATGTTGTTGTAGCGCCCGCCATTGACGATGAAGGTGCTGACATGGCCTGACATGGCGGACCAGTGAATGTCCGGATCCATGGGCCGACGCCAGCGTATGGTGTCGCGCGCAAACAACAGAAAGCGTCGGAAGCTTTTGATCTGATCGAACTCCTGCTTGCCGTCCTCACCGCCCACTTCAATTCCGTATTTCTGGATCAGCAGCGGAACAAGATTGCCGCGGTAGCGCTTGCCGTTGCGCTGAATGCCGCAGATCTTGTCGAAGAACGAACTCAGGATGCGGGTGTAGGGGTTGCGCACACATGTAAAGGAAAACGTGTCATGTGATTGAATACGTTCGGTTATTGGAGTCTTGCTGTGATCCAACGCCCATTTGTGAAGCCCGGATTGCGCATCATGGATGTCGCCGTCAAAGAACGTTCCATGATCGGAATAGAACATGATCTGACCAATGGTCGAGCATGCGCATTTGGGCACCACGCGATAGACCATGCTTTCGCTCTCGGTCATCCACGTTCCGGGAAATCCCATAATCTGCCGCCTCCAGCCTCGTTCCGGGCTCTTGTCGTCCGGTAACGTAAACAAAAAATCAAAGAAAGTCGGTTTATTCAATCACTGAACACGCTTATCACTAAAAGAACGAGGTTAAAAATGTGCAGATGAAGACCTGAATGGCAAATATTGCCTTTATATTGCTGTGTCACAAGGACCCGGACGCAATCATCCGACAGGCTTTGAGCCTGACAGCGGTCGGGGACAATATCGCCATCCACTTTGATGCGCGGGCCGATGCAACTGCGTACAGGACCATTCAAACGGCGCTGTCCGACAATCCCAACGTGGCTTTTGCCAAGAAACGTGTCAAATGCGGGTGGGGGGAATGGTCGCTTGTGCAGGCCACGCTTCATGCAGTCGAGGCGGCGGTTGACGCGTTTCCAAGGGCGACGCATTTCTACATGCTGTCCGGGGATTGTCAGGCGATCAAGACGGCTGAATATGCCCACGGCTATCTTGACCGGCTGGATGCGGACTTTATCGAAAGCTTTGATTTCTTCGCGTCTGACTGGATCAAGACCGGCATGAAGGAAGAGCGGCTGATATACCGGCATTTCTTCAACGAACGACAGAACAAGTGGATTTTCTACAAGAGCTATCATCTGCAGCAACGGTTCGGGCTGACCCGCAAGATCCCCGATGACCTCGAAATTCAGATCGGCAGCCAATGGTGGTGCCTGCGCCGTCGCACGGTCGAGGCAATTCTCGACTTCGTGAAGAACCGCCCGGACGTGAAGCGCTTTTTCAGCACCACCTGGATTCCCGACGAAACCTTCTTTCAGACGCTGGTCCGGCACCTGGTTCCCGAGCAGGAAATCGAATGCCGCACGCTGACCTTCCTGATGTTTTCGGATTACGGAATGCCGGTCACGTTCTACAACGATCACTTCGATCTGTTGCTGAGCCAGGATTTTCTGTTTGCCCGCAAGATCAGCCCGGAAGCGCTTGTCCTCAAGGAGCGGCTGGGAACGCTTTACTCTGCCAAAGATGTGAATTTCGAAATCTCGAACGAGGGTCGGTCGCTGTACAAGTTCCTGACCGGAAAGGGCCGCATCGGTCGCCGGTTCGCGCCACGTTTCTGGGAAACCGAAAGTACCCTGGGCCGTGAACGTGAATTGCTCATTGTGGTGTGCAAGAAATGGCACGTTGCCAAGCGCCTTGTTTCGCGCATCCGGCAGCTGACCAACATCCCCTGCATCGAATATCTTTTCAACGAAGAGGACACAGACCTGCCGGATATGGGCGGCATTCAGACGACACTGGGCAAACGGCATCGACACCGGCGGTCGCTGATGCGGATGCTGTTCGACTACTACGATTCCGACCGCATGGTGGTCTGCATGGACCCGGGAAATCTTGACCTGCTCGAAGATTTCTGCCGGGATCGCGCCACCACGCGACTGCTGGAGGTCAATTGCACCTTCACCGACGATTATCTCACGGGTCACGCGATGCGCGTCGGCCTTGCCGGAGAACGCACGCCGCCGGAAACGCTGGAACGGCTTTTGCCGACGATCCGCAATGACATCCTGCACGAGAGCGACCGCATCCGCGATGCCGAATTCGAGAACCACATCCGCATCCGCGAGGAAGACAGCATCGAGGTCAATGCAACCGCGCTTGCCAGTTTTCTGTCGATCGCGCCGGAACAGGCGCTGGATATCGCGCGCACCGATCACCTTTTTGCAGATTAAGGAACCGCCTCATGGCCTATGTCTATGATGACCAGAACATTTTTGCCAAAATCCTGCGTGGCGAAATTCCAAACGACACCGTTCTGGAAACCGATCACACGCTGGCGTTTCGGGACATTCAACCGCAGGCACCGGTGCATGTGCTGGTGATCCCGAGGGGACCCTATGTCTGCTATGACCATTTTGCGCGCGAAGCGAGCGATGCCGAAATCATTGATTTCAACCGCGCTGTGGGAATGGTCTGCAAGATGGAAGGCCTGGAGGATGGGGGCTACCGCATCATCTCGAACGCCGGAGAGGCCGGGGTGCAGGAAGTGCCGCATCTGCACATTCATGTCCTCGGCGGACGCGGGCTTGGGCGGATGCTGCAACCCGCGCGGTGAGGTGAAAGGCATTTGCAAAGGCCTAGGGCACGCAATTTCGAATTTGCGGTCTCAAGCGTTTTCGAAAACGCTTGGCCGCGCCCGGATCAGGCCGACCGGGTCAGGGACAGAAACACATCCTCAAGGTCGGCTTGCTCGGTCCGCACATCGCGAATCCGCACGCCATTGTCGCGCAGCATCGACAGAACATCCTCGGCCGAGGTCTGTCGCGCCCGATAGGTCACGGCCAGGGTGCCATCGTCCCGTCGCGTGACCCCGATGCCCTCCACTTCGGGCAAGGCGCCCACCTCTTTCTCGGCCTGAATCACCATTGTCTTGGCGTCCAATGCGCCCAGAAGGTTGCGCGTGCTGTCTCGCGCGACCACTTCGCCGTGGTTGATGATCGCGATTTCGTCACACATTTCCTCGGCTTCTTCGAGGTAATGCGTCGTGAGGATGATCGTCATCCCGCTTTCCTTGTTCAGCTTGCGCACATTGCTCCACAGCATCTGCCGCAGTTCGATGTCGACGCCTGCGGTCGGCTCGTCCAGCACCAGAACATGCGGTCTGTGGACCAGCGCCTTGCCGAGCAACAGCCGTCGCCGCATCCCGCCCGAGAGCGTGCGCGCATACGCTTCGGCCTTGTCGGTCAGGCCGATCATCTCGAGGATCTCATCCGACCGGCGCTCGGATTTCGGCACGCCGTAAAGCCCGGCCTGCACCTCCAATGCACTGCGTGGCGTAAAGAACGGATCAAGGTTCAATTCCTGCGGCATCACCCCGATCGAAGCGCGCGACTGGCGTGGGTTCACATCCTGATCCCAGCCCCAGATCGTGACGTTGCCTGCCGTTTTTGTGACCAGACCTGCCAGAATGTTGATCAGGGTCGACTTGCCCGCACCGTTTGGGCCCAGCAGTCCGAAGACCGACCCCTGCGGCACATTCAGGTCGATCCCTTTCAGGGCTTCCTTGCCACCATCATATGTCTTGCGCAGACCAGTAATCTCAATGGCGTCCTGTTGTGTCATTGCTGTCTCTTGCTCCCGTCGTCCTGTCGCCTTAAACCGCACCTAGTGGAAAACGCCAGTGAAGGGAACGCACCTGATGACGACGCAAGCGCCCGAAACCAAGATCGTGGACAGCTATCGTATCGCCTGTGACGGCGGCGAAGGGGCTTTGGGCCATCCGCGCGTCTGGTTGCAGATCCCGCATGACACCGGCTGGGTCGAGTGTGGCTATTGCGACGCGAAATTCGTCCACAGGGATTTTGCTGACTCTCTGGAGTCGTGACAGCCAAACGGATTTGCGCCGCGATCCTCGCTTTGGCCGTTCTTGTCACGATCACGATGCGCATCGGATTGAGAATGGAACGCCGAGGGGCGGGTTTGCTTGATACGCTCTGGCTGAACTACCGCTTCTTCACCCTCTGGACGAACACACTGGTCGGGTTGGCCTGCGCCCGTGTGGCGTTGGGTGGGCGCGTCTCGGCCAAGATACAAAGCGGGTTGCTTTTGTCGATCTCGATGGTCGCGCTTGTCTATCACGTCCTTTTGGCACACCTGCGTACCTACAACGGCATCGACATGGTTATCGACAACATGTTGCACACGTTTGTGCCACTTGGGTTTGCCGCCTACTGGCTGGTCTTCGTGGACAAGGGCGCACTGGTCTACAAAGATGTCCTGCCTTGGCTGATCCTGCCCCTGCTCTATTGCATCACTGCCATGGTGCGTGCGGGGTTTGATGGCCGCTATCCCTACCATTTCCTGAACCTGTCCGATCTGGGTCTGTTCAAAACGTCGCTTAACATCCTTGGTCTGCTGTTGGTCTTTTCCGCCGTCGGTGCCGTGATCGTCTGGGCAGGCCAACGGCTTGGGCGCTCTGAGCAGTTCGCTGGCGCAGAGTGAAGCACGTCCGCGTCGGCGGATCGGAATCGGTGGCGATCAAGCGGGCAGTCCCAACGTTCCTGCTGGCACCGCCGCGCGGTCCGTGGCACACCTTGGCCCAGCACGAAAACAGGGGCGCGCGACATGGCATTCGGCAAAGGACACCACCTTCACCTGATCGACGGATCGGCCTTCATCTTCCGCGCCTATCACGCGCTGCCGCCGCTGACGCGCAAATCCGACGGGCTGCCCATCGGTGCGGTCAGCGGCTTTTGCAACATGCTGCAGAAATATGTCGAGGGGAATAACGGCTCTGACGCGCCCACACATGTTGCGGTGATCTTTGACAAGGGCAGCCACACGTTCCGCAATGACATGTACGATTTGTACAAGGCCAACCGCGAGGCGATGCCCGAAGATCTGCGCCCGCAAATTCCCCTGACCCGTCGCGCCACGATTGCCTTCAACATCGCCTGCGAGGAAAAAGAGGGATACGAAGCGGATGACATCATCGCCACTCTGGCCTGTCAGGCGCGCGAGGCTGGGGGGCGTGTGACAATCATCTCTTCCGACAAGGACCTGATGCAGCTTGTAGGCGACGGTGTCGAAATGCTCGACGCGATGAAGAACCGTCGCATCGACCGCGAAGGCGTATTCGAGAAATTCGGGGTGTTTCCCGAGCGGGTTGTCGATGTGCAGGCGCTGGCCGGTGACAGTGTGGACAATGTCCCCGGCGCGCCCGGTATCGGGATCAAGACCGCCGCGCTTTTGATCAACGAATTCGGATCTCTGGAAGACCTGCTCGACCGCGCGGGCGAGATCAAGCAGAACAAACGCCGCGAAACCCTGATTGAAAAGCGCGAACAGATCGAACTGAGCAAGAAGCTTGTTCAACTTGACTGTGACACCCCGCTTGATTTCACCCTCGACGATCTTGAGGTCCGCGACCCCGATCCCGAAACGCTTTTGGCGTTCCTGGCCGAAATGGAATTCCGCACGCTGACAAAGCGGATTGCCGAAGCACTGGATGTGACCCCCCCGGTGATCGAAGACACCACCCCCGAAGGCGCGAACCCGCCTGCCGGTGACGCGCCCGACCTTCCCGCAATGGACCCCGACAGCTATGAATGTGTTCGCGATCTCGACGCCTTGAACGCGTGGATCGCTGAGGCGCATGAAATGGGTCGCGTGGCGTTTGATACCGAAACCACCGGTCTCAACGACATGACCGCCGATCTGGTTGGTATCTCGCTTAGCGTTACTCCGGGCAAGGCGTGCTACATTCCATTGACCCACAAAGCGGAAGGTGGTGAAGGGCTTTTTGGCTCTGACGCGCTTGCCGAGGGTCAAATCCCGATGGATGACGCGCTAAAGGCGCTGAAACCGCTACTTGAAGATCCGGCTGTGATGAAAATCGGCCAGAACATGAAATACGACACCAAGATCATGTCCCGATACGGCGTCGATATTGATCCGATCGACGACACGATGCTGATGTCCTATGCCATGAACGCAGGTCTGCACAGCCACGGCATGGACACGCTGTCCGAACGCTATCTCGGTCACACGCCAATCCCGATCAAGGATTTGCTGGGCAGCGGCAAAAGCCAGATCACCTTTGACCGTGTGCCGATTGACCAAGCGGTGAAATACGCCGCCGAGGATGCCGAGATCACGCTGCGCCTTTGGCTCATGTTCAAACCGCAGCTTCATCAGGTCAAGGTCACTCGCGTCTACGAGACGATGGAGCGTCCGCTGGTCCCGGTCCTTGCCCAGATGGAGCGCAACGGCATCAAGGTTGACCGCGATACGCTGTCGCGCATGTCGAATGCCTTCAGCCAGAAGATGGCCGGTTTGGAAGACGAGATTTACGAATTGGTGGGCCGCAAGTTCAATGTCGGTTCGCCCAAGCAGCTGGGCGAAATCCTGTTTGACGAAATGGCGCTGGAAGGTGGCAAACGCGGCAAGACCGGAGCCTATGCCACTGGCGCGGATGTGCTTGAAGACCTTGCCACGGAACATGAACTGCCGCGCCGGGTGCTGGACTGGCGGCAGCTTTCCAAGCTGAAATCGACCTATACGGACGCTTTGCAGGATCACATCAACAAGGATACGGGCCGCGTTCACACGTCCTACTCCATCGCCGGGGCGAACACGGGGCGTCTCGCGTCCACCGACCCGAACCTGCAAAACATCCCGATCCGGTCAGAGGAAGGTCGCCGTATCCGCGAGGCGTTTGTGGCGGAACAGGGCAAGACCCTTGTGGCACTGGACTATTCGCAGATCGAACTGCGCATCCTGGCGCATATCGCTGATATCGAAGCGCTCAAGCAGGCGTTTCGCGATGGACAGGACATTCACGCCGCCACCGCGTCCGAGATGTTCAATGTGCCGCTGGAGGACATGACACCCGATGTGCGCCGTCAGGCCAAGGCCATCAATTTCGGCGTGATCTACGGCATTTCCGGCTTTGGTCTTGCCCGCAACCTGCGCATTCCGCGCGCCGAGGCGCAGGGCTTTATCGACCGATATTTCGAACGGTTTCCGGGAATCCGGGCCTACATGGACGCAACGACCGACTTTGCCAAGACACACAACCGGGTGGAAACCCTGTTCGGACGGGTGATCCACACACCCGAGATCAGCGCCAAGGGTCCGCGCGCCGGGTTTGCCAAGCGCGCCGCGATCAATGCGCCGATTCAGGGCACAGCCGCCGACATCATCCGCCGCGCCATGGTGCGCATGCCAGATGCGATCAGGGATCTGCCAGCAAAGATGCTGCTTCAGGTGCATGATGAACTATTGTTCGAGGTGGAAGAGGGGGCTGAAGACGAGCTGATCAAGGTTGCCCGCGAGATCATGGAAGGGGCCGCTGATCCGGTGATCAAACTCACCGTGCCTTTGGTGGCGGACGCCGGACAGGGCAAGAACTGGGCTGAAGCGCACTGAACGTGCCACGGGCGAAGAGATTTCGAAATCTCTTATAAAGGCTCTTTCAAGAGCCTTGCCCACCAAGCAGCAACCGTCGTGCCCCATTTGCGCCGCGTGAGCAACGGAACACATTGCTTCCTGTCCGCGTTTACCTGCAAAGGACAGACCGGAAGCACATCGCCGTGACACGAGAAACCACACCGACCCCGCACTCCAAACCATCCCACTCGAATCATGGATCCAGCAGTTACCTGCGCTTCTTCGCGATGATCGGAACCTCTACCGTTGTGATGTTCGGGCTGATGTATCTGAACACCTACGCGTTGGATCACGTCTTCTTTTCACAGACCCGGATGTGGATGGCGCTGTATATGGGCGGCACCATGGCTGTGATCATGTTGGCGTTCATGTTGGGCATGTATGCCAACCGCGCTGCCAATATCGCGATCTTCGCAGGCGGTATCCTTGCCTTTGCCCTCGGTGTCGGCCTGGTCCGGTCCCAGGCGACCATCGGCGATCTGGCCTGGATGAAGGCGATGATTCCACACCACTCCATCGCCGTGCTGACCAGCGAACGGGCCAACCTTTCGGACCCGCGTGTTGTGGCGCTGGCGGCTGCCATCGTCGAAACCCAGCGCAACGAGATCGCCGAGATGAAACGTTATATCGCGGACATCGAAGCCAATGGCGATGCCGCGCCGGGGACGCCCCGATCGACCGAGTGAGTTGCGCGCGCACACGCGGAATTTCCGCCGGATGGGATGGGCCTTTGACACGGGCTGTCCTAGCATTCGCTCTGTATCCACTTGATCCGGAGCCTGTGTGACCCCTCTCAAGATCCCGAACCGCACCGCCCGGCACCTTTGGCTTTCGGCCCATGGTCTTGGCGACACACCGACAGGCCTGCTGGACACGGCAGCGCTTATCCACAGTCTTGGCTTTGTTCAGCTGGATACGATCCAGGTCGTATCCCGCGCGCATCATCACATTCTCTGGAGTCGCAACCAGAATTATCGGGAGCCGATGCTGGACCACCTGCTCGCGCGGGATCGTGCGGTGTTCGAACATTTTACCCATGACGCGTCGGTTCTGCCGATGGAGATGCTGCCAATGTGGCAGCGCCAGTTCCGTCGCATGAAAGACAAGGTCAGTCGATCCTCGTGGTATGGCAAACATCTTGATCCGCGCGATCTGAGCCAGATCAAAAAGCGCATCGCTGACGAAGGCCCGCTGTCCACCCATGATTTCGACACGAGGGTCGAAGGCAAACGCGAGATGTGGAAGCGGCCGCCGCACAAGATCGGGTTGGATTATCTTTGGTATGCGGGCGAACTGGCCACCTGTCACCGCGACGGTTTTACCAAGTATTACGATCTTGCCGAACGTGTCTTTCCCGCGCATCTGCATCAGCAAGAGGTTCCGGACCGGGATCAGATTGATTGGTTGTGCCATTCTGCGCTCGAGCGCATCGGCTTTGGCACCCTGGGCGAAATTCGCAAATTCTGGGACGCCACCGACGTTCGTGAGGTGTCGGACTGGGCGGTGCGCCATGCGCCAACGTTGGTTCCGGTCGAGATTCAGTCAGCGGATGGCGCTTGGACCAAGTCCCTTGCCTGCCCCGCAATTGAATCCCGACTGGCCACACTGACACAGCCCACGTCGCGATTGCGCATCCTCAACCCGTTCGATCCCGCCATCCGTGACCGAACCCGCCTCAAGCGGCTGTTCGGGTTCGACTATACCGTCGAAATGTTCGTTCCCGCCGCCAAACGCCAATGGGGCTATTACGTTTATCCGCTGCTTGAAGGCGACCGGTTTGTTGGCCGGATCGAGGCCAAGGCAGACCGTGCATCAGACAAGCTGACCGTTCAAAACCTGTGGTGGGAACCCGGCGTCAGACCATCAAAACAGCGGATGCAGAAACTGGATGGTGAACTGACGCGACTCGCCCGCCTTGCAAAGGTGAACACCTTGGTGTGGCACACGCCATAACACGGGGGCTTTCGGTCGACCGATACGATTTGGTGGCGGTCACCGCCCGATCACTGCCCGAAATTCCGGCCTCACATCAACCCGGCATTGCGGAACAGAGCGGCCAAATCCGTTTCCGGGCGCGGCCCGATATGCGAGATCACTTCCTCGGCTGCGACGCATCCCATTCGGCCGCTTGTCTGCATGTCCCGGCCTGTGGCCAGACCATAGAGGAACCCGGCTGCGAACTGATCCCCCGCGCCGGTCGCGTCTACGGGAACAACCTTGTTCACCGGAATGTTCGTGCGCTCTCCTTCGCGGATGATGGTGACGCCATCGCCCGAGCGGGTGCAGACAACCAGCGGACAAATCGCAGCCACAGCCGCGAGATCGGACTCAAGGTCGTTGTTCTGATAAAGCGACATGATTTCGGCCTCGTTGCCGATCACATAATCCATCTCGTTCTCGATCAGGTTCAGGAAATCGGCCCGGTGGCGTTCCACGCAGAACGGATCCGAGATCGCGATGCCGGTCTTTCCCTCCGCCGCCCGGCAGGTGCGAGCGGTGCGGATGAAGGCGTCCTTGCCCTTGTCCTTGTCGAAAAGATAGCCTTCCAGAAACACGATTTCGGCTTCGGCCGCCACGTCTTCGGACACGTCCTCGGGGCCGAGTTCCGCCGAGATGCCCAGGTAGGTGTTCATCGACCGCTCTCCGTCCGGGGAGACAAAGATCATCGACCGCGATGTGGGCAATTCACCACCCGAAACCGGCGCGTTCACAAAGCTGGTGCCGTCTTTTTCCATCGCGTCCGCATAAAAGCGCCCCAAGGCGTCGTTGTGGACACGTCCGATAAACCCGGTTCGAAGCCCAAGGTTCCCCAGACCGGCCAGCGTGTTCGCGACCGATCCGCCAGGTGTCTGGGTCCGTTCCTTCATCGCGGCATAAAGCGTTTCGCCGCGGTCGCGTTCGACCAGTTGCATGATGCCCTTCTGAATACCCATCAGGTCCAGAAACGTATCCTCGGCCCGTGCAATCACGTCGACAACGGCGTTGCCGATGCCGACAACCTGGTACTTCTTGCTCATTCGGTTTTGTCCTCGAATTGACAGAGATCGCGGATCAGACATGCTCCGCATTTGGGTTTTCGCGCGACGCAGGTGTAGCGCCCGTGCAGGATCATCCAGTGATGCGCGTGCTGCTGAAAATCGACCGGGATGTGGTCTTCGATGGCACGCTCGACTGCGACCACATCTTTGCCGGGGCAGATGCCGCTGCGATTGCCGAGGCGGAAAATATGAGTGTCCACGGCCTGGGCCGGATAATGCCACCACATGTTCAGCACCACGTTGGCGGTCTTGCGCCCGACTCCCGGCAGGCTTTCCAGCGCGGCGCGGGAATTGGGAACTTCGCCGCCGTAGTCATCCACCAGAATGCGACTAAGCTTGATGACGTTCTTGGCCTTGTTGCGGTAAAGGCCGATGGTCTTGATGTGCTCGGTCACACCCTCTTCACCCAGAGCCAGCATCTTCTCCGGCGTGTCGGCGATCTTGAACAGCCCGCGGGTTGCCTTGTTCACGCCCGCATCGGTTGCCTGTGCCGACAGGGCGACAGCCACCACAAGCGTGTAGGCATTCACATGATCCAATTCGCCTTTGGGCTCAGCCTCGGCGGCCTGAAATCGCGTGAAAATCTCGCGAATGGAGTGATAGTCAAGTTGCTTGGCCATGACGCTTCATATGCCGCGCGGATGCCGGAGGGGCAAGCACTCAACTTGCGCAGGTTTCGGGTCGCATGGGGCGTGCCCATTCGGATACATCTTGGTGCAAGGGTCGCAAAGGAGGGTCGGATGCAAAACCTTGCTGAAGATAGCCAAGGATATCACTTCAATGTCATGCGCCGCGCGCTTGATATCATCGACGGGCGCGGGCCGTCTGTATCGCTGGATGAACTGGCCTCCGAAATGAACATGAGTCCCGCGCATTTTCAGCGTGTGTTTTCGCGTTGGGTCGGGGTCAGCCCGAAGCGCTATCAGCAATATCTGACGCTGGGCCACGCGAAGGCGCTTTTGTCGGAACGATTCACGACGCTGGAAACGGCCCATGCCTCTGGCTTGTCGGGGGGCGGACGGTTGCACGACCTGTTCCTGCGCTGGGAAGCGATGAGTCCCGGTGACTTTGCCCGCCGTGGCGATGGGCTGACGATCTTCTGGGGATGGTTTGAAAGCCCGTTTGGCCCCGCCCTTGTCATGGGCACTGACAAAGGCCTGTGCGGGATCGGGTTTGCGTCGGAATGCACCGAGAATGAGGCCATGGAGGATTTGCGCAGCCGTTGGCCCAATGCCACATATCAGGAAGCGCCCGACCGTCTTGCCCCTTGGGTGCGCGGTGCGTTTGGACAGGCAAAGTGCGACGTGCCCCTTTTCATGATCGGCGCCCCGTTTCAGATCAAGGTCTGGGAAGCGCTGATGCAGATTCCGTCAGGCCACGTTACCACCTATTCCGAGATCGCCGAATTCATCGGCCATCCCAAAGCTGTGCGTGCGGTTGGCACAGCCGTTGGTCGCAACCCCATCAGCTACCTGATCCCATGCCATCGGGCGATGCGGAAATCCGGTGGGTTGGGGGGCTATCACTGGGGATTGCCGGTCAAACGCAGCATCCTTGCATGGGAATCCGCGCGCGCCGAAGCGTGAGGGCATGCGCGGAAATGTGCCGATTTCCCCACGACAAAGGGGTTCTGCCGGGGTATGCTATCGCATAGCAACCACGAGACCCCTACAATCGGGCACAGGTAATAGAGGCAATCCAATGACACTTTCCAAACTTTCCCTTTCCACGGCCCTTTGCGGCGCGATCTTGCTGTCGGCCTGTACCGACCCGAACGACCCCAACCGCCAGACCAAGTCCGGCGCGTTGATCGGTGCGGGCGCGGGCGCGACGATCGGTGCCCTGATGGGGAACGACCCAGAAGAGCGTCGGCGCAACGCTGTGCTTGGCGCAGCGATCGGCGGCGGCGGCGGTGCCATCATCGGAAATCGTCTCGACAAACAGGAAGCAGACCTGCGCGCGCAGATGGGCAATGACAACGTCACCATCCGCAACACCGGTGACCGTCTTATCGTGACACTGCCGCAGGACATCCTGTTCGCAACAGACAGCGCCAACCTGCGTCCCGATCTCCAGCGTGATTTGCGCACGGTGGGTCAGAACCTGTTGGCCTATCCTGACACAACGGTTCAGGTTGTGGGTCACACCGACAACACCGGTGATGCCAACTACAACCAGAACCTGTCGCGCCAGCGCGCGCAGGCCGTTGCGAATATCCTGATGAACGAAGGCGTTCCGTCGTTCCGTGTCCAGAGCATTGGTCGCGGTGAAGATCAGCCGATCGCAAGCAACCTGACACCTGACGGCCGGGCACAGAACCGTCGCGTTGAGATCGTGATCCTGCCGAACGCCTGATCCGCGATCTGTTACACAATCAAAGCCCGCGCCATTTGGTGCGGGCTTTTTTGTGTCTATCTACGGGGCGTTGGGTTGCCTCCTCCCTTGCGCGATACAGTTTGCACTGCGACAGTTCAGGAGACAGATGATGGCGGATTTGAAATTGGTGGGCCTGTGCGGCTCATTGCGCAAGGCGTCGACCAATCGGCTGCTGATGCACGAGGCGTCGCGCCGTTTTGGTGCTGCGGATTTTATCGAGGGTGATCTGCGTCTGCCGCTTTATGATGGTGATCTTGAAGAAAGTTCTGGCATTCCCGAAGCCGTGCAGACGCTATCGGACCAGATCGCTTCTGCCGATGCGGTGATCGTTGCCTGCCCAGAGTACAACAAGGGCATCTCGGGCGTGCTGAAGAACGCTTTGGACTGGGTCAGTCGGACCAAGGGCACGCCCTGGTCCAATACGCCTGTTGCGATCATGTCCGCCGCTGCCGGTCGGGCGGGTGGTGAGCGGACCCAGAACATGGCGCGGCTTTGCCTGACGCCGTTTCGCCCTTTGCTGATCACTGGCCCGGAAGTCATGGTCGCCGCGACGTCGACGCAATGGGGCGACGACGGGCATTTGACCAATGAGATCAACGCAAAAGCGCTTGATGACTTGATGCAGACCCTGCGCCGGCTTGCCGAAGCCAACCGGACGCCCTGATCAGCAGCCGGTCCCTTTGGTCACAACGCTGATTGTCTTCCACATCACCGAGATGTCCTGAGCGAGGGTGACTTTGCTCAGGTATTCCGCATCATACTGCGCGCGCTCTGCAAAGCTGCTTTCGTGGCGCACGGACACCTGCCAGAAGCCGGTCAGACCGGGGCGCAGCGCATAATAGGCCGAACCGGGATACAACGCCTGCTGATCCACCATCATCGGGCGGGGGCCTACCAGCGACATGTCGCCTTTGAGCACGTTCCAAAGCTGGGGCAGTTCATCAAGTGACGTCTTGCGCAGGATGTGACCGATCTTTGTGATCCGCGGGTCGTTGCGAAGCTTTTGATTGCGGTTCCATTCGCCCCGCGCCGACGGGTTGTTAACGAGATGCGCCTCAAGAGCCTCATCGGCGTTCGCCACCATGCTGCGGAGTTTCCACATTTTGAAGGTTTTGCCGAACCGGCCGATACGGGTCTGATGATAGAACGGCGATCCACCATCCTTGGCGACAAGAAAAGCGCACACGCCAAGAATGATCGCAACCGGCAAAGCCGCCATCAGGACCAGAAAAATATCGACACCGCGCTTGAAGTGATCGCGGTAGATGCTTTTTGGTTCGGTCTTCGAAAAGGCCGCGTTGACCAGTGTTTCGATATCGGTGCCAGGCAGCGGTTGGCGAATGTGCAGTGTCATGAGAACACCCTTTTGACCCTATGTGCTGGGGCCGACCGCGGAGCTACCTTTGGCATGCAAGATCTGGTTGTTTGGCGCACGCGGCGACAAACATCAGTTTCGGCAACGCAAGCCGAAATTCAGATTTTCAGACTAAGTGGCAGACTTCAGCAGACGAACCTAACGCAACTCCCAAGTGGAAGCACCAACCCCCAAGTGCCAATCTAAAACGTGGCAGGAATGTGTCCTGCCTGTCGATGTCGTGTTTATGACCCTATGCCTTATTTAGGTCAACTTTCAGAATGGGGGGAAACTTTCCCGTGTATTCCCAAGAGGTAATCAACCTTGGGCCGATTGTTTTTCCAGCCCATTTTCGAACTGGGCGCGGTAAAATCACTTTTTACAATTCGTGAGCAATCTTCCGCTCGGGGTTGAGATGCTCTCTAAGTTGCGCGTCTGGCGTCTTTTTCTGACCATAGAGATTCCAAACGGAATTCGTGGCTTTCGTGTTCAATCATGCTGCGGATGCAGAATTGTGCCGAAAATTTGCTGCAACACCGCATCAATTATGACGTGAATCCGAATACTGTCTCTCTTATGGAAACAGTATTCGAAAAACGCCGCGGTCGCTGCGGTGCGGTGACTGTTCCTGATTAGTGGACAATCCAAGAACGCAATGTTTCAAACTGATGCAACAACAGGGTCGGTATTCACGCTGGGCAGGTGGAAATGGGCATGATCACGAGGTGAAACAAATTGAAATATATTTGGCGGAATTGGGACGCGGCAGCGATGACATCTGCCACAATTTGGATCAAATCGTGCCCGAATTCAGAGAATCGGGTAAAACTGGGGCAAGGTTGCACAGGTTGCGCGAGCTTCTGCGAATGTCTATCTGCGGGTCGTTGCCTTTAAACCAGAATGGTGTCCCATGTCCCACAAAGTCTACGCGCGCGATCTTCCCGATGATCTTGATCTGGGGCCGGAGGTTGCCATCGACTGCGAAACGATGGGTCTGCATCCGCACCGCGACAGGCTGTGTGTCGTCCAGCTGTCCGGTGGGGACGGGACGGCCCATCTGGTGCAGATCGAAAAAGGCCAGACCTCTGCGCCAAATCTCGAAAAGCTTTTGACCGATCCATCGGTGCTCAAGCTGTTTCACTTTGGCCGCTTTGATATCGCCGCCCTGCAAAACGCATTCGGCGTTGTCACCGCGCCGGTCTATTGTACCAAGATCGCAAGCCGGCTTGTGCGCACCTACACGGATCGTCACGGGCTCAAGGTGCTGTTGCAGGAACTTGTGGGTGTCGACGTATCAAAGCAGCAGCAATCCAGCGACTGGGGGTCCGAGACGCTAAGCCAGGCGCAGGTCGAATATGCGGCGTCAGACGTTCTGTATCTCCACAAGCTGCGGGATGCGTTGCAGGCCATGCTTGAACGTGAAGACCGCGCAGAGCTCGCGCAGGCGTGTTTTGATTTTCTGCCAGTGCGGGCGCAACTTGACCTTGTTGGCTGGCCGGAGACAGATATCTTCGCACATTCCTGATTGCGGACCCGAAGATGTATTCGCGCCTCATAGCCTGGCTCAAGATTCTGCTGCCGCTTGGTGCGCTTATCCTTCTGTCGACCATCTTTCTCTATTCGCGCGGGCCGGACCCGATTGCGACGCTGCCCGTCCTGACCGGCGGTGCGGACCCGACCACCAGTGAGCAGGTTGGTGGCCCGTTCTACGCCGGGACAACAGAAGGTGGTCAGGGTCTGACGCTGGCTGCCCGTCAGGCGCGGATCACAGATGCCAACAGTTCGAACATGACCGCAGACGATCTGCGTGCCGTCATTGACATCGAGAACGGCAATCGCATTGTCATCAATGCCACCGTCGGCCAGATGGAAGAGGGGGACCGCCTGCTGTTGCGCGACGGCGTCACGCTGGAAAGCACGTCTGGCTATACGGTTCGAACGGACGGATTGAATTCCGCAATAGACCGCGTGGCCATCGAAAGCACCGCCCCCGTCCAGGCGGATGGACCCGGCCTTACCCTTTCGGCGGGAAAGCTCCGAGTTGAAGAGACAGGCGAGACCGCAGATATTCAGTTGCTGTTCACGGATGGGGTAAAGCTGATATACACGCCGCAACAAGACGAGGCTGAGTGATGATCCGAACAGTGATGACCGTTGTGATGCTTGGTCTTGCAACGGCGGCAAATGCCCAAGGCACCGAAGTTGCGTTCGGCACCGTGCAACAGGATACGTCACTTCCGGTTGAGGTCAGTGCGGATGCGCTTTCTGTTTCGCAGAATGACGGATCGGCGCTTTTTACCGGGAATGTCATCATCGGTCAGGGCGAGATGCGCCTCACTGCGCCACGGGTGCTTGTGTTTTACACGGAAAACCAGAGCGGGGTGGAACGGCTCGAGGCAACGGGTGGTGTGACGCTCGTCAATGGCGATCAGGCGGCCGAATCCGACACGGCAGAATACGAGGTCAATCGCGGCACCATTCGGATGCTGGGCAATGTGCTTTTGACTCAGGGTGCCAATACGCTGGTGTCCGACAGTATGGATGTTGACCTGGAAAACGGAACCGCGCAGATGGCCGGCCGTGTCCGCACCGTGTTCCAATCGGGCGACAATTGATGTCGACGCCAAGCCTGTCCGTGACCGAAGGTCAAAGTGGACTGGTCGTCCGCCACCTGCGCAAGAGCTACAAAAAGCGGGTCGTTATCCGCGATGTGTCGCTTGAAGTGCGGCGCGGCGAGGTGGTGGCGCTGCTGGGCCCGAATGGGAGCGGCAAGACAACGTCCTTTTATGCCATCGCCGGTCTGGTGAACCCCGAAGGTGGTCAGGTTCTTATCGACGGACAAGACGTGACCTACCTGCCGATGTACCGCCGTGCGCGCATGGGCATCGGATATTTGCCGCAGGAAATGTCGATCTTTCGCGGCATGAGCGTCGAAGACAACATCAGCGCGATTCTCGACATCAGCCAATCGGACCGCCACAAACGGCGCGAACGGCTAGAGGAATTGTTGGGCGAATTTTCGATAGAACATCTGCGCCGTGCTCCGGCCCTGGCCCTTTCCGGGGGCGAGCGTCGCCGGGTCGAGATTGCGCGCTGTTTGGCGGCCGATCCCAAGTACCTCCTGCTTGACGAACCTTTTGCCGGTGTCGATCCGATCAGCGTGGGGGACATCCGTCACCTTGTGGCTGATCTCAAGAAGCGCGGCATCGGTGTGCTCATCACCGACCACAATGTGCGCGAGACGCTCGAAATCGTGGATCGCGCCTATATCCTGCACGATGGCAAGGTTCTCATGTCCGGCTCTCCGGACGAAGTTGTGCGCAATGAGAACGTGCGCCGCGTCTATCTGGGTGACAGTTTCCGGATCGGATAATTCCCGCTGCATTTGACAGAAATGATTGACAGGCAGCCATCTCGGGATTGAAATGGTGGCATGGCGATTGATGATACAGACCGTCACGTTCTGCACTGCCTGCCATCCCGGCTGGACAAGGAAACACAACGGTCGGCACGCCAGATTTCTTTTGTTTTCGATCCGCGATCCGGCAATGCCGGCGCCGGTCGGCTGCAAAACTAGAACAATAAAAAGGATATCCTATGCGTTACCAGATAACCGGCAAGCAGATAGACGTTGGTGAAGCGCTTCAGACTCATGTGCAGACTGAACTGGAAGCGATGCTTGGCAAATATGCCGGTCGTCCGACGGATGCGACCGTCGTCTTCTCCAAAAGCGCCCACGAATTTGTTTGTGAGACAGTTGTACACCTGTCGACCGGTTTGAACGCAACGGCCAAGGCGCATGCGACAGAGATCTATGCCGCTTTTGACGCCTGTTGCGAAAAAATGGACAAACAGTTGCGCCGCTATAAACGGCGTCTGAAGGACCATCACAAGGACCGGACAGAACCTGTTGAACTTTTTGGGGCATCCTCATATATCCTCGCCAGCGACGTGGACACGCAGGCCGACGAGCCAGAGTCTCTGCAGCCGATCATCGTCGCAGAGATGGAAACTCAGATTCCGTCGCTGACGGTCGGCGAAGCGGTGATGCAAATGGAAATAGCGGGACTGCCGGTTCTGGTGTTTCGAAATGACAAAAAGGACGGTGTAAACGTCGTATATCGCCGGGACGATGGAAACATCGGCTGGATTGATCCGTAAATTCAGGATACGGGCGACGTTCGTCCAAAAAACGAGCAGCACATGAAATTTGCAGACCTGTTGAATTCAAAGGCCGTCAAGGCCGTGACATCGGCATCCAGCAAGAAGCGCTTGATGCATGACATCGCCGATGTCGCGGAGTCGGCCTATGGCATCTCGGCGCAACAAGCTGTTGAGGCGCTGCTGGAACGCGAAAGCCTTGGCCCCACCGGTGTGGGCCATGGCGTCGCCCTGCCACATGCGCGGCTTGACGGGGTCGAGTCGGTGGTCGGGGTCTTTATCCTGCTG
Source organism: Marivita sp. (assembly GCF_051859345.1). Lineage (GTDB taxonomy): Bacteria > Pseudomonadota > Alphaproteobacteria > Rhodobacterales > Rhodobacteraceae > Marivita. Next base: position 39,131 of record NZ_JBHYFV010000008.1, on the reverse strand, counting down.
GAAAAGCCGCTTGATTTCCATGCGGTCGATCGTCAGCCGGTGGATGTGATCTTTGCGCTTTTTGCGCCGGAAGATGCCGGTGTCGAACACCTCAAGGCGCTGGCTTTGGTGTCCCGCACCCTGCGCGATCAGAGTTTCTGCTCAAAATTGCGGGCCAACCCCGATCCGGCAACGTTGCACACGATCATCACCGAAGCGGCGGCAGTTCAGGCTGCGTGACCAAAGCCCGCTCAGGTGGGCTTTGTCATGTCGAAATCCGAAAATCCGAACATCATGTAGTCGCGCGGATAGGCGTCACGACACAGTTTTTCCAACTGTGAATCGTAGATCTGGACAAGGCGATGATGATGCGGGTGGTCCCGTCGCGGCATCTCTGGTACTGTTGCCAATCCAAATTTTCCAGCCATACGGGGCAGCGCCTCGGGCAGGTCGTCTTCGCGTAGAACGTGATCGGGCAGACAGAAATCCGACAAACCTTGCAGACAGGTGACCTGACTGGCCCAATGCGCATCGACCCGGACGCTGGTTTGTCCGTTCAGGTTGGACCGCAGAAACTGCAAAAATCCGTCGAAAGCCGCCCTGTGGGAACGCAGATCATAAGCCGGGTCGTTCGGATTTTCGGGAAGCTGGAGATCGTGATAGCGGATCAACTGCTGGCGAATCTTGGAAAAGGTTCCCGGCCCGGTGTCCAGAATCTTGTCGCAGAATGCGGTGTGCGCGCGGGCCAGAGGATGACGCAGCACGGTGAAGCGCTGATGACCGGGATGTTCCTGCATCCAGCCACGCAGCGTCTTCTGGTTGAACTTGGTGATCAGGTCCGAACCATCGCCATCCAGAGAGAACATCCACTCCGTAACTTGGTCCTCGGGCCCCGAGCGGATCGGCATGTAAAGCAGCGGATGATGGTTGCAGGCGACATAGGAGGGCACAACCGGCCCGCGCCGTGGTTCAAAATTCGGGGTGCGGGTGAGGTCGAACCGGTCAAGGCCGCGCAGCGCCGTTTCCATCTGATCAAAATTCGCCACCTTGTCGGACAAAGGCTGCGGATTCTGCGGTTTGAGATTGGTCTGAAACGCATCTGGATCGGCCTGCGCACCCAGCCAATGCGCCAGTCCACTTAACACTTCGGTGTCGTGCAGGTCGTCGTAGCCGATGTAATACGCGCTTTGCCCGGTGACCTGTAGCGCGCGCATGATCTCAATCTGAAAGCTTTGGTTGCGCCCGATATGGCGTTCGAATTCATGCAGATCGAAATGCGCCTGCGCAATCTTGCGGTTCTTGACGTTGGTCAGCTTCCATTGATCCGTCGCCCGCGCGATCTTGAGGCTGATATAGCTGTCCAGCGGATTGCGCGTCAGAATGATCTTTGCGCAACGCCGATCCGACAGGAGGGTGGGCAGAATCCGTGGGTCATGGTCATGAAAATACCGAAACCCGCCAAGCCCGATAGTGCCGGTCCGGATGGTCCGCAAAAGCGTGTCCGGGTTGTCTTCGCGCTGCCGCTGCGAGACACCCAGTATATCAGTGCTGTTCGGGTAGCCGACGAAGTTCGGATTGAACGCCTCGCCATGGCAGGTGATGCCACTGATCTGGTTGAGATAGTCCTCAAGCAAATTCGATCCGGTTCGCATTTCCGCGAAAACGACAAAAAGATCAAAGTCTTGGGCCACGATTTATTTCTTCACAAGATAGGGTCGTGGACGCGGTGCAGTGCGGCCGGGTCCATGCGCGATCGGATCGGCCGGGAAATCGCCCATCAGATAGGGGTGCATCCCCTGGTTCTTGAGGTTTTGCAGAAATTGCCCAAAGCCCGTCAGATCGACCATCAAAGGCGCTTCGGTCAGGCGGCGGTTGGGCTGGAACCCAATCTCGTCCACAATGACCTGTATCGCCTCCATCGGGCTTTCGATGAATTCCGCCATAGTCCAGATACGCTTGCGGCATTTGGAATAGGGGGACCGGAGCGCATCAAGCATTTCGGTCTCGATCTTCTGCAACTGGGCCGCCTCGCGGCGCAGATCGGCAAAGCTGCGATTCGATTGAAACAGCGGGATCGCCCACGCCCCGCTGATCACCGACACCTGCGCGTTCGGGTCTTTTGCAATGTCCCAGATCACATGACGTGTGCTGCCTGGTCCAAGCTGAAAACACTGGCGTTCACCGCGCGTGTTCCACAAGAGGTTCGTCAGGAACATCTTGGTGTCATAGTCGCGCAAGGTCGCATTGTCCGACAGTGCCCCGTTCATCACGGTTTGCATTTCGGCAAAATGTGCCCGATCTGGCGCGAACAGATGGCCGTGTACCCGCGCGCCCGTCACTTGTGCCAACCACGGCTCAAAATCGGTAAAGAGCTCTGTGAAGCCCTGGAACACCGAATATTTGGCTGCCGTCACGCCATTTTCCCAATCCTCGTTGGGATGGCGGCTTTGCATGTAAAGCCCCGGACGCCCCCGCGTTCTGCGATCCACGGCCTTGGCAAAGATACGGTCGATCTTGCCGGGATTGGGTTCCTGCAGATTCAACTCTCCGGGTTTTGGGCTCAGGAAGGTTTCATAAAGCCGATCGGCGTTGTGCCAGATCTTGCGTGCAACAAAGCAATCCGACCGGCGCAGCAATTGCAGATGGTCATCATAGAAAATATGCGGCTTGCCCTGAAAATCGAACTTCGACAGGGTCAGGGACCGGCTGACCACATTGGTGGAATAAAGCCGGGTCAATGTCTGAAAATAGCTTTCATCCGGAATCCAGACATGCCGGAAGTAGCGGTCATATGACTTGCGCCTGGGGTCATGCAGGATCGACGTCAGTGTCTGTCGGGTCAGGCACCACCACTGGCTTCCCATGTGCGGGGTCAGACCATTTGGGATCTGGCGCTTGTATCCGATCTTGCGCTGCACTTCGACAAAGCGGTCGAACAGATACCGGTTGCGCCGCCACGAGAACGGGAACCGCATGGTAAAACGCTCTTCATCAAGGCCGCCAACTGTCCACGGCACATCCGCCGTTGTGGCGCTTTCGATGTGATCGGTGCGGGGTCGCGCCGTGAGGTAATCAATCAGTTCCTGAACCGGGCGCAGCGGCAGGCATGATCCGGAGGTCAGGTAGACATGGCTGACATCTTCGAATTCGGCCAGCATCTTTTCTCCGGCATCCTGACTTGCGGCGACCAATCCCCATGTGCCCCAGTCACAGCGATGCCGACGCGAAAAGCGCACCAACGGATCATCGCTCAGCCGTTCCACGAAGATCTTGTAGCGCTTGTTGGACACAATCTGATCGACATGGATCACAACCGGGCAACCCGCCTTGGTCCAATGCCGGGCCACCTGTTCCGCGCGATGCAGCGCGGTGTGAGCCAGCATGATGATTCCGATGCTCATGCCCAGTTGCCCATCGACATCAGACCCAGGATCTCAAGCTGTCGCCAGTTGATGTATTTCTCGGACCACTTGCACCACAGTTCGGGATTGTCCTGTAGCGCACTGGCATAGGCGACATATTCCTGACTGCCCGCATAATGTTCGCGGCGTTTCAGCTCTTCCATCGCCTTTTCGTTGAACGTGCTGATGAACTTGGTGTGCAGCAAGGCGCCGGATGCCTTTTCGCCACCCCATTCGTCATACACATAGTTCAAGCCACGGGGCAAAAGCATGTGGGTCGAACTGACATAGACATAGCGGCTGTCCCACTTGACCAGCGGGATCTTGTTCAGCGCCGGCGCAGCCTCGGGACGATCGGGGAAAAAGACCCGCGCACGCGGCCCCCCCTGAATCCAGAGATTGCCCAACATGTGATTGCGTTTCAGCGTGTAGTTGCCAGAATCGAACCACGACGCGATCTCAAGCGGGTTCTGGCCCGCCTGATACGGCACCGCGTCAATCCGGCCCTTGGGATACATGTCCAGCAACATCGCGCTGAACGACCGGATCGAAGACGCCTCAAGCCAGTCCGTCAGCGCGGGCAGGGGGCGGGAATCGCAGAACGGGTAGACAAAGAATTCGTCCGGATCGACGGTCAGGCACCAGTGATCATGCCCGTATCTGCGCAGCAGCCAATTCATCCAGTCCATGCCAAAGCGCGACCGCTTATAACTTTTGCGCGTGTGCCAGACGGAAACATCCGGCTGTTTCGCCAGCATTTCGGCCGTGCCATCGGTGCTGTCATTATCGACGAAAAAGAAATGGGACACACCCATCTCGCGGTAATACTTAAGAAAATACGGCAGGCGAACGCCTTCGTTCCGCAAGGTACAGAACAGAAGAATGTCGGTTTTTCGGATAAGGTCAGTGCGATTTGCGACAGGTTTCAGTTCGCGGCGTTTTCGAAACGCGCGAAGCCTCCAGCGTTTGCGCTGGAGTCGTAACCCATATCTTTGCACCACTCCCAAGAGTCAGCTGCCTGTTCGTTAGGTCGCAAGCCACGCAAAGGTATCAAAGAACGGTAAACAGCTTCTTGAAATGTGTCTGCCACGTCAGGGCCGCCAGAAACCCCGTTTTTTTCTGCTCACCGCTTTCGCCCCAACGTCTTTGCGCCAGTTGCTCAATATTGTTGCGCCAAGCGTAGCGTTCTGATTCGCCTGCGTAAATAGGGTATTCACCCAAGACCTCTTTGAAGACGGGCAAAGGGTTGCAGATCAGCGGCACTTTCAGATGCGCGGCTTCGATTGCCGGGTATCCGAACCCTTCCGCAAAGCTTGGAAACAAGAGGCCGTTGCTGTTCTGCAAGAGCGCCCACATCGCGTCATCGGCAAGGTCAAAGACCTCGTGAACATTCGCTGGGTGCCGGTCCAATCGGGCGAACACCTCTTCGTTCATCCATCCCCTGCGCCCACAGAGGATCAAATGCGGATCGTCCGGTCCTGCAAACTCGGTCCACAGATCCAGCAGGAATCCGATGTTCTTGCGCGGCTCGATTGTGCCAATGGCCATGAAATAGGGGTGTCCCGACCACGGACCCTGCGGCGCTGTTCCAATCTTCATCATAGGCAATCCGGGCCAGATCACATGGACGCGGTCGGCCTCCAGATGCTGTGTATGGCCCAGAATGCGCGCTTTGGTGTCGTGTGAATTGCAGATCACAAGGTCGGCATGGCGATCCACCCGCGCGAAGGCCTGTTTGAAGGCCAGTCGGGATTTCTGTGTCTGCGTGTCCGGCCAGTCCAGAGGGATCGTGTCATGCAGATAGATCCCGATCCGAAGCCCGTCACAGCCCCGCAGCGCGTGAATGGTCCGGTCGTTGAAATTGGTCTGGCCCGAGTTCAGGTACACGGTTCCGCGCGGAAGATGCCGCCCGAGCATCTTGCCAAGCCGTGATGGGGTTGCGCGATCCAGCGCAGTCCTGCGCAAGCCGCTTTCCGTCCTGGCACGCGCCGCGTCCCCTTTGCGCGACAGGCGCGAGATCAGATCCGCCGTCTTCCAGATCGGTTCATCGCAATGGGTCAGAAGTGCCGTGCAGCCGCCTTTGTCCAGCAGCAGATACCCCAGCCGTGTGCGCACCAGCCCGAAGAGCGGCGCGGAGTCCATTGCCAGATGTTCGATATAGGCCCGTTCGATCCGGTCGATCCCGGTTGGGCGCAGTCCCGCCCGACTGACCGTTCGGGTCACGTCCAGAAGATGCGCAGAGGCTGGACTATTCGCGGTAGTCTGCAACTTGATGCCACCGCCATGCGTCTTCGATCATCTGTGGCATGGTCGACTTGCGTGGCTGCCAGTTCAGTTCTTCCTCGGCCCGGCTTGACCCCGACACCAGCTTGATCGCGTCGCCCCCGCGCCGGTCGCCCAGCGTGGTTGGCACGTCCCGGTTTGTCACACGCCGCGCGGAATCGATCACGTCGCGCACCGAAAATCCCGACCCAGTGCCAAGGTTGAAATCCCGGCTGCCCTTGCCATCCAGCAACCAACGCAGCCCAAGGATATGCGCATCCACAAGATCGGACACATGCACATAATCGCGGATACAGGTGCCATCCTCGGTCGGGTAATCCGTCCCGTAAATCGTCACACCATCCCGCACACCCGCCACCGCATCCAGAACGATGGGGATCAGGTGTGTCTCGGGGCGGTGGAATTCGCCGACCTGTGCCTCGGGATCGGCCCCGGCCACGTTGAAGTAGCGAAAGATCACATGGCGCATCCCGTGCGTGACACCGAAATCATGAAGAATCCGCTCAACCGCCTGTTTGGACGCACCGTATGCGTTCAGCGGTTCTTGTGGTGTGGTTTCGTTCAGGACCACGTTGTCCTGATCGCCATAGGTCGCGCAGGTCGATGAGAACACGAGATCAAGGCACCCATGCGCCACCGCCGCTTCGACAAGGTTCAGTGACCCAAGGACATTGTTGCGCCAGTAAAGGCCGGGATTGTTCATCGCCTCGTCCACACGGCTTAGCGCGGCAAAATGGAGTATGGCCTTGGGATTGTGCTTTTCGAACACCCGGTCAATCGACGCGCGGTCCGTCAGATCGCCTTCGACAAACGGCCCGAACCGGACGGCATCGCGCCACCCGGTCGAGAAATTGTCAAAGGTGATCGGTGTAAACCCGGCCTGTGCCAGCGCCTTGCAGGCATGCGAGCCGATGTAACCGGCACCGCCCGTGACAAGTATGTCCATCAGTTACTCTGCCGCGTTGTCGATTTGCATGACCGAATTCAGGAATGCGCGCAGATCATCTTTCAGATCGTCGCGTGCCAACCCGAAGGCCACGGTGGCCTGCAGGAACCCGGCTTTGGAACCACAATCAAACCGCTGTCCACGGAAACGGTAGCCGTAGACACCGGTTCCGTCGATTTCCTGTGCAATGGCATCCGTCAGCTGGATTTCGCCCCCGGCCCCTGTCTTGAGCTTGTTGAGGTTCTTGAGAACCTTCGGATCAAGGATGTACCGTCCGATCACGGCAAGGTTCGAAGGCGCATCTTCGACCTTTGGCTTTTCCACCATGCCCTTGACGGAAACCATCGACTGCATGTCTTCCTTGATGTCCAGGATACCATAGCTCGACGTTTTCTCTCGCGGGACTTCCATGGCCGCAACCATGTTGCCGCCGGTTTCCTCATAGGCTTCGACCATCTGCTGCAGGCACGGTTTTTCGGCCGCGATCACATCGTCGGGCAGCATGACAGCAAAGGGTTCGTTCCCGATCAGACGACGCGCACACCAGACCGCATGCCCCAGGCCAAGCGCCTTGTGCTGGCGCATATACGCAATTGCGCCGCTTTCCATATTTGTGGATTTCAGATCCTCGAGGATGTCGGTCTTACCCTTCTTGCGTAATTCCTGTTCCAGGATGGGAGATTCATCAAAGTAATCCTCAAGCGCGCTTTTCCCGCGCGAGGTGACAAAGATGAATTCCTTTATTCCCGCCGCGCGCGCCTCATCAATGGCGTATTGCACCAATGGGCGATCCACGAGGGTCATGATTTCTTTGGGAACGGATTTCGTTGCAGGCAAAAAGCGTGTGCCGAGCCCCGCAACAGGGAAAACGGCTTTGGTGACTTTTCTACGCATCGGGCTGCTCCTTTTTGGTCGCGTCTTACTGCGCGTTATCTGATATGCCACAGTATTGCTCTCAGGGGTATGACTTAACTGGGGAATTATTGCGGCCTTTTACCAACTTTTGCTTAATCTCCACACAGCAGCCATTTTTTTGAGCGAATTCCAGCAAGCCGTTCCAGAGTGCGGTGAATACGCTTCTGCCGGGTGCTTTTTTGCAACAAGGGTTCGGCCCGGTCTTCCCGGCCAAAGATACCACCAGTGTGGAGCCAGTACCCATCGTCAGTGAATGCCACGCAATGATATCGGGCATCGGGCCTGTAATCGAACACGGTGACGCGATGTCCTTGCGCAACCATCGTTTTGGCTTTGTTCAGGATCTTCGTATCGGTGCGGTGACGCTTGACGAGGTAGATGTCTGTCTGGTTCCCGAAATGGACCGCCTCGATTGTGGCGTTCTGCGATGCCCATTCTGGTTCTGGCGGGGACGTTCTTGTCAGTCCTTCGGCGTAGCCTTCATGCAATTCACGGATCAATCTGGTCACGTCATCCGGTGTCAGTGACCCGATCTGCATATGCCGCAACAGCCAAGTGCGCCGGTCCGCCAGGAACGCCTGCCGTGCCTGATCTCGCGCAGGCTGCACGCAATGTTTCGCGTGAAAGACAGCGGCAGAGGCGGCAATCTCGGACACGCTGCGCGGCGTGCGGGCACCATCGCGGAAATCGCTTGGGCCAGATCCGTGATGCACCACGGCGCGCGGCACAAAAAGGGTTTGGCCACCCTGCCGCGAAATCCGAAACGTCAGGTCGGTCTCATCCAGGTAAAAGGCAAACCGCTCATCAAACCCGCCATGGTCCTGAATGACCTGCCGACGAAGTGCCATATTGGTTCCATGCAGGCGGGGATGCTGATCCTCCACAGATGTGATGGCGACGGGGTCTGGCCCTGTCGCTGCAACCCGACAGGATTGCCCGGTTGCATCCACCCGCGCCGCGCCGTGCTGAAGCGACAGGCCATTGCGGCCAAGCGTGGTTCCACCAGCCTGCATCACCCGCGGATCGGTGAAGACCTCTGAAAGATGTCCAAGCCATGTCGGTTCCGGCACGGCATCATCGTCGATAAAGGCGATCACGTCGCCGCGCGCAGCCGACACGCCGATATTGCGCGCAGTCGAGATATTGGCGACGTCACAGTCGCAGACCCGATCCATGCCCAATTCCCGTGCAACGCGCGCACCGGCAGGACAGGCCACGACGATTGTCTCAAATCGCGGATAGTCCAGTTGCGCGATGGCCCGCAGGCACCGCTTTAACCAGACAGGTCGGTTCCGGCTGACGACAATGACGCTGATCGGAATATGCGCCATTGCCAAGGTCAGACAGGCGCGAGGTCGATGCCCGGTGCCGTTGCAACAAAGAAGGGATTGGCAAATGTCGGCTTCCCGTAGCTCAGCGTTTGCAGATCATCCAACCGCAAGACCTGCCCACCCGCACCGTTCAGAACCGCGTGGCCCGCAGCAGTGTCCCATTCCATCGTGCGTCCCAACCGCGGATAGAAATCCGCCTCACCGGTCGCCACCAGACAGAACTTGAGCGATGAGCCCGCGCTTTTGCTGTCCTTGACGGCGTAGCGGTTGATGTAATCATCCGTCGCCTGGTCGCGGTGCGATTTCGACGCCACCACCATCAGCGCATCGCTGTCCGGTTTGGAGACATGGATCGGGTTGGTCGCGCCGACACTGTCTTTGGCAAAACTGCCGGTTTCCTCAATGCTCTGGCCAGACGCGTCTGTATAAAACAGCCGGTCCTTGGCAGGGGCATAGACCACGCCACGCGTCGGAACACCGTTTTCCACCAATGCGATGTTCACGGTAAAGTCGCCGCGACGGTGAATGAATTCCTTGGTTCCATCAAGCGGATCGACGATCAGGAAATCGCGCACGTCAAGATCATGCGTGTCAGATTGTTCTTCCGTCACCAACGCAATGCCCGGAAATTCCGCCCGCAATCCTTTGGAGATCAGCGCATCCGCCGCTTCATCCGCGGCCGTCACCGGGCTGTCGTCCGATTTTGAGCGCACGTCAAAGTCATCGGCATGGTAGATTTCCATGATCTTGTCGCCTGCCTCAAGCGCAAGACGACGCATCGTGTGCATCAGTGCATCATAGTCTATCGCCATCTGTCCTCACGTCGATTGATTTGAAAGCGCTTCTCTCTTATCATCCGCTTAACACATGTCCGCAACAACAGTCAGACCAACTGACGTAAAAACGCGGGCTGAGGCAAAGGCAGAAGCAGATGTTCCAGAAATCGGCTCCAACGAACCGGATGGATTCGGCCGTAAATATTGCTGAACTCATCTTTCACAACACTGTTCGCGCCATCCGCAAGACGCATGGCAACGCGTTCATGTCCATCGCGATGAGCGTGTTTCAATCGCTGATGTTCGTTCTCTTTTTCTTTGTCATGTTCACCATCATGGGGGTCAAGGGACTCGCCCTGCGGGGTGATTTCGTCATTTTCCTTTTGACGGGCATTTTCCTGTTCATGACCCACAACAAGGCTGTCGGCGCGGTTTTGGGAAGCGAGGGGCCATCCAGCCCGATGATGCAACACGCACCGATGAACACGTTTATCTCGATCGTGTCCGGCATGTTGTCCACGCTTTACATCCAAGTGCTCGCGATGTTCTTCATCCTGTTCGTCTACGACGTGGCAATGAACCCTTATGTCCTGCAAGAGATCGTGGACCCGCCCAAGGTCATGGGCATGCTTTTGCTGTCCTGGTTCTCCGGTGGAGCGGTCGGCATGGTGTTTCTCGCTATGAAACCCTGGTTTCCGGGCTTCACCAGCACAGTGTCCACCCTTTACAAGCGGGCGAACATGATCGCGTCGGGCAAGATGTTTGTGGCAAATTCCCTGCCGTCTTTCATGGTGTCGCTGTTCGATTGGAACCCGTTGTTTCACACGATTGATCAGGCCCGCGGTTTTGCGTTCGTCAACTATGTGCCGCGCAATTCGAATTGGGAATATGTGATGTATCTGTCGCTGACGCTTCTCATGATCGGGCTGATGGGGGAATTCTATACCCGCAAACACGCTTCGGCATCGTGGTCCGCGCGCCGCTGATCAGCGCTCAACGCGCCTCATCGGCCCAATGCTGCATCAAGGCTTTCAAGATCGTCCTGATTGCTCAGGAACAGGGAAACCGGGCGCAGCGCAGGGACGTGAAGACATGCCACCAGCAGACACAGCATCATTGGCGTGGACAGAAACGCCCCGGCGACTCCCCAAAGCCACCCCCAGAACAGCAACGACACAAGGATGACCGTCGGCGAAAGGACGATCTGATGCCCTTGCAACAGCGGGTCGATCAGATTGCCTACCACCTGTTCGATGGCAAAGATGCCGACGCCGACCCAGAATGCGGTGACCGGGTCAAGCGCGAGAAAGGCGTATAGCACCGGCAGGATGCCTGAAATCAGCGAGCCGAGATTGGGAATATAAGTCAGGACAAAGGTCAGCACCGCCCAGACGACCAGAAGATCAAGACCAAAGAGTGCCAGCCACCCAGCATACAGTGCCGCCTGAATGAGGCCGATACCGGTCCGCACCAAAAGGAAACGCCGCAGTCGCATCGCGATCACATCTTTCATGGTGTCCCAGGCTTTCAAATCCCGTGGTGACAACAGGTCTGCCGTCTTTGCCGACCAACGCGGCAATTCCGTCAGCGCCAGCATCACGATGAAGAACACGATCAGCAAAGCCGACAGGAAGGCTCCGGTCATCGTCGCGGCTCCGGTTGCAATCGACGTAGCCTTGCCGACCAGCCATTCGCCCAACCGGCTTCCGGCACTGCCCCAAACCTCGCGCAGGGTGTGGACCAACTCGCTGGTTTGCTCCCTGTCATCAGCTCCCTGGCCCGGAACCAGCGCGTCAATTTCGTCGGAAATGGCGGGCAGGGCTTCGATAGCCTGCTGTGCGGCGAAATAAAGTGCGCCGAACAACAGGGTCAGTGACGCAATCAGGACAAGCATCACCAGCAGATGTGCGCCCCACGCCAGCCAACCCGGCAGGAGTCTTTTCAGACAACGATCAAGCGGCGCGACCAAGAGGGTGATCAGGACAGCGAACACAATCGGCACGAGGACAATTCCAGCAATCCGCATCACGAAAATCAAAACGATCGCAAGCAGCAACCCCAGGAACCAAAGGGCGATCCGGAGTCTTGAGGCATCAGGCCAATCTTTCTGGGGCGTGTCTGGCATCTTGTGCGGTGCTCGCGGAATGGCTGGAACAGTGCTGGCTAAACGCGAAGCTTTGCCGCTCGGTTCCGGACTGGCACGCCTGTGTCGTCTCTGCGCGCCTTTGGAATTTTTTTGGTCTTGCGGTGAACGCAAACGCAGTGGTGAGCGTTGACCTGTATGTTCGCCGAGTGGTCTCTTGTGCTTCTTTTCGCCCTCGGTGGCGTGACCGCCTTGGTCATCATGGTCTCCGGACTCCGGATGACCGCACTGGCCGACCGCATTGCCGACCGCACAGGATTGGGTGAGGCGCTCATCGGTGGCGTACTTCTAGGAGCGGCGACATCGTTTTCAGGCACCATCGTGTCGCTGACTGCAGCACTGGACGGGCGGGCCTCCCTGGCGTTTTCAAATGGCATCGGCGGCATCGCCGCGCAGACGGCGTTCCTGGCCATTGCAGACCTGCTCTACCGGCGCGCCAACCTTGAACATGCGGCGGCAGAGCTTGCCAACGTGTTCCAATGCGGTCTGCTTCTGCTTCTCTTGTCAGTCCCCTTCGCCGCCTATGCAGCGCCCGAGATCGCCGTCTTGGGTATTCATCCCGCGTCATTGATATTGGTGATTGTCTACGGCTTTGGCGTGGTGGCCACGTCACGCCTGCGCCAATCGCCGATGTGGAGACCGGTTCACACAGCAGAAACCCGCGACGACACAGCAGACGAGGAGGACGAGTCCGACAAGCCTGCCCGCGGATTGGTTGCGCAGTTCCTGATCCTGATGCTGATCATGGGCTGCGCGGGTTGGTTGGTTTCACAGCTTGGTGCGCAGTTGATTGACCGACTGGGCCTCTCCGCGTCACTTGCCGGGGCGTTGATCACGGCTGTGATCACGTCCTTGCCGGAACTTGTCACCACTTTGGCTGCCGTGCGCCGGGGTGCGTTGCAACTGGCCGTCGGAGGGATTATCGGGGGCAACACCTTTGACACCCTTTTCTTGACCATCTCGGACATCGGCTATCGCGACGGTTCGATCTACCATGCCATCGCCCGTACTGACCTGTTCTGGCTGGCGGTGGCCATGCTGATGACCGGGGTCTTGATGCTTGGCCTGCTTTACCGCGAAAAGCAGGGACCGGCAGGGATCGGACGGGAAAGCCTTTTGCTCCTGACCATCTATCTGGCGGCGATCGCGGTGCAGGCGATTTTGGGCTGATGTCCCGGCGGCCTTGGTGGAACGACCTGATGGACCGGCGCGGTATCAAACATGACGCTTCAGGTGCGGGCAGACTCGCGCAGGAAGCCCCGCGCAAGCAACAACACGGTGGCGGACATCAGCACACCGCCCGCAACCCACATCAGCGCCCCGGCCAGCGCCTGATCGGAACTGCCTGTCATGCCCCAGGACAGCGCGGCGACCTCGTGCCATCTGTGCCAGGGCGATGGCGCGAAGATCAGCAGGATGGCAAGCATCGTCATCTGCGACGCTGTCCCGGCAAGGACCAGCACGGTTTCGAACGGTTGCGTGGCAGTGCGATGCTGCAACCCGGCCCAAAGCGCGACCGCGCTGGCCAGAAGGCTCAGATGCATGGACCAGTAGGCAAGATCGGATTCCAGCGTCCAGGAATAAGGTTCGGGCGCATGCCAAATCCAGAACAGGGCGGCAAAGATCAGCGCCGCAATCGGTGTGGGTGGAATGTAAGACCGCCACATCCGGGCCAGAAGCGGTGCCGCCACCAATGTCAGAAGCAGATGCTGGCCGACACGCGCGGAAAACAGCGCCATCGACAGGGCGCAGAGCGGCGACACAAACAGCACGGCCACCAGCGCCCAACCGCCCAGACCGTGTTTCCGTGCGGCACCGTTTGACTGCCAGAGGATCAGGGCAAGCGCCACCGCAAGCCCGATGAGCAATCCCGGCTCCAATGTCCAGCGGGTCAGCCAGTCGTTTGGACCGGGCGGCATACCGCAATAGGGGATATAGGCGTCGGGATTCATGTCAGCCTCCGCAACTTGAGGAATAGAAAAGGGGCAGCGCCTCGGCCAGGATGGCCAGCAGGAAGATGATCGCGCCCAGACGGACCGCCCATCGCAACCCGTCCTCTGAAGGCGGGCGGATCGCGGGCCAAAGGGCAATCACCCCGCAGATCAGGGTAATCCCGGCCCCAAGAAAAACCAGCATCGGCATGTCGATCAGGTCACGCGGGGCACAGGCCGCCGAAATCAGCGCATAGACAGCGATGAAATGCACCGTCCAGGCCAGCGCCGGAATGGTGAGTGCCCAGACTTGTCGGCCAAGGGCGGTCATTGCAAACCTCCCAACGCGCCGGCAAGGAAAAGCGCCGCCGTGATGGTGACCATGGCCCCGGTGCCCTTGGCATAGGTGGCAAGGTTGTAATCCGGAAGGCATTGCCCCGCGCCGACACATCCCGCGACCTTGCGCGCGCAATTGAACAGCGCCCAAAAAAGGGTGACGAACAGGTTCGCTGCGACAAAGGCGACAACGGCCCACATGGTTGCACCAAGCGCGGTTCCCCAAGGGTCGGTGTCCACAATCGCCAAAGCCAGGCAAAGCGCTGATCCCGCCGACACAAGGGCCACCGCGATATTGCAGAACACGGCAATCCCGATCCGGTCGGCGAGGGCCACACGGCGGTTCACCATGCCCGATCCGATCAGGACCACACCCGCCAAACCCGCCAGCACGGTCCAAAAGATCATCGGCTCGCCTGTTCGGGCGGCAAATGTGGGATAGACGTTCCAGAGATACAGGATGGCAAACAGCAACGAGGCAAAGAGCGCGTAAAGCACCAGCATCGTCCCCACCACCGCGATGTGCATGTGGCTGCGTTTCTCCACGATGTTGACGGGAAGAACGTGACCCAGCCCGGCATCGCGGGTGACGCCGCTGTCGGACGGCTCCCATGCCCAAATCGCAAAGCCGAACAGCGACACGGCAATCCCACCCAGTGCGACCCAATAGGCGCTGGCCAGGGTTGCGGCAAAGGCCACGGCAAGGGCGAAAGCGGTGAACATCGGCACAAAACTCGGATGCGGCAGGCGCAGGATCTGAATTGGAGTGCCGCTGACCGGATCACAGCCGATGGTTTCGCGCCGCCCGTCGTTCAGCCTGGCCAGCATCCCGTCCACCTCATGCGCGTGATTGTCCAGAAGATGCGGATGATCCCAAAGCGGTTCGCAGCTCGAGACCGGTGGAATGGCATGGAAGTTGAAGCCAACGGCAACGGTTGGATAAAGCCACTCCATCGTGCCTGCCCCCCACGGGTCGCGCCCCGCCAGAGGACCGCGTTTCAGGTGGCGGACAAAATCGAAGACAAAAAGCGCGACACCGGCGGCAAGGATGTAGGATCCAAGGGAACTCAGCAGGTTCAACCGATCCCACCCGATCCCCTCGGGATAAGTGGCGATGCGACGCGGCATCCCGCGCAATCCGGTGACGTGCATCAGGAGAAATGTTGTGTTGAAGCCAATGAACATCAGCCAGAACACCCATTTGCCAAGGCGCTCCGACAGCATCCGCCCGGTGATGCTGGGCGCCCAATAGTAGAACGCGCCGAAAAGCGGAAACACCATGCCGCCGATCAGGACGTAATGCAGGTGGGCCACCACGAAATAGCTGTCATGCGCCTGCCAGTTGAACGGAACACTGGCAAGCATCACGCCGGTCAATCCGCCCAGCACAAAGATGAAGAGGAACCCCAGCACGAAAAGCATCGGCGTCGTCAAGCGCACCTTGCCCTGCGCCAGCGTGGCAATGAAGGCAAAGATCTGCACTCCGGTCGGCACCGCCACCATGGTCGAGGCCGCCGAGAAAAGCGACAGCGACAGGATCGGCAAACCGGTCGTGAACATGTGGTGCGCCCAGAGGCCGAAACTGATGAACCCCATCGACACCACCGCCGCCACCACAAAGCCGTAGCCGAAAAGCGGCTTGCCCACAAAGGTCGGCAGGATCGTGGCGACCATTCCGGCGGCGGGCAGGAAGATGATATAGACCTCGGGATGGCCGAACAGCCAGAAAAGGTGCTGCCACAGAAGCGGATCACCCCCGAGCGTCGGGTCGAAAAACGGCAACCCCAGCAAGCGGTTCGCCTCAAGCAGGATCGACCCGATGATGAGTGGCGGAAAGCCGATGGCGATCATGAAGGCGGTGACAAGCATGTACCATGCGAAGATCGGCATCTTGGTCAGGCTCATCCCCGGCGCGCGGGCGCAGAGGATGGCGGCGATCAGTTCCACCGCCGCCGTGACCGAGGCGATCTCGGCGAAGGTGATGCCGATCAGCCAGAAATCCGCCGACAAGCCCGACGTGAAGGCGTTGGTGGACAGGGGCACATACATGAACCAGCCGCCATCGGGGGCCGCGTCAAACAGGAAGGATGACAAGACGATGATCCCGCCGAACAGGTAGCAGTAATAGCTGAACTGCCCAAGGCGCGGGAAGATCAGGTCACGCGCGCCCAGCATCATCGGGATCAGGTAGATTGCGAACCCTTCAAGGATCGGGATCGCGAACAGGAACATCATCAATGTCCCGTGCATGGTGAAAACCTGATTGTAGGTCTCGTTGTCCAGAAACGTGTTCCCCGGCACGATCAACTGCGTGCGCACCAGAAGCGCCAGAAAACCCGCGATCAGGAAAAAGACAAAGCCGGTATAGATGAACCGCTTGCCGACGACCCGGTGACTGACCGACGAGAACCGGCGAAACCCGGTGGGCGTGGCCCAGATCTCTTCCAGCGACTTGCCGGGGTCGCCTTTTCGGGTGCCGGAATAGGTGTCGCCATGGTCGATCATTGTCATTTCAGGCTCTCCAGCCAGACGGCGACGGCGCGCAGGTCAGGGCCGCTCAGGTGGTTGTAGGACGGCATCTCTGCGCCGGGTTTCATGTCACCCACATCGGCGATCCAGCCGGCAAGGTTGCCAAGGTTCATGCGCCACATCCCCGCGCCCAGACTGGCCCGCGCCCCGACACGGGACAGATCCGGCCCCAATTGTCCGGTTTCCGACACGCCGCGCACCGCATGGCAAGCAATGCAGCCGGAGGTCAGGAACACCTCCTTGCCGCGCCGTTCCTGTGGAGTGACAGCGTCTCGGGCCTCGTCCTCGAGCCCATCGAGATAGGTGGCATAAGCATCTGCGGGAAGAACCACGACCTCGAACGCCATCAGCGGGTGTGACAAGCCGCAGAACTCGGCGCATTGCCCACGAAAGCGACCCTCTTTGGTTGCGGTGACGGTCAGTTCGTTGATGCGACCGGGGATCATGTCCATCTTGCCCGCGATCGACGGCACCCAGAAGGAATGGATCACGTCATCCGAAAGCAGCCGCAGCGTGACCGGCACGCTTTTTGGCAACACGATTTCATTGGCGTCACGCAACGCGCGCCCGTCCGCGTCCTGCACCACATCCCACCAGTATTGATGCCCCGTCACCTCGATCACCGGGGTGTCCGGCCCGGTTCCGCCGGTGATCGCGCGCAGCGTGGTGGCTGAAAAGAAGGTCAGGAGTGCCAGAGTGACCAGCGGGAAGACGATCCCGCCGCCGACGATCCACCAGTTGCGCCCGCCGCCGTTGGACCGCCACGCCAGCAAGGTGGCACTCATGACGATGAAAAAGATGGCCAACCCCACGAGGGTCATGCCATTGGTCAACCACAGCGTACTCGCCGCGCCGATACCGGCATCGGCATAGGTGGTTTGAGATCCGAACTGATCGAGCGTTGACGTCATCGGTCTTGCCGGAGCGTATAGAGATAGGCAGCCATGTCGCGTCCCTCGGACTCGGTCAGGCCCAGATCGGGCATGGCGGTGTCAGGGGAATGCACCGATGGTCGCATGAGCCAATCCACCAGATCGCCGGGCCTGTTCGGCAGGACGCCGGCCACATAGGCGCGGTCGCGAAACCCTGCGAGGCTTGGCCCCACTGTGCCATGTGCACGGGACACGCCCGGAACGATATGACAGGATCCACAGCCGTGTTGCGCGATCAAGGACGCTCCGCGTTCCGCATCCGCGTCATGCAGGACCATGCTGGCTGCTTCCCAATCGGGATGCCCATCCTCTGGCGCGGAGCGCAGCGTATCAAAACTGTCACTCATGGCGGTTCTGGCGGTCAGGATGGCATTTCCAACCGGATCATGCCCCGGCGTTCCCAGCGCCCAGAACCCGACACCCACGGAAAGCCCTATGCCGACCAAGATGCTGACAATGGCGGCCAAGGGGCTTTTTTGACGGTCCTCTCCGGACATGTAGCCTCACTCCGTCACGGCCATGTCCGGGTCGATCGCGGCACCGTCACGCGTCACGCGGGCGTAATATTCGGCCACCGCGTCCATGTCGCTTTCATCCATCTTGCGGGCAATCGACGACATGACGTTCATCGCATCATTGTCCCGCACGCCCTCTTTCCAAAGCTCAAGCTGAAGCGCCATGTAACTGGCATATTGCCCGGCCAGGTAGGGAACCGAGGGGGCAAGCCCGGTGCCGCTTGGCCCGTGACAGTTGACGCAGGCGGGAATGCCCTTTTCAGCGGATCCCACGGCGGCCAGTTGACCACCCCATTGCAGGCGCGTGCCCTCGACATCGCCGTGTTTCGGGATAGTGCCGGTCGGCATCGCACCGTAATAGGCCGACACCGCCTCCATCTCGTATTCGGTCAGGCGTTCCGCAATGGCGCTCATGACCTGGTTGGGCCGCGCGCCGCTGGTGTAATCGACAAGCTGTTTATCAAGATACCATCCCGGTTGCCCGTCCAGCCGAGGAAAGGCTCCCGAGCCATCGCCATGCCCGTCAACCCCGTGGCAGGTGATGCAGGCCATGCCCGACCCGCCGTTTTCCGCGCCACCCATGGCAACAAGACGGCCAACCTCCAGAAGATCGTCGTCAGGCGTCCGGTCCACCGTCGCGTTGAAGGCAACATCGTCCTGTTCCAGCCGGTCCTCCAGCATCCGGATGGTCGGCCCGTCCGAGAAATCCTGCGCGCTGACGGCCCAGGACACGCCAAGCAGGATGGGAAGCGATACCAAAGCTGTGATCTGGGTCTGTCTCATGTCGGGTCTCCTTCAGGCATCCATCAGCGGGCGGGGATTGGCGAGATAGTCGTTTTTCATGTGATCCAGCGTCCAATAGGCCAGACCCATCAGCGGTCCCGTCGGGTTGTAACCAAGGTTCTGTGGGAACAGGCAGGCACCGAAGACAAACACGTTGTGATGGTCCCACATCTGGCCATAGCGGTTGACGACGCTGGTTGTCGGATCGGTTCCCATGACCGCCCCGCCGACATTGTGCGTGGTCTGATAGGGCACAACCGAATAGCTTGACCCTTCGGCGGCGCGGTTGGAGGTGCTCACCTCGGTCACATGGTCCATGTTGCGGGCGATTTCCTCGGCCTTGGACAGGACATATTTCGACATCCGGCGATCATTTTCGGGGAAATCGAAGGTCATGCGCAAAAGTGGCTGGCCGTAATCGTCCACATAGGTCGGATCGAGGTCGAGATGGTTCTGCGGCACCGACACCGACGATCCGTGTACGGTCAGCCCGATATGGTGCAGGTAATTGTCCCGCACCGCCTGTTTCCATTCCCGCCCCCAGGACGGAGTGCCGGGTGGTGTTGGCTGATAATTGATCGGGCGGCCGTTGGTCTGGGTGGCGCTGATATAGCCGCCGCCGACAAAGCCAAGATCGGTGTGATCGAAATTGTCGCCGTTGAAATCGTCGATGGACACGCCCATCGCGCCCGCCCCCATGAAGGGATTGGACCAGACATCCTTGTTGAAAAAGACCGAGGCCGAGGCGAGGGTCTGATACGAGTAGTTCCGCCCGACCGTGCCTTGCCCGCTCGCGGGGTCGTAAGGTGTCCCCAGGCCGCTGACCAGCATCAGATGCACATTCCACAGCGCATAGGCGTTGAGGCAGACCGTATCGGCGGGCTGGAACACTTCGCGCCCGTCGCCGTCGATATAGGTTACGCCGGTAGCGGTCGCCCCATCGGCGGATTTCTCGACGCGCAAAACATGGGTTTCGGTGCGCAACTCGAAATTCTCGTGATCCTTGAGCACGTCATAGATGCAGATGATCGGATCGGCCTTGGCCAGATAGCCACAGCCGAAGCGTTCACAAAAACCGCAATAGGTGCAGGGATGCAGCTTGGCCCCATAGGGATTTTCGTATTCCCGTGTGACATTCGCCGATGGCATCTGGAACGGATGATACCCCATTTCCGCCGCCGCCTTGCGGAACAGTTCCTGCGGCGGAGAGCTTTTCATCGGTGGGTTGGGATAGTCCTCGCTGCGCGGTCCTTCGAAGATGTTGCCGCCGCTGACCTGTTCACCGTCAAGATTGCCGGTGGTCCCGGCAGTGCCGCAGATTTTGTCGAAGAAATCCAGATGCGGCTCAAGTTCGTCATAACTCACACCCCAGTCCTGTACCGTCAGACCGTCCAGAACGTCCGCTCCGTATGTGTCACGGTAATGCGTCGCCATGTTCAGATCGCTGGGCAAGGGCCGCCAAAGCTGGCCGTTCCAGTGAATGCCTGCGCCACCCAGCCCCTTGCCGGGAAGGAATGATCCCAGCCGACGCATAGGCAAGGCAGTTTGCGCATCGGTGTTGCGAAAGCTGAGCGTCTTGACCGGGGTATCGACCATGTGTCCCTTGCGACGGGCGTACTTCAGTTCGTCATGTTCCTCCGGCGCGCCAAAGCTGGTGGCACTGTGCCGCCAGCCGCCGCGTTCCAGAACGACACACCGCTGCCCAGCATTTGCCAGTTCATAAGCCGCCGCCAGCCCGGTCCAGCCGGCCCCCACGATCACCACATCGGTTTTCGGCAATTCGGTAACCATCTCAGCCGTCCTTTCGTGTCATGGCGCTGGCCCCCATCGAGGCCGAGCGGTTGGTTCCGGGGATATGGCCGATGCCCTTGGGGGGCGCGTTGAAGGGGCGGTTCTTGTCGACAAATTCGGTGTAATAGGCATGGGCGCCGGGAAAGCCGATCATTTCCCAACCAGCATAATCGCGATTGCCGCCGTAAAGCGGATCGCCGAAATATCCCTCCTTGGTCAGTGCCCAAAGCTCTTCGAACACCATCGACGGCTTGGTTCCGTTCACCGGTTCCGAGGACTCTGACACCGCGCGCACCACCTCATCGCGCCGATCCGCTTCAAAAATCGCCAGATCCTGCCCCGCCTCAAGCGCACCTGCGATGAAACTGCGGATCAGCCGGGCGGGCACCATGTCTGATTGATACCCCTGTTCGGGCGTGCCGTCCTGAAACGGCCCTTGCATGTAGAGTTCGTCACCCTGCCCATAGCCGCTGGCCAGTTGCAGGTCGATGAAATCCACCACACCCGCCTGACTGGCGCTGGGAAACTCGTCTTCGGGGATCAGTACGTCGCAGAAGGCGGCCAGAAATTTCGCTTCGGCATCGGTCAGAAAGAACCACGGGACACCGTCGAATTCCGCAAATCGGTTTTGAGCATCAAGCGATCCGGGCATGGCGGCGGCAATCCCCGCAGCCCCGATCTTGGTCAAAATGGCGCGGCGTGAAAAATGCGGCATTGGGGGAACTCCGTCTTCTTGTCTCTCTCAGAAAACGGGGGGGATGGGGCTTGGTTCCCAAAAAAATCACAAAATTGTCAACGGTTCGCGCCAATTTCGGTCAAGAGGCGCTCTGACTTTTGTCGTCGGAGCTGAAATACGCATCCAGATCAGACTTCACATTTTCATCCACCAGCAGCACAAGCTTGTCGCCCGCATCAAGCTTTGTGTCCTCGGAAACAAGGTCTTCCACCTCGCCCCTTGCGATCCCGATCGCGCGGCAGCGTTCCGGCAGGTCAAGGTCTCTTACCGTAGCCCCGTCAAGCCGCTTCGGGATCTGGTAGCCGACAAGTTGCAACCCCTTGTGGAACCGCAATTCCATCGCGGCATCGTCGTTGTCTTCGAGCAGACGCACGATCGACCGCGCGACCCGCGAATGCGGCGCGATCAGATCTTCGAGGCCAAGTTCCTCGCATACGGAAATCAATTCGCCACGGACGATCTGCGGCAACACGCGTTCAAACCCGATGGATTTACCGACCGCAGCGGCAAGGATATTCACGTCATCGCTGTTGGTCAGCAGGACCAGTGCGTCCGCGTGATCGCCATAGGCGTCGCGCTGGATCGACGGCAGGGATCCGTCGCCATGCAGCATCCCGCAATCCAGATCCTCTTCCAGGCTTTCAAGCCGGCTTCGATCACTGTCCACCAGAACGACCTCGTGTCCCTTGTCCAGCAATTGGCGGGTGGTGGCTTGTCCAAAGCGCGATGCGCCCACAACAACGATCCTCATGGTCTACCTCCGTTTGATCCAGGTTCCCGGCGACAGCGCCAAGAGCAACGCCAGGAACTCCAACCGCCCCATCAGCATCGCGGCGATCAGCACATATTTCAGATGCGTCTGCATGTCCGGGCCGGTCAGCCCCGATGACAACCCCACCGTCGAAAGCGCCGAGATGACCTCGAACAGGGATGACAGGGGCGGCGCGCCGGACAGCAGGAACACCATCCAGCACAGCATCGCCGACGCGGCATAGCAAAAGAGAACCGCCGCAATCGAAATCACGCGATCCACCGACACCTTTCTCCCGCCGTCACGCAGACTGGTCACTGCGTGCGGCGGGATGCGCAAGCGCAGCAGCGTCAGGCGCACCATTTGCGCAAGCGTGATGACCCGGTCGAACTTGATCCCCCCGGCGGTCGATCCGACACCGCCGCCGATGATCATGCCCCCAAGCACCAGCGCCAGATAGCCCGGTTCAGTCGGGATGGGCGCGGTCGAGAACCCGGCGGTGGACAGACCGCTCAGGAAATTAAGTCCGGCATCCACCAATGCAGACCATGACGGTTGGACGGTCAGCATGAGCACCACAACCACGCACATCAATCCCGCCAGCGCAAAGCCTGAAAAGTTGACCGCTTCGCTGTGCCTCAGCGCTCCGCGCCAGTCGCGGGATTGCAATTGCACATAGGCCGCAAGCGAAACCGCCGTTGCCATGCAAAAGAAGATTGTGACCGCCTGCGCCGCTGTCGAATAGCTGGCAAGACTGTCCGGGCGCGGCGTGAACCCGCCGGTCGATACGGCGGACAAGGCAATGGCGACACCTTCCTGCCAGTCAGGGATCAGGACAACCAATGCCGCGATTGCCAGCGCTGTAATCCCACCATACGCGATCAGAAGACCCCGCGCCTGCGTTCGGGTCGAGTTGAGGATGTCACGGTCGTTTATGCCGACGTTGCCCATCGTGCTGGCAGCCGTCCCCGGCCCCAACAACAGCGCAACCCCCGCCACGGCGATGGCAAAGCCGCCCGTCCATTGCAGCCAGCCGCGCAGCACATGCCCGGCAAAGGGCCACTCCATCGTGCCTTGCGCGACGGTCAGGCCGGTTGATGTCACACCCGAGACCGCCTCGAACAGTGCGTCGTTGAATTCCATGCCCAGCACCATCAGCGCCGGAATCGGCAGGATCGACAGGACCAGAAACAGCATCACCAGTGTGCAGACCGCTTCGTTTTCCCGCAAATCGTCCGGCACGCCGTAGCGCGTGCTAAGCCCCGCCGCCGCAAGGCACAGGATTGTCGGCAAGGCCATCGCCACCGTCAGGGATATGTCCCATTCCGCCAAAGCGACACAAAGCGGAACCGCCATGACAGCCGCCAGAAGATGCCCATGTGACAGGATCGCCTTTGCCACGGCGGACGGGCGTGCCTGCCAGCTGGTGCTCGCCTGTCCGGTGGTGTTGGGCATGCGGGGATGTCCTCTTTTTGATCTAAGGTGAACGTGCAACCGGCTGATCCGTTCCGAAACTGGAACGGCCAGCGGCGTTGCACGTTGGCCTGTCAATCAGGACAGCAAGGAACAGACCGATGGCCGACACCGCAGAAACCACCAGCGTCAATCAGATCGTTGACCGCCTCGAATCCCTCACCGACCGCGACCGGATTTGCGTGCGCGACATCGTGGCCGCCTTTGGCACGCGGTCTTTCCTGCCCATTCTCATGGTGCCCGCGCTTCTGGTTTTCTCACCTCTGAGCGGCATCCCGCTTTTCTCATCCGCTTGCGGAATCGCCATCGCGGCCGTTTCGATCCAGATGGTGGTCGGGCGCAAAAAGCTCTGGCTGCCGGATTTCCTGATGAACCGAACGCTTGAGGGCGAACAGGCGCGCAAAGCGGTGCAGAAACTGCATGGTGTTGCGCAATGGCTTGATCACCATTCGGGAGACAGGTTCCGCCCGCTGCTGCGTTGGCCCGGACGCAAGATGATCCAGACGCTGTGCCTGATCTGCGGTGCCGCGATGCTATTTCTGGAAATCGTGCCGTTTTCATCCTCGGTCCTTGGCGCGGCGGTTCTCTTGTTTTCCACCGCATTGCTGTTGCGTGACGGGTTGTTCGCGGTGTTTGGACTGGTGGCCATGTCTTCGGCGGTGGCCATCCTGATCACGTTGGCAGGGTCACTCTGAACTTGGTTGCACCCGAAAAAAGAGGCCGCTTGACGCGATACCGTTTACTTCAGCACCATGCCCGATATCGTGGTCTGCGCCGCCGGTGTTACCGGGGCAAAGGGCCATCCGCTCGAGTCGAGCGAGAAAGACTGGACCGAGGCGTGGCAGACCGATTCCATGTCGGTGGTCCGCATTCTGCGCGCCTTTGTTCCCACGATGGAACGGCGCGGCTGGGGTCGCGTTGCCATCATCGCGTCCGAGAACGCCATGCAGCCCTATTGGGACGAAGCGATCTAGAATGCCGCCAAGGCCGGGTTGCTGAACCGCGCCAAGGGACCAAGCCGCGTTAGCGCAGCCAAGGGTTTTCTGGTCAACTGTGTCTCACCGGTCTTTGTCGAAACCTTCGACCATCTCGGTGGGCTTCGCATCCTGATGTTGGGCGGGAATATCCTTTTGGGCACTTATGTCCGGCTCCTTTGAAGCTGATGCCAGATCAACTTGACTCGTTCTGCCCTGTTCCATGTTCGACCTCGTTTCTGACCTGACCCCAGGCCATCAACGCGAAAATCGCCGTGCCACCAACCACGTTGCCAGCCAGGACCGGGAGAAAGAACTCCAAGAGTGCGGGCACGATCCCGAGTTCAAGCCGCACCAGAAGGAACGCCATCTCGACCGACCCCGCGACCACATGCGCGAAATCCCCGGCGGCGATCAGCCAGGTAAAGGCAAAGACGGTGAAGAATGCGTTGCCCTGCGCAGAGGGCATCATCCAGACCACCGCCGCGATCAGGACACCTGCAGGGATGGCGCGGATGAACCCCTCATAGGCTCCAAATCCGACGGCATGGTGCGACAGTTCGGTGAACGACTGGCGCAGGTCCGGACCAAGAACCTCGGTCAGGCCCAGAAAGGACGCGGCAATAAAGGCCCCCGCCACGTTCGCGGCCAATACAATGGTCCACAGCCGGACCATGGCGACGATTTTGGCACGGTCGGGGCGGGCAATGACCGGCAGCACTGTGGTGAGGGTGTTCTCGGTGAACAATTGCATCCGCCCGAAGATCACCACGATGAAACCAAGCGTGTACCCCATGTTCTCGACCAGAAAACTGCCCGGCAGGTCGGAGTTCAGATGGGTGCGCAGGATCGACTCGCCCAGAACCGACAGGCTGATAAGAATGCCCGCAGCGATGCCCGACCAAACGAGCGATGGCACCGGGCGGCGCAACTCTTCCTCACCGTCGCGGCGGATCACTTCGTAGATGAGACGCGCCGACAGGCGGGTCGCATCGCTGACAAAGGCCTCTTCCTTTTCATGGCGCACCGCGTCACCCTGTCCGGTCTCTTCGGTGCCGTTATTCTTTGGGATGTCGTTCGTCATCCGCACCGTCCGATCAGCGGAAAGACGACGTTTGGCAGCCTTGTTGGTCTGTGGATCATCTGTGGCGCTCCTGCGGTTTCCCGCAATGGCGGGGTCAAACATGAAAACGATGCTTGCCCGGCCTTGGTTCCATCCCGGCACCATGCTGACCGCCACCCCTACACCCAAAAGTTCAACGACCTCGGGTGATGGGAATATGCTTTTGGTCGAACAGGGCGGTGCGCTGGAATAGGCCGGAATGTGCCCGTCGGGCGACACGATTACCGCCTGTGTGATGTGCCACGGCGCAACCGCAGAATTGCGCCAACGCTATGGCCGAAGACGCACGTGACTGACAGGCCGCCGAAGACGTGGCCTCGGCAGTTCCTTCGGCTGCGACAGGCCGTCAACACGGATACCGCAAATCCGCCAACGCCTCCTGCAAGACCAAGAAACGGCGGCACAAACAATCCAGAGCTTTCGGCTATCAGGCGACTCTGAAATTCCATTTTCAGTCACAAGTGACACGGCATTGTGTCTGGGCCGCCAGTTGCTCCGTTTGCAATAGGAGTTGCCAGCCAAGATTTTTTGGGATCACTCTGTCCGCGCATCAGAAATGTGGACTCGCCGCGTTTGCGGAATGAACCAAATGCCGAATTCGACACAAGTAACTCTTAAGCAGCTTCGTTATTTCAGACGGATTGTCGAACGTAAAAGCATATCCGGCGCGTCCGAGGATCTGAACATTGCCCAGACGGCATTGGGTTTGCAGGTTCGTGCGCTCGAGGAAGCCCTTGGCGTGACATTGCTGGTCCGCCATCCAAAAGGTGTCGATCCGACAACCGAAGGAAAGCTGATATATCAAGCCGCTTGTCAGGTGCTGTCGGCAATCGACGCGATGGTGACGACAGTGGCCAATGACGCCAAGACGCGGGCGCGCGATATCTGGCTTGGCCTGCCGCCCAACCTGATCAACGCGATTGGCGCGCGCACGGTTGTGGA
The DNA here is from genome assembly GCF_051859345.1 of Marivita sp. Classification (GTDB taxonomy): domain Bacteria; phylum Pseudomonadota; class Alphaproteobacteria; order Rhodobacterales; family Rhodobacteraceae; genus Marivita. The sequence goes on along the minus strand of NZ_JBHYFV010000008.1, from coordinate 12,541 downwards.
ACAGGCCGTTCGGATTCCGGATGCGACGCTGCACATCTCGGACGGGTCACGCAGCGATCTTCTTGAAGAAGTCCGCAGTGGAAAACTCGACTGGGCCATTGTCCACAACGCCAATGAGGTCGAGGGCTGCCGGACAGTTCCGATCATCCGCCACTCCTTGATGTTGATATGCCGACCGGGGTCGGGATTTCGACCGGGGCCGGTCAAGCTGAAGGATGCATTGGCCTGTGACCTTGTTCTGGACAGTGCAAGGCGGGTGATTTCCGGCGTTGTCGGCAAGGCCACGCAAGCGCTCAACCTGGTGCCAAATGTCAAATACGAGGTGGATTCCCTGAATACCATCCGGCAACTGATCCTGAGCGAAGGCGTGTGTGGTCTTTTAAGCCGGGCAGTGTTCCAGAACGATATCGACCACGGGCTGTTGGAAGAGCATCTGGTCATCGAACCACCGCTTGATATCACCGCTTATTTTGTCACCCGATCGCAAAACCGTCTGGTTGCCGCAGACCGTCCGGTCCTTGAATTTCTGGATATGCTGATCGACGATTATTGCGATGCCGATCCGGCTATCGAGGTGCGTCTGTCCAGGTTGGCAGAGATGGTGGACCTGTAGCGAAACGCAATAGAAAAATTGCTTAGCGGCTAGAGTGTTATTGCCTTGGACCTCATCGACACCGGGTGCGACCTTAGCATTGGGTCATGGCGGCAGCCACAGGCGGTGCCGTTTCCAGTGCAGGTTGACAGTGATATCCGGGAGAGAGGGCAGCATCAGTTCAGACATGCCAAACCCACGGGATCCGGGTTTGGCGAATCCTCAAGCCGAGGAACTGTGCAAATGCCTGATATTAAATGATTTGGAACTGAAAAATACAACCAAGCGGCTCGATTGTCCGGAGTTTTCCGGTGAGCCTGTCCAATGTATCTGACGAGGTCATAGGATGATCGCGATCTACCGGTTGGGCGTGTTGGCCGCCATTCTGGCGGTTTGGAGCTGGGCTGCGGCGCGGCTCGGAGGCAACATCGTTCCCGGCCCGTTCGAGACGCTTGAGGCCGCGCAAACTCTGCTGGCAAACGGACGTCTTGCAGGGGCGGTCGGTGACAGTCTGAGCGTGTATCTGAGCGGCTTTGCCTTGGCGGTCCTGCTGGCGGTGCCGTTGGGTGTGCTGATGGGCGGGTTTCGGGTCTTGGGAAAAACGCTCGAGGTGTATGTCTTTGCCTTCGCCGCCACGCCACGAGTGGCATTCATTCCGTTGATTATTGTTCTGCTGGGGTTGGGGGTCGAGGCGAAGATTTTCATCGTCTTTCTCGGCTCGCTGATGCCAATCCTGCTCAATACCTATGCCGGAGTTCTGGCTGCTGATCCCGAGATGATTGAGATGGCGCAATCGACCGGGGCTGGCCGGGGACGCATCTTTGCCAGGATCGTGCTGCCGGGCGCCGTGCCCTACGTCATCACCGGCCTGCGGATCGGGGCGACCATCGGGTTGATCAACACCGTGGTGGCCGAACTTTATACCGCTGTCAGTGGCCTCGGTGGTTTGCTCGCGGTTTATGGAAATACCTTCCGAATGGCAGAGTATTTTGTCGTGGTGCTGGCGCTTGCGCTGATCGGTGTGATCATGACCGAAGGTCTACGCCATGTGGAAGAGCGCGCGTCACGTTGGCGGGATGTGGGCTAGGGCCATGCACACCGCGATTTTTGCCGAAAATGGGATGGGTGGTGAACTGAAATGACAATGACCAGGATAGGATTTTTCGGTGTCGTGCTGACGGTTGCATTAGGCTTCGGAGCAGTCGCACAGGCCGATCCGTTTCGTTTGATCGTAACCCATCTGGAGCCGCCATTGGTGCCCAACTCCGTCATGGATCTTGCGGTCGAGCTTGGGTATTTCGAACGCGAAGGCGTAGAGGTCGAATTGATCCGCGTGCAGCAAACGCCGCTTGCGCTGGCAGCGATGCTGGCCGGAGAAGGCGACATGGCGAATGTCAGTGTCGACGCCCTGTTGCAATTGCACTCGCGGGGGGATCAGACGCTGACAGCGGTGACATCCCCAAACAAGTCCCTGCCGTTCCTGATTGCCGCGCAGGCTGCGATCAGCAGCACCGCCGACCTGAAGGGGCACAGCTTTGGCGTCGGACGCATCGGCAGTCTGGATCATGCCCTGAGTACCCGTGTCTTGGTGTCCCAGGACGTTCAGTTGGATACATTTGAGGTCGTGACCCTTGGCCAACCTGCCGTCCGGGCACAGGCGCTGGCCGCCGGGCAAATTGATGCCACAACGATGTCGATCGGCACATGGTTGTCGATCCCGGACCGCACCGGCCTGTCGGTGCTGGTTGCGCCCGATGCCTATTACGCCGCCGCGCCGGTGGTGAACAAGGTCAATGTGGTGTCAGCCGAAGCCATAGGGACACGTCGGGCCGATGTGGTCGCCGTGGTGCGCGCCTTGACCCAGATCTCGCGCGATTTTGCCACTGATCCAGTCGCATGGGCCGCAGCGATGGAACCGCACGCGCCGCAATTGACACAAGAGGCGCTGAATGAACTGGCCCGGAGTTTCGAAGGAAGTTGGAGCGTGAACGGCGGCATGGGTCGCGAGGAACTGCAATTCACCCAGGACTGGGTTTTCCAGACGGAAGACTTCAAGGACGCTGCCGCAGTGGCGCTTGACGATTGGGTGGATTTTTCCATCGCGGACGAGGTTCTGGCAGACATTGGAACTTGGACGGATGCGGATGCTCCATCGCGATGACTTTGCGCAACACCGTTCGAGACAGACCTTGAGGACCGTTCCTCCCGCTGTCGCCTTGGACAGCGTGGACAAGACGTTTGGCGGCGGTGTCGCTGCATTGCGCAATGTCTCGTTAAGCGTGGAGGACGGAACATTTCTGGCCCTTCTGGGGCCATCGGGCTGCGGCAAGACCACGGTGTTGCGGTTGGTCGATGGATTGATTCAGCCAGATGCGGGCACCGTGCAGGTTTTTGGTGCACCACCAAGACCCGGACCGGATATCGGCATGGTGTTTCAGTCCTTCCGCCTGATCCCATGGGCCACCGCGGCCCAGAACATCGGTTTTTCGCTACATGGAACCGGTCTGTCCAAACCAGAACAGGCAGATCGCGTGCGCAAATACATTGATCTCGTGGGGCTCAACCGTTTTTCCGGCGCTTATCCGGCAGCGTTGTCCGGTGGCATGAAACAGCGCGTGGCACTGGCCCGCGCACTGGCACCCGAGCCGGCGATTTTACTGATGGACGAACCCTTTGCCAGCATCGACGCCCAGACCCGCGAACTGTTGCAGGTCGAACTGATGCGGATCTGGACGCAGCGCAGCCCGGCCGTGATCTTCGTCACTCACAGTGTGGACGAAGCGATCTTGCTGGCCGACAGGATCGCGCTGATGAGTCCAAACCCTGGCCAGGTGATCGAGACCGTTCCGGTCGATCTGGAGAGGCCACGCTGGGCGTATGACGCCCGCGCCGAACCACGCTACGCAGAGCTGCGCAGATACCTGTCCGATAGAATGCGGCAGCTCGTCTTCAGCGATCCGGCATCAGAATTCTATGGCCGCGAACTTGGGTTGCCCGGGCGTCCGGACGCGTGACGGCCAAGCCCGAATGTTTGGAATGAATGACAATTGACAGCAAGGTAAGGATACAAGGAATGGGGTTAAACTTGAAATTCAACTCGAAAGCCATTGCAGCACACGGGCGCAATCCGGCCAATGCGGCGCTGACCGGCCTGACAACAATGCTGGCTCTCTGGGCCGCGCCCGCCGTGGCCGAAACCCACGTCACCGGGGATATGGCCGCAGGTGAAATCAGTTTTGCACAACAATGTGTCAAATGCCACGTCGTGGTCACCGACGCCGGCGAGACGCTCGCGGGGCGCAATGGCCGAATTGGCCCCAACCTTTTCGGCATCCCCGGCCAAACCACGGGGGCTGTACCCGGCTACCGCTATACCGATTTCATCATCCGTGCGGGACAATCAGGTGCAACATGGGACGAAGCGACCTTTGTGGCATTTGTGGGCAACCCCACCGAATGGCTCCGCACGACATTGAATGACCCCGCCGCCCGCAGCAGGATGAATTTCGAGGTGCGCGACCCCGCAGACGCCGCGAACATCTATGCCTTCCTTGCCTCGCTCGCCGCCGTTGCTGAAACCGAAGAAAGTGCCGCCGCCGAGGAACCAGCCAAAGTGGCAGTGACGGGCCGACCCGTCAGCTATGACCCCGACCAGGCCGAGCGGGGAAGCACAAGATACATGAATGATTGCGCTGAATGCCACGGCGACGATCTGAAAGGCGGACTGAACGGCGGCGCGTCCCTGCGCAGCGTGTCGTTCCTGCAAAAATACGCCGAGGGCGCGCCGGCCTCGGATTTGTTCTATTACATGAGCAACGCAATGCCCCCCAGTTCGCCGGGGCGGTACTCTGAAAGCAACTACGCTGACCTGATGGCGTTCATTCTCCGTCGCAACGGGTTTCAGGCCGGGGCGGCGCTGCCTTCGGATCTCGATTCACTGGATCATCTGATAATGGAAAAATGATCGGCCGCTGACCATGGGACTGTCGGATCTCACGTTGCAGGTGATTGTCTTTCGTGTGCTGGCCCTGCTGATTATTGTCGGGGTCCACGGGAGCCTTATCGCCTGGACTGCGGCACTGCTCGGGGATCAGGGACCAAGGCAGGACGGCCGCCTGACCATCAACCCCGGCAGTCATGTGGATCTTTTGGGCGGGGCCAGCCTGATCCTGTTCGGGCTGGGCTGGTCCAAACCCGTGGCCGTCGAGGCCAGGAACCTGCGTTTCAGAGGCGCCGGACTTCTCGTGGTGATCCTGGCAGGTTTTTTCGGTCTGATTGCCACGGCAATTGCCCTTGCCGCTTTGATCCAGCCCGCTTTGACATCACTGCCGCTCACTTCTGGCCTGGCAACAGCAGCGTTCCTGCGGGCAGCGAGCGGTCTGGCATTGTCCTGTGCCTTTCTGAGCCTGCTGCCGCTCCCGCCGCTTGCGGGTGGCCTGCTGCTTGGGGCGTTTGCGGGGTCTGACAGACCGTGGCTCAAATGGGTCTCGGCGGCGGTGGTGATTGTGCTGATGGCGACCGGTGTCATGCGCCAGATGCTTGATCCCGTCGCAGCGGTCTTGACCCCCTTCATTCTGCACGGTTGACCAGGGTCACAAGTCGGGCGAAACCCCCTGTGATCCCACACCATACCGCGCCAGAATAGCGGTCAGGGTGCCGTCCGCATCAAACTGTGCCATCACGTCGGTGATTTCACGCTTGAGCGTCAGATCGCCTTTCCACATCCCCAGAACCAGATTGTAGCGTGCCAGCCCATCCCGCATCGGGGCGCTCCACCAGCCGCTGTCCGTTGCAATCCCTCCGGCAAGCAGCGTTTCGGTAACGCCAGCATCAAGTGTGCCGCTGTTGATTCCGGCGATCAAAGTCTCCCGATCGGGCATGATCCGAACAACGACGTTCCGACGACGCAGGAAACTGGCCAAGCTGATGCGATCAAGTCCCGAGATATTGGTCAGCGCGCCAATCGTCAGACCCTCAATCTCGTTCAGCGGCTTCGGCGCGACGATGGACCAACCGGTCTGTGTATAGGAGGGACCGGTATCAAGAAACGACCGGGTCAACGTGGAATCAACCACACCTCCTGCCAGCACCTGGCAATTGGCGCGGGTGATGGCCCAATTGCCGGGATTGAAGTCCCGGCCCATGGCATCATTGGGGCTGATCAACAGGTCAAGTCCCATTTCCTCGGCCAACGCGCGCAGGATTTCAACATCGATCCCCGGCTGCGCCGGATCGCCAGTGACAAGTGGCGGATAGCTTGTGGGCAGGCAGACCTTCAGAACACCCGACTTGCGCATTTCCGAAAGCGATGTGTCAGGCGGTAGCATCCCCACAAGAAGCATCAGCGCAACAGCCAGCCCCAGAGTTCCCCATTCGCCTGTCAGGTGTGGCAACCGAGCCATGACTAGCCCCGGCGGAATTCATAAAGTGCGATGGCAAACAGCACGACACCAGAGACACCCATGATCAGGATGCCAAGACGCGGGTCAAACTGGTTGAACCCGATAAGCGATCCCCGCAGGGCATCGACTGCATAGGTCAGCGGGTTCCAGTGAACAATCGTGACCAACCATTCGGGGTAGACAACGCGGGTCTGGGCACCACTCAGCGCCGGATCAAGAGGAAACACGGAACTGGACGTGAAATAAAGAGGGAGGATCACAGCGTTTGAAAACACCCCAAAGCCTTGAAAGCTCCGGATGTGATTGGCGATCACCACCCCCAGCGAGGTAAGCGCGAATGCCAGCATCGCCATCAGCCCCAATGTTTCAAGAAATTTGGGCCATGTCATGCTGACGTCCGCGAATTTTGCCAGCAGCAACACCAGACAGCCGTGCAGCACCGCAACAGTCGCCCCGCCCAGCACTTTGCCCAGCAGGATGGTGCCGCGTGACAGGGGCGATACCTGCACTTCGCGCAGAAATCCGAACTCGCGATCCCAGATCACCGAGACCGCGGATTGTACCGACGTGAACAGGATGTTCAGCGCAACCACGGCGGGAAAGATGAACTGAAGATAGGTGAAGGGGACCACAAAGCTGACCCTGCCGTAAATCTCGCCACGGAAATACGGGTTCAATCCGATCCCAAGGATCAGCACCCACAGGATCGGGCGACTGATCCCCCCGATCAATTGGCCCCGGTCGCGGAAGGCACGTTTCACTTCGCGCAACCAAAGTCCATAAAGCCCACCAAGCTGGACAAGCAGAAACGGGCGTTCCTCTCGAGTGGGTGTCATCCGGTATGCTCCCCGCCGATCTTGCCGAATGCCTTGGTCTGATCACGCTCGCTTGCTGCCTCATCGCGGATGGTGCGCCCTGTCAGGCTCAGGAATACCGATTCAAGGCTCGGCACTTCGATCGAGAGGGCGCGGATATTGGCACCATGCTCGGCCAGGAACCTTTCGGCGAAGGCGTCATCAGACGAGAGCAATATTTCGTCCCCGTCCGCGTGGACAAGTCGATCGACATGTCGGGCGGTGATGGCGGCATGATCCGCGACGCTTTTGGGGACAAGTCGTAACACCTGTTGCCCATGGTCACGCTTCAGGGCTGCGGGCGCATCGTTGGCCAAAACTCGGCCACGATCAATGATACAGACCTGATCGCATGCCTCGACTTCCTCGATATAATGGGTGGTCACCAGAACGGTGATCGCCCGTTCACCCTGCAAACGTCGGATGTAATGCCAGATCCGATCGCGCGATTGCGCATCCAATCCGACAGTTGGTTCGTCCAGTAACAGGATTTCGGAATCGTGAATCAGCGCGCGCGCGATTTCCAGCCGCCGCTTCATCCCTGACGACAGGGTCCGGCAGATCTTGTCGGCCCATTCGCTCAGTTCGACCAGTGCCAGCATCTCGTCGATGCGCTGCCGTCGCAGTTTGCGGGGTACGCCGTAGACCAACCCATGCAGATCAAGGTTCTCGCGGACCGAAAGCCGGTCATCGAGGCTTGGCTCCTGAAAGACGATGCCAAGACGCCTCCGCGCCTGCAAGGGCTGGCGCATGACATCGAAACCGGCAACCAGAGCTTGTCCTGAGTCGGATCGAAGCAGTGTGCAGAGGATGTGCATCAGCGTCGTCTTGCCGGAACCATTGGGGCCAAGCAGCGCGAACAGCTGCTGTTGGCCAACATCAAAGCTGACACCGTCCAGGGCCAATGTGCGCCCATACCTCTTGGACACGGAGTCTAGGCGGATTGCGAAAGGCGGGACAGACATCACGGCCCGTCCACTGCGGGAAACCCGTGCGCGTCATAGATCTCCGCAAATGTGCCGTCTGCGGTCAAGGCAGCAATCGCCTCGTCAATCGACGTGCGCAGAAAGGTCTCGTCCGACAGCATCAATGCGCCCACGCCAAGAACCGTGGCGGGAAGGGGCGCGGGGTCAATCGCGTGCAGATCGGCATAGGCCGGGTCGTCGCGCTGAGTGGCCCAGAAAACAGGTGCCCAGACCAGTGCGACATCCACAGTGCCCTTCAGAAGCGACTGGAGCGCGAGTTGGTTTGTTCCCATCGGGTAGGTCGGCCAACGGTCTTGCGGGGCCGATGCAGTGAGATAGGACACCAGCCGCAGGTGGGCCGACGTTCCGATTGTCGCGCCGATCGGGCGGGGTGGTGACAGATCGGCCAGCGCGCCAAGATCGGGGTCGGCTGTGACAAAGGCATATTCGGTGCTGTAGTAGGCCCGTGTCAAAGACGCCCATTCGCCGTATCCACCGGGGATAAGCTTGAAGCCCATGTGAATGTCGCAATGCTCCAGCAAAAGACCATAGACCATGGTGATGTCTTCCATGACCATCGTGCTTTCGACAACGTATCGCTGCGGCTCAAGCAAGAGCGCCGCTGCAATGGCATCGGCCACGTCGCCGGCAACCTCCCAGTCAGACTCTCGCGGGTCGATGCAGTAACGCAACTGCGACAGATCCATTCGCCGGCCAAAGGTCCATTGGCGGTCAGCATAGGGGATGTCATAGAATTCCGGTTCTTGTGCAGCGCCCTGCGCGGCGGGCAACGTGGTAAACACAACCGCTTGCGCCAGCGCCCAAAAGGAAAACATCCGGCGCAAGTTGGTAATGGTCAAGGTCAGACCTCATTCGTCAAAGTGTCCGCGCGTAGGGATAGCATCATCTGCGCGCGGACCACGTTTCAAATTGCGCCTGTTCGATCAGTCAGGAAGCGCAAACACATACAGCGTTGCAGGGTTGCTGGGCGGCAGTTGAATGTCAGGTGTCAGCGAGGCCAATCGGCCAAGACCGGACGCCCAGTTCGCAACGATCGCAATGTACTGCTTGCCATCCACCGAATAGCTGATCGGGAAGGATTCAAGCGCATTGCTAAGCGCGCCACTTCTCCACAAGACATCACCGGTTGCATCATCAAAAGCGATGAGTCTGCGGTCAAGCGTGCCGACAAACACCAACCCGCCACCAGTTGGCAGGGTGGAACTGGTGACAGGCGCATATTGCCGGTACATCCAGGAATCCGACTGATCGGCCAGATTGATCGCCCGAACCTGACCGATATTGCCATCGCTGTCCGCTGTGGGAACGCGGGCAAAGGTCGCCCGTCCACCGCTTACATAGATTTCGCCCGGATCAAGAGGCTGTGGCGTGGTGTTCGAACAGAACTCGACCGTCGGCATATAAAGTGTCTGGGTCCGGGGGCTATAAGACGTCGCCTGCCAGGCCCGACCGCCCGGATCCGCCGGACAGTTATAGGTGGTTTCGCCGATATGCGGGACAATATCGGGGTTGATGGTCTTGGCACCGGTGTCTGGATCAATTTCCAGAACCACGTTTTGCGGCACGGTCTCGTGTGCCCACAGCCATTCACCTGTGACCCGGTCCAATGCCTCGACAATCCCGATCTTGCCGCTGGTAATGACCATCTGGCGGTCTTCGCCCTTGAACGGCAATTCGACAAGGATCCGTTCATAGACATAGTCCAGATCAAGAGAATCGTTTGGCAGGTACTGGTGATACCATTGCAGTTCGCCGGTATTGACGTCGATGGCGAGGGTCGCATTGGTGTAAAGCGCGTTGTTCGTCACGCTTGGGTCTGCGCTTTCAGGCAACAGGCCGTTGATTTCCGCGATCCATGGATAGGGTTGTCCGACACCAGCAAAGAACAGATTCTGATCGGGATCATACGATCCGGCGATCCATGCAGAGCCACCGTGGCGGCTTTCCAGCGGGATTCCGTTCCAGCTGTTGCCTTCGGGTGTGTCGCCGCGCGCGATCGTGTGAACGCGCCAAATTTCCGCGCCGGTGTGCACATCATGCCCGGTGAAGAAGCAACCACCCGGTTGCGCATTGCTGCACCCGGTCGTGCCCTGAATGATCACGCCATTGGTGATGATTGATCCGCTCGAGAAAGCAAATCCCTGGTTGTAGTTGACGACCTGCTGATCCCAGATCAATTGCCCGGTCTTGGTGTCAAGCGCGATCAGGTGACCGTCACGGGTCGAGACGATCAGCATGTCTTCATAGATCGACTTGGATCGCACCCCATTGGGGTTCACATCGTCGGGCAGTTCGTGCTGGTACTCCCAAATCAGATTGCCGGTGGACCCATCAAGTGCCTGAATCAAATGGGTTGAGTTCTGGATATAAATAACACCGTCATGAACAAGCGGCGTTTCTTGTGTCCGCCCTCCCGGCGACATGCCCCAGGCCCATGCCAGCTCCAGATCGCCGACATTCTCTTTGTTGATCTGGTCAAGCGGGCTGTACCCCCAGCCGTCATATGTCCGCCGCCACATCAACCAGTCGCCATCGGCCGGGCTCAGAAGCATCTCGTCTGTGACCGGTGTTACCTTGTCGATCCGGCTGTCTTGGGCAAAGGCAGATCCCGCAAGTGTGCTGATGGCCATCACGGATGCCATCAAAGTGTATTTGAGCTTTGATTTCGGTTGCATTTTTGTGTCCTCCCAAACTGGTAAATGACAAGGCGGCTGGCTGCATCTGCCGCCTTGTTTCTAATCGAAACAGCGTTGCTTGATCGGTAACGACGGGTCTTGTGACAAGATTTGCGCGTACCGGTCAGTCAAGCGCATCCGAGTGCCACAAGGTGATCACAGCCGGATGTGCTTCTCTGACAACCTTTCATCCGGCGCTCTGCCGATCCAAGATAATTACGATTGGACCCATAGGCAGTTTCTGTTTCGACACCTCGGATCGGGATGGGTGCGGTTGCCGCCCTTTTTCCTGCCCGTTGATCCGGCAATGGGGCAAGCGCTGGCAATCGCGCGTCTTGCGTTGGTGACGGGTCTCGACATGGTTGGGCGCGTGAATGATCGGCAATACGATCTGTTGGCTTGGACACGGGATCAACGTCCTGACGAGTCCCCGGCAATGGCGGGCCCATCGGGAATCAGATCAGCCCTGCGCCAAGAATAAATCGCTCAAACCCGAAACACATACCGAATTTTCAGAAATTCCCGGTAGCTGCGGCGCTTGCAGGCGTCTAGATGCCTCCTTATATACCCATCGGACCCGCTGAACGGTAACGTCAGTGGAATGAAATGCGGGGCGGGATGCCGGAATGGGTCATCGTCTCGTGACATCGCCTTAAGATATGAAGGGATCGAAAACATGGCCAAAGTGATTGGTATTGACCTCGGTACAACAAACAGCTGCGTCGCGATCATGGATGGATCGCAGCCGCGTGTGATTGAAAACGCCGAAGGTGCACGCACCACCCCGTCTATCGTCGCGTTCACCGACGACGAACGCCTCGTTGGCCAACCGGCCAAGCGTCAGGCAGTGACCAACCCGGAAAACACCGTCTTTGGTGTGAAGCGTCTGATCGGTCGCCGCAATGATGATCCGGATCTTGCCAAGGACCGCAAGAACATGCCGTTCGAAGTGATCGACGGCGGCAATGGCGACGCATGGGTGCGCGCCAAGGGTGACAAGTATTCCCCGTCCCAGATTTCCGCCTTCATCCTGCAAAAAATGAAGGAAACCGCCGAATCGTATCTTGGCGAAGAAGTGACGCAAGCCGTCATCACCGTTCCCGCCTATTTCAACGACGCTCAGCGTCAGGCGACCAAGGACGCAGGTAAGATCGCCGGCCTTGAAGTGCTGCGCATCATCAACGAGCCGACAGCCGCCGCGCTGGCCTATGGTCTCGACAAGAAAGAAGCCCGCACCATCGCGGTCTATGACCTTGGCGGTGGTACGTTCGACGTGACCATCCTTGAAATCGACGATGGCCTGTTCGAAGTGAAATCCACCAACGGCGACACGTTCCTTGGTGGTGAAGATTTCGACATGCGGATCGTCAACTACCTTGCTGACGAGTTCAAGAAAGAGAACGGCGTCGATCTGACCAAGGACAAGATGGCGCTTCAGCGTCTGAAAGAGGCGGCCGAGAAAGCCAAGATCGAACTGTCCTCGTCCAGCCAGACCGAAATCAACCAGCCGTTCATCTCGATGGACGGAAAAAGCGGTCAACCGCTTCACCTTGTGATGAAGCTGACACGCGCCAAGCTGGAAAGCCTTGTTGGCGACCTGATCAAGGCGTCGATGAAGCCGTGTCAGGCCGCTCTGAAAGATGCCGGTCTCTCGACCTCCGACATCGATGAGGTTGTGCTCGTAGGTGGTATGACCCGCATGCCCCGCGTCGTCGAGGAAGTGACTAAGTTCTTCGGCAAGGAGCCGCACAAGGGTGTGAACCCGGACGAGGTTGTGGCGCTGGGCGCCGCCATTCAGGCCGGCGTTCTGCAAGGTGATGTAAAGGACGTTGTCCTTCTCGACGTGACCCCGCTGTCGCTGGGCATCGAAACGCTGGGTGGTGTGTTCACTCGCCTGATCGACCGCAACACCACGATCCCGACCAAGAAGTCGCAAATCTTCTCGACCGCCGAAGACAACCAGAACGCCGTGACGATCCGTGTGTTCCAAGGTGAACGCGAGATGGCTGCCGACAACAAGATGCTTGGCCAG
>NZ_JBHYFV010000007.1:97396-148479 GCF_051859345.1 Marivita sp. | reverse complement strand
GCCACGCCATGTCCTGATTGGGCAGCCATTTGCCGCCTTGAATCGTGTCCATGAAATGTCGTTCGACGCTGTCGCCATGGCCCAGCGCCACGTTATAGCCGCCCTGCACCATCCGCGTGCAGCCGCATTTGCCGATCAACCCCTTGACAGCAATCGTCACCTTGGTGCCCTCGGGTGCGGTCTGCATCGCGTGCAGGGCCGCGAACATGCCCGCCCCTCCGGTGCCCAGGATCAGGATGTCGGTGTCGTGCCGGTCGATGTCTTTTGTCGTGAACATATCAGATCGCCTGCATGAGAAAGGTTGTGGAGACAAGGAACGACCCGGCCACCGCCGCCGCCGCCCATGTCTTTTGCGGGGCCGACCAAGGCAGCCACTCCAGCGCGATCAGGCGCAAACCGCCAAAGAGATGCACCGCCAGAAGGAACACCAGACCGAACTCAGCCGCCTTGACCAGCGGTTGCTCGGTCAGCGTCAGGAAAGCATCCAGCTTGGCCGCGTCGTTCAGCGCATAGGACAGCACCCAGAAATGCAACGGCAGGAACAGGGCAAGGCCCAATCCCGACAGCCGGTGCAGGATGTAGGCCAGCCACAGCGGATGGGCGCGTTCGACCCTCATGTCGTCACCGCCCAGACGGCTTGTGCGCCCAGAGCGAAGAGACCCAGGCCGATGAGCACCGCCACAGAGTCACGCGCCCCACCGCGCAGGCCCGCCCATTCGCCCAATATCGTGCGCAGCCCGATGGATGCGTGGATCGATACGGCGACCACGAACATGCCGTAGAAGGCGAACCAGAACACCGACCCTTGCGTGCGGCCAAGGATTTCCGACGCCGACAACCCGCCTTGGATGGCGTAGATCATCACGCCGATATGCACGATCACGAAGGGCGCCATCACCAGCGCCGACAGACGTTGCGCCATGTAGAGGTGGAACTCGTTCATCCCTTGCGCCCTCCGAAGAACCGCTTGGCCGTCGCGCGCTTGAGGCCAAGAATGGCCGACAGCGGGTCAAGCTCGTTTGGGCAATAGGTCGTGCACGACCCCATCGAATGGCAGGAATGGCAGCCGCCCTTGCCCGACACCGCGTCAAGGATCGCGTCGCGGTCGGTATCCTTGGCGTCATTATAGAGCGTCCAAGCGCGTTGAAGCGCTGCGGGGCCAAGATAGTCGGGATTGCCCGCCACCGTGTCACAGGCCGAATAGCAGACCGAGCAGTTGATGCATTCGATCCCGGCGTTTGCCTCTTGCCGCTCCGACGCCACCGGATCAATCGCCTCGATGGCATCGTCGCGGGTGCGGGTCGGGTGGTGCCTGCCTTCGGCGGCGACCCATTTGTCGAAAAACGGGTCCATGTCGGCGGCGAGATCCTTGATCACCGGCAGGTTGCGCAGGGGCCCAACCTCGATCGTGTTGCCCTTGAGCACCTTGCTGACATGGGTGCGGCAGGTCCAGCGCGGCACGCCGTTGACCATCATCGCGCAGCTTCCGCACATGCCGACGCGGCAGGCAAAGCGGTAGGTCAGGGTCGGATCGGTGTTCTGCTGGATCCACGACACGACGTCCAGAACGGTCTGATTGTCATAGGCCGGAACTTCGAAGGTCTGGGGTCGCATTGGCGCATCCGGGCCACCGCGTTGCACCGTCACAGTCAAGTGGTCTTGCTCTGGCACCTGAGAGCCCGCCTCTTCTTGTTCCCAATGATGGAACAAGAATAACGGTCAGCTCCGGTAACGAAAAGGCAAATAATTTAACCGTATCCGTAACTGATGCTTACATAGTTGCTCCAATATGTTTTTTACCGTTTGGTAAAAAATCCGTGCCTGGTCAGACAAACGTCACCGTCTTGCCGAAAGGCATCTCGCGCAACCGTGTGCCCGTCGCAGCCCAGATCGCCCCGGCCAAAGCAGCGGCAGCAGGCGGCACCGGAGGCTCTCCGATCCCCAGAACCCGGTCGCCATTCTCCAACCCCCGCACAAAGATTTGCGGGCATTGATGCAGACGCATGCCGGGGTTCAAATCGAAATTCGACTGCTCGGCCACACCGCCCGCATAGGTGATCTCGGAATTCATCGCGTGACCAAGGCCGTAGATCACCCCACCCTGCACGAGGTTCTCGAAATTCACCGGATCGACGACGCGGCCCACCTCGGCGGCGACCCAGACAGTGTCGATGCGGATACCATTGTCAGTGTCCGTGACTTCGATGACCTGCGCGCAGTGCACGCCGAAGGACTTGGTCAGCGCCACACCGCGCCCGGTTCCATTTCCGCCGATACCGGACCAGTTCGACATCTCGGCTACGGCTTCCAGGACCTGCCGCGCGAGTGGATCATTGCATAGGCGAAGACGTTCTTCCATCGGGTCCGCGCCTGCCGCCTCAATCAACTCGTCCAATGCAGCGTTGTAGAAAAACCCGTTCGAGGATGCGCCGACCGAGCGCCAGGAACTGATCGGCGCCAATTCCGGCGCACGGTAGCCGGTCACGCGTTGGTGTGGAATGGCGAAGGGCTGTTCCCATGCGCCGGACACGATCTGGCTGTCCGGGCCGGGGGCGGATTGGTTCTGACGGCCCAGTTGCGAGGCCATGACCGAGGGCATGGCGATGCCCAGATCCAGCGCTTCGACCTGACCATTCGCCACTTTGCCCCGCATCCGGGCCATCGCAATCTGGCGGGGGAAGTCGTGCAGCATATCCTCTTCGCGCGACAGTGTCAGCTTGACCGGGGTGCCTTTCATCTGCATCGCGATCTCGGTCGCCTGCTTGACCACCTCGTCTTCAAGCCGGTGCCCGAAACTGCCGCCCATCATCAGGACATGCACGGTTACATTGTCGGCGGGGATGCCGGTGATGCGGCTGACATTGGCCTGAATGAAGCGCGGGATTTGCGTGCCGGTCCAGACCTCGGCGCGGTCGTCATCGACGCGCACGATGGCGTTGACCGGCTCGAGCGGAGCATGGGCCAGATAGGGCGCGCGATATTCTGCGGTGAGGATATCGCCGTCGCCCAGCGCGGTTTCCACATCTCCGTCATTGCGCTTCTGGCTGTCCTGCGCGTCGGGGGTGAAGGCGGCCTCGAGCGTTGCCCAATGATTGGCTTGTTCGAGAGGATATGCGGGGTCTTCCCACATCACCTGCACCGCTTCTGCCGCGCGGAATGCGCGCCAGGTGTTGTCGGCAATGATGCCCAACCCGCCAGTGATGGGAACGACGGCCTGAACGCCGCGCATATTCAGCGCCTCGGAAGCGTCGTAATCGCCCATGCCGCCACCCTGTGCGGGGTTCATCAGGACCGTGGCGTGGACCATGCCGTCCACCGCGGCGTCGATTCCGTAATCCTGTGTTCCCGTGCTCTTGGCCAGCATGTCGATCCGCTGCATCGGCTTGCCGATATAGCGCCATTGGGACGGATCGCGGAGGGGAACGTCCTGCACCACCTCAGTCTCTGCCAGATCGGCGGCGAGACTGGTGTAGGGGATTTTTTGACCATCTGGTAAAATCACGTTGCCGGCGGATGTTGTCAGATCAGAGACCGGAACACCGGTCTGCTCGGCCACCAAAGCCTTGATGGTCTCGCGGGCCGATGCCCCCGCCAAACGCAGTTTTTCGAACTGGTCCGGCACAGTGGTCGATCCGCCAGTGATCTGAAGGCCCATGACCTTCATCACGCTGTTCACGGCGCCTTCGGCCATGTTGTGCATCATTCCAGCGGCGGGCACCATGAAATCAGCCGCCTCCGCCGCAAGCGCGGTGTTCCAATAGGCGGGGCTTGGCGGGCCGGGATCGGCCTTGATCTGGTCGAGGTCAACATCCAGCTCTTCGGCAATCAGCGCGGCCTGCACATGATACGCCCCCTGCCCCTTGTCCGCGCGGGGCGTGATGAGGGTGATGCCGTCAGCGGTGATCTTGACGTAGGGCGTCAGAACCGCCTCCCCGGCCTGCGCCGTGAGTGGATTGGTGTGCGGTTTGCGCACTGTGTACACGCCAAAGGCGACGCCACCGACAACAGCGGCGGAGCCAATGAGAAATGTACGGCGGGCGATGGTTTTCAGGCGACCCATGATCAGCCCTCCATCATGCGGGCGGCGCGCTTCACGGCGGCGCGGATACGCGGATAGGTGCCGCAACGGCACAGGTTGCCGGACATGGCGTCGTCGATATCCTGGTCTGTGGGGCTGGGGTTGTCCGCCAACAACGACGCGGCCTGCATCATCTGGCCGGACTGGCAGTAGCCGCATTGCGCGACCTGTTCGGTGAGCCACGCGGCCTGCACGGCGTTCAGTGCATCCGGTGTGCCCAGACCTTCGATGGTGGTGACATCCGCACCTTCGGCGTCGATTGCCCAAGTCTGGCAGGACCGGACGGCGACGCCATCGAGGTGCACGGTGCAGGCACCGCATTGCGCGATGCCGCAGCCGAACTTGGTGCCGGTCAGGCCCAGCTCGTCGCGCAGCACCCAGAGGAGCGGCATGTCGTCCTCGACATCGACCTCGTGAAGGGTTCCGTTGATCCTGAGTTGCATGGTATCGCGCTCCGTCTGTCAGCCTGAATTCAGAGTATCACATAGGTGCCCGGTTGCGCGATGGAGCATTGACCTTGGGTCATGCACATCGGCCCTGCAAAAATGCAAAACGGCCCGCCGATGTGGCAGGCCGTTTGCAAAATCATCAGACCGGGATCAGGCCGCTTTGCGCGACCGGCTGCGACGGCTTTGACCACCGGGCTTGGCACCGGCGTTGGCCTGACGCGGCTTGCCGCCTTGCCCCTGACCGCCGCGACCGCGACCGCGCGATTGCTGTGCGGGACGGGCAACCGGATCCTTGGGGGCCGTGCCGCTGGCGACGGGCACCTCGATCTTCATCAGCTTTTCGATCTGGCGCAGCAGATCTGCTTCGTCCGGCGCGCAGAAGGCAATTGCCTCGCCTTCACGGCCCGCACGGGCGGTCCGGCCGATGCGGTGGACGTAGTTGTCGGGCACATCCGGCAGGTCGTAGTTGATGACATAGGCTACGCCCGGAATGTCGATGCCGCGCGCGGCCACGTCGGTTGCGACCAGCACCTTGATGTCACCATCGCGGAACGCCTTGATGGCGCGGTCGCGCTGGCCCTGGCTTTTGTTGCCGTGAATCGAGGCGGCGTTGTAGCCGTCGGCCACGAGACCCTTCATCAGCTTTTCGGCACCGTGTTTGGTGCGCGAGAAGACCAGTGTGAGGGCGTCGAGGTCGCGCGACAGGATCTCGCGCAGCTTGCCGGGCTTTTCGCCCTTGCCGGACAGGTGATGTACCGATTGGGTCACCTTGTCGGCGGCCTTGCCCGGAGGGGCGACCTGAACGCGCTGCGGATTGGTGAGATAGGCCTTGCTGAGGTCTTCCATCTGTTTCGGCATGGTGGCCGAGAACAGCATGGTCTGGCGCGGCGTGCCGAGTTTCGGCGCGATCCGGCGCAGGGCGTGGATGAAGCCCATGTCGAGCATCTGGTCGGCTTCGTCCAGCACCAGGTGCTTGACCGTGCGCAGATCGACCGCCTTGCGGTCCATCAGGTCGATCAGGCGACCGGGTGTCGCGACAAGGATGTCAGTGCCCTTGAGCAGGTGGTGGATCTGCTTGTTGATGGACTGGCCGCCAACGACGACATTCACCTTGAGGTGGGTTTTCTTGGTCAGGGTGCGCAGCGCTTCGGCGATCTGGTTCACCAGTTCGCGGGTCGGCGCGAGGATCAGCGATTTCGCAGTTTTCGCGGCGGGGCGATCGGGGCTGTCCATCAGGTGGCTGACCAGCGGGATGCCAAAGGCCATCGTCTTGCCGGTGCCGGTCTGGGCGAGGCCCAGAACGTCGTTGCCCGCCATCGCCAGCGGAATCGCCTTGTCCTGGATCGGGGTCGGGGTGGTGAGGCCTGCGTCTTTGAGAGCGGCGAGGAGAACGGGCTTGAGGCCCAAGGTGTCAAAATCAGACAAAAGGTATCCTTTGCGTCCGCATGCGATTGCGCACACGGAGGGTATGGTGCCGCATCATCGCGGCAAACGAGGGTGTCGCAGAACCTTAAGAAAATACGGGATCGCCCCGTACCGTCTGGTGCTGCGTCAGGGACCCTGCGTGATGGGGAACTGAATTCATGTATCGCCGGTGCGCCCAAGACTGCGGGTGCGGCAAGCTCACGCGGCTGCGCGGCGATGGGCTGCACATGGGGCCTAAAGACCGGCAAGTCAACCGATAAAGCGCTTGGAGGCGGTGATGTGTGTCATGGCTTTCGGGCGATGCCCATGTAGATGATCATCGTTCCCGGCACCCGTCCAAAGGTAATATCACCTCTGCCGTTGATCCCGCGCGGGCCGAGGCCGACCATTTTGCCCACCGCGAACCCGGCATTTTCGAGTTCGACGCGCAGTTCTGACGGTTTGATGAACATGTCTGGGTCATGGGTGCCTTTGGGCAACAGCTTGAGCACATCCTCGGCCATTGTGATGGTGGCCAGACGCGCGACCGGGGTGCGGTTGATCGTGTCGAACAGGAACAGCCCGCCGGGGCGCAGGACGCGGGCGGTTTCGGAAATGACCCTGGGCAGGCTCTGCACATGTTCGAGGACGTCGACACAGACCACCGCGTCGAAACTGGCGTCGGCATAGGGCAACGCCTCGCCCAGACCGACATCATAGCGGATGTCCCTGCCCGCGTCTTGAGCATGTGCGCTTGCGGCGGCAATGGCATCTTTCGCGGGGTCGATGCCGGTGACACGCGCGCCCCGATCATCCAGCGCCTCGGCCATGAAGCCCCCGGCGCAGCCAAGATCGAGCACATCCTTGCCTTGCCAGTCGATATGCGTGTCAAACCACTTGAGCCTTCCCGGCACCATGTTCTTGAGGGTGCGGATCCAACGGATGTCATCCGACCACCAATGCGCCGCGACATCATCATATATCTCAAGCTTGTTCCGCCGGGTTTGCGTCATCCGAACGCTCCTTCAAACTGCGTTTGCTCCGGACATAGCGCACGGTTCGTCAGCCGTCATGCCGGGGGTGCCGACATGGGGGCACTTTCATCACCCATGTCCCACTTGGCGACAAATCCGGCGGTTTTTGCCAGTTGCAGAACCGCGTGAAAGTCTGGCGTGTCATGCGGGATCATCTGCGCGCCGTGATCGAACTGAAACCCATCTTCGGCCCTGCGGGTGGCGACCCGTCCACCAATCCCGCGCCCCTTGTTGAAAACCCGTGGGGTCAGGCCCGCATTGGTCAGACGTTGTACGCAGGCAAGACCTGTGACCTCAAAGCCGATAATCGCGATGTCTGAAACGAACAACGCGCCCGTCGAGGGGCGCGCTGTCACAGGATCAGGGATGTGTGGTTCAGATTGCGAAAGGATCGTCGACCACACCGACCAGCTGGATCAGGAAGTCGCCGTTTTCTGTTCCCAACGCCTCGGTATAAAGGGTGTTGATCGCCTCGAACGCATCGTTGATCGTGCCCTGATCTCCACGCAAGAAGATATCCATGACGGTGTTGGCATCGGACACGTCGGACAGGCCGCGGATCACGGCAAAATAGGTGCCGAGATCGGTCTTGTCCGAAAGATAGGCGCGGTCCCCAAGCTGAAGGGTGATGTCTTCCTGCGAAGCCTCCGGGCCAAGATCGACCTTGGCCCCTCTGAGGGCTTCCAGAATGAATTGATCGCGGGTTACGAAACTGTCGTCGAGCGCCCCTGCCCAGAAGTCGAGCCCTGCCTGATCCGGCGTCCGGCCAAGAACGTTGGAGTAGACCTGTGTCACGAAATCCAGCGTGCTGAGCGTGTCGGGATAAGTGGCACGGGTTTCGGGTTGATCGAGGAACAGCGTTGCAATCTGTTCCAGCGAAAACCCGTTGGCAAAGGCCGATCCCCAGAAGTTCAGACCTTCGGCATCGGGCGCGCGGTTGAAATAGGCAATATAGAGTTCAACGAATGTCGCGATGTCGTCCGGGCTAAGCGATGCGATGCCCATTTGATTGGCGAGGTTGAAATCATCGCTCCCGGCGAAGGACAGAAGTTCGATCTCGCTGAGTGTGTCGGTGCCGTCACCTCCAGCGCGGTCGACGATGGTCACGCCATCAGCCGCGATCTGTACGGTGTAGCGCGCCTGCGGTCCGGAATAGACCGCCGTATCCGCGTTGCCATCGCCGCCAAACAGGGAATCGTCATCCGCGCCACCGGTCAAGCGGTCATTGCCGCCAAAGCCGAACAGAATGTCCTGTCCGCTGCCCCCGTCGAACACGTTGGGTCGATCATTGAGATAGAACCAGTCGCCTTCATCCGATCCGCTGACGCTTCCGTCCAGATTGACCACAAAGGTCGGATCAGAGTTGCGCGACCCTACAATCAGGTCGGCCAATGCGCCTTCAAGGCCCGGCAAGGTTCCGGTGATGGCATTGATGATTGCGTTGAACTGCGCGAGCGCCAACGCTTCGAATGCCGAAAGATCGACGTCACCTTGCCCCGTCAGGTCCGCACCGAACCCTTGCAAGGCCTCGAGTGCCGTCGCAGAGGCCGCTTCAACCGCTGTTTCCGCCTGCGCAAACGAAGCAACGGACACACCATCATTGATCAGCTGCTCGACAAGCGCCGTCTGCGTGTCAAAATACGAAATGATCGCACTGCCGGCCGCTTCGCCAAGAAGGGTCCACAATTCGACAAGCGTTGTACCGCTGAGCCCGGCCGCCCCGGCACCCGGAATAAACCAGCTTCCGGTATCCGGGTCGATCGTGAAGGTCGGCGACGTGAAAAGACCGTCTGTCTGGCTCCACAGCAATTCCGCAAGACGCGCCTCGGCATCGGCAAATGCCAGTTGAATATCGTCCTCAAGGGTTCCGCCGTTCCCGTCGAGCCCCTCTACGTTGATCAGAAGTGTGCTTCTGGGCACGCCGGACAGTTCGCCGCGAATCTGCTCGAAGGCCTGCGTCACGACGCCAAGATCGCCACTGGCCCAGTCCTGAAGAAACTGAAGCGACTCCGCATCAAGGTCCGCAGTAAACTGCGGATTGCTCAGTAGTGCCTGAATTTGCGGCCGATAGGTGACAAGCGCCTGTTCAGCGAGATCTAGCAGGTCAAGATATTCTCCTACGGTCAATTGCAGAAGATCAGCTTCGGATGTTGGCACCGTGAGGTTTCCAAATCCGGCAATTGGAGTCAGTGAAGCCAGCGAAGCCGCAAGGCTTTGTTCAAATTCATTTTCCATATATCCAGAAAAATCCCAAAAAGAGTTACCGTGTTGGTAAAGACCCAATTTTCCCACACTGAGTCAATTGTCATGATGCGTGGGCATGAAAAAATCGAACAAAAGTCGGGAGTTGAGAGCCCTCGTCAGGAAAACGCCTGTGACAGGCGCAGTTTTTGGAATCTGTCCATGTCATGCCGCGTCACTTGGTCAGCGTTTCTTCGGGGCGCCTTACAGAGGCAAGACGGTTGGTCGCGTGACCATAAATGCGAGTCGTGACGTGCGGGGTGCCTCTTCGTGTTCACCCTGGATCGGTCGCAGGAGCGCCGAGCTAACGTAACGTAACACCCTTGATACCACGCGGAATTCCGCCGGGCCTCGCGGAAAACCGCCGAAGTGTTGTGCTCCGATTCAAGGCGTCCAGATCGCAAAAAACCGGCCACGGGTCCCCCCGTTTCCTTTACGAAATGCACGACCGGCACGGCGACTCAGTTGCGGCATTTCGGTCACCACCTTCATCCGAGCTGGAATCGGGTCGTCACGGCGCAATGCCGGCACTTGGAAATCTGCTTTCTTGTGACCGAGCAAGCGCACATCCCAGTACCGACGGCCTGGTTTCGAGTCAGCGTGTTATGTCACCCATAAGACCGCAAGTGCTTCACAACACTAACGATTTCGGGATTTGAGTTGACGCAGCAACGCCACGACTACCCCTGAATCCGCAATCACACCTTGTTGCAAAAAACCGCCTCGATACTCTTGGAATCCCTCTGACATCTGGGTTAGACAGTCAGCCTGTTCTTTCGTGTTCCAAACGGGTCTCGTGCGTGTGTAATGTTGAGGCCGCTTTTGCCGCGACTTGGTTTTCTTAGCATGACATGCCGGAATTCACCCATGGCCCGGACAAAGTGCGCTGTACATGCCTGATGACAAGGTGGAGCCTGCCCGACTAAATGGATTGTTCGGAGTTTAGCAACAATCAGCCCAAAGTTGCTTGAATGACGACGAACACCGCCCTATAATTGAGTCACGGTGTTCGACGGTACTTAGTAAACTAGGTTCCAACTCTCTCAAACCCCAAGGCCTCCACCACCCTCTTTAAAGAGTTCTTGTGAGCGCAACGTGCCTCACAGCCAAAACATCCCGTGACGGTCCCACTACTGGAAACCAAAATGATAGACTTCATCGTCGGCGTCATCGCGCTCGCATATTTCCTGCTGATATCAGCCGCTACGAAGCAACACTTCGTGTCGGGAAAGTACGCGGCGGGTATGTATGTTATCTCTGTTCTTTCCTTGATCGGGATCTTCACATTTCTGATTCATGCGTTCGTCACTGGGCTGAACCTTCCTGTGGTTGCTTTGGCACTCATTCTGGCAGCCTTTTTGCTTTTTGGCTGGTCCATAAAGCACAGCAGACAAACGAGATTGGCGCTCGCGTTTGATCCGGATTCGAAAACGAGTGGAATCATCACAAACGGTCCCTGGAAATATACAAGGCATCCATTTTATTTGTCTTATTGCGCGTTTTGGTTCGCTTGCGCACTGGGCACCGCGCATATCTCATCCATTGCTGTTTTCTCGACCTTGCTTCTTGTCTATTGCTACTCGGCGATCAAAGAAGAGACGGAGCTTCAGAAAGGTAGCTTTGGGGATGAGTACAAGAATTATCAAAAGAAAGTCGGCTTCATTTGGCCCAAACTTCTGGTCAAGAATTGATTGTCATGCCCAAAGATTTCGATATCCAGCAAGTTCGATCCAAAAACGAATTGCGCGCAGTGGGTGCGCTTCGGTACAAATGTTTTTTGGCTGATGATCTGATCCACCCTGACCAAGAAGAAAGTCTCTTGGACAAATATGATTATGCTACGGCGACGCAAACTTTTGCCGTCAAGCATGAAAACGCTATTGTCGGTACAATCCGACTCCATATCTTGAACAAGGCCAGCCATAGATCGGCGACCATGTCCGCCTTTTCGGATATCTTGATGCCAAAGATCCTGTCTGGATCAACCATCATTGATGGCGCGCGCTTTGCAATCGACCCGGACCTGGGCGCTTACAGAATACTGATAGCACGATTGATCTTGCGTCAATATCTGAGCGTTGCAAGAGCCAACAATGCAAAACATGCAGTCGCTGCAGTACCCGTAAATCGGATCGAGCTATATCAACGCCTATACGGTTACACACAAATGTCCGAGCCGCGGGCGTACAGCCGCCTGAAAATCAAGTTGGCGCTGATCGGTGTGGACTTGCCACCTTACCGACCTGAAATGCGCAAGGAAAAAGAGCTGAGCAGCCAGACTTTCTGACGTCTGTCAGGATTGCTGATGACGCAACGATCAGCCGCGCGCTTAGGCGCGTGAACAGCCCGGTGGCTTGTGACCGAAAATCCGCTTTGACAGGCACAAGATCGCATGGGGATTGGGCATCTGACAGGGCAAACCCAGTTTGGGTCCAACCGGAAAAACTGTGGGCTTGGCACCCCAAGTGTCAAAAGGGCCGCTTTCTCATCATAGTATCGCCAAACTTCAACGATACCCAAGAGGCGTAACCATTACCAAGTTCCTCATAGTTTGCGACGACGTACTGACTTGCTAAATGGGTTGAAACGGAACCTCGATGCCCTCACGTTCACACAGAGTGCCTTGCTCAATGGAATGGGAATTGCCTCATAATCAGTTGCTTGAAGGCAGCTGGAAGGTTTTTTCGTGCGGTCAGAGAGTGTTTGGTGGCTTTGATGGGCGCTGATTCTCCGATCACCCGGTTTTCTTCCAAGTCTGAACAACTGCAAGAGAACCTGCGCAACTATTCCCGTGCCGTGAGGACACTGACCTGGCAGCGACAGGGGATCTTCACGGCGGTCGCGATTCTCACCGGATGGTTCTTTGTCCCCTGGAAGGCGGCGTTGTTCTTTGCCGTGTGCATGTTCTGCGAATATGTCGACCTCAAACTTGCGAACTGGGTCATGCGCATCAAACCCGGCGCAACAAAAGTGACAAGACGGGTCTATGCGGCCTTTGTCGTCAACACGATTGTCAGCGCCTTGGCAATCAGCAGCTACACGGTCTGGGTCGGCGTCACTGAACCCGGCGTCGGGACGTTCTCGGCGTTGTTCTGCCTGTTTGCCGCCGCCCTCTATGCCGCCATGAACAACCACCAGATTGTCAGCGCGCTTGCCGTCCGCCTGACGATCTACGGCATTTCGTTTCTTATCATCACCGTTCGGGATCTTTGGGTTTATCGCCCGCCATTGTCATCAGACATGTGGCTACAGTTTTTCATCGTCATCTTCGTGATGTACTTCCTGATTGATTGTTCCATCGGGTTTCTACGCCTTTACCGAAACGACCTTGGTCGCCTTAAAGAGCTTGAGATCGAGCATGAACGAGCAAAGGCAGCGCTCGTTCTGAAGTCGCAATTTATTGCTGTTGTCAGCCACGAACTCCGCACACCACTGACGTCTATAAAAGGGTCTCTGGACCTTATTAATTCCGGTCGGTTTGGTGAATTTACGCCGCAAGCACATTCACTGTTGCAGCTGGCTGGCAAGAACAGCAATCGCTTGGCAGACTTGGTTGACGACCTTCTTGATTTGCAGAAAATCGAGGAGGGTAAAATGAACTTCACGAAAGAAATGGTGAACATCCGCGACTTCATTTCAGACGCAATCGAAACCCATCAGGGTCTGGCGGAAAAGTATGATGTACACCTCAACGCTGACCTCAAAGGCATGGGTTCAATATTTGTGAACACGGATCCATCCAGGCTGATGCAAGTCTTGGGTAATGTCATTTCGAATGCTGCAAAGTTTTCGAACGAAAAGGGTGAAGTTGATATCTGGCTATCCACGTCGGATGATCATGTGCGCATATTCGTTCGCGATCATGGCGTCGGAATTCGCGACGATGCCAAGGAAGAAGTGTTTGGTCGTTTTGTCCAACTTGATTCCTCGGATCAGCGCCACTATGGCGGAACCGGGCTTGGAATGAATATCTCGCGAGAGATCATCGAGGCGCTTGGCGGGACAATCGACTATGAAAGCCAATTGGGCGCCGGGACCACGTTCTTCATCGAACTGCCATATACCAAGCCGCCCCTTGCGAAAACCAGCGCCAAGCCAATTCAAAAATCATCCGGGCCTGTTATTCCAAGCGCGTCGCGTGCCGAACTTGTGCGCTCTTAGGGTTCTGCTTGATTGACGGGAAGAACCGCTATTCACTGGTGACTGCGCGTCTGGCCATGGCTGATGGTGATCGAATGTTGTCGTCAGGACCTGCATATTCACCAATAGTTATCTGGCGCAAATCGCGAAGCGTCCAAATGGACCGCTTTAATGCGGTGGCACCAATTGGTGGATGTGCGTGATCAGGGATGCAGGGTCGAGGGGCTTGGGAAAATAGAGGCTTGCTTCGGCACGCCGGGGATCACCCGTTCTTGGATGATCAATCTCTGCGGTCATCAGGATAATGGGGGCGCGGCGGTTGGGATTTGCACCGCTCCGCAGGGCGCGGATGGCCCGGTCGCCTTGTATCGGCGGCATGTGTCGATCAAAGAGCAACAAGTCAAAAGGGCGCGCGACCGCTTCGACGATGCCGGAATGCGTATCGGCGACAGCCGTAACCTCGAAACTGCCCATACTTTCAAGGATCTCGGACAGTATGGCCTGGACGATGGCATCATCGTCGGCAACAAGGACCGTTCGTTTGGCACGGGCGTCCGGCGTGGCTGTGGGCTCATTCTTCATCGCGATCCGCCTTCGATTGCGAGATCAGGAATGGGGCCATGACATCCATCAGGGTGGCACGGCGGAAAGGCTTGGCCAGATAGCTGTCGAACCCAGCCACGATATAGTCCGCGATCTGATGCGCCATGGCATTTGCGGTAAAGGCAATGACCGGGGTTGGCGGCAAAGAGCGGGTCGCTTCTATCTCGCGAATGCGCCGTATTGCCTCGAATCCGTCCATCACGGGCATGGCGATGTCGAGCAGTATCAAATCAAACCGGTTTTCCTCTGGTCCGTCCAGGGCCGCCTCGAACGCCGCAACGGCCTCTGCCCCGTTATGGGCCTCGGCAAGCCTGCAATCTGCATGTTCGATCATACTGCGCGCGACGAAAAGGTTGGTGTCGCTGTCATCAGCCAAAAGCAAGCGGCGCCCCGCAAGCAAGGCTGCTGCGTCGTCTGTCGATAGATCGTCGACGGAGTCCGCTGTCACAGAGGGCAACGGCACCTCTGGCAAAGGCAGCGTGACGCGAAAGACTGTCCCGACATCGGGTGTACTTTGCACGTCGATCCGCCCGTCCATGAGACCGACAAGTTCCCGCACAACAGACAATCCAAGCCCGGTTCCACCGAACCTTGCCGATGTCGTGGTCTCGGCCTGTTTGAATGGTTCGAACACAACTGCGATCTGGCTGTCCGTCATGCCGATCCCGCTGTCACGGACTTCCAGGATCACTGGTGCCTCGGGCTCTGCGCTTACATGAAGGCTGACTGTCCCCTCGGATGTGAATTTCACCGCATTGCTCAGCAGGTTCTGCAGGATCTGGCGCAGGCGTTGCAGATCACCGGACCTGCCCCGATCAACCGCGCCATTCATCGTCAGATTGAACGAGATTCCCTTGGCCGCGCACAAGGACCCCCAAACTTTCCGGGTTTCCGTCGCGAGCTGTTCCATTGCAAAAGGTGCCGGGACAAGCTCGAGTTGACCCGCCTCGATCTTGGACATGTCGAGAATATTGTTGAGCAGACTGAGCAACAATTCTCCCGACGAATGGATCGTCGAGATCATCATTTTCTGGCGCTCGTCCTTCAGGCTGGGGGCCAGTAGTTCAGCCATGCCAAGAACGCCATTCAGAGGCGTGCGAATTTCGTGGCTCATATTGGCCAGGAAACGGCTTTTCGCCTCGTTGGCCTGAAGAGCATTCAACCGCTCATTGTAAAGCTCACTGACGTCTGTGCCGACACCGCGCCAACCCGTAACGGTTCCGTCAGCGGCTGCCATTGGCGTCATGGCCAACCGTAACCAGCGAGAGGTGCCATCGCGTGCCTTCGCCTCGAAAAAGTAAGGTTCGACGAGACCCTTGTCACTAAGAGCCGCCGTCAACTCTGGCCACCGCGCATTGTCGCCCCGCAACACTCCGGAAAGATCCCGCAGCTGGCCCAAGTGACGTCCGAGGAATTGAATGTTGGCAATCCCGGTCAATTTGGAAAAATTTTCGGACAGATAGGTGTGCCGCAATCCGGCATCCAATTCGAAGAACCAGTCGGTCGACAAGTCGGCAATATCGAAGAAGCGCCGCTCTGCTGCATCCCGCTGTGCCAAAGCCTCGGTCAAATCGGAATTCGCTTGCTTGAGCGCAAGTTCAACAGCTTTGCGTCCAGAGATGTCCATTTGCACGCCTGACACCCGCAATGGCCGTCCATCCGCGCTATACGACACTACCCTGCCCCGCGTTTCGACCCAAACGGCGTGGCCATCTTGGTGACGCATGCAAAATTCGCTGGAAAAGGTGTTGGATTCGCCAGTTACCAGATCTTGCATTGCCTGCGCCACACGTTCGCGATCCTTGTCGACGACCAGACTGATAAAACGTTGCACGGGTGCTCGATAAAGCTCGTCCATGGGGCGGCCCAGTATGGTGCAATAGCGTTCGTTCACCAGAACTTCATCTACGCCACGGACCCATTCCCAAGTCCCAACCTGCGCCCCGTCGATGATCCCGCCCAGGCGTTCCTCGGCCCTTTTCAGGGCAGTGATATCGACGCGCATCCCGACGCGACCGCCATCGGCGGTTGGCTGCTCAAGTATCTGCAGCCAGCGCCCATCGCTTAGCGATTGCTCAAGCGGGACACCCGGATTGCGGTGCCGATCAAGGCGATCCGCGATCCAGTCTTCCTCCTGTCCGTTCGCGGTGGCGTATTCCCCATGCGCTACTCCGTAGCGAATGAGGTCTTCAAAGGTCACACCCGGTTTGATGATTGGCGCGGTCTTTGGATAAAAGTCACGATAGCGTTCGTTGCAAATCACCAGTTTGTCGTCCGCATCGAAATAGGCGAAGGCATCGGGCAAAGCGGCGATGGCACTTTCGAGCAGGGACTTATAGTGCGCGAGTTCGGTCTGGACGGTTTTCTGCTTGGTAATATCGGTAGCGACATGGATCACGATCTTGCGACCGGAAACGCTTTCTCGCCGGAACGAGATGTTCAGATCGACCCAGTATTCCTCACCATGACGTGTCGCGTTCAGAATCTGGCCGGAATACGGGCGCTCCTGCGCCATTGACCTCATGATTTCGGACGAAGTTTCAGGGTCCGAGTTCGACGAACGGGTAAAATTGATCAGCGGCAACCCCTTCATCTCTTCGATCGCATAACCGGACTTATTGATGAAAGCGGGGTTGGCCCAGATCACCCGACCGTCCGTTTCGGTCAAAATGACAAGATTGGTCATCATGCGCGCGACAAGGCTCATCATCTCGATGTTGCTGCGCGCGCGCTCGTCCTCTGTTACGTCGCGCACAATGATGATGCTGCGGAAATCGTCAGATCCGGGAAAGCCGACCGGCGCAACACACATTTCGTGCCAAAGTGTCTGGCCACGACGCGTCACCTCGTACCGTTCTGGCTCAGAAGTCTTGCCGGTCTCGGCAACATCGACGCCGCGCGCTGCGATCTCGGCAATTTCCGGAGGCAAGACGTCGTGAATCCAACGCCCCTTTCGCTGATCCATAGGAACAAGCATGTCCTCAGCGCGCCCCATGGCAAGGCCGGTGTATCTCCGATCCTTGTCCAATTCGAAAATCAACACAGGGATTGCATCAAACAATCCGTTAAGCCGCCTGGCGCCAAGCAACAGTTCGTCCTGTGCATGCTGCTTTTCTGCTGAAATGCTCAGACGTTGCAGGGTCGTGCCGATAACGTCAGCCGCCGCTTTCAACAACGCCACAAGCGCTTCGTCGAACGGGACAGACTCGCGCGTGTTGTCAAACCCGACAAAGCCGGTCGCTTGCCCATCTTCGTTCCGAAACGGCACCAAGAGGATTGCCTTGATCCCTTGCTCCATCAGCATGTGCTGCATTTCATGGCCCTGCGCCCAGCGTCGCACATCAACGATATGCACAGGAGTGTCGGCATCGAAGTCCGGCATACACGGATCAAGCACGCTAAGCGGAACATTCTGCATATTGTCGATTTCGGCCGAGATCCCTGGCGCCACCCATTCGTGGGTGTTGCTGAACCGGCGTCCGGGAACAAACTGGAAAATGTAGCATCTGTCGGCGCACGCAAATCTGCCAAGCTTGGCCACCGCATCATCAAGAAGAGAATCCGCCCGATCCGCGCCGACACGGACCAGGTCGGCCAGAAGGCGCACAATCAGGCCCTCGCCCTTGAGGTCGACGGGTTCCCCGCGCACTGATGCCAACTCAACGTCGTGCATGATCAAACCTGATCCATTTGCAAGACCCGGAACCCTACGCCAGCGGACGCGGCGCACCTGCCGATGATCGAACGTGACCCAGTTCGACTGTTTCTGGCATGTCTTGCGGTGATCACACTCGTTTTGGCGAATGTCCGTCCAAAAACTGCGTGTTTCGACCCAATCACTGCACTGTCACCTTTCTATTCAGCGGATGCGTGCGGCGAACCCACGAACATCATCCACACTAAAGGTACGTGAGTTGTTTGTTTATATCGTGGCAATCACGATAGTAAGCATGAGAGAACGCCGTGATTCAATCAAGACGAAAGTCCATCCGAGACGGAAAAGACACAGTACCGCAACAATCCGGCGTTATTGACATGTGTCGCGATACAAGAAAGGCGTCAACACGCAGAAAAGAAGCAATATAAATATATCTTTCTCTTCCGCCTCCACGCGGAAGACCATGTCAGTGAACGCACAAGCACGCCTTCGTGCCGTCATTTGCGCATCAATGCCGCGTTGTTACGATCAGGCCTATGAAGAAAGCGACAGCACCAAAGGCGATTGGCCCTTAAACGCTTAACTTCAAGGGCTCGGAATCGCGCAAGTACATTTTCCTTTGCTCCATTCTGGCAATACTTGCCTTCATGGCACGTTTGAAATTGAGCTTGCTTGACCCGGACAATACCAACGGATCGCCAATCACAATCTCAAACGACAATTCTTCGCGGAATATTTTCGGCAGACCAACACTGTTGACCCAACGCGTAATCGACTGCTCTATTTCCGACGGATCGAACTCCCCTGCTTTGTCGATGGAAATAAGAAAGATTCCATTCCCGGCATGGGTGATAAACGCATTTTCCTTGGCCAGGACAGACATCGCCGCATCAGCGACAATCTTGAGAAATTCGACAAATTCAGCAGGCTTCACCTTGGAAAAGATATAGTGAACCTTTTTGACTTCCAAGGTGATCAGGTGAATTTCAAACCCGTCCGCGCGGGACAACTGTTCCACATAATTTCGAAACACAGAGAGAGACAGAAGTTTTTCACCCCGCACCGGCAGCTTTTCGCTTGTCAGATCAGAGTCCAGCTTGTACTTGCTTAGCTTGGATGAATCCTTCGGGTAGTCATAGGGCAAACTGTGCAGCGCAATATAGCTGTCCAAAGCCGCCTGACGTTCTTGAACAAGGCGCTCGGCAACTTTGATCCGGGTCAAGACCTCGAAGAATTCAAAGGGCTTGGTCACATAATCCGTTGCGCCCTTTGCAAAAGCTGCCTCAACGGCAACGCGGTTCTTGTGGCGTGTAATCATCAGAATCGGAGTATTCTGATATCCGTCCAAAGCCCGAATCTTCGAGCACAACTCTGTACCGCTCATATCCGGCATTTCAATATCCAAAAGGATACAGTCATAAGAAACGGGCGCCTCAGAGATTTTCTTCAAAGCAGCCTTGGGAGATGTCTCATACGTTACTTCACCAAACCCGCCCTGAGTCAGGCATTCCTTCAAGATCT
The DNA here is from genome assembly GCF_051859345.1 of Marivita sp. Lineage (GTDB taxonomy): Bacteria > Pseudomonadota > Alphaproteobacteria > Rhodobacterales > Rhodobacteraceae > Marivita. The sequence goes on along the minus strand of NZ_JBHYFV010000007.1, from coordinate 129,351 downwards.
CCAGAGCGGTTTGATCGTCATCGACGGCAATGATCCTCATGGAAATGTACTCCCCGGCTGTGAACGGTAGGCCTATGTCGCCGACATAGTTAACTCTTACACCCACAACAATAGTCGGGAACGTGGTGAAAATATGGAATTCCCAAAAATCCTTGGGTTTGCTGCCGTCGTCAAAAATAAAGCAAATTAATTCAACACCTTGGTTAATACGCGATATCCCGCCGGAATAGATGACCCCAAAAACGTTTGACGAGATTAAGACATTCAAATTCTCATATGTTAATTAACGTCGTAAAACCATAGACTTAGGCCAATCATGATCGTAATGCATGCCATAGCCACGGCCTCAAAAACACCATTATTGTTGGTCATCAAAACCCGTTATAACGACTCCTGATGACAAGGAGGTGAAAATCAATGCGCATCCTTTTGGTTGACGACGATCCGATCTTTACGGAAATGCTGACCGCCAGCCTGACCACGCGAGCCTCTTGCGAGACAACCGTGGTGCATTCCGCGGCCGAAGCGCTTGCCGTTGTTGATGAACAGCGTGTCCCATTTGATTGCTTTCTCCTCGACATCATGATGGAGAACACCGACGGCGTCGAGCTTTGCCGGCTTCTTCGTCAGCGAAAGGATTGCCGGTCGGCCCCCATCATCATGATCACCACCGGTTCCCCCGATCTTTACATGGAACGGGCTTACGAAGCAGGAGCCACGGATTACCTTCGCAAGCCACTGGACTTGGTTCAAATGGTCGGTCGGATCAAAACAGCCATGATGCTTGTAGAGGCCACCAAGCGAGAGAAAAGAGGCCGCTGGGCCTTGCGTACGCTGATCTCATATTCCTCTGAATTCAATCTCATCGACCTTAACGAACGGATTAGCTTTTCAGAAGTTGATGGTATGGTCGATTTCTACCAGATGGAGAATCGTTTGCTCCGACTAGAGCAAGGTCTCTATCCCATCACCTTGCTTCGCGTCCAAATTCGAAATTTCTCTGACCTGTACAGTAGCGCAAATCGCGGATACGTTCTTCAACATCTGCATGCGATCAGTTCAATTATTTCAGATGAAATTGTCGTGAAGCCATTTCAGATGGCGTATATTGGATATGGAACTTTTCTGATTTGCGTGGACGAGAAGAATTCCATCGTGCCGCAGTCCTTTCAAGGTCAATTGAACAACAAGGTTTCGCGTGCCATATGGGACGCCCCAGCCGAAGGTATAGAAGATGTCATCCTGGACGTTACTGCCCTGTCATCAAATCAGCTTCAGTCACGCGATGCGGTTCTTGAAACGCTGACCAAAGAAATCAATCGGATAAAAAGACGCGGGGTATCTTATTTGCCAAAGATTGATGATATCGAGGATTATATCTTCTCAAGGATAAAAGAAGAAGAGGAAAAGCAGTTTTCCGATCACTGAACTGCGATGATCAAAGTCTTCCACATCAGCGGCAAGTCACCGTCTAGTATTCTGCTGGTTGAGAGTTACTTGTCTTCTCGGCCTCAGGACACCAACCATTTGGTCTTAACCCGACATAGTTTAGCCAAGATCTTGGTGTAACATGGGTCAACGGAAAATGTTTGTTGCGTCGGAAAGCCGTGCAACGTTTGGGGGAACTCCAAGATGAAAATTTTGGCTGTTGATGACGACCCGATTATTCTGAGCCTTCTGAAAGAGGTTTTGGGGTGTATAGGCCTGACCAACGTCAGGTTTTGCATGTCGGCTGCGGAAGCGATCCAGACGATCGAGGACGAGGATGTCAAATTTGACTGTTTTCTCCTTGATATTCAAATGCCCGCCATGGACGGCATTGAACTGACGTCGATTATTCGCCGCATGCCTCAATATGCGCGATCACCAATTCTGATGATCACCGCGATGTCCGATCGTCAGTACATTGATCGCGCATTTGCAGCTGGCGCCAGTGACTATGTCACCAAGCCGTTTGAACTTGGTGAAGTTCACGCCAGGCTGAAATTGATCGCCGATCTGGTCAATCAGCGGAACCAAATGGAAGATCGCAATCCCGTGGCTTCAAAGGGGGACATGCGATCGCTCGTCAATCAGTCAATCCTGGACGAGCGTTTTCCATTGGTCGAAATTGATGGCTTCATCGACTATCTTGCGCTGGAAAACTACTTGCTTCAAGTGTCGCGAATGTCTTTGTTCGGGACTTATGCCTTTGGGATAGTTGTCCCAGATTGGCAACGCATGTTCCGCTCGAGTAGCGTTTACGAATACACCTCAGCGGTAAGTGATCTGGCCGAAGCGATCTCGGACAGCCTCAAACCAATGCAGTTTTTGGGATCACATGCTGGGCGAGGAGAATATGTATGCGTTCTCCTTGAGGGGGCACAATTCGACGTACAGCGCTTTGAATCCGACTTGAACAAGACAATTGCCGAGATGGATCTGCACTTCTGCGATGGACGCCCCTTGTCCCTAAGAGCAATTGTCGGTGACATGCTTTCATTGCAGACAAAGTCTCGCCGCAACATACCGATTTCATTGGTTCAGGCACTCGACCTTGCCGAGGCCGCGGCCAAATCCCCACGCCCCAAAAAGACAAAATCACTTGGACCACTCAAGCTTCTGTTCGACTTGTAGAGTGTCACAAATGACGAAAGTATGACCAATGACGACCCCAAGCCTGACAAGCGGACTTGCAAAAATCAGGATTCGATTTCTTGATGAGTTGAAACCGCGGCTAGAAGAGCTGACCATTCTACGCGCGCAGGCTGAACATGCCGATTCCGCAGAGACATCAATGACTCAAATTGGTTTTATCGCCCATAAGTTGGCTGGAACTGCAGCAACACTCGGATTTCCCGATCTTGGTCAAGCAGCGGCTGAATTAGATGACGTGGTCACCTTTGAATTAGGACACCGGAATTCGAAGAGTGATGTCCTTCACCGCGCCGATGATTTGCTCGCAGCAATGCACAGCGCACTTCAAGCGGAATCCGTTTCCAGTGCTTGATGTGCTTTTTCACACTTGGGTTCTTCGATAAGCGGAACGCAACTGGGGTGTGTATTCGGGAAAAGCGTTCACTCCACCACTTCGAAAAAAGTCCTTCGGTCAGAGTCCCATAACGATGCTGGCGGAGGCTCAGGGATTCGAACCCTGGGGACGCTCTCACGCCCAACGGTTTTCAAGACCGCCGCATTCGACCACTCTGCCAAACCTCCGGTGGCGATCACATAGCCCCAGGTTTGCGATTCTGAAAGCGGGGGATTGGGAATTTCTGCGCAACTTCACCGTCAGACTTTTCTTGGCGCGATGAAGACTGTAAGCTTTCGGCAAAACAAAAGCGGCGCGGGGCGGTTGGCCTGTAAGTGTGCACGCATTGGCATAGCAGAAAGCGAGCAGGCAATGAACATCAGGATCACCAACTCTCCGCTGTGGCGCAGCACACGAACCTACGCGATGTGTGGCGTTGCGGTGCTTGCGCTTGCCGGATGTGAGGGGGCCAACCTGCCCGGCTTCTTGCAAGGCGGATCAGGCACCGCGTCCGAGACCACACCCGTTGCGGACGGAGCCCGCGCGACACGACTTGTGGAACGCGATGTCGAAGCGCCCGAGGTGTTTCAGGTCTCCGAAGCTGGCTTGTGGGATGGACGCCCATCGCTGGGTGGAGTCTGGGCTGCACATCCGGATGTGTCTGATCCGGAGCGGGTCATCATTCGCAATGACGCCAATGGAAACTTCGTGATCGGCGCGCTGTTTCGCAAGGAACGGGAAACCCCCGGTCCACGTCTGCAGATCTCGTCTGATGCCGCGGCCGCGCTTGGCGTGCTGGCCGGCGCACCGACACAGTTGAACGTGGTCGCCTTGCGGCGCGAAGAAGTGCCGGATGATGCGACCGCAGCCCCGACGCAGGATGCGCCCGTCGCGGATGGCACACTGGCGGCACCGACCGAGGTGGCCGAGGCGACGCTGGATCCGATTGCGCAAACCGCAGCGGCTGCGTTGGACGCCACCCCGACCCCGGCCACCGCACCTCGCCCGGCGGCGTCCTCGCTGGACAAGCCCTTTATCCAGATCGGCATTTTCAGTGTCGAACAGAACGCCAACAACACGGCCACCGCGATGCGCCAGGCGGGCATGGTTCCGACGGTGCTTGAGCAATCCTCAAGCGGAAAGGCATTCTGGCGTGTGGTTGTAGGACCGGCACAGACCCGCTCAGAGCGCGATGCCCTGCTTGCCAAGATCAAGGCATCCGGCTTTACCGACGCTTACGCAGTCACGAATTGACCCCAAGCCCTCGCAGGTATGACAGGAGAGCTGCCATGATCCGCAAGTACCGTGCATTTCTCGCCGCCAGTGGTGCGGCGCTGATGTTGTCGACCAGCCAACTTGCCGCCTTTGATACAAGCGCCAGCGCGGCCTTTGTTCTGGACGAAAAGACCGGAACGGTTCTGCTGGCCAAGAATGCGGACGAAGCTTTGCCACCCGCCTCGATGTCCAAGCTGATGACGCTTTATATCGCGTTTGAGGCCGTGCGGGACGGACGTTTGCGGCTGGAAGAAGAACTGCCTGTCTCGGCACATGCCAATTCCTTTGGCGGTTCGACCCTGTTTCTCAGGCAGGGGGAACGCGTCTCGGTCGAAGACCTGATCCGGGGCATCATCGTTCTGTCGGGCAATGACGCCTGTGTGGTTCTGGCCGAAGCCCTGTCTCCGGATGGTTCCGAAGCCGGGTTTGCCAGCATGATGACCCAGCGCGCGCAGCAGATGGGTATGACCAATTCGGTGTTCAAGAACTCAAGCGGCTGGCCAGCCGACGGGCATCTCATGTCGATGCGCGACCTGACCTTTCTGGCGCAGCGCATCATCGAAGATTTCCCCGACTTCTATCCGATGTTTGCCGAAGAAGAATTCCTGTTTGACGAGACGGAATCGTCGAACAGGTTCAACCGCAACCCCCTGCTGACCCTCGGGATCGGGGCCGATGGTCTCAAGACCGGCCATACCCAGGAAGCGGGCTATGGGCTTGTCGGGTCGGCGAAACAGGGTGACCGCCGGGTGATCTTTACCATCACCGGGTTGGACACTGCGCAGGCACGGGCACAGGAATCGGAATCCATCGTCAACTGGGCGTTCCGTCAGTTTGCGGAAAGAACCGTCACCCGCGCCGGGGCCGTGGTCGCACACGCGGATGTGTGGATGGGCGCCGGCGATACGGTTGGACTGGTGGCCAGGGAAGACGTGACGCTCCTCTTGCCGAACACGCCCGGTCAGGATGTCACCGCCGAAGTTGTCTATACCGGCCCGATCGACGCACCGATTGCCGAAGGGCGGCAACTGGCCGAATTGATAATCAGCCCCGAAGGACTGCCGGAACACCGGATTCCCCTGTTCGCCGCAAGTGCCGTTCCCGCCAGCGGATTTGTGGCCCGCATGATGAGCGTGTCGCAGGTCTTGCTGGGTCGTCTGCAAGCCCCTGCCGAGGATACGATGTGAACCGATCCGGGCTGTTCGTCAGTTTTGAAGGGATCGACGGATCGGGCAAATCAACACAGGCGCGCATGTTGGCGGACCACCTTCGCGAGGCCGGACAAGACGTGGTGCTGACCCGCGAACCCGGCGGCAGCCCGGGGGCCGAGGAAATTCGCGCCCTTGTGTTGCAGGGCGATCCGGACCGCTGGTCGGCGGAAACCGAACTTCTGTTGTTCACCGCTGCCCGTCGGGATCATCTCGAACGCACAATCCTGCCTTCGCTTGATGCTGGCAAGATCGTGATCTGCGACCGCTTTGCCGACAGCACGCGCATGTATCAGGGACTGTCGCGTGGCAACTTGCGGGCCAAGGTGGACGCGCTGCACGATCTGATGATCGGGGTGGAACCTGACCTGACGCTGCTGATCGACATGGATCCGGCCACGGGGCTCAGCCGTGCCAAGGCCCGCAACACGCATGAAGAGCGGTTCGAGGATTTTGGCGCAAGTCTGCAAGAGGCGATGCGGGAGGGCTTTCTTGCTTTGGCCAAGGAATTTGCCACCCGCTTTCGTGTCATCAACGGCGCGCGCAGCACCGACTCCGTTGCAGAGGATGTCTGGGCTGCGGTAAACCCGCACCTGCCATGAGTGACGCGACACAGCCAGAACCAGACCGCATCGAGGGCGCGCCGCACCCGCGCGAGACGGTTCGGCTTTTCGGACAGGACAGCGCGCAGGCGGATTTCCTGCAGGCCTTCAGCTCGGATCGGCTGCACCACGGCTGGCTGATCACCGGGCCGCGTGGCGTTGGCAAAGCCACGCTGGCCTGGCAGATCGCGCGGTTTCTACTGGCAACGCCCCTGGCGCAGGGCGATGGCCTGTTCGGCGCGCCTGCACCGCCGACTGACCTGCATGTCGATGAGGAGCATCCGGTGTCCCGGCGCATCATGGCCGGATCGGAACCCGGCCTTTTCGCCCTGCGCCGCCCCTATGACGAAAAGGCCAAGCGCCTGAAGGCCCAGATCACCGTGGACGAGGTGCGTCGGCTCAAGAATTTCTTCGCATTGTCCGCTGCAGATGGCGGACGGCGCGTGGTGATTGTGGATGCCGCGGACGACATGAACGTGAACGCCGCCAATGCGCTTCTCAAACTCCTGGAAGAACCACCAGCCCGGACAACCCTGCTTTTGGTCAGCCACCAACCCTCGCGGCTGTTGCCGACCATCCGATCACGCTGTCGGGAATTGCGACTGGCACCGTTGGAGGCAGCAGATATGGCACAAGCCTTGGCGGCAACCGACATCGAACAGGCAGATGCCGACGCAGCCGCCCTTGCGGCGCTTTCTGGCGGATCGGTGGGCGAGGCGGTGCGCCTGATGCAACAGGACGGTCTGAAGCTTTACGCCGATCTGGTGAAACTGATGTCCACACTGCCCGACCTCAGCCGCCCACACGCCATCGCTCTGGCCGAAAGCGCTGCCGGACGGGGCAAGGAAGACCGGCTTGACCTGCTGCTTGGACTGTTTGACCGGGCACTGATCCGTTTGGCACGGACCGGTGCAACTGGACACCCGCCAATCCCGGAAGCGGCCAAGGCAGAGGCAGAGACATTCCAACGTCTGTGCCCGACACCCGGCGCTGCCCGGCAATGGGCGCAACTGGCGCAGGTTCAGGGCGAACGCCTGCGCCATGGACGTGCGGTGAACGTAGAGGCGGGATCGCTTGTGTTGTCCAGTTTTCTGGCGTTGCAGGACGGCTGCCCAAGGTCGTAACCCACGTCTTGACGCCCCTGTCTGCATCCCCGATACCACAGCCATGTCTACACCACAGATCACCGACAGCCATTGCCATCTGGACTTCCCGGATTTTGACGACGAACGCCCCGAGATCATCGCGCGTGCGCTTGATGCGGGTGTGCGTCGGATGGTCACGATCTGCACAAGGTTGCGCCTTGAGCCGCAGGTCCGCGCCATCGCCGAAGCGTTCGATCCGGTGTTCTATGCGGCTGGCACCCACCCGATGAGCGCCGCTGACGAACCGCTGGCGACGGTCGACCAACTGGTCTCGCTGGCGAAACATCCCAAGTTCGTCGGGATCGGGGAAACCGGGCTTGATTACCACTACACCGCCGAAAGCGCCGGGGTTCAGAAAGATTCGCTGCGCGTTCACATCGAAGCGGCGCAAGACACCGGCCTGCCGCTGATCATTCATGCCCGTGCGGCGGATGACGACATGGCGCGTATCCTCACCGAAGGGTTCAGGGCACAGCCCTATACCTGCGTCATGCATTGTTTTTCGTCGTCCGCAGCGCTGGCCCGCGCAGCGCTTGACCTTGGGTTCTACCTGTCGATGTCCGGCATCGCCGCATTCCCCAAAAGCCAGGAGTTGCGCGACATCTTTGCCGCCGCGCCGGTGGACCGGGTTCTGGTCGAAACCGACAGCCCGTATCTTGCGCCCCCACCACACCGGGGCAAACGCAATGAACCGGCCTATACCGCGCATACCGCGCGGGTCGGTGCAGATGTGTTCGGATTGGATTATGCGGATTTCGCCACGCAGAGCGAGGCCAATTTCGAACGCCTGTTCCACAAGGTCGCCAAGTACAAGGCTGCCGCGTAATGGGCGAAACGCGTTTTACCATACTGGGCTGCGGGTCTTCGGGTGGCGTGCCGCGGCTTGGCGGCATCTGGGGCGCGTGCGATCCCGAGAACCCCAAGAACGTGCGCCGTCGCTGTTCCCTGCTGGTCGAACGGGTGACGGATGCAGGTATCACCCGCGTGTTGATCGACACCAGCCCGGACATGCGCGCGCAATTGCTGGGCATCGGGATCGGAGAGTTGGACGCGGTTGTCTACACCCACAGCCATGCCGACCACGTCCATGGGCTCGACGATCTGCGGATGATTGTCTTCAACATGAAAAAGCGGCTCCAGGTCTGGGCCGATGGCGACACGCAGAACGATCTCTATTCCCGTTTTGGCTATGCCTTCATGCAGCCCGCAGACAGCCCGTACCCGCCAATCCTTGAAATGAACACGATCAAAGGACCGGTTCGGATTGACGGCGCAGGCGGGACGATCACCCTGACACCCTTCAAGGTCAATCATGGCAGCATCGACGCGCTTGGGTTCCGGATTGGAGACCTGGCCTATCTTCCGGATGTGGCCAGCATTTCCGAAGACGTCTGGACAGACCACCTGCAAGACCTCGATGTCTGGATCCTTGACGCGCTGCGACGCGATCCGCATCCGACCCATGCCCATCTGGCAAGATCGCTGGAATGGATGGACCGCGCGAAACCGCGACGGGGGGTTCTGACCAACATGCATGTCGATCTGGACTACGCCGCCGTGGACGACGAAACGCCTGATCACATCACCCCCGCATTTGACGGCATGGTGATCACGCAGCCACTTTGATGGTTGGTTCCGTACGATATCGCGGTCGAACCGTACGATTGCGCCGCTGACATGCAGGCTCTGATCGATGTCATCCTTCCTGTCTTTCTTGTTATCGGCTTTGGCTATGCAGCCGCGTGGCGCGGCCTGTTGGCGGAAACCTCTGTCGATGGGTTGATGATCTTCACCCAGAACATCGCCATTCCCTGTCTTTTGTTCCGGGCGATCTGGAACCTTGATCTCGGGGACAGCTTTTCGCTGCCCCTTCTGATCAGCTTCTACAGCGGGTCACTGACCTGTTTCCTGTGTGGCCTGTTCGGCGCGCGCTACCTGTTCAAGCGGGACTGGGAAGATGCGGTTGCCATCGGGTTTACATGCCTGTTCGCGAATTCGGTCCTGCTGGGCCTTGCCATCACCGAACGCGCCTATGGCGCGGATGCCCTGTCGGCCAACTATGCCATCATCGCGCTGCATTCGCCGTTCTGCTATGGACTCGGCATAACCGTGATGGAATTCGTCCGCGCCCGCGCCGCTGATCAACCCAACCGCGATGTTCCGCTGATCGTGGTCAAGGCGATGTTCCGCAATGCGCTGGTGATCGGGATTGCCATTGGCGCGGTCTTCAACCTGTTCAACGTCACCCTGCCGGGGCCGTTCACCGACGCGCTGGACATGATGGTGCGCACGGCCCTGCCCGCGGCGCTTTTTGCCGTGGGTGGGGTGCTCTATCGCTATCGACCAGAGGGTGACATGCGGATCATCCTGTTCGTCTGCGCGATCAGCCTTCTTCTGCACCCGTCGATCACCTGGACTCTTGGCACCGCCTTTTCGCTCGACGACAGCGCGTTCCGCAGCGCTGTCATCACTGCGGCAATGGCACCTGGCGTGAACTGCTATGTCTTTGCCAACATGTATGGCCGCGCCCGACGCGTGGCGGCATCGTCCGTGCTGATAGCAAGCGGGCTATCGGTCCTCACAGCATGGCTCTGGCTGGGGACGTTGCCCTAGGAACGGGCGGAGATCGCGCACCAGACCTTGGTGCATTTTGCCGATGATCCACCACACCATGTGACCCGTGCCGTGCCTGTTCGGGAACCTTAGTTGGTCTGATGCGTTATATTCCCGAACCGCTGCTGACGGAAACCGAGGATATGAAACATTTTTTTGCTGCTCTTATCGCCATCTCACTCCCCGCCAGCCTGAGCGCTGCGTCGCTATCAGAGGTGCTGGACAACTATGTGACATCGTTTGATGTGACAGAGCTGACCCAAGGTGCACGCGACGAGATCACCACGATCCATTCGCGCGATGATCTTGCCCACGGGATGAAGGTCTTGCTGGTGCATGATGTGCTGCTGAAGGCAGATGCGCTGGAACATGCAAACATGCATTCCGCAACCCCGCAACCGTTTCAACTGTCGTCTGCGGACTGAAGCCGCCGACCTTTACCCTTCGAAAACGCGCCCGCCCCGGCGCGTTTTTTTGTGCTGGGAACAGTCTCTTGGAGCTGTTTGACACTGTCTGGCGTCTTTCGTAAAACGTCTGTATCCAAACGGATACAATATGTTCTCATCAAGTCACACCCCCCATTCCAGCGGTGAAGCCGCCTATGCCAGTCTGATCGAAGCATTGCGCAGCGGAGAGTTCTCGCCCGGTGACCGCCTGCGCGAAGAGGATGTCGCAAAGCGGCTGAACCTGTCGCGCACCCCGGTGCGCGAAGCGCTGCGTCGGCTTGAGAACAACGGCATTGTCGAGCACCGTCCCCGGATCGGGGCCGCGATCCGAAAACTGTCCCACACCGAAATAGTCGAACTGTACGAGATGCGGATCGTGCTGGAACGCACCGCTGCCGACATGGCGGCACAACATGGATCAGAGGCCGAGTTCGACGCCCTGGACGACATGAACACCCGGATTTCCCTGATGGAAGAGACCCCGACGCTTGGTGCTGCGATCAATCAGGACTTTCACGAGACGCTCTATCTTGCCGCCCGCAACCGATTTCTGATCGCGGCGGCCAAGGCGATCAACAACGCGCTGATCCTGCTTGGCCCGACAACCTACACCGATCCCGACCGCATCCGGATCGTCGTCGCTGAACATGGCGACCTGATCAGCGCCCTGCGTCAGCGTGACGGATCACGGGCGGCGCAGGCTGCCGAAACGCATCTGCAAACATCGCTGCGGTATCGGCTGAAAAGGACACCAACGTGAAATCCATCCTGTCCACATTCGCGGTTGCGGGCGCAGGTGTTGCCCTGTTTCACCTGCTGCACTTGCCCCTGCCCTGGCTGCTGGGCCCGATTTCAGCCTGCCTGATCGCCGCCTTGTTGGGAATGCCGATGCAGGGGATCAAACCGCTGAACGACGCGATGCGCACCATTCTGGGTGTTGCGGTCGGCGCGACATTGACCCCGGCCGTGCTTTCCACCTTTCCGGGCATGTGGCCCACGCTGCTTCTGGTCCCGGTCATGGTGGCCTGTATCGGGTTGATCGGTGTGCCCTACTTCCAGCGCATTTGCGGTTATGACTTTCCAACCGCCTATTACGCGACCATGCCCGGTGGCCTGCAGGACATGATCGTTTTCGGCGAAGAGGCGGGCGCGAATGTGCGCGCACTCAGCCTGATCCATGCGACACGGGTGATGGTGATCGTTGCCGCCCTGCCCTTTCTGTTGATCGGGATCTGGGACGCGGATCTGTCCAACCCGCCCGGCGCACCGGCGACCAGCATTCCACTGATCGAACTGGGTTTGATGGCGCTATGCGCTATCGTCGGTTGGCGCGTGGCCGAACGCGTTGGTCTGTTCGGAGCGTCGATCCTTGGTCCGATGATCGTCACTGCCGCACTGACCCTTGCCGGTGGTCTGCATTTCCGTCCCCCGGCCGAGGCCATCTGGGCGGCACAGTTCTTTATCGGCATTGCCATCGGGACGAAATACACCGGCATCACCTTTGCCGAAGTGCGCAAGGATCTGACGGCGGGACTGGGTTTTTGTCTGATTCTGATTGTGCTGACGATGATCTTTGTCGAGGGCATTTACAGCCTTGGTGTCGCGCCAGGCCTGGAGACATTGCTGGCATTTGCCCCCGGCGGTCAGGCGGAACTCACGGTTCTGGCCTTGATCGCGGGTGCCGACATTGCCTTTGTCGTGGCGCATCACGTTCTGAGGATCGTCATCGTGATCATGGGCGCGCCGCTTGCCGCACATCTTTTCAGGAAGAGCTTCGACAAATAGGCTGGATCAGTCGTTCGGGAAAATATGGTGCGGTCGGAGAGACTCGAACTCTCACGGGTGTTACCCCACAGCGACCTCAACGCTGCGCGTCTACCATTCCGCCACGACCGCACTGTCTTGACTTGGTAGGCGGGTCATTAGCGAAACGTCCGACAAGGGGCAAGTGCAAATTTCGACAAACCGTCAGGCCCAAAGCTGTGTCCTGAATCGCGGCAGCATCACCCGCAGCACAACCAGTCCCAGAAGCGCCGAGATGACCACCCAACCCAGCTGTGATGGCTCTCCGAACAACATCCGGTTCAGCGTCCGTCCCGGCAGAAACGTGAACGAACCGGCGATGATCAGGCCGTTGGAATAGAGGCTGCGCAGGATCGCCTCGTGCCGGGCGATGTTGCGGGCGATGGCGGCGTTGATACCGGCCCAGAGCGACCAAAGCGTCAGAATTGCGAAGCCATGGAGCGGACCAATGCCGATCGGCGTAAAATGCGACGGGATCAAGAAAGAACTGATGGCCAGCACCGCCATGGCCGTCACCCAGATGTAGCCGACCACCTTATGTGTCCGGTCCCGCCTCCGCCGATAAAGGGCAACCGGCCCCAGCATCAGGGCCAGGCAGGCGGCAATCGCATGGACCTGAATCGGCAGCGGAGCAGAGAGAAAAGGTAAAAGTGTCATGGCATCCTCTTGTGGTGAAGGTGTCGATGAGGCACCAAAACGACGTCGCAGCGAATGCTGCCAGAGAGGATACGCAAATGACGGCCCAGTTTCGTGACTGACCCACGTCCGCAGCCCGCGCTTCGTGAATGGTGGCAGCATTTGCTGCATCCACTCACGTTGACGGCGCTTGCGGGGGTCAGCGCGATCTTGTGCCTGATCGGACCGTTCGGAACGATCTCGTCCCTGTCGCTTCTGCCCCGCGCCATATATTGGACAACGCTGACAGTGGCCGGTTACGTCATCGGGTATCTTGTCAGTTATGGCGTGTTGCGCGGGTCACGGTCGCCGCTGTCCCATGTGGTGCGCATCCTTGTGGCAGGTGCTCTGACAGGCATCGCGATGACCGCTTTGGTCAGCCTGTTGAACTGGGTGGTGTTCGATACCAGGCCGCTGGGCGACAGCCTGCAGACGCTGGCGGGAACGACGCTTTTGATCTCTGTAATCGTGATGGCGGTGATCGACGTCTTCTCGCGCCATCTTGGGTTGGACCCCGACACAACGGGCGCTGTGCCGACCGGCGCGCCGATCCTTGACCGCCTGCCTTTTGAAAAGCGCGGGCCGCTGGTCGCGCTGTCGGTTGAGGATCACTATGTCCGCGTCCGCACAACCAAGGGCGAAGAGATGCTGTTGATGCGGCTTGCCGACTCAATCCGCGAAGTCGAACCGACCCCCGGCGCGCAGGTGCATCGGTCCCATTGGGCCGCGTTTGACCAGGTGGCGTCCGTTACCCGCGAAGGCGACCGTGCGGTGCTGCACATGACCACGGGGGGTGACATCCCGGTCAGCCGACGTCATATCCCGACCATCAGGGAGGCGGGGCTGTTGCCCCGGTAAGACGCATGGTTGAATGGCGCATCACCGACGGGTTGACTGATTACGACGAGGCCGTGGCCCTGATGGAGGCTCGCGCGGCGGCGATTGCCGAAGGCTCTGCGGATGAGCTTGTGTGGCTGATCGAGCATCCGCCGCTTTACACGGCAGGCACAAGTGCGCGGATCGAAGACCTGAAAGACGCCGACCGCTTTCCCGTCCATCCCTCCAAGCGCGGTGGGCAATATACCTATCATGGGCCGGGGCAGCGGGTGGTCTATGCCATGCTCGATGTCGGCAAGCGCGGACGCGATGTGCGCTGTTTCGTGCAGGATCTGGAACGCTGGGTAATTGCGACCTTGGGCGAATTCGGACTGACCGGCCACATCCGCGACGGGCGCGTCGGGGTGTGGATCGAACGGCCGGACAAGAAACTTTTACCAAACGGTAAAATCGCCGAGGACAAGATTGCTGCCATCGGCATCCGCCTGCGCAAATGGGTGAGCTTTCACGGCATCTCGATCAATGTGGAACCGGACCTGAGCCATTTCGATGGCATCGTGCCCTGCGGGATCACGCAATACGGGGTGACATCGCTGGTGGATCTGGGGATGCCGGTGACGATGGACGATGTGGATGTCGCGTTGCGGCGCAGCTTTGACGGTGTTTTTGGCGATGCAGCAAAACTGACACAAACCTGTCACGGATCTGATACCCGAATCCGGTGAATTGCCTGCGACCGGAGCGGCGCATGTCGCTGCTGCCGGGTCAGGCAATCATCATCGGACATGGATCATGACACCCAAAGACATTCACGACCTTTCTGCAGACGACTGGGACGAACTGAACTTCCCGCGGCCCGAGGGCAATGACTTCGACAAAGTGGTCGAGCGCGCGATCTCGCGTCGCGGGTTCCTTGGCGGAGTTCTGGCCTTCGGGTCGGGTGCAGCCGTCATGGGCACAGCGATGCTCAAGGGCAGCACCGCGATGGCGCAGCCTGCCTCGCGCTTCCCGTTCACGCCGATCGCGGCACAGACCGACGGCACGATACATGTTCCCGAAGGCTACGCCTGGAAGACGCTGGTCCGTTGGGGCGATCCGCTCTTCTCGGATGCCAAAGGCGCGTTTGACCCCAAGGCAGGCGTATCGCTTGAACACGCAGATCGCGTGATGGGCGAAAACACTGACGGGATGGAGTTGTTCGACGTCGATGGCCGCGAAATCCTTGTCGTGAACAGCGAATACACCAACAACAAGACCAACCTGCCTCACCGCGAAGACGGGCTGCCGGGCAGCCTTGACGACGTGCGCATCCTTCAGCACCTTCAGGGTGTAACCGTGATGGAACTGGCGCAGGGTGATGACGGCTGGTCCGTCGTGGTCGACAGCCCCTACAACCGCCGCATCCACCACAACACGCCGATGACCTTCTCGGGTCCGGCGGCGGGTCACGACCTGCTCAAGACAGACGCCGATCCAACCGGCATGGCGTCGCTGGGCACGATGAACAACTGCGGATCGGGCCGGACGCCGTGGGGCACCTACCTGACCTGTGAAGAGAACTTCAACGGCTATTTCGGTGCCGCCTCCGAAGTCTCGGCAGACGAGATGGTGATGGACGGCTTTGGCCGCTACGGCGTCGTGACCAAGGTCGATCCGGGCCGCTACAACTATCACGGCTTCGATGCGCGCTTCGACATCGCGACCAACCCGAACGAACCGCACCGCGCAGGTTACATCGTGGAAATCGACCCGGCCAACCCGGACATGACCCCGATCAAACACACCGCCCTGGGCCGGTTCAAACACGAGAACGCGGCTTACGGCATCGCTGCCGACGGTCGTGTCGTGGTCTACATGGGTGACGATGAGCGCGGCGAGTTCATGTATCGCTGGGTCAGCCGTGACGTGTACGTTCCGGGCGAGGACACGTCATCGCTTTTGTCCGACGGCACCTTGTCGGTTGCCGTGTTCGAAGACGACATGAGCGGCAGCTGGGTTCCGCTGACACCTGCGACCACCGGCATGGATGCAGCACATATCGCTGTCTTCACCCGCATGGCGGCCTCCAAGGTCGGCGCGACCACGATGGACCGTCCCGAGTGGATCGCGGTACATCCGAACGCTTCTGAGGCCTATTGCTGCCTGACCAACAACTCGCGTCGCGGCGTGATGAACGACGACGGCACCGTGCGGACCAATGCCGGTGGCGATCCGATGACCGTGAACGCGGTCAACCCTCGCGAGACCAACAATTACGGTCAGATCGTGCGCTGGCGCCCCACGGGCGGTGATCACGGTGCCGACGGGTTCGCGTGGGATCTCTATGTGATGGCGGGCAACCCGACCGTTGCAGACGGCGCTCAGGCCGGGTCTGCCAACATCAACGCGGGCAACCTGTTCAACTCGCCGGATGGCATGGTCATCGATTCAACCGGGTTGATCTGGATTCAGACCGATGGCGATGACAGCAACGAAGGCGACTTTGCCGGTATGGGCAACAACCAGATGTTGGCGGGCGACCCGGTCACAGGCCGCATCGAGCGTTTCCTGACCGGTCCGAACGGCTGCGAAGTGACCGGCCTCTGCTGGTCGACGGATCGCCGCACCATGTTCATCGGCATCCAGCATCCGGGCAGCAACTGGCCGGATGGCGAAGGCGCCTTGCCGCGATCTGCGGTGATCACCGTCACACGCGACGATGGTGGCCTTGTCGGCTAACGCCAGACGGACACGGACACGACCCCGGGCACACCAATGTGTCCGGGTTTTTTTGATCAAACAGACATTTTGTAAACAATTGCAGAATGTTACCCGGAAATGCGCATATTTCACCTGGGGACGTACGCGACCAAAGTGCGACAATAAAGTTTGATCTGCGTCAAATACGTCCGTTGCCGCCACCAGCCTCACATTCTAAAACGGCAATGGAACAAATGGCGCGTGGAGAATCCCTGCGCCTTTTTATTGGGAACCAGCAGGAGGCAGATATGGCAGACGCCGCCATTCACGGCCACGAGCATGAAGACCAGCGGAGCTTTTTCACCCGCTGGTTCATGTCCACGAACCACAAGGATATCGGGATTCTCTACCTGATCGCCGCCGGTCTCGCGGGCTTCATCTCCGTGGCATTCACCGTTTACATGCGCATGGAATTGATGAACCCCGGGGTTCAGTACATGTGTATGGAAGGCGCCCGCCTGACCGCTGCTGCGGTTGGCGATTGTACCCCGAATGGACACCTCTGGAACGTGCTGATCACCGGTCACGGCATCCTGATGATGTTCTTCGTGGTGATCCCGGCGCTGTTCGGCGGTTTCGGCAACTATTTCATGCCGCTCCAGATCGGTGCGCCGGACATGGCGTTTCCGCGTCTGAACAACCTGTCCTTCTGGCTGTTCGTGGCTGGTACGACGCTGGCGATCTGTTCGGTCTTTGCGCCGGGCGGCAACGGTCAGCTTGGGTCTGGTGTGGGCTGGGTTCTGTACCCACCACTGTCGACGAACGAAGGCGGCATGTCGATGGACCTCGCGATCTTCGCGGTCCACGTCTCGGGTGCGTCGTCGATTCTGGGTGCGATCAACGTGATCACCACCTTCCTGAACATGCGCGCACCGGGCATGACGCTCTTCAAGGTGCCGCTGTTTGCATGGTCGATCTTCGTCACAGCCTGGCTGATCCTGCTGGCGTTGCCGGTTCTGGCGGGGGCGATCACCATGCTGCTGACCGACCGCAACTTCGGGACCACGTTCTTTGATCCCGCAGGCGGTGGCGACCCGATCCTCTACCAGCACATCCTTTGGTTCTTTGGCCATCCGGAAGTCTACATCGTGATCCTGCCCGCGTTCGGCATCATCAGCCATGTGATTGCCACGTTCAGCCGCAAGCCGGTCTTCGGCTACTTGCCGATGGTCTGGGCGATCATCGCGATTGGCGCACTGGGCTTTGTCGTGTGGGCGCACCACATGTACACTGTGGGCATGTCGCTGACGCAGCAGTCCTACTTCATGCTGGCAACGATGGTCATCGCGGTGCCGACTGGGGTCAAGATCTTCTCTTGGATCGCGACCATGTGGGGCGGCTCGATCGAGTTCAAGACACCGATGCTCTGGGCCTTCGGCTTCCTGTTCCTCTTCACCGTGGGTGGTGTCACCGGCATCGTTCTGAGCCAGGCCGCCGTGGACCGGGCGTACCATGACACCTACTACGTCGTGGCGCATTTCCACTATGTGATGAGCCTTGGTGCGGTGTTCGGTATCTTCGCGGGGATCTACTTCTGGTTCCCCAAGATGACCGGCAAGATGTACCCGGAATGGGCAGGCCAGCTGCACTTCTGGACATTCTTCATCGGGGCCAACCTGACGTTCTTCCCGCAGCACTTCCTGGGTCGTCAGGGCATGCCGCGCCGCTACATCGACTATCCCGAAGCTTTTGCGTTCTGGAACTACATCTCGAGCTGGGGCGCCTTCCTGTCCTTCGCATCATTCCTGTTCTTCATCGGCGTGATCGCATGGAGCCTTGCCAAGGGCCGTGCCGAGACCGCGAAGAACCCGTGGAACGAATACGCGGACACGCTGGAATGGACCCTGCCCTCCCCGCCGCCCGAGCACACGTTCGAGCAGCTTCCAAAGCGGGAAGACTGGGAAAAGACCCACGCGCACTAAGCTTTGCGTGAGCTGAAACGAATGGCCCCGGTGGAAACGCCGGGGCCTTTTGCCATCAAACCTACCGTTGTTTTCGGGTACGTCTTGCGGTAATTCTTTCCGCACAGGAGTGTCCCTCATGCCGCGCAAATCCACCAGCCTCAGCCTCGACGCCGACCTGATCGCCCGCGCCAAAGACGCCGGTGTGAACCTGTCCCGTGCCGCCGAGGCGGGGATAAAGGACCAGCTTCGACAAGCCGAAGCTGACCGCTGGGAAGAGGAAAACAAGGACGCCATCCAAGCCTATAATCGTCGGGTCGAAAACGAAGGCCTGCCCCTCGACGCCTATCGGAAGTGGTAGGCATGGCGAGGCAATATGATGTCTATCAAACGGACAACGATACCTATGTGCTTGTCCTGCAAAGCGACACTTTCGAGAGCCTTGCCACCCGCGTCGTTGCTCGACTGTTGCCCGAACACTGGCCTGAGCCACCGCTCAAGAACCTGAGCCCGAAACTGACCTTGGGTGATGTGACGCTGCGATTGCAAACAACCGAGTTGGCAACCTTGACGAAGAAAGAGCTTGGGACACGTCTTGGCTCGGCGTCTCACCAGCGCGACGAGATTGTGCGAGCGACCGATCTTCTGCTGACAGGATACTGACCCAACCATGCCCTATACATGGACAGACGAGTCCCAGACCACTTTGGAACTGCGGCTCTGGCCGCATCAATCGCTGCCCGCGCATGGGTTCGCGGCAACAATCCTCGGCATTTTCGCCCTGTCTACAATTCCGCTTTATGGGTTGATCGGCACGGTGCTGCTGTGGGGCATCCTGCCCTTCATGCTGCTGGCGCTGGGGGCCATGTGGTATGCGTTGCGGCGCAACGAGCGGGATCTTCAGATCATGGAAATCCTGACGCTGACGTCGGACGATCTGCACCTGACACGCCAGAGCCGCAAGGGCGCACCGCAGGAATGGCATTGCAACCCGTACTGGACGCAGGTCAACATGCACCAGAAAGGCGGCCCCGTTCCCCATTACGTCACCCTGTCCGGCGCTGGACGAGAGGTTGAGATCGGCGCGTTTCTGAGCGAAGACGAACGCAAAGAGCTATACGCAGAGCTGAGTGAAAAGGTTCGGCGCATCGCCACCCCCTGACCCGAGGCTCCATGGCACAGGTTCCCGCCGTCCCGAAACTCGCCCGCGCGCGCCACCTGTTGCGCGCAACTGTCCTGGGACAGACCACCCCCACGGCGGATATGGTCGCATCCGAACGCGCCGCCCTTGCACTCAGGGCGGCCAATCTCGCGCCCAGAACCGCAGAACAGGTGACCTTTCTGATCCCTCTGGTCGGTCCCCATCACGTCGGTGATTGGCCCTCCGTCACGGACCGGCTAAGGACCACGCTGCAAAGCTTCCTGGCACAGGACAATCCGAACTGGATCGCCGCGATTTGCTGCCAGACGGAACCGGACCTGCCGGACGACCCCCGCATCACCTATGTCCCCTTTGACGATCCGACGCATGGCAACGACAAATGGCGCAAGCTCGGTGTGCTGAACGCGGCCCTACCCCGACTGACACCGGCACCGGGCTATGTGATGTCCTTTGATGCGGATGATCTTTTGCGGCAGGGCACCGTTCAGGACATGCTCACCCGACAGGAGACCGGTGGATATCTTGTGCAGTCCGGTCTGGTCATGGATGTGGCGACGGGCGACATTGCCCTGGCGGATCAACCCAACCTTGTCACACCATTGCGCAAACCGTTCTGGAAGCTGTGTGGAAGCTGCGCGGCGGTGTATCACGATCCGTCAGAAACCGACTCCACTGCGTTTCTGGCAGAGATGACCCAGCACGAGCACAGGATGTTTCCCTATTTGGCAAAGCTGGCCGGTCAGCCCCTGAAGCGGTTGTCGCGCCCGTCCGTGCTGTACATGCTCAACCACGGCGAAAACTTTGGGGCGCGCAGAGGGCGTGTCGGCTACAAGACGCGCTTTGTGCAGTCCTACAAGATCAGCGATGCCGCCACGCTGGACGACATCAGACGCGATTTTCCAATTTGAACGAACCGCTGACGATGCGTCGACGCATCGCCGATTTTCCATCAATGGAAAATCACCCCTTACACGTTGGACAAACGATCCTTCACCATCGGACCAACCGCACCGAAATCCATCTGGCCATTATACTTGGCCTTGAGCGCCCCCATGACCCGCCCCATATCGCGGATCGAGGAGGCTCCTGTCTCGACCACTGCCGCATCGACAGCGCCCGCAACCTCGTCATCCGACAATTTGCGTGGCAGGAATTCCTCGATCACGCCAATCTCGGACAATTCACGCTCGGACAGATCAAGCCGCCCCGCCTCTTCATAGGTCTTGGCGGTATCCTTGCGCTGTTTCACCATTTTACCAAGGATACCAAGAACTTCTTCATCTCCGACACCGTCCTCATTGCCATCGCCGCGCGCAGCGATGTCGCGATCCTTGATCGCTGCATTGATAAGTCGAAGGGTCGAGAGCCGTGCACTGTCCTTGTCGCGCATCGCCTGTTTGATAGACGTGTTGATCCGGGTGCGAAGGTCCATGAATTTCCATCCCATGGTTGAACGAGCGGGCACATTAAGCGAGGACACCCTCAGACGCAAGCACCCAAGATTTTACCTAACCCCTTGAATTCTAAAGATATCACATTTTCTTACCTCCCTTGACCGCAAGGCAGCGCAGCCGTAGGTTCCGGACGATTTTACCCCTTGCGGAGTCGCGCCATGTCCCAGTTTTCCAATGACAAACCGACCGCGTGCCTCGCGCTTGCGGATGGCACGGTTTTCTATGGTGAGGGCTTTGGCGCAACCGGGACATCGGTGGCCGAACTGTGCTTCAACACCGCGATGACCGGCTATCAGGAGATCATGACCGACCCGTCTTATGCGGGTCAGATCGTGACCTTTACCTTCCCTCATATCGGCAATGTCGGTGTGAACCCCGATGACGATGAAACCGGCGATCCGGTGGCGGACGGCATGGTTGTCAAATGGATGCCGACCCACAGTTCGAACTGGCGCGCGGTGCAGGAGCTGAGCGACTGGCTGACCGCGCGCGGGCGCATCGCCATCGGCGGCATCGACACGCGCCGCCTCACCCGCGCCATCCGGCAACTGGGCGCACCACATGTCGCGCTTGAGCACAATCCGGACGGCAATTTCGACCTCGGCGCGCTGGTTGAAAAGGCTCGTGCCTTTCCAGGGCTCGAAGGGGTGGACCTGGCAAAGGATGTGACCTGCGCGCAATCCTATCGCTGGAACGAGATGCGGTGGGCCTGGCCCGATGGCTACACGCCCCAGACCAACGCCAAGCACAAGGTCGTCGCCATCGACTATGGGGCAAAGCGCAACATTCTGCGTTGCCTTGCCAGCGCAGGGTGTGACGTGACTGTGCTGCCCGCAACGGCAACAGCCGAAGAGGTGTTGGCCCACAATCCCGATGGTGTGTTCCTGTCCAACGGTCCGGGCGATCCGGCGGCGACCGGCAAATACGCGGTGCCGATGATCCAGACCATTCTGAACACCACGGAGTTGCCGATGTTCGGAATCTGCCTGGGCCACCAGATGCTCGCGCTGGCGTTGGGGGCCAAGACGGTCAAGATGAACCACGGGCATCATGGGGCCAATCATCCGGTCAAGGACACCGAGACCGGCAAGGTCGAGATCACCTCGATGAACCACGGTTTCGCCGTTGACAGCCAGACATTGCCAACCGGCGTTCTGGAAACGCATCTGTCCCTGTTTGACGGATCGAACTGCGGAATCCGGATGGCGGACCGCCCGGTGTTCTCGGTCCAGCAACACCCAGAGGCAAGCCCCGGTCCGCAGGACAGCTATTACCTGTTCGAACGGTTCGCAGAGTCGATGGGAAAGGCAAAAGCCGAAAAGGTCTGACGCGCATTAACGCCCGATTAACCGTTTAAGGATTAGCTCAT
This sequence comes from Marivita sp., assembly GCF_051859345.1. Classification (GTDB taxonomy): domain Bacteria; phylum Pseudomonadota; class Alphaproteobacteria; order Rhodobacterales; family Rhodobacteraceae; genus Marivita. The sequence goes on along the minus strand of NZ_JBHYFV010000007.1, from coordinate 107,112 downwards.
CCCTGAAAGAACACCGGGGATGACATGGCACTGAAGACACCCATCACGGCCCAAACGCCGTTTGTGCTGGCGCCCTCTCGACGGATGCACCCCGCTGGGCCGGATGATCTGACCGCAGCAGTTCTGCGAAATGCCCGCAGCCTTGCCGCAAGTCGGCGAAGGCTGGATCCGGCGACAAATCCACCCGACCCTGCGCTGGATCACCTTCTGACCCCCGAATTCTGTCTTGAGCACCGTGTCCTTCCCTGGGGCACTCTGGGCGAAGCGATCCTGATCGGGGCGACGCCCGGCCGGGACAGATCGCAACTGCGCGACATGCTTGAACATGACATCGGACCAGTGCTTTTTGCGGACGTGGCCGAAGACGACATCCTGCACGTCATCTCGGAACGACACGGCGATTACCTGGCCGCCCGCGCCGAAATGCAGGTCGAGGATGATTACAGCTGTCGTGACATCAACAAGCTGACCGTGACCCGCGGGATCGCCGCATCGCTGTTCTTCGGGGTCAGCCTGGCGCTGATCTTTTACTTTCCGAACACGTTCTTTGCCGGGATCACAGCTGTTGCCGTGACCAATCTTCTGGCCTGCCAACTGTTCAAGATCGCGGTCTTCTTCGCTGGCTACAAGAAACCCCCTGAAAAGCCGGTGCATGTTCCACTGGCCGAGAAACCTGTGGTCAGCCTGATGGTCCCTCTTTTCAACGAGGCCGCGATTGCCCATGAGCTTGTTCAACGGCTGTCTCGACTGACCTATCCGAAGTCCCTCCTTGACGTGATCCTTGTGCTCGAGGCCGGTGACACGACGACCCGGCAAATGATCGAGGCAATATCGCTTCCCGGATGGATGCGGGTCGTGCGCGTGCCCGAAGGCCATCTGAAAACGAAACCCCGCGCGCTGAACTTTGCGTTGGGGCATACGCGCGGCGACATTATCGGCATTCTGGATGCCGAAGACGCGCCCGCCACGGATCAGATCGAACGTGTGGTCGAGGCGTTTCACATGGCTCCGGTCGAGGTTGCCTGCGTGCAGGGGATCCTTGATTTCTACAACACCAGATCGAACTGGATCTCGCGCTGTTTCACCATCGAATACGCCACATGGTTCCGGATCGTGCTGGCGGGTGCGGCACGGCTTGGATTTCCGATCCCTTTGGGGGGCACAACGGTTTACCTCAAACGGGCGGCCTTGACCCATGTCGGCGGTTGGGACGCGCATAACGTCACCGAAGACGCCGATCTGGGTGTGCGTCTTGGCCGGTTTGGATACCGCACGATCCTCATTCCCACCGTCACCCGCGAAGAGGCCAACAACCGGATTGTGCCGTGGATCAAGCAGCGGTCACGCTGGCTCAAGGGGTATATCATCACCTATCTCGTGCATATGCGACGGCCCTTGCGATTGTTGCGCGATCTGGGCCCGCGCAAGTTCCTCGGGTTTCAGTTCTTCTTTCTGACGACCATCCTGCAATTCACCCTCGCTCCGGCACTGTGGTCATTCTGGTTGGTCTGTTTCGGACTTTCGACACCCTTTCTGGACGTCTTTCCAGCCGAGTGGACAAAGGGCCTGCTGGCCCTTTTTCTTTTGACCGAACTGATTTCCCTGCTCATCGGGTTCGTCGCGGTCGGGCGCACGCAGCATGAAAAACTCATGCAATGGGTGCCGATGATGTTCTTCTATTTTCCGATGGGGGTCTTTGCCGTCTACAAGGCGTGGTCCGAACTGATCTTCAAACCGTTCTATTGGGACAAGACCCAGCACGGCCTGTCAGAGCCTGATGTCATCGGTGGCGACATTCATGTCACCCGCCGCTGACTACACCGCTTCCTTGGACATTGAATCAAGCTTGAGCCGGGTGACGAAGGCCACCGAGATATGATCGCGCAGCGCCTTGTAGGCGGCGTCTTCGTCACGCTGGGTGATCGCATCGACAATCGCCTGATGTTCGGCAAGTGCGATCTCTCCGCGGCCCTGCGCCGCGAGAGATGTTGTCGCCATGAGCGCCATGGAGCGGTGGACAAGGTCCAACTGCTGCACAAGGAACCGGTTGTGAGACGCAAGGTGGATCTGCTTGTGAAACCGCCGGTTGGCCCGCGCAAGGGCCGAAGGATCCTCCAGCAACGCCCGGTCATCCTCGACCATGCCTCTGAGAACCTGCACCTCTTCCTCGGTGGCATGCCGCGCGGCCAATCGCGCCGCCAAGCCTTCAAGTTCGGTGCGGACCACATACAGCTCGGCCATCTGGTTGTGATCCAGTGACGCCACAATCAGGGAACGCCCGTCCCGCGTCAGAAGAGACTGCGTTTCAAGCCGCTGCAACGCTTCGCGGATGGGAGTGCGGGACATCCCGAACCGTTCCGCCAGATCGCTTTCAACCAGTCGGTCGCCGGGCCGGTAGACGCCGACATCAATCGCCTCCAGGATCGAGGCGTACGCGTCCTTCTGAGGGGGCTTCACATCTTTCATACCGCGTGATCCTTGTTCAACTTTCCGCACGATAGCGCCGGGACGGCGAAAGACGCAAGTTGAGCCATTGCCGCGCCCTTACGGCGCGCGTAGATTGCATCCTATGGTAAAGTCAGCTTTCACACATGTGCGCCACTGGGTCTTTGACCTCGACAACACGCTTTATTCACCTGCGGTGCGTCTGTTTGACCAGATCGAGGTGCGCATGACCCAGTTTGTCATGGACGCGATCGGGGTCGACCGACACCGGGCGAATGAACTGCGGCTCGACTATTGGAAAACCTACGGCACTACGCTGGCTGGCCTGATGCGCGAACATGATGTGGACCCGTCACCCTATCTGCATGACGTGCATGACATTGATTTCACCGTTCTGTCCGAAGACCCCTATCTTGCGTCCCTGATCAAGGACTTGCCTGGACGCAAGATCGTTTACACAAACGGATCGGCCCCCTACGCGCGCAACGTGCTCAGGGCGCGCGGGTTGGACGATATCTTCGACGCGGTCTACGGCGTGGAACATGCCGACTTTCACCCGAAACCCGAACGCAGTGCCTTCGAAAAGGTCTTCGGCCGCGATGGTATCGACACAAAAAGCGCGGCAATGTTCGAAGACGACCCCCGCAACCTTGCCGCGCCGCATGCGATGGGGATGCGCACCGTCCATGTCGCCCCGGATGCGATCAAGGCCGATCACATTCATCACCATACATCCGAACTGACGGAATTCCTTGCGCGACTGACCTGACCGCATAATCGCCGCATTGCGGCAATTTGGCAGTTTTTGTCCGGCACAGCGCACCTATCTCCGATAGAGGTAAAAGAGGAATCCTACATGTCTGTTTCCGAGCCAATGCAGTCGCGCCGTCGCAGCGCGTTTTATTCCGTTCCCGTTTTCGGTTGGATCGCGCGCGATCTGAAAGAAGGATCATCCGACACGATTTATTATCTTCTGGTCGCCCTGCTGACACTTGTCGTGCTTGCGGTGATGAAGTGGGGCATCGTGGCTCTGAGCATGACGGCCCTCGCGATGGTCCCGGTTGTGATGGTGACGCTGATCCTGATTACGGTTGGTAAGTAACGCGGGCGCCCTGACGCATCGCGCTTTGCGATAAGCCGGGCTAGAACCCGATCAGGAAACTGCCCGAAGGGTCACGCCATGGACTATGACATCATCGTTTCAGGAGGCGGCATCGCCGGTCTTGCAGCCGCCGCTGCATTTGGCGCTGAAGGGTATTCGGTTCTGTGTCTCGATCCGACGCCGCCCGTGACCGACCGCGACGCCGAAGGGGCAGATCTGCGCACCACGGCGTTTCTGCAACCGGCGCAAGCGTTTCTGGAGGATATCGGCCTTTGGGCACGTCTGGCCGACCATGCCATGCCGCTTCAGGTCATGCGCATTGTCGATGCGGGCGGAGTCGCTCCGGACGCGCGCGTGACCAAGGCTTTCAATGCCTCGGACATCTCGGACCTGCCGTTTGGCTGGAACCTGCCAAACTGGCTGTTGCGCCGGGAATTTCTTGCGCATTTGCAGGGTCTTGAGACCGTCACGTTCCGCGCCGGCCTCGGAACAACATCGCTGTTCACCCGCGAGGCGGAAGCCCGCGTCGGACTGAGCGACGGCAGCAAGCTGCGCTGCAAGCTGGTGATCGCCGCCGATGGCCGCACCTCACCGATGCGAAAAGCCGCCGGGATCGACGTTCAGACCACCCGGTTTGGCCAGAAGGCATTGGCCTTTGCAGTCACCCACCCGATCCCGCATGAGAACATATCGACCGAGATTCATCGCACCGGGGGACCGTTCACCTTTGTGCCCCTGCCCGACCTTGACGGGTGCCCGTCGTCGGCGATTGTCTGGATGGAGGAAGGCCCGAAGGCCGATGCCCTGGCCGCGCTTGAGACTGAGGCGTTCGAAGAGGCCATGACCACCCGATCCTGCAATCTTTTCGGCCCGCTCAGACTGGCGTCGCGGCGCACCGTCTGGCCAATCATCAGCCAACATGCGGACAGGCTTAGCGGTGAACGGATCGCCCTTGTCGCCGAAGCGGCGCATGTGGTGCCACCTATCGGCGCGCAGGGTCTCAACATGAGTTTGACCGATCTCAGCGTCCTGCGCGATCTGGCGCGTCAGGCGGATGGGGATATCGGCAACCGCAGGATGCTGGACGCCTATCACCAAAAGCGCATCGTGGATATCCGCGCACGGGTCGCGGGCATTACGCTGCTCAACCGGACATCCATGCTCAGCGCGCAACCGCTGCGGGATATCCGCGCTAAGGGGCTGGATGCGCTTTATACGTTAAAACCGGTACGCAAGACGCTGATGCAACTGGGGCTTGGCGCACGCGGGAACTGAGGGCGTAAACTCTTCAAAGAGTTTACGCAGGATTTTCGAAAATCCTGCGGCGCTTATGCCGCGCGGAAGCTCAGGCTGACACCGTTGATACAGTGGCGTTTGCCCGTAGGCTGTGGCCCATCGTCAAAGATATGGCCCATATGGCTGCCACACCGGCGGCAATGGCATTCTGTGCGAGTTCCAAACAGGGACCGGTCCGGTTTTGTCTCGATCGCGTTGGCCTGTGCTTGCCAAAAGCTTGGCCATCCTGTGCCGCTATCGTATTTGTGCTCGGACGCATACAGCGCGAGGTCGCATCCCTTGCAATGGAACATGCCCGCGCGCTTTTCGTCATTCAGGGGTGAGGTAAAGGCCCGCTCTGTCCCCTCTTCCCGCATCACCCGGTATTCCTGCGAGTTCAGCATGGATTTCCATTCCGCCTCGGTGCGCGTCACTTCGAATGTGCCTTCGGCCGCAGTGGCCATCCTGGCGGAACCGGTGAAGCCCAACAATGCGGCTGTGCCTTGCAAGAAATGTCGTCTCAACATGGGATCCTCCTCGAACTACCAACTAGATGGTGCCCCAGCCCGCTGTGACGCAAGGCCAGGGCACACACTTTTGCGCGATCTCATCACTCCCCGTGGTGGGGATTGGGGGATTTACTGAGCCGGCAAAAGAACACGGTCGATCACATGGATCACACCGTTTGACTGCCTCACATCTGCAATTGTCACAGTCGCCTCACGACCGTTTTCGTCTGTGAGCGTGATGGTGTCGCCGCTCATCTCCGCCTGAAGCGTACAGCCACCTACGGTCGGAACGGGATGCATCCCGCCATCATCCGCGATCATCCCGGCAATGGCATCCGACATCGCGTTGGTGGCGACGACGTGACAGGTCAGGATCTGTGTCAGCTGCGCTTTGGCTTCAGGCTGAAGAAGCGCGTTCAGAGATTCGTCTGAAATACGGTCAAAGGCGGCATTTGTCGGTGCAAACACCGTAAACGGGCCTTCCCCCATCAGCGTATCGACAAGACCCGCAGCTTTGACAGCGGCGACCAGTGTGGTGTGGTCCGCCGAATTCACGGCGTTTTCGACAATGGTCTTGTCAGCGAACATGGCCGCACCACCCACCATCGGGTTGTCCGTGCCGGACATGCTCTGGGCAGAAGCGGCGCCCGTCAAAGCGGTTGCAGTCACACACGCGGTGAAAAGTGTCTTGAATGTCATGTCGTCCTCCAATTCTCCCCACCGGTTTTCGATGCGGGTCGGAGGTAGACACGGACGCCGTGCGGTCAGTGTTTCAACAATCACATCACATCGTGATCACGAAGGCGTGAGCGCGCCTGCCGCCCGCACGGCCCCTGTTGGAGCCCCGGTCGGGGACCCACCCGGCGGTTCATCGGAAATCGCGAGTACCGCGCCGGGCAAGAGGGCCAGCACCTGCTCTGGCAGATCAATCACCGTGCTTTCCTGTTCTTCAAGCAGACCCAGAGACACAGGCGCCGCGTCTCCGGCGATCAGCCACAGCTCGAACACGCGGCCGTCCGGCGGCTGTCCGCCAGCGCGCACAACCCGGACGGCACCACGGGTGGTGTCGACACTGGCGCTCAGAACCAGCCCCTCCCCATCCGGCGTAGGTGCAAGCTCTGCGACAAGATCGGCGCGCAGGGCGTCTTCGTCCGGAACGATCACGCCACTTGTGATGGCGAACCACAACACAAGCGCTGCGGCCACGCCGCCCAGACCATAGGGCCAAAGCTGTTGCCAGAACGACGGTTCATCGGATTTGAACAGGATCGATTCCAGCCGTTTGCGCACTTGCGGCGAAGGTGTCACTTCATCGACCTCGTCGATCATCAACCCGGCAAAATGCTCTTGCCAGGTCACAACCTCGTCGCGCAAATCGGGGTCTTCCGCCAAGCGTGCCTCAAAATCGGCCTGTACTTCATCGCTCAAGAGGCCCAGAGCATATTCCGCAGCCAGTGCGCGCGGATCATCGTCTTCTGGTCCCTGCGGCGGAGTTGTCATGTCACTCATCGGCTCAGACACTCCCGCAAGGACATCAGGCTGCGCCGCAGCCATGTGCGAATGGTGTTGAGGTTCACACCGGTCGCGTCTGCCAGATCGTTATAGCTGTCGCCATCCAGGTAAACGCGCCGCACCAGATGCGCCCGCGCCGTCGGCAATTCGTCAAGGCACTTCGTGATCTGGCGCGCTTCGGAAAGCGCAATCGCCGTGCCTTCGGGGCCCGGCTTGCTGTCGGGCATCAGATCGGCTGTCTCGATCGGTGCAGGCGGCTGCCTTAGCGCGCGGCGACGATCCACCGCGCGATTGCGGGTGATCGTGATCAGCCAGGTCATCGGGGAATACCCGTTGACCCTGTAACTGTCCGCCTTGTTCCACACGGTCACAAATACCTCCTGCAACACCTCCTCGGCTTCTGCGCGATCATTCAACACACGCAGACACACACCGAAAAGTTTCGCGGAGGTCCTGTCATAGAGGCTGGTAAAGGCACCACGGTCGCCCATCGCCACGCGGGAGAGAAGGGTTTCGACCTCTTCTTGCGGAGTCATCACCGAAATACCGTACCCTTTCCCTTGCCCCTCCCGCCATTATGTTGCACGACACAATCGCAAAACCCCAGCTGAGAAGGATGTCCGCAACATGGCCGACGGGACGATCGACATCAACGCCAAACCGACAGAAGAAATTTCGGCGCGTGAGGTGTTTGGCATTGATACGGACATGATTGTCCATGGCTTTCCCGAGCGCACGGAACGTGTCCCGGACATCGACAGCACCTACAAGTTCGACCGCGATACGACGATGGCGATTCTGGCTGGATTCCGCAACAACCGCCGGGTGATGATCCAGGGGTATCACGGCACCGGGAAGTCCACCCATATCGAACAGATCGCGGCGCGGCTGAACTGGCCCTGCGTGCGCGTCAACCTCGATAGCCACATCAGCCGGATCGACCTGATCGGCAAGGACGCAATCAAACTGATCGACGGCAAGCAGGTCACGCAGTTCCAGGAAGGCATCCTGCCCTGGGCGCTGCGCAACCCGACCGCCATCGTGTTCGACGAATACGACGCGGGCCGCGCCGACGTGATGTTCGTGATCCAGCGGGTTCTTGAGACCGACGGCAAGCTGACGCTGCTCGACCAGAACGAAGTCATCACGCCGCACAAGTATTTCCGCATCTTCGCCACGGCCAACACTGTCGGCTTGGGTGACACGACGGGGCTGTATCATGGCACCCAGCAGATCAACCAGGGCCAGATGGACCGATGGTCACTGGTGGCGACGCTGAACTACCTGTCGATCGACGCCGAGACATCCATCGTTCTGTCCAAGGCACCGCATTACAACACCGAGAAGGGCCGCAAGACCGTGCGCCAGATGGTGACCGTGGCGGACCTGTCGCGTACCGCGTTCATGTCGGGCGATCTGTCCACGGTGATGAGCCCGCGGACCGTGATCGCCTGGGCGCAGAATGCCGAGATCTTCCGCGATGTGGGCTATGCGTTCCGCGTGTCGTTCCTCAACAAATGTGATGAGCTGGAACGCCAGACCGTGGCAGAGTTCTACCAGCGCTGCTTTGACGAGGAACTTCCCGAAAGCGCGGCCAGCCTGAGTATTGGGTGACGCTGCGCCATCACATCCCTCTGATGTCCGCCACGCGACGTGGTGGACGCATGGCCCTTGCCCTTGCAACGGTGGCGGTTGGATCAATGGCCACGGCCCAAGACGCCCTTCACCCAGCCGCACAATGCGCCGCGTTCTGGTACGGGTACTCTGATTATGCCAAGGTTTCCGCCTATCTGGACACGGACCCAAGCGATGCGCAGGCAGCGGAGGCCTTTCGCAAGGTGGCGCTGCGACTGGCAGAGCGGGATGCAGAGGTCGATTCCTACATCGCTGCGCAACGTCCGCTGATGACGCGACTGATGGAAAGCTATATTTACGGAGGCGACACGCAAAGCCGGGACATCTTTGAACGGCTAAGTGCCATCTGTGAGGATTTTGCGGAACGCCATCCGGAAACACGGGACTTGAAATGAGCAAACCGACCGACAACCCCGCCGATCCGTTCAAGAAGGCCTTGGCCGAAGCGACCAAGGTCATGGCCCGCGACCCGGACCTGACGGTCAGCTATTCCGTTGATCCTGCCGGGATTTCCGGCGATGCGATGCGCTTGCCGCAGATCAGTCGACGGCTGACCCGCGACGAGGTTCTGCTGGCACGGGGCACGGCGGATGCAATGGCGATGTATCGCCGCTATCACGATGCGGGCACCCATGCGCGCTATGCCCCCCAAGGCGATCTGGCGCGCGAACTTTACGAGTCGATGGAAACCGCCCGCTGCGAGGCAATGGGCGCGCGCGACATGCCCGGCACGGCAGGCAATATCGATGCAAAGATCGGACACGAGGCCCTGCGCCGGGGGTATGACCAGATCAAGGAAGCGTCCGAGGCACCCCTGCCGTCGGCAGCGGGATATCTGGTCCGACATCTTGCCACAGGGCGCGACCTGCCCGAAGGCGCGCAGAACGTGATGGAACTGTGGCGCGGCTTTATCGAAAATCAGGCTGGCGGAACGCTGGAGAACCTGGACGATGTGCTGGACGATCAGGCCGCCTTTGCCCGCTTCACCCGCGCGGTGATCACCGACCTGGGCTATGGCGATCAACTGGGTGATGACCCGGACGAATTGGACGACGAGTCCCAGGATCAAGCCGAAGAGGGCAGCGACGACGATCAGGAACCCGACAGTACAGGTCAGGACGAAGACCAGGCCGAAGACAGCGACGCCAGCCCCGAGTCGAGCCAGGACGAAACCCAGGACCCAAGCCAGGCTCAGGTCTCGATGGACGAGATGGCCGATCAGGAAATGGGCGAAGAGG
>NZ_JBHYFV010000007.1:0-97386 GCF_051859345.1 Marivita sp. | reverse complement strand
CGCTTGAACCGCCTCCCCCTGCGCCGATCTCGGAAGCGGATCCGGATTACAAGGTGTTCGACACCACCCATGACGAGGAAATCCTCGCCGAGGATCTGGCTGAACCGGTCGAGTTGGAACGCCTGCGCGCCTATCTTGACCAGCAGCTTGAACCGCTCAAAGGCGCGGTGAGCCGCCTGGCGAACAAGTTGCAGCGCCGTTTGCAAGCGCAGCAGAACCGGTCGTGGGAATTCGATCTGGAGGAAGGCATTCTGGATGCCGGTCGCCTTGCCCGCGTGGTGGCGAACCCGACGACTCCGCTGTCCTTCAAGGTCGAGAAAGACACCGAGTTCCGCGACACGGTGGTGACGTTGCTTCTGGACAATTCCGGGTCGATGCGCGGACGGCCCATATCCATCGCGGCGATCTGTGCCGACGTTCTGGCAAGGACACTGGAACGCTGCTCGGTCAAGGTGGAGATACTTGGTTTCACCACCCGCGCATGGAAGGGCGGACAGGCGCGCGAGAAGTGGCTGAACGAAGGCCGTGAACAACAACCCGGCCGTCTGAACGACCTGCGTCACATCGTCTACAAGAGTGCCGATGCGCCCTGGCGGCGGACGCGGTCCAACCTCGGGCTGATGATGAAGGAAGGCCTGTTGAAGGAAAATATCGACGGCGAAGCGCTTGAATGGGCACACCGGCGAATGCTGCACCGTTCCGAGGCGCGCAAGATCCTGATGGTGATTTCGGATGGCGCGCCGGTGGATGACAGCACCCTGTCGGTGAACCCGGCGAATTATCTGGAAAAGCACCTGCGCGACGTGATCGCCATGGTCGAGCGGCGACGCCAGGTCGAATTGCTGGCCATCGGCATCGGCCATGACGTAACGCGCTACTACGAACGTGCGGTGACGATCACCGATGTCGAACAGCTTGCAGGTGCGATGACGGAACAACTGGCCTCACTCTTTGACAGTGACCCGCGCGCGCGGGCGCGGTTCATGGGGATCAAGGGGATCAGGCGCGCGAGTTGATCCATTTGGATCGGACCGGCGATGCCGGTCCGACAGACGCGGCCCTTTGGGCCGCTTCTTGTGCATATTTGGAAAAAGAAGAAGCCGGATACGCGTCCCCTCCCCGGCTGTGCGAGGGGTTGCCTCTTTGCCCGTTTCCGGGTTCGCATGGGAAAAACCGAAGGAAGACCGCGCCATGTTCCAGAGCTTTTCAGAGACCTCTTCGCCCGAACAAGGCCCGCCCCGGCTGGCCGCGCTGCGCGCAGAGATGGCGCGCGATGGGCTGGACGGGTTCATCATTCCCCGCGCGGACGCACATCAGGGCGAATACGTTGCCGACAGGGACAGTCGGCTGGCGTGGCTGACCGGGTTTACCGGTTCAGCGGGGTTCTGCGTGGCGCTTGCCGACATGGCGGGTGTGTTCATCGACAGCCGCTACCGCGTTCAGGTGCGTGCGCAGGTGGCGGATGTGTTCACGCCTGTCGACTGGCCCGAAACATCCCTGGGTGAGTGGATTTGCGACACCTTGAACGGACCTGGTGTCGTCGGCTTTGATCCGTGGTTGCACACCGTGTCCCAGATCCGAGAGCTTGAAGAAAGCGCAGGCCGTGTCACCCTGCGCCGCACCGACAATCTTGTGGACCGTATCTGGGAAGACCAGCCGCCGCCACCTGCGACGTCGGCCTTTGAACAACCCGTCGATCTGACCGGCGAGCCGCATGAGTCCAAGATCACCGGTCTTGCGCAAACGCTTGGCGCTGCGACTTGCGCCGTCCTGACCCTGCCCGACAGCATTTGCTGGCTTTTGAACATTCGCGGTGATGACGTGCCGCGCACGCCCTTTGTGCATGGATTTGCAATATTGCACGCCTCTGGCGAAGTGACGTTTTTTTGTGATGCGGCCAAGCTGGCCAACCTTGGCGATCACCTTGGACCCAAGATGCGCGTCGCCCCGGTGGATGCGTTCCTGCCGACGCTGGCGTCGATTGCGGGACCGGTTCGGATTGATCCCGCCTCTTGCCCGGTGATCGTGGCTGATACGCTGGCTGGTCACCAGACAGACATCATCGAAGCACAAGACCCTTGCGCCCTTCCCAAGGCGTGCAAGACCGAGGCAGAACTGGAGGGTGCCCGCGCCGCGCACCTGCGCGATGGCGCGGCGATGGCACGCTTCCTGTGTTGGCTGGACAGCCAGCCCGTTGCAAGCCTGACCGAGATCGATGTGGTCAGGCAGCTTGAAAGCGAACGCGCGGCCACCAATGCGCTGCGTGATATCAGCTTTGACACCATCTCGGGCGCAGGCCCAAACGGGGCCATCGTGCATTACCGGGTTACGGAAAAGACCAACCGGAAAGTGGCGCAAGGCCTGCTTTTGGTCGACAGCGGCGGACAATATGTCGATGGCACCACGGACATCACCCGCACGATCGCTATTGGTGAGGCTGGCGCAGAAGAGCGGCGCGCGTTCACTCTGGTGCTCAAGGGGATGATCGCGATTTCGCGGCTGCGCTGGCCCAAGGGACTGGCCGGGCGCGACATGGATGCGCTGGCGCGGGTCGCGTTATGGGACCACGGGCTGGACTATGGTCATGGCACAGGGCACGGCGTCGGATCCTATCTGAGCGTACATGAAGGGCCACAGCGGTTGGCCCGCACGGGAACCGTGCCGTTCATGCCGGGGATGATCCTGTCGAATGAACCGGGCTTCTACAAGGAAGGTGCCTTTGGCATCCGCATCGAGAACCTGATCATTGTCGAAAGGGCCGACGCCCTGCCCGGCCAGACCGTGCCGGAGATGTTCACATTCGAGACTCTGACCTATGTTCCCATTGATACCCGACTGATTGATGAGAGCCTTTTGACCAGCGCTGAACGGGACTGGCTGAACACCTATCACGGCGATGTCCTGTCCCGGATCGGCCCGTTGGTCGAAGGCGATGTGGCGCTCTGGCTGGCCAAGGCCTGCACACCAATCTGACCATAAACATTTACATTCCCCCGCTAACCCCCATACATCGCAGACAAAAGGGATGGATCATGCAAAAACACATTACAATCAGACCCGCCAACGGCACCTGGGTCGTGCGCGCAGGTGGTGCCGTGATTGCGGAAAGCAGCGATGCACTGGAATTGACCGAGGGCGACATGCCCTTTGTGATTTACTTCCCGCGATCCGATGTGGCGATGGCCTTTCTGGACCACTCGGATTACCAAACGACCTGCCCACACAAGGGAACAGCCAGCTATTTGGACATCGTTTCAAAAAGCATGACCTACAAGAACGCGGTCTGGAGCTATGTGAGTCCAAAGCCAGAGGTCGCGGAGATCAAGGATCACCTTGCCTTCTGGGTTCAGGATGGCGTGACCGTCGAACAAGTCTGATCACCTGATCTAGCTGTGCTCTTCCTCGGCCGTCGCCGCCAGGGCACGGTTGTAGGCCTTGAGAGCATCCACATGGAACAATGCGCCTTGCAGGACCGGCGCATTGTCCTCTCCCTCAAGTCTCACCACCGGCAGAAACGCCACGCCCGATTTGTCAAACAGCGGCAGAGCGGTTTCCAGCGTCGCCTGCGCCTGAACATAAAGCCCTTGTTCGATCATGGTCAGACAGGCCTCTTCGTCCGCTGCATTGGACTCTGTGGGTTTGCGCATCACACCCTGCACCCGGAACATCGCCAACAGATAGGCTTGCGGCCCAGCTGCCAGATGCACGTTGCGCCGCTCCAGTTGGGTCAGGAAGAAGGACCGGTCGACCAAACGCGCGGACACGGCGGTGGACATCGACACCGACACCATCACCGCCAGCCCGGTCTGCCAGTCACCCGTCAATTCGAACACGATCAGCGTGGTCGAGATCGGCGCACCCAGAACCGCTGCCGCCACAGCCCCCATACCCGCCAGCGCATAAAGTGTTGCTGTGCCGGACTGATCGGGGAACAGGCCCGTGGCGATCAGGCCAAAGGCGAGCCCGGTCAAGGCGCCAAGCATCAGGGACGGCGAAAAGACTCCGCCGCCCATGCGGCCGCCCATTGTGATCGCCACCGCGACCACCTTGAGCATCGCAAAGACCACCGCCTCGTGCCACAGCAACGCGCCGGTCAGCGCGCGCGACGTGGTCTCGTAGCCGACCCCGATGATATGAGGAAACCAAATCGCCAACGCACCCAGCATCACACCTGCAACGGCCGGGCGCAAAAGATGCGGCAAACCCATATTGCGCTGAAAGCGCGAGCCGACATCATCGGCAAGAAACACCGCGCGCATCATCGCAACCGCGACCAGACCGCAAATCAGGCCAAGGATAAAGAACGCGGGCAATTCCAGGTAGAACTCGACCGTGGTTGTGCCGGGAAGCGTGAATTCGGTCACGTCTCCGAACACCAACCTGTTGATCACCGTTCCCGCCGCACTGGCCACCACGATGGGGGCAAAGGCATGTACGGCGAAATGTCTGAGAATGACCTCAAGCGCAAACAGCGCCCCGGCAATCGGCGCGTTGAAACTGGCCGACACGGCTGCCGCCACGGCACAGCCCAGCAGATCCCGCCCCGTGATTCCGTCCGCGCGGATCGTGTTCGACACCCAGGACGAAATCATTGCGGCGATATGCACCACCGGCCCTTCCCGACCGGAACTGCCGCCGGTGGAAAGCGTGATCCACGAACAGATGGCAGAGGCGATACCGGCCTTCTTTTCGACCCGTCCATCGTTCAATGCTGCGCCTTCGATGACATCGGCCACTGACCGCACCCGCCCATCCGGCATGAAGTAATGCACGATCACACCGACAACCAACCCGCCAAGTGTCGGGATGGCCAGAAGCATCCACCACGGCAACCCTTCGGCATAACTGTGGATCGTCGTCACGCTTGGCGTGCCGTAGACACTTGTCTGCAAGAAGGTGATCGCCAATCGGAACAGGGTGGCCGCAAGACCTGCGGCAATCCCGATCAACAACGCGATCAGCCAGAACTGGAACTGCGACGGTCCCTTGTGGCGCAACAAATCCCAGCCGCGCGCGAACTGTCTCTTCGTTGCCTGTAACTGACCACGCAAAGCCGGCGCCATGCCAAGCGGTCCTTTCGGGGAAAGCGATACCACGCCAAAAATCTTCTGTTTTTCAAGGCTTATCCAATGCGCCTGAAGTGTCCACCCCTGACGCGATCAAACTCTGTGACGGTCGATGTCAGGACACACCCGCAAGCAACGCCCGCGCGGCTGCACGGGCTTCTGCCGTGATGGTGTCGCCCGACAACATGCGTGCAATCTCACCCTCGCGGGCCGGCGCATCCAGCGAAATGACGGTCGAAGTGGTCTGTTCGTCAACAACATGCTTTTCGACACGCCAGTGATGAGCACCCAACGCGGCAACCTGTGGCGAATGGGTGACCACAAGAACCTGCCCGCCCTCGGCCAATGCCGCCAACCGTCGCCCGACAGCATCGGCCGTTGCGCCACCGACGCCCCGGTCGATCTCGTCAAAGATCATGGTCAACCCAGCGTCGCGCTGTTCCGACAGGCAGACCTTGAGGGCCAACAGAAAGCGGCTGAGTTCCCCACCCGACGCGATCTTGCCGATGGGCCCGGCCGGTGCCCCCGGATTGGTCGCCACGGTAAAGGCAACCGCATCGCTGCCCTCTGGTCCTGCGGATGCTTCGGAGACATCGGTGACAAACACCGCGCGTTCCATCTTGAGCGGGGCCAGTTCGGCACAGACCGCCTTGTCCAGACGCCGCGCCGCCGCAACACGGCTGTCCCGCAGCGCGGTTGCTACTGACTGATACGCCGCTTCCGCCGCGCGCAGCTCGGATTGCAGGTGCCCCATCCGATCCGCGCCCTGATCCAGCGCCGTCAGACGGTCGCGCAGATTATCCGCCAGTCCCGGCAGGTCATCCGGAGACACGCCGTGCTTTCGTGCCAAAGCGCGCAATGCGAACAGGCGCTCTTCGGTTGCTTCCAGGTCGTGTGGATCGAACACCAGCGCCTCAAGCGTGTCGGACACACCGCGTGCGGCCTCGTCCAGTTCGGCCATCGCGCGCGCAATGGCGGCCAATGGATCGTCCAACTGCCCTTCGGCAGCATCGCTTACCCCTTCGAGCCAGCGCAGGGCGTCAGCCATCGCGCCTTCGGCCCCGTCCGGTCCCATGACCTGAGCGGCACGCACGATATCATCGCGAATGCGTTCCGCCCCTTGCATCATGCGCCTCTTGGCATCCAGTTCGCCGTCCTCGCCCGGCTCGGGTGACAACTTGTCCAACTCATCGACCGCGTGGCGCAGGAAGTCTTCCTCGGCCTGTGCTGCCGCATAGGCTTTTTCCGCTTCGGCCAGTCCCTTGCGGGCCTTTGACAGGGTCGTCCAGGCAATCCGCACGTCGGCCAGCAGGCGATCATGCCCGGCAAACTGATCCAGCAGCGCCCGGTGCCCCTTGGGGTTCAACAAGCCGCGATCATCATGTTGCCCGTGCAATTCGACCAAGCTGTCAGACAAGGCACGCAGCATTTCGCCCGTCACCCGCCGATCATTGACCCACCCGGTCTTGCGCCCATCAGCGGTGTTCACACGTCGCAGGATCAATTCATCCGCGTCTTCAAACCCGGCTTCGGCCAGGACATCATGTGCCGGATGGCCCTTTGGCAGATCGAACACCGCGGTGACCTCGCCCTGATCGGCCCCGCTACGCACCAGTTCGGCACGCCCGCGCCAGCCAAGGACAAAGCCCAGGGAATCCAGCAGGATCGACTTCCCCGCGCCGGTTTCGCCGGTCAGTACGTTGAGACCCGGCTGGAACTCGAGCTCCAGCCGGTCGATGATCAACATGTCCCGTATTTCAAGCGCACGCAGCATTCTGTGCAACCGGGTGCGTGGTCAGACGCACCGCCCCCCGATCAAAGCCACTGACCCTTGACCATCTGGCGATACACCTGCCGCAGCCAATTGTCCCCTGTCGCCTTCAACTCAAGCCCCCGGCCCGTCAGCAGTTTGAAACTGTCCTCGTACCAATCGGTCGACTGATAGTTGTAGCCAAGAATCGCACCAGCGGTCTGCGCCTCGTCGGTCAGACCCAGCGACAGATACGCCTCGACCAAGCGATGCAACGCTTCGGCGGTGTGCGTCGTCGTCTGGAAATCCTCAACCACCGACCGGAACCGGTTGATCGCTGCCGCATAGTGATCACGTTTGAGGTAGTAGCGCCCGATCTCCATTTCCTTGGCCGCAAGATGGTCGAAGGCCAGATCGAACTTGAGCACCGCGGACCGCGCATATTCGCTGTCCGGGTAGCGTTCGATCACCGTACGCAACGCCTGAAGCGCCTGGAAGGTCAGACCCTGGTCACGGCCCACTTCTTCGATCTGGTCATAATAGCTGAGGGCGAGAAGATACTGCGCATAAGCTGCATCTTCGTCCGTCGGGTAAAAATCGATATACCGCTGCGCGGAACCCCGGCTGTTCTCGTAATCCTTGTTCTGGTGATAGGCGTAGGCCTGCATGATCACAGCCCGCTTGGCCCATTCCGAATACGGATACAGACGTTCGACTTCCGAGAAATAGAACGCCGCGTCTTCCGGGTCGCTGCGATCCAGTTCGAATTCGCCACGCTCGTAGATTTGTTCTGCCGTAAAATTTTCGATCGGCACGCCACCGGGGCCAAAGCCCGGACGTTCGCCATTGCCGCACGCCGTCAGCGTCACAACCAAGAGCCCCGCCCCGATCACAGCTCTTGCGTATCTGCCCGCTGCCATGCCCGTCACCTTCGATTCACCGCCGTGGCTATATGTGCCACTTGTCTGCCTTTGGTCCTAGCACAATAAATCCCAAGGCAAAACGCCTTTGGACTGCAATAGTTTGAGAGGTCATGTAGTGCAGATTTTGCGTCTCACGCAACAGCGGGAATCTCATGTGCCTCGACACCCGCACCGGGAAGGCGTGCCGCAAGCGACAGGTCGCAATCGCGAATGCGGAACCCGTCCGGCGTCGCAAAAAGTTCCCGCAGCAGCATGTTGGTCAGCGTGTGACCCGCCTTGTGGCCTTCGTAGTGACCCAGCAATGGGGCACCAGCCAGCGCAAGATCGCCCAGGGCGTCCAGCATCTTGTGGCGAACGGCCTCGTCCTTGTGGCGCAAACCGCCCGGAGTCAGCACCGTGTCGCCATCGACAACCACCGCGTTTTCCATCGTTCCACCAAGCGCTTTGCCGACCGCACGCATTGCTTCGACATCCGATGCGCGGCAGAATGTCCGACTGTCACACAGCTCGCGGACAAATGTGCCATTGGCCAGATCCAGCGACTTGCTTTGCTTGCCGATGGCCTTGTCGGCGAAGTCGATATGGAAATCCATCGTCAACCCCGCACCCGGCCCAAGCCGCGCCCAGCCCTGTGCTGTATGGACTTCGACCGTGCTCAGGACTTCGATCACACGAACCGGTGCCGCAAACCGCTTCACTCCGGCAGACAGGATATCGCGCACGAAGGGTGCCGCGCTGCCGTCCAGAACGGGCACTTCGGGGCCATCAATCCGCACCAGAGCGTTGTGTACGCCACAGCCCACCAGGGCGGCCATCACATGTTCGATGGTCGATACAGACACGCCCGCCTGATTGACGATCATCGTACACAAAGGAGACTGTTCGGCATAGTCGAACCGCGCCGGGATGCGCGCGTTCCCCAACCGGATGTCCGACCGTTCAAAGACGATGCCATGATCCGCAGGTGCAGGGCACACGGACATCCGCACCGGAAGTCCGGTGTGCAAACCAATGCCCGAAAAGCGGACGGTTGATTGGACGGTTGTCTGCAAGAGATCCTCGATCCGTTACGCACGCACCCCCGATGCGTCGTTTCGAGGGTCGTGATACGCTTTGACCGACCCGGCCTCAAATCAAAGTTTGTAACGGCCTGAAACACGGCTCTGATACGGATCGGCGGATTCTCGCCAAACGAAAGAAGCCCCTGTTTTCAAACGAAAACGCCCCCGGAAACGGGGGCGCTTTACAGGCGATTGTTCGCGGTTTTAGTTGGCTTGGCGCCGCAGGAAGGCCGGAATTTCGATCCGTTCCTGATCTTCATCCACCTCTTGCGTGGGCGCGGGGGCCGGTGCGGCTGCACCAGACTGCATGGGTGGCTGCTGCGTCCGACGCACCGGAGTTTCGGTCTGCTGACCATGGCCAGTCATCCGATTGATCAGCGAATTGATCCCGAAACGCGGGCGTTCGCTATCCGATGGTTCGTCTTCGAAACGCGCGGCTGGCGATGCTGCTCCGGGGGCCGGGCGGGCGCGTGATGCTGCGGCCTGCAAGCGGGCCAATGCCTCGGCGCTTGGTGTTCCGGGTGCCGGCGCACGCGGGGCGACAAACTGCTCGGGATCGGCTTCGATGCTGTCCTCACGCGGGCTGAACTCGGCAACCTGCGGGCGGTATGCGGGCATTGGCAGACCGTCTTCGTCCATTTCAGGCTGGGCGGGTTCTTGCTCAAAGATGGTTTCCATCTGCTCTTTGGCGGCCTCGCGCTCGGTCTCGATGGACCCGAACAGCGAAGGTTCTTCGGACACGCGGGCTGCAACAGGCTGGGGCTGCGGCTCGGATCTTTCGCGCTGTTCTTCTTCCACATGGGTCCGCTGTGTCAGAGGTGTCGCAAGCGACCGGCGCGGAACCGGAATATCGGTGTGAACATCGACGGCATCAATGCCGGTGGCAACGACACTCACGCGCATCATGCCTTCCATGCCGTCATCCAGCGTAGAGCCGACGATGATGTTTGCATCTGCATCGACTTCTTCGCGGATACGGTTCGCCGCTTCGTCGAGTTCGAACAGTGTCAGATCGTGACCGCCGGTGATGTTGATGAGAACACCCTTCGCGCCGCGCAGGCTGATTTCGTCCAGCAGCGGGTTCGCTATGGCCTTCTCGGCCGCCTGGATGGCACGATCTTCGCCTTCGGCCTCGCCGGTGCCCATCATCGCCTTGCCCATCTCGTCCATCACGGCACGAACGTCCGCAAAGTCGAGGTTGATCAGGCCAGGACGCACCATCAGGTCGGTCACACCTTTGACACCCTGATACAGGACATCGTCCGCCATGCTGAACGCTTCGGTAAAGGTGGTCTTTTCGTTGGCCAGACGGAACAGGTTCTGGTTCGGAATGATGATCAGCGTATCGACGACCTTTTGCAGCGCATCGACCCCGTCCTCGGCCTGCTTCATCCGCTTGTTGCCTTCGAACTGGAACGGCTTGGTCACGACCCCAACAGTCAGAACCCCCAATTCCCGCGCGGCCTGCGCAATGATCGGAGCGGCCCCTGTCCCGGTGCCGCCGCCCATGCCTGCGGTGATGAAACACATGTGCGCGCCGGCAAGGTGATCGACGATCTGTTCGATGCTTTCCTCGGCTGCGGCCGCGCCGACTGTTGCGCGGGCACCGGCACCCAATCCTTCGGTAACCTTGACCCCAAGCTGAATGCGGCTGGTCGATCGGCTTTGCTGGAGTGCTTGCGCGTCCGTGTTGGCAACCACGAAATCGACGCCCTCAAGGGCCTTGTCGATCATGTTGTTTACCGCATTGCCGCCTGCCCCACCAACACCAAACACGGTGATGCGGGGTTTCAATTCTTCCTGTCCGGGCACCGAAAGGTTCAAAGTCATGTGTTTGTCCGCCTGCTATCTCAGCCCCATTCGGGACGTTTTTTGCACCTATTCCTACAAGTATTATCGTCCAGAGCCGCGAACGTCACGCAAAAAACACCGATTTACCACCAAATATGGCCCAAATCTCACGGAAGATCGCGGAATTTCGCCAAGTTGTCGATATATAGCGGCCCAAGCTCATGCACCTACAAGACGACAAAAGACACCCCGCGCAAAGCGGACACTAAAAGAGTAACGTGATCAGGACCTGCTCGGGTCTGCCTTTGTTTTCATTTAGATTAACGCAATTCAGGAATCTGTTCCAGCACCGAGTTCAAAAAAGCTTCTGATTCCCGCGCCGGAACCGATTTGGAATTCCAATTCCAGAGCAGTGCGCGATTGCGCCCCTGATCGGGCTCCGCCTATAATTCCAGCAGGAGGAGACGGTGCTTAGAGCAATTATCATCTCATTGTGTCTTGCCGGGGTCAGCCCGGCCCCCTGCGATGCGCAAACCGCTGGATCGCAGGCACGCATCGGTGTGCTTGCCTATCTGGGCTACGAAGACGCGCTGGTTCGCTGGCATGGGCTCAAGCGATATCTCGAGGCATCGGTCCCGACTCATGAATTCGACCTTGTTCCGATGACACTTGCCTCTGCATCGTCACAGGTCGCCGGTGGGCAAGTCGACTTCGTCCTCACCAATCCCGGTCACTTTGTCGATCTCGCCCGCGATCATGCGATGAGCGTGCTGGCGACCCGCAATGTCCAACGCAGCGATGGCAGCTTTTCAACCGAATTCGGAAGCCTGATCATCGCCCGCGCCGGATCCGGGATCACAGAGCTTGACGATGCGCGCAACAAGACCGTGGTCGCCATCGACAAGATGGCCTTTGGCGGGTTTCAACTGGCATGGCGTGAATTCGAAAATGCCCAAATCAATCTTTTCACCGATACCAAGTCGCTCGACTTCGCGGGCTTCCCGATGGACGGGATCATTGATCGCGTGGCGACCGGACAGGCGGATATCGGCATCATTCGCAGCGGGTTGATGGAACGTGTTCTGGCCGAGGGAAAATACACCAAGCAAGATTTCGTCTATCTCAACACCAATGTCACGTTTGCGCATCCGGACCTCATCAGCACGCGGCTTTATCCCGAATGGCCGTTCGCGGCTTTGGCCAACGTGAATCCCGACCTGCGCGATGCGGTGGCGATTGCCCTGTTGCAGGCCAAGGACAGCCCGATTGCGCAGGACACGCGGGTGCGCAACTATTGGTCGTCACCTGTCGCCTATCACGCGGCGATTGACCTGAAACAGGCGTTTGACCTGCGGATCGAACAGCCGACGCTGTGGCAAAGGCTGGGTGCGATGCTGCCGCTGATCGCCGCGATTGCGGTCATGGCTGGGGCCATCGCCCTGCTGGGACTTCGCCACGCCCGCCGCAATCCGGACCTTGGGCTACTGTCGGACCCGGCAGAACCCGCGCCAGACAAGGCCCAGCCCAGCCTGACCAAGCGCGAACGCCAAATCCTTGACTACATCACCCAAGGGTATTCCTCCAAGGAGATTGCCCAACGTCTCAAGATCAGTCCCAAGACGGTCGAGTTTCATCGCTCGAACCTGCTCAGAAAATTCGACGCCCGCTCCTCGACTCAACTTGTGGCGCTGGCCACCTGAAACCGGCCACCCTAGGCTTCTCCCCGGTATGTTTCCCACCCAACCCGTGGTTCACCCGAGGTGTTCTTGTGCCCATCCCGTGGCAGGCTGGTCCAAGGGTCGCACGCGCGCCCCGACAACGAAACGGGAGGACCACATGAAACATCTCACCTCACTGGTGCTGGCATGCGCCATCGCTGTTCTGGGCATCTTTGCCGCAACTTCGGATGCGCAGGCACAAGAGCGCTACGGCAAACAGAAAGTCGTCTATCACATCAATTACAACGGTGGCGAAGAGGACCGCGCCTATCGCGGTGCCTTGCGCAACATGCAGAACCACATCAACGCCGTCGGTGCCGAAAACATGGACATCAAGCTGGTCCTGCATGGCAATGGCCTTGGCCTTCTCGCCTCTGCCAAGAGCAATCAATTGCTGCAAGGACAGGTTCTTGAACTGAAGGGTCAGAACGTGGCGATCCACGTCTGCAACAACACCCTACAGGGCCGCAATATTTCGTATGAGAACGATCTGTTCGACGTTTTCGAAGAAGATATCGTTCCCAGCGGCGTGGCCGAGCTGTCGCATCTGCAGATGCATGGGTATACCTACATCACGCCCTGAACACATCGCCGGGCGGGCTGATCTGTCCGACCCGCCCTGTCCTTTGTCATGCGATGTCCAGGGATCACCAATTGTCGCGGAACCATTTGACCGCGCGCTTCAGGGACCGCGCCGGATAGCGGTCTACGGGGATTTCAAAGTCCCACCATTCGTCCTGCGGATGCGCGGCAAACAGGCAGAGCCCAACCGCGCTGGCAAAGCCCGGACCGGTTGCCGCCTGTGGCAATCCATGCACCCGCATGGGCCGCCCCAAACGCACCTGTTGACCCAGGATTTTGGTCGCCAAACCATCCAGACCAGGGATTTGGCTGGCCCCGCCGGTCAGCACGATCTGTTGGCTTGGCAAATGCTCGAAACCCGCCACATCAAGCCGCGCCCGCACCTCTTCAAGGATTTCCTCGACCCGCGGGCGCATGATGCCGATCAGTTCAGCCCGGCTCACCGTGCGGCGGTCATGGTGCCAGTCGCCGGTATCACCGCCGATCTCGATCATGTCGCGGTCGTCCATCCCGGTCGCAACGACGCCACCGTGAAACGTCTTGATCCGCTCAGCGACAGCCATCGGAACCTGCAATCCCATCGAAATGTCGCTGGTCACATGATCACCCCCCATGCGCACCGCATCGGCGTAGATCATGTGTTTCTTCATGAAGATCGACAGCCCGGTTGATCCACCGCCCATGTCGATGCAGGCGGCCCCCAGTTCCTGTTCGTCCTCGACCAACGCGGACACGCCCGACACATAAGCCGAGCTGGCAATGCCTGCGAGTTCGAGGTCACAGCGCTTCATGCAATGCGCAAGGTTCTGCACCGCCATCGCATCGACCGTCAGCATGTGCATGTCGGTGGCCAGCTCCTGACCGATCTGCCCGCGCGGATCAATCAACCCCGAGCGATGGTCGAGTGCAAAGTTCACCGGCTGCGCGTGCATCACTTCGCGCCCGTGACCAAAATCGGGAACATCACAGGCCGACAGAACGCGCGCCACGTCCTGTTCATCCACCGTATTGCCAGCCACCTCGACCTTGCCGGCCAAACCATAGCTGCGCGGATCGGCCCCGCCAAAACAGGCAATGACGTGATCTACGCGGATCTGCGCCATCTTCTGCGCCGCCTGCACCGCTGTGCGGATCGCCCGTTCGGTTTCGCTCATCGAGTCGATTTCACCAAACCGTACGCCGCGTGAGCGCGTTGTGGCCGCGCCGATCACCCGGAACCCGGACTGCCCGGCCAGCGATCCGATCGAGTCACTTTCGATACCGCGGTCCGTTCCGTCAAACCGCAGCACAAGACAGGCGATCTTGGAGCTGCCGATGTCGAGAATGGCAATCACTCCTCGCTGCATCGCCGCCCGGCGCATGTTGCGCATCGCCCGTTGAGACTCGTAAAGCTCGATCATTCCACTGGTTCCCCTGCCTCGATGGCTCGAATGCGCACCAATTCGCGCACGGCCCCATCTGTCATTCTAAGTGTCGGTCGGTTCGGCAGCCGAAGGTCGACCGCAAGAAGGTCGCGCTCCAGCATGTCGACCGCCTGATCCATCGCGATCACCCGTTCAAGCGCGCGCACGGCCTCGGTTTCGGGCAACAAGATGCGCTGCTCGCGATCCAGCACGACGTCCCAGCGCCGTTCGCCCATCCGCACCAACCCACGCAACCGCGCGGACAACGGCTCGGCGGCCGCCACAAGGTCAAGCGCCTCGACCACATGGGTATTGGCCCCATCCCCGACGATCAACGGAAGGTCGGGCCAGTCGGAGCGCACAAACGCCGGGCCCACCAGAACGCCCTCATTGTCCAAAAGCTGCAAGCCCCGGTCATTGCGCCACAGCACAACGGGAATGCGTTCGACCACGTCAACCTGCAACACGTTGCCCTGGCGCACATAAAGCCGCGCCGATTTGACCGGATCCAGCGAAACAACCGTTTCGCGCATCTGCTCAAGATCAAGGTCAAAGGAACTGATCGGGAAATCCAGCGGCAGCATCTCTCGGATTCCCTCGGCGACAAGATCGCTTGCCCCATCAACCGCC
The DNA here is from genome assembly GCF_051859345.1 of Marivita sp. Lineage (GTDB taxonomy): Bacteria > Pseudomonadota > Alphaproteobacteria > Rhodobacterales > Rhodobacteraceae > Marivita. The sequence goes on along the minus strand of NZ_JBHYFV010000007.1, from coordinate 82,462 downwards.
ATCAGATTGACCATGAACTCCGGACGGCTTTCGACCTTGGCGCGCATCTCGGCATAGGTGTCCGTGATCATCATCCGATTGTCTTCGGCCGACAGCCACCAGCTTGCCACACCAAAGGTCAGCAGACAGGGCAGACCAAACCGCAAGAGCAGCCGGAACAGCGGCGTCAGCATCAGCCGCTCCATCCGGTACTTGAGCCGTGACGGTGCGGGATCGGGGCGCGCGGTCATCTGTGACATGACGCGTCCTCCACCATCCAGCGGCACAGCGCGCCAAAGCTCATACCCGTGTGCGCCGCCTGTTCGGGCGTCAGCGATGTCGGGGTCATGCCCGGCTGGGTGTTGGTCTCGAGAAGGATCAACCCGTCCAGCCCACGCGCCTCGTCCCAGCGGTAATCCGTGCGCGACACACCACGGCACCCCAGCGCGTCATGCGCCCTGACGGCATATTCAAGGCACAGGGCTGTAATCTCTTGCGGCACGTCCGCAGGCAACACATGGCGCGAACCTCCGGGCTTGTACTTGGCATCGTAATCGTACCAACCGTCGGTCAGAATATCCGTCACGCACAGCGCCCGATCTCCGATCACCGTTGTCGTCAATTCCCGCCCCGGCGCAAACGCTTCGACCATCACGGTCTCGGGCATGGTATCGGACAGGTGCGGCGGGCCATTGGCGTCTTCGTTCACAAGGTAAACGCCCACCGACGACCCCTCATTATACGGCTTCACAACATAGGGAGGTGCCATGACATGTGACGCCATCACCACATCCCGCGAAGCCAGAACGCTGTCGACCACCGGCAAGCCATGCCGCCTGTAGACATCCTTGGTCCGCTCCTTGTCCATCGCCAGGGCAGAGGCCAGAACGCCGGAATGTGTATAGGGCAGGCCCATCCACTCCAGCAGTCCCTGCACACAGCCATCTTCACCCCAGCGGCCATGCAGGGCGTTGAAACACACATCCGGTGAAAGAGCCGCCAAAACGGATGCAAGGTCGCGGCCGGCATCGACCTCGTGCACCTCATATCCTTCGTCCCGCAAAGCGGCGGCGCATTCACGCCCTGTCGACAGGGACACCTCGCGTTCGGCCGAGGGGCCACCCATCAATACTGCCACTTTCGGGTTTGCCCTGCTCGACATTCCCAAAATCGCCTCAAATCATGGGGGTTTTCCCCCATTTCTGCCGGGGCCACGCCCCTTGTTATTTTGTGCAACCTGCCCGGCGCACCGCCTGAACTGCGAAGGTTTATCCCTCGTCAGAGCGTATCGGTTCGCCGATGCGCTTAATTTCCCAGTGTAACTCTATTCCAGAGTGCAAGAAAACCTTTTTTCTCACCTCTTCCCCCAATCCTTCAAGGTCCGCCGCCGTCGCCGTGCCGGTGTTGACCAGAAAGTTCGGATGTTTCGGAGACATCTGCGCCCCGCCACGCGTCGCCCCGCGCAAACCGGCCTCGTCAATCACCTTCCAGGCCTTGAGATCATGCACATCATCGGCGGCTCCGGTTGACGAAAACCCGGCCGGGTTGCGGAAGGTGCTGCCGGCCGTGCGGTCCTTGGTGGGCTGCGTCGCATCGCGCTTGGCCAGTTGGTCCGTCATCCGCGCATGCAAGGCGTCCGGATCGCCCGACACCCCCTCGAACTCCGCCCCGATCACCACCGCGCCTTCGGGAAGCACGCTTGAGCGATAGGCAAGCTGCAACTCCGACACAGGCAGTGTCACCAGGTCGCCGGACCGTAGCACGACCTGCGCCGCGATCAGATGATCCGCGACATAGGATCCGTAACACCCGGCGTTCATGCAGACCGCGCCGCCAATAGCCCCCGGAATGGTGCGCAAAAAGGTCAGATCGACACCTGCATCCGCCGCCTTGCGCGCGACATGCGCATCCAGCGCCGCCGCGCCGGCGGTCACGCGGGAACCCTCAACCGAAATCCCGTTGAACCCGCGTCCAGGACGGATCACCACGGCGCGCAATCCGCCATCACGCACGATCAGGTTCGAACCGACGCCCATCGGAAAGACCGGCACATCCTGCGGCAAATCCCGCAAGAAGGCCTGCAAATCCTCAATATCGGCAGGCTGGAACAACCAGTCCGCAGGCCCGCCGACGCGCAGCCAGGTCAGATCGGAAAGCGGTTTATCGGGACTTAGCGTGCCCCTGACTTCGGGAAGTGTGTTCATGCCCCGCGTTTTGCCCAAAGGGTCCCGGCGCGTAAAGCCTCAATCCGCGCGGCGTCTCACCTGCCGCAGGACCCACGCAAAAAGGTGCCGCAGCGGCCAGCGAAACACGCTCAGGACCGCAAGGGTAAAGGCAAGCCCCCAGTAAAGCCCGTCCGCCATGTATACCCAGACAAGGATCGGTGCGCCCAGCGCCATCAGGAAATAGGCCCGCCGCCAGTGGTTGTCCTGCGACGGGATCGCGGCAAGGATCGCGGCAAGAACGATCCAGCAACAGGCCGCGCTGAGGGAATAACTCATCATCGGGGAAGCTCCACCACTTGCCCTGTCAGGCGCCTATAGAAACACCGCAACGGGTTGCGAAACATCGACCCAAAGGCCAGAACCGCCGCAAAGGCCGCCCAGAGGCCGACACTCTGCGCAATCAGGCCAATCAACACCGGCGCCGCCAGCAACAACGCCACACCCGGCACATATTGCCATCGCATCGGCAACATCGCAACCAGAGCCGAGGCAAATACCCAACCGATAGATAGCCAGAGAAGCATGCGCGCCCGTGTTCCTTCGTGTTGTTCGCTCCCGCCGATACGGGCAGTTTCGGGCCAAATCACGGTCGCAAAACGGTGATGCCAAGGAAATAGCGCGGTACGAACTATTCTGGTTCAAAAGTATCTTGGAATGATGCCGCTCGCCGAGCGGCAACGCCCCTGTTTTCGGGCGATCTAAAATTACCCAGACAAACTGTCCCAAAGTCGTCGCGCCAAAGCCCATAGGCCCTCGCCACGCTTAGACCATTTCAAGACATCATCACTGACACCCTCGGCACCCTTTGACACGGCTTTCGCACGATCTCGGTAGACTGCATAGGTCGCCCCGACCTTTGCCATCTGGAAATCCATGTCCCTCTTTAGACTTGATCGATTATCGGCGTCATCTGAGACCGCCAAAGCCCTGATCTTGTTATCCACGCTATCAAGAATATCCGACAGAATCGCCGCATCTTCCCTTGAAATCGGCACAAGCTTTGATGCGCGGGCTTCCTTTGCGTCTAGAACAAGGTCGCGGAATAATGACAAAACCCTGACAGGGTCAGCGTCGTCTTCAAGACGGATTGACTTGAGAACTGATGATCGGGCCAACGTGTAGGCAAAGTGATCTCGAACAAGAGCGCGGAGGCTTTCCACATTTGCTTTCAAAGCAGGTGAAAGCAGACCAAACTCCTTATGGGTCTCATCAGAGTTTGCGGCGCTTTCAAGAATACGTCCGTATTCCATCAACATGCCAACGCGCAACTCGCCAAGGTTTTCCGCGCGCTTGAGTTCATCAAGAACAGCGATTGCATAGGTTGCGACGATGCCAGCCCCTTGCATCGCCCGTCCTTCGGCGCGCAAAGCGGTGCACATCAAGTCAAGCTTTTCACGAAGCTCACTTGCGTCCCTCAGGAATTCAGAGAGCCGGTCGGGATCATCAAGATGTTCCCAATCCTGCGGGAGAGGAACAGCCCGCATGACGCCAGCCATCTTGTCAAACGTGAAATCAAACAATGTCGCCGTGTAAAGATCGACATCCGCCGACTTATGGAATTCTTCTTCAATCTCCACAATCCGCGCAGCGACTTTGTCGGGGTCGCGCCATGTCTCGTCGTCTATCTCTTCGACCAGTGCCAACTGCAACTTCGGATCAAGCGGACGACCGGTCACGACGCCGTTCCACCAACGCCGCCAGAACGCCCAACGGGGTTTGGGGTCGGTGTCCCAATTCGACAACATCTTCGCCTCTTTGGTGGCACACCAATTAGGCATTCGGCCTTCCCAAAGGTTGTTAAGAGCGGGATTTAATCCTACTTCGACCTTTATTGCATCTGAAGCTGCCAACCGCCAAATTTCATCGTGGGATTTTCGTGCTATCTCGGGCTCACTCGACAAAACGGAGTATACAGCATCGGCAGCGTACTGCACGACCATTGAGCTCAATTCAGCTGTGCCAAATTTATTTTCCGGCAGACTAATAACATTTGTTTCTCCTGTAGCGGCCGCCGTCGACAAAACTGCATGACTTGCAGCTCGAAATGCGTTGTCGTCGGATTGTGACCACCCGGAACCGTTTTCGTGAGCCGACCACGAAGCTCGAGTCAAATCAAAGCCTTCACTAATCGACCGCTCTAAAAGATGCTTTCCAAGTGCTCCTGCATTCTGCGAAGCGCCAGTTGAGAGAGCACACCGAAAGGCAATCATCATCGAAGCGTCGAAGTTGATGTGCCATCTTTCTTTCAAAGAAGCCCCCCAAATGGAAAATACACGCATTGCAGCGCGGTGCGCGATAGCAATTGAGTCCACCCGCTGCCGAGTCTCAAGCCACGCTTGTAGCGAATCTTTGTCTGTGATTTCAGACGCTTTGATCATGCCTGCATCATCGACGCCACCAAAACCAACGGCAAGGTAAATTGTCGCCGATCATTCCCACCACGGGAGGATCGGCGATCAATTCTGAGCCAACCGCTCCGGCAGCCCGTTGGCCCAGGCCGAGATCGTGCCCGCCCCAAGGCACACCACCATGTCCCCCTCACGCGCCTGTTCGCGCACCAGCCGTTCCAGATCGTCCTCGTTCAGGATCGCGCGGGCATGGCGGTGGCCGTGGCGGATCAGACCGGCCACCAGGTCATCCCGCGATGCGCCTTCAATGGGGTCTTCCCCGGCCGAAAAGACCTCGGCAATCGCCACCACGTCCGCTTCGTTGAAACAGGCGCAGAAATCGTCAAAGAGGTTCGACAGCCGGGTATAGCGGTGCGGTTGATGTACCGCGATCACGCGGCCTTCCGACGCCTGACGCGCCGCGCGCAGAACGGCGGCGATCTCGACCGGGTGGTGGCCGTAATCGTCAATGATGGTGACACCGTTCCATTCGCCCACCTTGGTGAAGCGCCGGTTGACGCCGCCAAAGGCCGCCAGCGCCTCGCGGATCTCGGATTTCTTCATGCCCAGATGCCGCGCCACTGCGACAGCGGACAGCGCGTTCGACACGTTGTGATCACCGGGCATCGGCAGGGTGCAGCCCTCGATCACGTCGCCTTCGGTCTGAAGCGCGATGTCGAAATGCGCGACGCCCTTTTCATAAGTCAGGTTCACCGCCCGCACATCCGCCTGCGCGTTGAAGCCATAGGTCACGACACGCCGGTCCGTGACCTTGCCCACCAGCCGTTGCACCTCTTCATGATCGGTGCAGCAGACGGCAATGCCGTAGAACGGGATATTTGACACGAAGTCCTGAAACCCCTGCCGCAACCGGTCGAAATCGCCCCAATGCTCCATATGCTCGGGGTCGATATTGGTGACGACCCCTATGGTCGCAGGCAGCCGGTTGAACGATCCGTCGCTCTCGTCCGCCTCGACCACCATCCATTCGCCCTGCCCCATCCGCGCATTCGAGCCATAGGCGTGGATGATCCCGCCATTGATCACGGTCGGGTCAAAGCCCCCGGCCACCATCAGTTCGGCCATCATCGTGGTGGTCGTCGTCTTGCCATGGGTGCCCGCAATGGCGATGTTCGACTTGAGGCGCATCAGTTCGGCCAGCATATCGGCCCGGCGCACCACCGGCAGGCCACGTTTGCGCGCCTCGTCCAGTTCGGGATTGCCCGGCTTGATCGCCGTGGACACAACAACCACTTCGGCCCCGTCAAGGTTCTCGGCCCTTTGCCCTTCGAAGATGCGCGCGCCCAGATCGGCCAGTCGGTTGGTGATCTTGGACGCCTTCAGGTCCGACCCCTGCACCGTGTATCCCAGGTTCACCAGCACTTCGGCAATGCCGGACATGCCGATGCCACCGATGCCGACGAAATGGATGGCGCCGATATCGACGGGCAGTTTGGTGGCGGCGTTCATTCTGTCTGTCCTTCCGGGTCTTGGTGTTCGCGGCCGGCCAGTGTTTCCACAAGCGCGGCAAGGTCTTCGGCGGCGTTCGGTTTGGAGGCGCGCACGGCGGCAAGGCACATTTGCAAAGCCGCATCGGGGTTTTGCAAAACCGCCGCAACCTGTTCGGCAAGGCTGTCCACGGTCAGCATGCTTTCGGGAATACGGATCGCGGCCCCCGCCTCGACAAGGCCACGGGCATTTGCCGTCTGGTGATCCCCGGTTGCGGCGGCAAAGGGGATCAGGATCGACGGGCGGCCGATGACCGAAATATCGGCGACACTCGACGCGCCCGAGCGCGAGATGACAAGCTGCGCTTCGGTCATGCGCTTGGGGATGTCGGTGAAGAAGGTCTGCACATCGGCATCGACACCGTGTTCCGCATAATACGCCGCCACGCGGTCGCCGTCTTCGTCTCGCGCCTGATGGCTCACACGGAGATGCTGCAACGTTTCCAACGGCAGGGACGCAATCGCGGGCGGCACCACATCGGACAGAATGCGCGCGCCCTGGCTGCCCCCGATCACAAGGATCGACATCGGGTAATCACCCGGCGAGATATACCCCGCGCCTGCCCGTTCTTTCACGGCCAGCCGGACCGGATTGCCGACATGAACGGCATCGACTCCGTCCGGCAGGGTTGTCGGCCATGTCCCGCAGGCCACGCGATCCACCCGCTTGGCAAAAATCCCGTTCACTCGGCCCAGAACGCCGTTCTGTTCGTGGATCATACGCGGACGCCGCAAGATCCACGCCGCGCCCAGCGCCGGAATGGACGGATAGCCGCCAAAGCCGACCACCACGTCCGGCCTGTCGCGCAGCATCCGCCACGCCATCGACACCACACCGCCAACCACGCGGAATGGCACCATCGCCTTGGCGAAGATACCACCGCGCGCGAAGGTCGCGCTGGCGACCTGTTCGATTTCGGTCGAATGCGGAAACCCACCCGTATAGCGCGCGCCCCGCGCATCGGTGGACAGCTTCACCCGCCATCCACGACGCAGCATGACCTCGGCCAGAGCCTGAGCCGGGAACATATGTCCACCGGTGCCGCCTGCTGCAATGATCAAATATGGTTTGCTCATGGTCGCCCCACCCAACGATTGAAGGACAGAGACCTGTCCAACGCCCGTTTGTCAACAAACCGGGCGCAAAACGCCCCAGATGATGGCTCTAGCGCAACCGTCCCCGCAAGATATCGCCGATTTCCCCCTGTGGACGGGTGCGCGTGAAGGCCAGAAGCATGCCCACGGCGATGCCACCGGCGATCAGGGACGATCCCCCATAGCTCACGAAGGGCAAGGTCATGCCTTTGGCGGGTAACAGGCGCACGGCAACCCCCATGTTGATCATGGCCTGAACGCCGAACATGCACGCCAGCCCGGTGCCGGCAAGACGGATAAACGGATCACGTTCCCGCATCAGCCGCAGCAGCGACCGGACCACGATGGTCGCATACAGCGCGATGATGATCAGGACGAGCACAAGGCCATATTCCTCGGCGGCCACGGCAATGATGAAATCGGTATGCGCATCCGGCAGCGACCATTTCACCTGCCCTTCGCCGACACCGACGCCCAGAAACCCGCCTTCACGGATGGCATTGGTGGCATACCCCAACTGCGTTGTGGGATCGACTTCGGGGCTGAGAAAGCCGTCAATGCGGCGCGCAAAGTGTTCCGAATTCTGGTAGGCGACCGTTCCGGCCAACACGACAAACCCCGCCATGATCATCAACAACAGCATCGGCGCACCGGCGACGAAATACATCACGCCCCAGCCGAACAGCACCAGACAGGCCTGACCGAAGTCGGGCTGAAGCGCGAGCATCAGGACAATGCTGACAGTGATCGCAAAGGACAGTGTCTTGCCTGGCGGGCCTCCAAGCTCTTGACTGGAGGCAAGAAGCCATGCGGCGACAATCACAAATGTGGGCTTCAGAAACTCGGATGGCTGGACCGACGCAAACCCCAAAGAATACCAGCGCACCGCGCCCTTGCCGAAATCCGTCCCGAAAAAAGGCAGCATACTCAGCGCGATAAAGGCTGCGATGAATCCGATCACCGCAAGGCGGCGCACCACGACCGGGCCCAGCATGGACACGAAGATCATCACACCCAGCGCAAGACCGCCAAACACCGCCTGGCGCTGCACATAGTGGAAGGCCGCAAAGCCATTGCGCTCTGCCAACGGAGGCGACGCGGCCAGCCCCAACAGGATTCCGATGCCAAACAGGATCAGAATGCAGGACAAGGACCATTTGTCGACCGTGCGCCACCACTTCGGCAACACAGGTTCGCCTTCGCGCGAAGGAACCGCGCCATAGACCATCTCTGTCATGGTTTCACCGCTACTACTGCCTCAATCGCCCGTGTTTTCCCGGGCCTTTGACTCCATCCTAACCGATATGATTCGACCGATCCAGTGCAATGATTCGCGGTGTGGCACTTGCGCGTCGAGCGGTTCCGTGATGGATGCCCGCCATGCAGGTCGACACATTGATCCTTGGCGCTGGCGCGGCTGGCATGATGTGCGCGGCACAGGCCGGACCGTCCACGCTTGTGATCGACCACGCCAAGTCACCCGGCGAGAAAATCCGCATCTCGGGCGGAGGGCGCTGCAATTTCACCAACATGCACACCGATCCGGCGCGGTTTCTGGGCCAGAACCCGCATTTCCACAAATCCGCACTCAGCCGATACACCCAGTGGGATTTTCTTGACCTTGTGGACCGTCACAAGATCGCATGGCATGAAAAGACGCTGGGACAGTTGTTCTGCGACGACAAGGCAACCCAGATCATCGAGATGTTGCGCGCGGAACTGACAGGTGCCGGGGCGCAGCTTTGGCTGCAAACCTCGCTTGTTGGGCTGACCCATGACGGAACGCATTTCATCGCCGACCTTGACCGCGAGGGCAAACGCCACCGGATAACGGCGCGCAATCTTGTGCTGGCAACGGGCGGCAAGTCGATCCCCAAGATGGGCGCCACGGGCCTTGCCTATGACATAGCCCGTCAGTTTGGACATGTGCTGACCGAAACACGGCCTGCCCTTGTGCCGTTGACCTTTACCGACCAACGCTTCGCCCCCCTGTCAGGTGTGGCAACGCCGGTGACGGCATCGGCCAACGGAACCGAATTCGAAGAGGCGATGTTGTTCACCCATCGCGGGCTAAGCGGACCGGCCATCTTGCAGATTTCCAGCTACTGGAAAGACGGCGACTCCGTTTCGCTGAACCTTTTGCCCGAACACGATCTGCAAGGCACCCTGCGTACCGCACGCACCACCCAAGGCAAGCGGAACCTGACCACAACATTGGCAGAGGTGCTGCCAGAGCGTTTGGTTGCATTTCTGGCAGGGGATCTGACCCTGAGTGGCAATGTCGGCGATCTTTCGGACAAACGGATTGACGACATCACGGACCGCCTGCGCAACTGGACATTGACGCCATCGGGCAGCGAAGGCTACCGCACGGCAGAGGTCACACTGGGTGGAATCGCAACCGACCGGATCGACAGCAAAACCATGATGTCGCGCGACGTTCCCGGCCTTTACATGATCGGCGAAGCGGTGGACGTGACCGGCTGGCTAGGGGGGTACAATTTCCAATGGGCGTGGAGTTCGGGTGTTGCAGCGGGCCGGGCAATCCTCGAACGGGGTTGAAATTTTACAAGACGTTTACATTATGTGAATCGTGCCCCTTACTCTTTCATTCCCGTCGTTCGCTGTTGCCCTTTTGCAAGGGCCGTTGCGCGATATTGCGAACCGCCTTTCGGGTGGCGTCGATTGCCCACGCGCGCAGGAACGGATCTGGATCGACCCCTCATGCCTGAGCCGCGTTTACACCCGCAACCCCGCGCAGACGCCGGATTTCAGGCGGCGTCACTCCGGCATGGTTCTGGCGGGAGACTGGGATCAGCACACCGAACCGCTTGACGAGTCCTGGAAGGTCGCGGCCTGCCTCGCGCATTTCCAGCAAGGAGTGCCTTGGGCCGACACAGGTGTCTATGAACGCATGCAGGACGTGATCGCCGAACGTGGCCAGTTCGACAGCTGCCGAACCCTCGACGACATTATCGCGCGATACCAAATGATCGACGCGCTTTATTCGGATATCCGCAAAAATGGTTTCCGCGACGAGACCGTCGCCCGCTTTGGAACACCCCGCTTGCCCGGAGGGGTGTATGTGCACCTTGACCGACATGGCATACCGATCTTCGGCGCTATCGGAAACCACCGCATGGGCATCGCCCGCGCATTGGGTCTGACATGTATCCCCGCACAGCTTGGCGTCGTACATCCAGAAGCCATCAACCGCCACGCGCTGGCACAACTCCGCAACAAATCGCTATGATAAAGGTCAAAAAGGCACTTGCGGCCGGGCTGCCGGGCAAGGTGGTGCGCGATGTCGTCAACCGAGTGCGGTACGGGGCTGATGCCCCGCAAAGCGACGAGTTGATCTGGATTCGTCCACGCGACGTGACCGACTGGTACATAGCCGCCCCCTCGAACGGTGCTCCGCTGTTTCGCAGGCGCCATTCCGGGCTTGTGGCGCGCGGGGATTGGGATCTGTCACGCAAACCCTTCGGCAGTCAGATCAAACTGGACAGCATCCGTGACCATTTCGAACGGGGCGTGCCGTGGCAGAACACCAATCTTTTCGACTGGATGCTCAAACGGATCGACGAAGAGGGCCGGATCGACGGATGCCGTACCCGCGAGGATCTGATCGCACGCTACGACCAGCTTGACCGGATTTATGACGAAGCACGGCGCACCGGCACCCTGCGCCCGCACGGCGCGGTCAACCGGACCCGACGCGAACAGGGCGGTATCCTTGTCCACATCGCCCGTGACGGCACGCCGCTGCGCGATGGCGGCGGGATGCACCGGTTTGCGATCGCCTACATTCTGGGTCTTGAAAAGATCCCCGCCCAGCTTGGTGTGATCCATGCCGAAGCGGTGAAATCCGGCGTCCTGCACGAACTTCGCAAAGCGCATGCTCGGCAATAACCCGCCGGAGCTAAAATCCACGTCGGGAACGATTTTCATGTGGCGCGGGTTCAAAGCCCACAGCAACACATGGAGATTGACATGTTTAAGACCCTTGCAACCGGCATCGCTCTTTCGGTTTTTTCGACCGGTGCCTTCGCCGCGCAGACCGTCAGCGAGATTGATGTCTCCGTTGACCTCCCCGCAATCGAGAACAGCGAGGCGGCACAGGTCTGGACGTCGCTTGGCACGGATCTTGAAACGGCGATTGCCGAACGCATCACGTCTCAACTGGGCGAAGACGGCGCAGAGGTCGTGGTCGACATCAATGAAGTCGCGCTGGCTTCGGCATTCGAAAACGCCTACGCGCTTGAAGATTCGACTCTGTCCGGACTGGTGGAAATCCGTGTTCCCGGCCTTCTCAACAACGAGGAATACGAACTGTCCATAACCGCCGGTCAGGCCATGTCGGCGACCTCTCCGGAGGTTGATCTGGAAAGCATGACCATTGCCAGCACCGAGGTATATCAGGCCATGATCAACGCCTTTGCGGACAACGTCGCGCAAAAGCTCAAGTAGACCATCAGCAGGACCCGCGGGCGCAAAGTCCGCGGGTCTACGCCGTCAACGCGGCAGTCACCCGAGCGACAAAATCCTCGCCGCGTTTTTCAAAGCTGTCATATTGATCAAAGCTCGCCGCTGCCGGTGCAAGCAGAACCACATCACCCGGTTCCGCCTCTGCAACCGCACGCGCCACGGCGGCTTCCATCGTTCGGCAGGCCTCGGTTTCGACCCCGGACAGTTGCACGGCAAACCCATCCGCCTCGCGTCCGATGACATAGGCCTTTCTGACATGCTCGAGGCCCGGTGCAAGCCCGTCCAGGCCACCTTCCTTTTGCAGACCGCCACAGATCCAGCGGATGTTGCGGAACGCCAGCAGCGCCTTGAGCGCAGAATCGACATTTGTCGCCTTGCTGTCATTGACGAAGGTCACGCCGTTTTGTTCCCCCACGATCTGGCTGCGATGCGGCAGTCCCCCGAACGACTCCAAGGCCGACTCGATCTGGCGCGGCGCAATTCCCAACGTGCGCACAGCCGCATAGGCGGCACAGGCGTTCTGGTGATTGTGTTCGCCCGGCAGTCCCTTGATGCCGCGCAGGTCGATGGACCCCACCTGTTTACCTTTTCGCCATTCGGTCAGAAAGCCCTTGCGCGCATAGACCAGCCAACCGGGGCCGGTCAGTTTCTGGCCCGATGACACCCGGATCACCCGGTCATCCCCCGGCCCCTCGGCCAGTTGGTTGGCGATATACAGCCCTTCGTTTTCATCCACGCCAATGATCGCGCGATCCGGGCCACCTTCGGCAAAAAGCCTGCGTTTGGCCGCGAAATAGCCCCCCAGCCCGGCATGCCGGTCAAGGTGATCCGGCGACAGGTTGGTGAACACCGCCACATCCGGCGTCAACGCGCGGGCAAGATCGGTCTGGTAGCTGGACAGTTCCAGCACCACCACGTCGCCATCCCCCGGTGGGTCGATGTCCAGCACCCCGCGCCCGATATTGCCGGCAAGCTGGCTGTTGCGCCCCACGGTTTCGAGGATGTGATGGATCAGCGCCGAGGTGGTGGATTTGCCATTCGATCCGGTCACGGCAATGACGCGCGGCGCGGTGTCGAACTCGTCCCATTCGCCCGTTGCCAGCGACCGGAAGAACAGGCCGATGTCATTGTCTACCGGCACACCGGCGCGCCATGCCTTGGCAATCACCGGATTGGGCGCAGGATATAGATGCGGGATGCCGGGGCTGACGATCAGGCTGGCAATCGCATCGAACGCATTGTCGCGCGACAGGTCGCGGGTCTCGAACCCTTCGGCCTCTGCTGCCTCGCGGGCATTGGGGTTGTCATCCCAGCAGACCGCCGTTGCACCGCCCTCGCGCAGCGCACGCGCCGCCGACAGGCCGGACCGGCCCAATCCCAACACGGCCACCTGATGGCCTTCAAAACCCTGAACCGGGATCATTGCGCACCTCTTGATAAGTCAGCCAATCGCTAGCGCATCTGGATGCCGCGCGAAAGGTCAGCCGTTGAGCTTGCGCAGACGTGCCGTGACGGACAGGCCGTGTGCCTCGAGCGATTCAGACCGCGCCAGCGTTTCCGCCGCAGGACCAATCGCGCGCAATGCCTCGGGCGACATGCGGGCCAGCGTCGTGCGCTTGACGAAATCCAGCACCGACAGCCCGGACGAGAACCGCGCAGAGCGCGCCGTGGGCAGAACATGGTTCGGACCGCCGACATAGTCACCGATGGCCTCGGGCGTCCATTGGCCCAAGAAGATCGCGCCCGCATGGGTGATGCGTGCCGACAGCGCGTCGGGGTCCGCCACGCACAGCTCGAGGTGTTCGGGCGCGATGCGGTCACACAGTGTCACCGCCTCGTCCAGATCACGCACGGTGATCACCGCGCCGAAATCGCGCCAGCTTGCCCCGGCAATCGCGCGGCGTTCGAGTGTTTCAAGCCGTTTCTCCACAGCATTCGCCACCGCCTGCCCAAACGCAGCATCGGTCGTGATCAGCAACGATTGCGCGGATTCGTCATGTTCTGCCTGAGACATCAGGTCCAAAGCGATCCAGTCCGGGTCATTCTCGCCATCGGCAATCACCAGGATCTCCGACGGCCCCGCGATCATGTCGATGCCAACCTTGCCGAACACACGCCGTTTCGCCGCCGCCACAAAGGCGTTGCCCGGCCCGGTGATCTTGTCCACCGGCGCAATGGTGTCGGTGCCATAAGCCAGCGCCGCGATCGCCTGCGCGCCGCCGATCCGGTACACCTCGTCGACCCCGGCGATCCGGCAGGCCATCATCACCAGCGGGTTGATGACGCCGTCCGGCGTCGGCACGGTAACCGCCAAACGCCCGACTCCCGCCACCTTGGCCGGAACCGCGTTCATCAGGACCGAGGACGGATAGCTGGCCAGCCCGCCGGGCACATACAGCCCCGCCGCCGACACAGGCGTCCAGCGCCAGCCAAGCGTCGCGCCCTGTGCGTCGGTCCACATCTCGTCCTGCGGCAATTGCCTTGCGTGATAGGCACGGATACGCTCCGCCGCAGTTTCCAACGCGATGCGTTCGGCCTCGGGCACCTTGGCGATCTCGGCGTCGATCTCGGCCTCGGACACGCGCAGCTGCGTCGCGGTCAGTTCAAGCCGGTCAAATTTTGCCGTCAACTCCAGCACCGCCACATCGCCGCGCGCCCGAACATCCGCGATGATGCCAGCCACCACGTCATCCACATCCGGGCTGTCCTCGCGCTTGGCCCCCAGCAAAGCGGTAAAGCGCGTGTCGAAATCGGCATCAAGCGTGGACAGAAATTGTGGCATTGCGCCCTCCGGATCAGCAGTTGCCGGGTACTTAGACCGCGATGCCCGAACCCTCAAGCGCCGCGCGTCAGGTCGGTGTCATCCAGCGCCTTGATCATCAGGAAATCATCCCGCCCCAGGCCGTCGATCAGCACCGACCGGGGGCGCGTTCCGAAGACGTGAAAGCCCAGCGCGTGGTACAGCCTTTGCGCGCCGGTGTTTTCCACATCGACCACCAGTTCCGCCTGTTGCACACCCGCGTCCGTCAGTTGCTGCAACAGCGCCTCCATCAAGGCGCGGCCGAACCCCTGCCCCTGCGCATCGGCGCGCACATAAAGCGGTCCAATATCGGCCATGTGCCGCATACGATTGGGCTGACCACGGCGGGCAGAGACGAATCCCACCAGCCGCTGGGCATCATCAAAGACCCCAAGCGTCAGGTTGACCGAAAGCCCGCGCTCCACGTCCCGGTTCGGGATCGCGCGGACTTCTTCGGCGCTGAACAGAAACGCGGTGGGCACCCGCATCAGCCCATCGGCCCACAAAGCCCGGAACGCAGACAAGTCTTTCGGCGTCAGTCGCCGGATCGTCATTCCTTGTGATCCGGCACCTTGCCGGACACTGCCGCGTAGGGCCGCGTCACTTCGCGCAGGGCCACTTCAAGCTCGGACACTGAAAGACGGATCGCACCGTCCCCGGCGAGCGTCAGCAATACCGCGCCACCGCCCGACTCGTCCGGGTCGAAAGTGACCGACATCAGCGACAGGATCGTATCGACATCGCCTTGCGTCACACCCTGACTGGCGACGCGCTGCACGTTCTCGACCGCCAGCACGCATTGCACCCTCTCGGGTGTGCGCTTGCCCCGGTCCGCCTTGGGAATTTCCTCCCAGCGGAACCGATTGAGCAGAATGCCAAAGCGCTGCTTGCCGCGGTGCCATTGCATTTCGGTCGCTGGAAACACCGAGTCCTGACACAGCGCCGACAGCACTTGCAGGTCTTCAATGTCCATCGCCACCAGCCGCAAGGGCTTGGCCGTGCCGTCTTCGAATGTGGCGTCCTGCGTCACTGTCCCGATACCCTTTCGATCTTTGCGCCCACGCTCGACAGTTTGCGCACCACATGTTCATAGCCCCGATCAAGATGATAGACGCGGCTGACAATCGTTTCACCCTCGGCCGCCAGACCGGCAAGGATCAGCGACACCGACGCGCGCAGATCGGTCGCCATCACCGGGGCACCCTTCAGATGCTCGACGCCTTTGACCGTCGCCGTGCCTCCGTGAACCTCGATATTGGCCCCCATCCGGATCAGTTCGGGCGCATGCATGAAGCGGTTCTCGAAAATCTTTTCCTCAAGCACGCTGGTGCCCTCGGCGGTGCAGAGCAAAGCCATCATCTGCGCCTGCAAATCGGTCGGAAAGCCCGGAAACGGTTCGGTCGTCACATCCACTGCCGACACCCGCCCGTTCTTGCGCGCCACCTTGAGCCCGTTCGGCGTTTCCTCAACGGAAATCCCGGCTGCGTCCAGCTTTTCACAGAACGCCGCCAGCAATTCGATCTTGCCGCCAAGGCATTCCACCTCACCGCCACAGATGGCGGGGGCCAGCATGTAAGTGCCCAATTCGATCCGGTCCGTCACCACCCGATGCGTCGCGCCCCCCAGACGATCCACGCCCTGAATGGTGATCTCGGACGTGCCTTCTCCGTCGATCTGCGCGCCCATCTTGCGCAGGCAGCGGGCAAGGTCCACGATCTCGGGCTCGCGGGCGGCGTTCTTCAATACGGTCGTGCCCTTGGCCAACGTCGCCGCCATCAGCGCGTTCTCCGTCGCGCCCACCGACGCGAAGGGGAAATCGACGAGTCCCCCCTTCAACCCGCCCGCAGGCGCCTTGGCATGCACATAGCCATCGCGCAGGTCCAGTTCGGCCCCCATCGCCTCGAACGCCTTGAGATGCAGATCCACGGGCCGTGCGCCAATCGCGCACCCACCGGGCAGCGACACTTCCGCATGTCCGAACCGCGCCAGCAGCGGACCCAGCACAAGGATCGACGCCCGCATCTTGCGCACGATGTCGTAATCCGCCCGTGTCGAGGTCAGGTCATGGCTCGACATGGCAAGCACCTGACCGTCCTGCAAGGCCTGCACTTCGGCCCCCAGCGACTGCAACAGCGTCGTCATGGTGCGGATGTCGCTGAGGCGCGGCGCATTCGTCAGCGTCAGCGGCTCCTCGCTCAAGAGTGTCGCCGGCATCAGCGTCAGGCAGGCGTTCTTGGCCCCGGCAATGGGAATCTGGCCGCTGAGCGGGCCGTTTCCGGTCACGATAATCTGGTCCATCGGTCTTAACTGCCCTCATTCGTGTTTTTGTTGTCTTTGGCCTCATCCGTCGCGCCGGTGGCTCGCGCCTTTGCCTGCGCCTTGCGCTTGGCCATGTTCGCCTTCAGCGCGGCCTTGAGCCTGTCTTCCCGCGCGGTCGCCGTCGATTTCCCGGATGAGGTTTTCTGCGTCATGACCACTTCCTATCCCAGCGGCGAAAAAGGGTCCAGATTGCGCTTGCACCGATTTCCGTTTGCGTCTAATCACCCGCCACGTCGACAAGACGCCCCGGCGCTGTGGTAGCTCAGTGGTAGAGCACACCCTTGGTAAGGGTGAGGTCGAGAGTTCAATCCTCTCTCACAGCACCATCCCCACCCGACAGCCGAATCTGCCGCGTCACCTTGCTGGGCGCAGGTTTCTTTCATTTGCCTCTGGATTTGTTACGCGGTCCGCAGCACACTTGACATGGATCGCCATGTCGAAGGATCGAAACGTGCCGAAACCGCAAGTCGAGCAATCTGCGCCGGACGCAGTTGAGACCATTCTCGAGGTTTCATCGGAAGCCACGTCAAGAGTCGAAGGCAAACTGCATGATGTGAACGCGCTGATCGACAAGGGAGAGTCCGAGGACGCGTGGGCGCTGTGCGAAGAGATCCTGAAGATCCCCGATCTGCCTTTGAACACGGCGGTAAAGGCGGCGCTCTTGATCAAGCAGATCGGCGGGACAGAGATTGCGGACTCCGTTTTCTCCGCGACCTACGACAAGATCAAGAGCCGTATCGACCAACTCAAAGACCCCGAGCGCGCCATGCTTCCCGCGGCCGAAGCGCTCGCCGATATGGGTCACTACGATGAAGCAGAAACGCTTTGTCAAAAGGCCCTGGCGCAGGTTCCCGACAACATGACTGTTGCTGTGGGCTACGCGGCGTTCCTGGTCTATCGCGGCCGTCTGGACGAGGCGATGCAGGTTGCCAACGACTATTGCGACCGTACCGATAGGAAATTCGACGCCACTCTGCATTTCGCGACGATTTTCAACCATCTCAATTGCGATGGTCCAGCGCGCGCATGTCTCGAATTGTCGAGTAAACACTGCAAGACCAGCACGCAGCGCGCCAAGCTTGATTTCTTCCTTGCCTCGCAAGGCATGACCACAAAAAAGCTGGACCAGCACGGGATGGCCGTCGAACTGTTCGACGGTTTTGCCGAGAGTTACGACAAACAACTCAGCAAGCTGGACAATAACGGTCCCAGCATGGTGTTCACCGCCCTGGAAGAACTGCAACTGCCCAAGAACGCGTCCCGCAGGATATTGGATGCCGGGTGTGGTACGGGCCTGTGTGCCGATTTCCTGCGCCCCTACGCCAAAGAGCTTTTCGGGGTCGACCTGTCGGTCAAGATGCTCGAGATTTCGCGTGAAAAGGGCGGGTATGATTTTCTGGCGCGAACCGACCTCTCCGAGATCGCCACCTATCCCGAGGGCACGTTCAACGTGATCATTTGTGCCGATGTTCTGGTCTATTTCGGTTCACTGAACACGGTGCTTGGCAACTTCGGAAGAATCCTGACTCCGGGTGGATGGCTGTTGCTCACCGTCGAGCATGAAGGCGATCCGGCAGTCAAAACCGGCTTCAAACTGTATCCGTCCGGGCGACACAAGCACACCGTCGATTACCTGACGAAAACGCTGGCCGGAGCCGGATTTCCCAAACCGAAGACCATCAAACATGCGCGGCTGCGCAATGAACTGGGCAAACCGATCTTCGGCACCTTGGTTGCGGTTCAGAAACCGGCCCTGTCGTTCGGCTAACCAAAAATCGCGTCCAGGTGCAGGCACTTGTTGGTTTTGTACCATCCGCCATGTCCTACCTTGCTGGAGCGGCATTGCGCTGATACCTAGAAACCTGCTTTTCCATCGGGCAATGTTACATGCGCGTAGCCATCGCGACAGGCGAATATCACCTTGGCGGCGAGACATTCATCAACCGCCACATCGAACACCTGTTCGGTGGCGATACAGTTGTGGTCTGTGGCCGGTTTCGCGAAGACAACCCGTACGGCAAGCCCTATTTCGTGCGGCGGGACGGCCTTTCGGGACGCGATATCCTTGTGGCGCCGTGGTGGCTATTGCGCAATCGGGTAGAGCATGGAACGTCCCGGCTGCCATTTGGAGAGGCGAAAGACGCGCTTGTCCGGTTCCTGCGGGATGAACGGGTTGACGTGATCCTGGCCGAATTCGGAACGCAGGCCCTCGCGCTTGCTCCGCTGGCAAATGATCTGGAGATCCCGATCTTTACCTATTTCCGCGGCACGGATGCATCCAAGGCGATCAGAACCGAACGGATGCGGTCTGCCTACCGCAAGATGATGCCGCGTCTGGCGGGTGTGTTTTCGGTTTCCCAGTTTCTGCTGGATAACCTTGGCAAACACGGCATCTCGCATCCCGACAGCACCGTCATTCCCTCGGGTGTCGATATCCGTCGCTTTGCACCGCAGGCCAAGGTGCCACTCAGTTTTCTGGCGGTTGGACGGTTTGTCGAGAAAAAAGCCCCCCTGACCACGCTGCGCGCTTTTGGCGAAGCCACAAGGGATTTGCCGGAGGCACGGCTGGATTTCATCGGCGATGGGCCATTGCTTGAACCCACGCGCAATCTGGCCGAAGATCTTGGTATCGCGAAAAAAATCCGCTTTCATGGCGCTCAGCCGCATCACACGGTCCGTGACCGCCTGATGAGCACCCAGTTCTTTCTGCAACACTCGATCACCGCGCGTGACGGAAACACAGAAGGTTTGCCAACCGCGATACAGGAAGCAATGGCCTGCGGCTGTATCACCGTGTCCACCCGTCACGCCGGTATCCCCGAGGCGATCGACGAAGGCGAAACGGGGTTTCTGGTGAACGAAACCGATGAAGCCGGTTTTGCCAAGGCGATCTCGGCCGCAATCGCTGTCCCGGACCTCGCAAAGATGTCCCTGCGCGCGCGGAGCGTTGCGGAAGAGCGGTTTGACAACCATGTCTTGCTCAAAAAACTCGAACGGCACATCCAGGACGCCCTGACGCTGACACTGGACAGTGATACACACTCGAAAAAACGCGCCCCAGCCTAGTCTGGCTTCGCCGATCTGACTGGACCCACTGTGTTTCCATACCTCTTTCTGATGACGCTGCTGGCTGCCGGGGAACTCATCTCCCGGCTGGTGCGTCGCGATTGGACGGCGGTCCGGGCGCGTCTGGGACGGATGCCGTCGAAAGGAGACGTTGATCGGACCTGGCTGCATGCCGCCTCCAACGGAGAACTGACCTCGGCGCGGCCGGTCATTGACCGTCTCATCACTGGCGGACACCACCTGTTGATCACCGTCAACACCGACAGCGCGTTACAGCTTGCGCAGGGATGGAGCCTGCGCAACACCGAGGTGACATTGGCCCCCGTCGATCTGCCCGGTCCGACACGACGCGTGATCAAGACACACCGCATCCGGGCGCATATCACGCTTGAATCCGATCTCTGGCCGTTGCGCATCCTGAACACGCCGGGACCGGTTCTTGTTCTTGGCGCACGCCTGACAGAGCGTTCGGCCAAAGGCTGGGCGCGGTTTCCCCGTCTTGCGCGGCAGGTGCTGTCGCGTGTGTTGTACCTGTCCGCACAGGATGAAGGGTCTGCCAGGCGATTCACACGACTCGGTCTCGACCCGGACGCCAAAGGCCCGGTGTTTGATCTCAAGGCGCTTTACACGCCGCCGACGGACACTCCCAACGCCGACCTGACCAGAGCCTTTGCGCGACACGACACCTGGCTCGCCGCCTCGACCCATGACGGTGAAGAAGGCCTGATCCTTGCCGCGCACAAATCCGCCTTGGCCAAACGTCCAACGCTCAGACTCATCCTTGCCCCGCGCCATCCCAAACGGGCTGATGCCGTGGCGTCTTTGATCACTTCGGCAGGCCTGACCTTTGCCCGCCGCAGCACCGGTGACGACCCGGCGGGCGCTCAGGTCTATCTGGCCGATACATTTGCAGAGATGCACCTGTGGTATACCTTGGCCGGAGTCACCTTCGTGGCGGGATCGCTCACCGACCGGGGCGGTCACACGCCTTATGAACCCGCCGCTTTCGGATCCGCCATTCTGCACGGCCCCGACACCAACAACTTTCGCGCCGCCTATCAGCGGCTGAGCGATGCAAACGCGGCGATCCGCGTGACCAATTCAGACGAACTGGCACAAGCCCTGATCGACCGGGACTCACCGGAAAAACAGACCCGTTTGGGTGCAGCCGCCCAAAGCGCCTTGCATCAGGAGACCGACATCGAAGGTGTGATGCAGGACGTGCTGGCGGCGCTTGACGCTTGATGTCCGCGCGCAGACGCTTATTTTCAACTGAAGGTCGATAAAAACAGTGACAGAGGACCCGAGGCAGCCAACGCAATGATCCAGTACACTCTCAAATGCGCCAATGATCACCGGTTTGACAGCTGGTTCCAGTCCGGGTCGGCCTTTGACAAGCTGCACGTCGCGGGCATGGTGACATGCTCGATCTGCGGATCTGACGATGTGAGCAAGGCAATGATGGCTCCCCGCGTCAGCACGGCGGACGCGCCGCAGACACCCCCGGCCAAACCCAAGCTGAGCGAACCGGCAAACCCGGCGGAACAGGCGTTGAGTGACTTGCGCAAATATGTGGAGAAAAACTCGGATTATGTCGGCAAGGATTTCGCCACCGAGGCGCGCGCGATCCACTCTGGCGACGCACCACAACGCCCGATCTGGGGCGAAACGCGCGGGGACGAGGCCAAGAAACTGATCGAGGACGGCGTGCCCATTGCGCCCCTGCCCTTCACCCCAACGCGAAAGTCCAATTGATGAACATTCTGATCACCGGCGCAAACCGTGGCATCGGTGCGGAACTGCTGCGCACCGCCAAGGCTCAGGGCCACACCACCTATGGCACCACCCGCGCCAGTGACGACGACACGCTGTTGCCGCTGGACGTGCGCGACCCGGCCAGTTTCATGGCGCTTGCGGACCGTCTGTCGGGAACGCCGTTGGATCTGGTCGTGTGCAATGCGGGCGTCTATCTGGACAAGGGGCTAGAGGTGGACTCCCTGACCGACACGACGCTTTGGGCCGACACCTTCGCCACCAACGTCACGGGCGTCTACCTCACGGCGATGGCGTTTCAGGCCAACCTTGCGACATCCGCCGCCCCGAAAATCGCGATCATCTCATCACAGATGGGGTCGAGCGAACGCGCTGGCGGCAATTCCCCCATCTACCGCGCGTCCAAAGCCGCCGCGCTCAACCTCGGGCGCAACCTTGCGGTGGCCTTGGCCGACAGGAACGTCGCGGTCGGCATATACCATCCCGGCTGGGTGCAGACAGACATGGGCGGCAGCGCCGCGTCGATCAACACACAGGATTCAGCCACCGGATTGCTTGCCCGGTTCGACGCCTTGTCGATGGACACCAGCGGCTGTTTCGAGATGTGGAACGGCGACGCGATGCCGTTTTGACGGTTCTCACCCCTGCCGACTTTCCCCGCGCCTTTGCTGACGCATGGCACAGCCGCGATGGTCAACGCATCGGAGCGCTGTTTGCCAAGGATGCGGATTTCGTGAATGTCACCGGGCTCTGGTGGCGCAACCGCGCCGACATTGCCCAAGCACATGACTACGCGCTGAAGTCGTTCTTCGCACAGACCACGCTGAAACCCGGTGTCATCACCACCCGCCAACTTGGCCCGGATCATGCCGTGGTGCATTGTCGCTTTCACCTCTCGGGCCAGCTCGCCCCGGATGGAGCCCCGGCGGGCGACCGCGTGACCATCCTGGTCTTTGTCCTGCATCGCACATCCGACGGCTGGCAGGCGGTCACGGCACAGAACACCGATGTGGTCCCCGGAAAAGAAACACATCTCAACGCGGGCACTCTGAAAGCGGTTGACTATCGCGACCGGTAATCCCACCGCAACACGCGCCGCTCTTGCGCGGCCCCGCCACCCGACGTAAAGGACCGCTGAGTCTGAACCGGGGAGGCCCTCATGCCCATTCTCGTGATGAAATTCGGCGGAACCTCCGTTGCCACGCTTGACCGGATCAAGCGCGCGGCGAAACGCGTCGGCGTCGAAGTGGCCAAAGGCTATGACGTGATCGTCATAGTGTCCGCCATGTCGGGCGAGACCAACAAGCTGGTCGGCTATGTCGAGGAAACCTCGCCGCTGTTCGATGCGCGCGAATACGACGCCGTTGTCGCTTCAGGTGAAAACGTCACTGCGGGTCTCATGGCCCTGACATTGCAGGAAATGGACGTCCCCGCGCGCAGCTGGCAGGGCTGGCAGGTGCCGGTGAAAACCACCTCTGCCCATTCCTCGGCCCGGATCGAAGACATCCCACCCGCAAACATCATGCAGAAGTTCAGCGAAGGCATGAAAGTTGCTGTTGTTGCAGGCTTTCAAGGGATCAGCCCCGAAGGCCGCATCACCACGCTGGGCCGGGGCGGGTCAGACACCACTGCCGTCGCCTTTGCCGCTGCATTTGGCGCGGAACGCTGCGACATCTATACGGATGTGGACGGCGTCTACACCACCGACCCACGCATCTGCGACAAGGCCCGCAAGCTGGACCGCATCGCGTTCGAGGAAATGCTGGAACTGGCCTCGCTGGGTGCAAAGGTGCTGCAAACACGCTCGGTCGAACTGGCGATGCGCTACAAGGTGAAACTGCGTGTACTCAGCAGTTTCGAGGAACAATCTGACGACGCAGGGACATTGGTCTGCGACGAGGAGGACATCATGGAAAGCAATGTTGTAGCAGGCGTCGCCTATTCCCGCGACGAGGCCAAGATGACGCTGGTGTCGGTCGCCGACCGCCCCGGCATCGCCGCGGCAATCTTCACGCCACTCTCCGAAGCGGGCGTAAACGTCGACATGATCGTGCAGAACATCTCTGAGGAAGGCCGCACCGACATGACCTTCTCCTGCCCGACCAATCAGGTGCAGCGCGCCGAAAAGGCGATGGTCGACGCAAAAGCGCGGGGTGACATCAACTTCCACGACATCGTGGCTGACACCGCCGTTGCCAAGGTGTCCGTGGTCGGAATCGGCATGCGCAGCCACACGGGCGTTGCGGCCAAGATGTTCCAGGTACTCTCCAAAGAGGGGATCAACATCAAGGTCATCACAACTTCCGAGATAAAAATTTCCGTCCTGATCGACCGGAAATACATGGAACTTGCCGTTCAGGCACTGCATGATGCGTTTGAGTTGGAAAAAACCGCCTGACCATGTGACGACTCTCGTCACAAAAGGCGGGACGTGAGGGGCAGAAGATGGTTGAGCGCGCGGAAAGCGAGAGCCGCAAGCTGCTTGGACGGCTGCGCGACACGATGGCCAATCAGGCCGAGGGGCAGGAACGGCTGGATCAGATCACCCATCTGACCGCCGACTCGATGGGCACCGAAGTGTGCTCGATCTACCTGTTCCGTGACGACGAAACGCTCGAACTGTGCGCGACTCAGGGGCTGAAGTCCGAATCCGTCCACCAGACCCGCATGAAACTTGGCGAAGGTCTGGTCGGTCGCGTGGCGCGCATGGGCAAGATCATCAACACCGCCGACGCCCCGTCTTCCAAGGGCTTCCGCTACATGCCGGAAACCGGGGAAGAGATTTATTCCAGCTTCCTCGGCGTCCCGATCCAGCGGCTTGGCGAAAAGCTGGGCGTGTTGGTGGTGCAGTCCAAAACGGCCCGCGAATTCAGCGCGGACGAGGTGTACGCGCTCGAAGTGGTTGCCATGGTGCTGGCCGAAATGACCGAACTTGGCGCGTTTGTCGGTGAAGGCGCGGCCCTGCGCGCGCGCCACACCCAGCCCGTCCTGATCCGCGCGATCACCGGTCAGGAAGGCACCGCCGAAGGCCATGTCTGGTTGCACGAACCGCGCGTCGTTGTCACGAATCTGGTCGGCGACGATCCCGACACCGAACGCCGCCGCCTGACCGATGCGGTGGAAAATCTGCGTGTCAGCGTTGATCAATTGCTCGCAGTCGCATCCGGCGACACTGAACAGGTGCAGGTTCTCGAAGCCTATCGCATGTTCGCCAACTCCAAGGGCTGGCTGCGCCGGATGGAGGAAAACATCGACAGGGGCCTGAGCGCCGAAGCAGCGGTGGAAAAGGAACAATCCGACGTGCGCGCCCGGATGTTGCAAGCCACCGATGCCTACCTGCGCGAACGCCTGCAGGATCTTGACGACCTGTCCAACCGCCTGCTGCGCATCCTGACAGGTCAGGGCACGCAAACTGGCGCGGAACTGCCCGATAACCCGATCCTGGTCGCCCGCAACATCGGCCCTGGCGAATTGCTGGAATACGGTCGCCAATTGCGCGGCATCGTCCTCGAGGAAGGCTCGGTTGGCAGCCACGCCGCGATTGTCGCCCGCGCCCTGGCCATTCCGCTGGTGATCAACGCCAAGCGTATCCAGAACGAAGCGTTGAACGGCGATCATGTGATGGTGGACGGCGATCAGGGCATCGTCCACCTGCGCCCCGATGACACCGTCGTGTCCGCCTTCCGCGACAAGATGGCGATGCAGGCCAAGGCGCAGGAGCGCTACGCCTCGATCCGCGACACACCGGCAGACACGCTCTGCGGCAAGACCATCCGCCTTGACATGAACGCGGGGCTGATGGCCGATCTGCCTTCGCTCGAAAACTCCGGGGCCGAAGGTGTGGGCCTGTTCCGCACCGAACTGCAATTCCTCGTCCGCAGCCAGATGCCCAAGCGCAATGAACTGGCCGCACTTTATGCCCGCGTGCTGGACGCGGCAAAAGGCAAGCGGGTGGTCTTCCGCACGCTCGATATCGGTTCGGACAAGGTGCTGCCCTACATGAAGGCGCAGGACGAACCGAACCCTGCACTGGGCTGGCGCGCGATCCGCGTGGGTCTCGACAAACCCGGAGTGATGCGGATGCAGCTGCAAGCGCTCTTGCGCGCCGCAAACGGTCGCCCATTGTCGATCATGTTCCCCTTCGTCGCCCAGTACGAGGAATACACCGCCGCCCGCGCCGAAGTGGACAAGGCCGTGGCGCGCGAGAAAAAGCTGGGCCACACCCTGCCCGAAACCCTCGAAATCGGCGCGATGCTGGAAACCCCGTCACTCGCCTTTGCCTGCAACAAGTTCTACGAAGAGGTCGAATTCCTGTCGATCGGCGGCAATGACCTCAAGCAGTTCTTCTTTGCTGCCGACCGCGAAAACGAACGCGTGCGTCGCCGCTATGACACGCTGAACGTCAGCTTCCTGAGCTTTCTCGAAGACATCGTGAACCGCTGCGCCACCACGGGCACCCCCCTGTCCTTCTGCGGCGAAGACGCCGGCCGCCCGGTCGAGGCGCTGTGCCTCGCCGCCATCGGCCTGCGCTCCCTGTCGATGCGCCCGGCTTCGGTCGGCCCGGTCAAACACCTGCTGCGCCGCTGCAACCTGGATGATGTGCGCAAGGTGATCCACGACGCCCGGAATGCGGGCGATCAGAGTGTGCGGCCCGCGGTGATGGAGTACCTGCGGGGGTTGAACTGACCCTTTGATCGGGTTGGAGCGGAGGGCAGGAACGCAGCCGTTCACTTCAACCGCCATCGCTTCCTCTTCCATGAGTGTTGCAACCATTGCTTGAACTGGCCAATGTCCAGAAATGCCAATACGGATCGCTACTCATTCGGATGTCGAAAGGTGGGTCGAGCTACGTGCCCAGCTCTGGGGCGACACCCCACTCGACCAACATAGGGACGAAGCTGCGGCGATGCTCGCCAAGTCTCCGGATGAATGTGTCGTTTTCCTGGACGTCGTCGATGGTGTTGGCATCCGTGCATTCGCTGAGGCAGCTTTACGACGCGATCACGTCAACGGATGCGAGACTTCGCCCGTTGCTTTTCTCGAGGGTATCTTTGTACGTCCCGTAGATCAGGGCTCCGGCATCGGCAGGCTATTGCTCAGGTCGGTCCAATCATGGGCGCTTGAACAGGGCGTCACGGAATTAGCGTCAGACGCGCATCTCGAAAATGTGGCAAGCCATGCATTTCACCTTGCGTTGGGCTTCGAAGAATCGGACCGCGTGGTGTGCTTTCGAAAATCGCTGTAGGTCGGCTTTACTTCGCTTTGACATCATCCATGACGACCGCAACATCCGTCCGTGTGGGCATCAGAGCCGACAGCACGCCCCAGCCATTCTGGCCAGTCCAGGTCGGCTTCTCCAACCTGCGTGCTGTCAGAGCGATTGCGGGCGGACGGGTGCGCAATGGTCCGGTGCCGGATCATAAAGTGGCCCATGACGCCCCGTCCGCTCTTGCCCCGAATTCATCCGGGAACAGGGTTAACTTGACCCATTAACGTTAAGATTGGATGAACCGGGCGGGCGATTTACCAGAAATTCAGACGGTTTTCACAGCCCGCTTCAATTCCGCGACCAGCAAAGCCTCGGACATGCCGCTGTCGATCGCGAGCCGTCGCAGCCCGAAATGCACATGCGCCATTTCCTGGTAATAGCTGGTGTAGGCGTAATTCGTCGCCGCCCCCACAGCAGCCCCCAAAATGGGCACCGTCTGCGCCGCGAGTTTCTGGCCCAGCACGGTCGCCAGCCGTGGGGCCACCGATTTCAGGATGCCATGCACCGCCGCGCCGTTCAGGGTCACGCGCGTCGACAGGAAGGCCATGTTGGCCCCGTCGTCATCCGCCAAGGGTCCGGCGCTGGCAAAGACAGTCAGGCAATCGGCCAGAATCTCCGGATCGTTCGGATCAAATTCGTACTCTGCCGCGATCCCCTGAATCGCGCGCAACAGCACGGTCGTCGTCACCGGCAATTCCGCCAAGGCCGTGGGCAACCCACCTGCCCCGCCAAAAGCCCCCATCGCGGTCGTCATCGCGGTGTTGAGCCAGCCCTTCTGGTCCGGCACCACTCCGCGCGACTGTTTCGCAGCGTTCAACGCCACCCGCAGCGCACGTTCGGTCGCGCCCTCTAGTCCCTGCTTCACAGGATCGGGCAGCCGTTCAAGAAGGTTCTCGGCCCGCCCACCGATCATGTTGAGCACTTGCAGCCCCACCCCTCCGGCGGCCTTGTGGCGACGGGCAAGCGAGGCGATGGCGGTCTGGGTGTCCAGCGGGACAAGATCGGTTCCGGTCATAGACTACAATTGGGGGTTTTTCCGTCCGGTTCAAGCGTCCCGCTCCACATGCCCCGTCACGCCGTCCCACGCACCCGGCTCAAGCTCAAGTCCCAACACCCGGTCCGGGTTGGTCGGCGGCGGCATCTCGACCCCGTCCAGCCGGGCAAATCCGAACCGCCGATAATAGGGCGCATCCCCCACCAGAAGCACCCGCGACCAGCCGTCGCGGTGCGCCTGATCCAGACTGTCCCGGATCAACGCTCCCCCCAGACCTTCGCCCTGTGCGGTCGGGTGAACAGCCACCGGGCCAAGCAGCAAAACCCTGTGTTCTGAAATCCTTACCGGCCAGAACCGGATCGCCCCACCAAGGATACCCTGATCGTCCCGCGCCACGCGCGACAGGCTGGCCACTGGCGGCACGCCATCCCGCAACCGATACGACGACAACGCCTCGCGCCCCGGTGCAAAACACAGGTCATAGAGGGCTTCGACCTCCCACCAATCGTCTTTGGTTTCCGGGCTCAGGGTGAACATGACACCGCTCTTTGTTGACGCGCGGCACACCCCCGTGCATTCCGCTGCGAAACCGCCTATCACGCAGGGTAACAATCGGCAAACAGGGACCTTTCTCCAGATGTTCTACCGCCCCGAAGACGGCCACGGCCTGCCCCACAACCCGTTCAACGCCATCGTGACCCCGCGCCCCATTGGCTGGATCTCGACACGGGGAAGCGACGGGCAGGACAATCTTGCCCCCTACTCGTTCTTCAACGCCGTCGCTTATGTGCCGCCACAGGTGATGTTCGCGTCGACCTCGGCCAAGGAAGACCGCGGCGACACCAAGGACAGCGTGGCGCAAATCCGTGACACCGGTGTGTTCGCCGTAAACATCGTCGAATACGCGATGCGCGACGTGATGAACCTGTCCTCAGGTCCGTGGGACCGCGATGTGGATGAATTCGCCAAGGCAGGCATCGACAAGGCCGAATGCGACACCATCACCTGCCCCCGCGTGGCGAATGCGCCGGCCACGCTGGAATGCAAGCTGACGCAGATCGTGCAATTGCCCGGAGAGGCGAATTTCGCCGTCTTCGGCGAAGTCACCGGCGTGCACATGCGCGACGATTGCATCAAGGACGGCGAGTTCGACGTGTTGAGCTTCAACCCGCTGACCCGCATGGGCTACCGCGACTATTCGGTGATCCGCGAGAAATTCAGCCTGAAACGCCCCGGCGAATAGGTCACCTCTTGCACCCTATTGTTTCGCGCGCGAAACATTGGGTCCGTTCCGGTCCTTTAACAAAAGAGTAACACGCCATGGCCGTCAAACGTCTGCTCACCGAATTCGGCATGGGATCGTCCCTGCGCCGTCAGGATTACACCGAAGCGGCGTCCCGCGCGGTCAAGGACGCGCTGTGGCACAATTCGATCAACCTTGCAGAGCTGTACGGCACCGACAAATCCGACATGATGATCACCGTCGAGGTGGGGGTCCAGAACCCCGACGCGGTCGATACCAACGCCATCGCGGCGATCTTTCCTTACGGCCAGATCACCGTCACCGCACGCAAAGGCGGGCTGGACGTGCCGCGTGCCGATGGAGGCAAGCCGACGGTGATCGCCAATGTCGCCATCTCGGTCGCACTTGATCTGGAGGGCGTGGCATGAGCGACCAGCGCTTCATCATCGAAATGGGCATGGGCAACGACCAATACGGCATGGATTACACCAAGGCCGCTGCCCGCGCGATCGAAGACGCGATCCGCCATTCGTCGATCCCGCTCTTCGACGCCACCGGCCTGCCGCATGACCAGATGCGCGTCCAGGTGACGGTGGGTGTGGCCGACCCCGACAAGGTGGATTGCGCCGAACTGGCCAAGGGACTGCCGCGCGGTCGCGCCACCGTGACTGCTGTGACAGGTGGGCTGAACGTCACAAACCCCGACAGCGGGGCAACGCTGGTGATCGCCACCGCCGCAGTCGAGGCGTTCTTGCCACGACAGGCGGGTTAGGCAAACAATCGGTCATTCCCTGCTGGTCACCTAGACAGCAATGGCCCTTTCGCGGGCGCTCGGGTGCGCAGACGGGCGGAACGGGACATCGCAGACCTCTGCCGCGACGGCTTGGCCCGAGTTCTCGCTGTAGGATTCGGGCAATTCGACCTTCAACGGCGTGCCGATATCCGCAAGCTCGGGCGGAACCTGCGCCAAGGCGATGTTCACGCCAAGTTCGGGCGACCACCAGGCCGAAGTCACATAGCCGACGCGGTGACCGTCCTGGTCCTGAACCAGCCAGAAATCCGACGCGTAATCGGTGATCGCAAGGCCACCCAGCTTGAGCCCCGCCAGCTTCAGCTTGAACGGAAAACCACCCGCGTCGATCACGGCACGTTGGCGTTCAAGCTCTTGCTTGCCGATGTAATCCGCCTCTTTCTTCTTTGGCACCTGGTAGCCAAGATTGACCTGAAACGGACTGGTTTCGTTGTCCATGTCCTGCCCCCAGGACAGGATGCCCGCCGCGATCCTGCGATGGTGGCCGGGCGCGATGATCCGCAGCCCGTAAGGCGCCCCTTGGCCACGGATCGCGTACCAGACCGCCTCGGCGTTTTCAGACGCGTCCCTGACATAGACCTCATAGCCTTTCTCGCCGGAAAACCCGGTCTGGCTGATCACAACAGGCGCGCCGCCGATCGTGGCTTCCATCATGCCGTAATAGGGCACGTCGCGCAGCTCGGGTCCAACGATGTCGACCATCAGGTCTTCTGACAACGGTCCCTGTACCTGCAATGGCGCAACGTCGATCTCGTCGATCTCGACCTGCCAGTCTCCCCGGATGTTCACGCCCTTAAACCAGAGCAGGACATCGGAGTCCGAAATGGAAAACCAGAACTCGTCTTCGGCAAGCCTCAGCAGAACCGGATCGTTCAGGATCCGACCCTCCTGATCGCACAGGATACAGTATTTGCCACGCATCGGCGCGATCCGGGTCGCATCGCGGGTGATGACGAAATTGACGAAGGCTTCGGCATCCGGTCCGCGCACCCGAATCTGCCGTTCCACGGCGACGTTCCAAAGCGTGACGCGATGCACAAGGCTGCGATATTCGGCCATTGTGCCGCCGTCCTTGTCTTTGACGTACCCACGGGGATGGTACATGCGGTTGTAGACGGTCGCCCGCCAGGCGCCTGCTTCGACGGACAGGTGCCAGAACGGCGACTTGCGCACCCGTGTCGAAATAAGCATCTCGACGGGCGTGGGCCCGGTCTGTCGCAGGTTGATCGGCACGAAGCGATCACTTTGATCGACGTCCGGAACATTGGGGTGGCTGAAGCTGTGTGCGGCTGAATTGCGTGTCGGCATAATCTTCTCCTCCTGACGCCTGAGACCAACGCATCAACGCGATTCGCGTTCCAACCAGACCGCTTGAAGACACGCCCCCCGCCTGCCAGAGTATTCACAAGGGCAAGGATGGAGCGGACATCATGGCAGGCCGAAAACTGGGCGTGATCGGCGGATCGGGACTCTATGGTGTGGACGGGGTGCAGCACGGCAAATGGACCGCCGTGGACACCCCGTGGGGCGCGCCGTCGGACCAAGTCTATTGCGGAACGCTCGACGGGCTCGAGATCGTGTTCCTGCCCCGTCACGGGCGCGGCCATGTCCACAGCCCCTCGGACGTGCCCTACCGCGCCAATATCGACGCGCTGAAACGGCTGGGTGTAACGGATGTGATCAGCGTCAGCGCCTGCGGGTCGTTCCGCGAACACATGGCGCCTGGCGATTTCGTCATCGTGGACCAGTTCATCGACCGCACCTTTGCCCGGCCCAAAAGCTTTTTCGGTTCGGGATGCGTCGCCCATGTGTCGATGGCGCACCCGGTCTGCGAAGGCCTCGGTGCCGCCTGTGCCACAGCGGCCCGCGCCGCCGGCGTCACGGTGCATGACGGCGGCACCTATCTGGCGATGGAAGGCCCGCAATTCTCCACTCTGGCCGAATCCAACATGTACCGCGATCAGTGGGGCTGTTCGGTGATCGGCATGACCAACATGCCCGAGGCGCACCTCGCCCGCGAAGCAGAGCTGTGCTACGCCAGCGTCGCGATGGTCACCGATTACGACTGCTGGCACCCGGATCACGATGCGGTCGAGGTGTCCGACATCGTTCGCGTGCTGACACGCAATGCCGACGCCGCCCGCGCCATGATCCGGGGACTGCCACAGCTGTTGGGACCGGATCGCACGCCTTGCGCGCAGGGCTGTGACACGGCCTTGACCCACGCGCTGATCACGTCACCCGAAGCGCGCGATCCGGAGATTGTCAAAAAGCTGGACGCGGTTGCGGGTCGTGTGCTTTCTGGGGCAGCTGACCCAATAGGATAACCGCATATGAGTCTTGATCTCTGGCTGACCTTCGTCGCGGCATCGACCGCCTTGTTGCTGATCCCCGGCCCCACCGTCCTTCTGGTGCTGTCCTATGCGCTCAGCCAGGGCAAGCGGGTTGCCATCGCGTCGGCCAGCGGTGTCGCTTTGGGCGATTTCATCGCGATGAGCCTGTCTCTGGCCGGTCTGGGTGCGCTGGTTCTGGCCTCTGCCACGCTGTTCACGGTGCTGAAATGGGTTGGCGCGCTCTATCTTGTCTGGCTGGGGATCAAGCTGTTGCGCTCGGCTCCGGGCGCGGCCCTGCCCCTGACCGACCGCGATGTGCAGCCGAGGTCAGTGTTTTCGCACGCGGCGCTGGTCACGACGCTCAACCCGAAATCCATCGCGTTCTTCATCGCCTTCGTGCCGCAGTTCATCACACCCGGGGCACCCCTCTTGCCGCAATTCGCCATTCTGATCGCCACCTTCGTGGCCCTTGCCGCCTTCAACGCCTTTGCCTATGCGCTGGCCGCCGACCACCTGCGCGGCTGGATCGGACGCGAGAGCGTCATCACATGGCTGACCCGCGCCGGAGGCGTCACCCTCATTGCCATGGGCGCGCTGACCGCCATGGCTCGTCGCACAAACTGAGACTGACATGACCAAAAGCACCAAGACCGTCAAAGACTACATCCGCACCATCGTCGACTTCCCACATGAGGGGATCATGTTTCGCGACGTGACCACGCTCTTTGCCGATGCGCGCGGGTTTCGCATGGCGATTGACCAATTGTTGCACCCCTATGCCGGGGTCCGTTTCGACAAGGTGGTCGGCCTCGAGGCGCGCGGTTTCATCCTGGGCGGCGCAATTGCGCATCAGCTGTCGGTCGGCTTTGTTCCGGTGCGCAAGAAGGGCAAGCTTCCCGGCGCGGTGATCTCGGAAGACTACGCGCTGGAATATGGCGAGGCGGTGGTCGAAATCCACGACGACGCCATTCAGCCGGGCGAGAAGATCCTGCTGGTGGACGATTTGCTGGCCACCGGCGGCACGGCGGAAGCCGGGCTGAAACTGATCGAACGGCTGGGTGGAGAGGTGATCGGCTGTGCCTTCATCATCGACCTGCCAGAACTGGGAGGACGCAAGAAACTCGAGGCGATGGGCATGGATGTCCACGCGCTCTGCGCTTTCGAGGGGCTCTAGAGCTTCTTCTTTTTGAAAATATGCTGGGGGTTTGGGGGTGAAACCCCCAAGGTGATCGTTCGGCCATCCCGCATTTCGTTTGGGAAGGGGATGCAATTCTTCGAAGAATTGCATCCGAATTTTCGAAAATTCGTCCGCCGCCTCAGACGATGGTCGCCTCGGTGGCCGCCTTGATTTCATCCTCGGTCACACCATCGGCGGTTTCCACAATCTTCAACCCGCCGTCAACCACGTCCAGAACACCCAGATTGGTGATGATCCGATCGACGACGCCCGCGCCGGTCAGCGGCAGGGTGCATTCCTTCAGCAGCTTGCTGTCGCCGTGCTTGTTGGTGTGATCCATCACCACGACCACGCGGCCAACACCGGCGACAAGATCCATCGCGCCACCCATGCCCTTGACCAGCTTGCCGGGGATCATCCAGTTCGCCAGATCGCCCTTTTCGTCCACTTCCATCGCCCCAAGGATGGCCATGGCGATCTTGCCGCCCCGGATCATGCCGAAAGATGTGGCGCTGTCGAAATAGCTGGTGTGCGGCAGTTCGGTGATGGTCTGCTTGCCCGCGTTGATCAGGTCGGGATCCTCTTCACCCTCGTATGGGAACGGCCCCATGCCCAACATGCCGTTTTCGGATTGCAGGGTCACGGTCACCCCATCGGGGATGTAGTTCGAGACCAGCGTCGGGATGCCGATCCCGAGGTTGACATACATGCCATCCTTAAGCTCCTGTGCCGCGCGTGCGGCCATCTGGTTGCGGTCCCATGCCATAGTTGTCTTCCCCTCGTTTGTCGTCAGAGCCGCGTCATGCGGCATTATTTCCTGGAATCGGTGAATCCCACCGGGACGTCGATCATGATGACCGTCCCCGCCGCACCGCGTGCAACATTGAGCGTCGCATCCAGCCCCTGAAGCAGCGAGGAGACCAGTTGCCCCCCAACCGACTCCGAGGACGGAAACGCAATCTTGGCCGGAATGCCCACGCCGTCATCCGCAATGGTCATCCGCATGCCACCTGCCGCAAGCCTGTTGACGCGCAGTTCAAGATAGCCCTGATCCAATCCGTCAAACCCGTGCTGAAACGCGTTCGAAACCAGTTCGAACATCACCAGAGACACCCGGATCGCGGTCTCGAGATTGACCTCGAGCGGTTCGACAAGGGACACAAAGCGCACGCCGGGGCGGCCTTCGTTGTGGGCGATCGTGTGCGAAATCCGCGACAGCAGAGACCCAAGGTCAATGCCGTCACGATCCCATTGCGCATCGGCCAGCTTCATTTCCTCGTAGACGAATTGCAGGCATTCAAGCCTGCGTGGCAACACGTCAAGCATCCGAAGCTGCAATTTCCCGGTCGTTTTTGTCGCCGCAAGATCCGCATTGCCGCGTTTCACCAAAGAGCTGACGATCAGCCCGAGATCCTGATTGACGCGGGAACAGACCGTATCAAGATGCTGGCGCGTGGTCTCGATGGATTTGTCTTTCTCGTCGTCGCGCAGTTCCTTCTGCACGCCCAGAAAATACATCGGCTTGCCCTGTCCGTCCAGAATCGGCGCGATCAGCAGACGGTTCGTGAAGGCCTCACCGGTGGCGCGGTAATTCACGACATCAACGCTCACTTCTTCACCGGCCTCGATGGCATGGCGCATTCTGTCAACGCTTTCCGGATCCGTTGCCGCGCCTTGCAGAAACCGGCAATTCCGCCCGATCACGGTTGATCGCTGGTAACCGGTGGTGCGTTCGAACGCATCGTTGATATAGACGATCGGATTGCCTTCGGTGTTGGGGTTGGTGATCACGATTGCGACGCTGAGCCGGGAAAAGCCGACCAGTGCCTGACTGTCGTCAAGCACTGATGCAAGCTTGGGCTTTTCAGCGTATTGTTCCACAGGCGCCTACGTTTCGCTTTGGATCAGGCAGCAGGTCTCGGACGGGTCGTGCGCTGTTCGATGCGCTTTTCATGTGCGCCCTGAATGAGCCGCGTGACATAGATTCCCGGCAGGTGGATGTGATCGGGGTCAAGTTCGCCGGGTTCGACGATTTCCTCGACTTCCATGATGCAGACCTTGCCGCACATCGCCGCCGGCGGATTGAAGTTGCGCGCGGTCTTGCGGAAAATCGCGTTCCCGGTTGTGTCGGCTTTCCACGCCTTGACGATGGAGAGGTCGGCAAAGATGCCCTCTTCCATGACATAGGTTTCGCCGTTGAAATCCTTGTGATCCTTGCCTTCGGCAATCACCGTGCCCACACCCGTCTTGGTGTAAAAACCTGCGATGCCCGCACCGCCGGCCCGCATGCGTTCGGCAAGCGTGCCTTGCGGGTTGAATTCCAACTCGAGTTCGCCGGACAGGTATTGGCGCATGAATTCTGCGTTTTCACCGACATACGAGCTGATCATCTTCTTGACCTGGCGGGTCTGCAACAGAATGCCGATGCCGAAATCGTCCACACCCGCGTTGTTCGAAGCGAAGGTCAGATCCTTCACACCGCTGTCGCGAATGGCGGCAAGCAGCAATTCGGGAATTCCGCTAAGGCCGAAACCGCCCGCTGCGATCAGCATTCCATCGGACAAAACACCGTCAAGCGCTTCGGCTGCTGATCCATAGACCTTCTTCATTGCGATCTCCCCTGCTGTTCAACGCCATGCCGTTTTGGCGTGTCGTTTCAGCTAAGTCAACGGCACGAACGGTTGTCCTGCAATGGGACAACTCTGAACATCATCAACAGGGTTGTCCCGTTTCCACAAGCTGACGCCTCGAGGCGAAACACGGGTTCAGATCAGACGGACCTGGGTTCCGACAGGCACCAGCGCATAGAGCTCTTCAACCGTTTCATTGAAAAGACCGATGCAGCCATCGGACGATCTTCGCCCGATCTTGCGTGTGTCATGCGTCCCATGAATGAGGTAGGCTGGCCAATCAAAATAAAGCGCATGGGTTCCAAGCGGATTGTCCGGCCCCGGCCCCATCGGCCGCCACTCCGGAAAACGCTCCATCTGCGACGCGGTCGGCGTCCAGGACGGACCTTCCTTCTTGCGGACGATCCGGGTGTAGCCACGGCGCGTCAGGTCATCGGTCTTGGGAACAGACGTGGGGAAAACGCGGTAATCCTCGTCATCCGCGCTCCAGAAATGCAGCGCACGGGAAACCGTGTCACAGACAATCGCCCCCGTTCCGAGGTTTTCGAAGTGGTCGCGCCAGTCCTGTTGCGCAAAGGACGAAATATTGCGTCGGTTGAACCCCTCGGCCTCCTGCGCACGGATAAGGCTCGGCATGGCGAATGTGGCCGCAGCGGCCCCGATCAGGGCGCGGCGGGAAAGGATTGTGGTGGTCATGGAAACTCCTGCACGATGTCTGTTGTTTTTCGTGCAACCTGCCTACAGGCTATCCGCTTGGCCAATCACAATAATTTCAACCGTTGTGTTGGGGCCGACCGCCAAGACCCGCCGCTATTTCGCTGCGGGTTTCTTCTTGGCAGCAGGTTTCTTGGCCGCCGTCTTCTTGGCAGCGGCCTTCTTTGGTGCGGACTTCTTGGCGGGAGCCTTCTTCTTGGTCCCCTTTTTCGCCGATTTCTCGGCAATCAGGGCAACGGCCATGTCCATCGTGACATTGTCCGGTTCCACATCCTTGGGCAGCGTCGCGTTGACCTTATCCCATTTCACATAGGGACCATACCGGCCTTCCATGACGGCAATCATGCCACCATCCTGGGGATGTTCACCGATCTCTTTCAATGGCTTGGCCGCAGCACCCCGCCCGCGTCCCGGATTGGCGCGTTTTTCGGCCAAAAGTTCAACGGCGCGGTTCATCCCGATCTCGAACACCTCCTGGAATTCCTTCAGGTTGACGTAGACCGGCTTCGCCTCATCGGGCAGCTGATGCATGATGTAGGGGCCAAAGCGCCCAAGATTCGACTTCACCTCTCCGCCATCGGGGTGCATCCCGACAGGGCGCGGCAGGGTCAGTAGGGTCACGGCCTTTTCCAGCGTCACATCGTCCGGGGACCAGCCGGGCAGGTAATCGCCCTTGGCTTTTGGCAGACTGGCGCGCGGGGGTTTCTTGTTTTCGGGCGTCGCCTCGCCGCGCTGGACATAGGGGCCAAAGCGGCCGGTCTTCAGCCAGATTTCCGCGCCCTGATCCTCGCCCAGAACACGCTCATCGCCCTCTGCGCCTTCTCCGGCAATGGGCCGGGTGTAGGTGCATTCCGGATAATTGCCACAGCCGACAAAACCGCCGGTCCGAGAGGTCTTCAGGTGCAAGTTGCCCTGACCGCACTTGGGGCAGATCCGCGGATCACTGCCATCTTCGCGCGGCGGATAAAGCTGCGGGGCCAGCGCATCGTCCAGCACATCCAGCACCTCGGTGATGCGCAGATCGGACGTTTCGGCAATGGCAACCGAGAAATCCCGCCAGAACCGCTTGAGCAGTTCCTTGTAGTCCCCCTCACCTGCGCTGACATGGTCAAGCTCATCCTCAAGCGCGGCGGTGAAATCGTATTCCACATAGCGTTTGAAGAAATTCAGCAGGAATATGGTGACGATCCGGCCCTTGTCTTCGGGGATCAGGCGGTTCTGTTCCTTGCGGACATATTCGCGGTCCTGGATCGTGGTGATGATGCTGGCATAGGTCGACGGGCGGCCAATGCCCAGTTCTTCCATCCGCTTGACCAATGTCGCCTCGGTGTAGCGCGGCGGCGGCTGGGTAAAGTGCTGGTCGGGTGTGATCGACTTTTTATCGGCCTTCTCGCCTTCGGAGATTTGCGGCAGACGCTTGTCGTCATCATCGACCACGGCATCGTCGCGGCCTTCTTCGTAGACGCGCAGAAACCCGTCGAACAGCACAACCTGACCATTGGCGCGCAGAACAACCTGACCATCGGCGCTGCCCACATCGACCGTGGTGCGTTCAAGACGCGCCGATTCCATCTGGCAGGCCAGCGTGCGTTTCCAGATCAGATCATACAGCTTGCGCTGGTCCGATTCCGACAGCTTGAGCGACTGCGCATCGCGCGACATGTCCGTCGGACGGATACATTCATGCGCTTCCTGCGCGTTCTTGGCCTTGTTTTTATAAATGCGCGGGTTGGACGGGACATATTCCGCGCCGTAGCGATCCTTGATCGCGCCGCGCGCCTCCTGCACAGCTTCGGGGGCCATGTCGATGCCATCGGTCCGCATGTAGGTGATGTGCCCCGCCTCGTAGAGCCGCTGCGCCGCGTTCATCGTCTGGCGCGCACCCATGCCGAACTTGCGGCTCGCCTCCTGCTGAAGCGTCGAGGTCATGAAGGGGGCCGACGGGTTGCGCGATGCGGGCTTTGCCTCGACCGATTGCACGGTCAGATCACGGCTGGTGATCGCCTGCACCGCCAGTTCGGCCTGCGTCCCATTCTCAAGGTCGTAACGGTCAAGCTTCTTGCCCGCCAGAACCGTCAGACGCGCCTCGTATTCCTGACCACGCGGCGTCGACAGCAGCGCCTTCACCGACCAGTATTCCCGGGCGCGGAACGCCTCGATTTCCATCTCGCGTTCGACGATCAGGCGCAGGCAGACCGACTGCACCCGTCCAGCGGACCGCGCACCCGGCAATTTGCGCCACAGCACCGGAGACAGGTTGAAGCCGACGAGGTAATCCAGCGCGCGACGGGCCAGGTACGCCTCGACCAGCGGCGCGTCGATGTCGCGCGGATTGGCCATCGCTTCGGTCACAGCGGCTTTGGTGATGGCGTTGAAGGTGACACGCTTGACGTCGGTGCTTGCCTTGATCGACCGACGCTTGGTCAGCGCTTCCTTAAGGTGCCACGAGATCGCCTCACCCTCGCGGTCAGGGTCCGTCGCAAGGATCAGCGCGTCATCGGATTTGAGGGCTTCGGCAATCGCTGCGACATGTTTGCGTGAGTCTGCACCAACTTCCCATTTCATGTCGAAATCGTTGTCTGTATCAACCGATCCGTCTTTCGGCGGAAGGTCGCGAACATGCCCGTAGGATGCCAGCACAGTGTAATTCGCGCCCAGATATTTGTTGATCGTTTTGGCTTTTGCCGGGGATTCGACAACAACTACGGGCATAAAAAGAACACCTTTCTACATGCGATTTACCGACACGGCTGGGCTGCATATGGCCGGGCAGCATGTGGTGTGCAAGAACCAATTGTCAATTCATGCCGGACCTGGGCGGCGGCACAGGACCATTGCACAAGCGTCCGCAACCCGCCCGGCGGCCAGACACCGGGCCGGGTTTTCGGGACTGCACGGCGCACAGGGAAACGGTCCGAAACCTATCGTCCGGACAGGTTGAAACGGCACTTTATCAGACTTTGACCGATGTGCCGGGGCTGGAGTGTTTTCTAGATACCCTCATTATCATCAGGAGAGATGATGCCGGTTTCGTCGCGTGGCATCGCCTGTTCTTCGGTGCCTGTGATTTCGCCACAAGCGGAAAGTGACAGGATTGAAAGGCCAAACAGGGCAAGCGTGATTTTGGAAAACATGGGAGGTTGTCCTTTGTTGAACTTGTGTTGAAATGGATCACAGCGTGCAGTTTTCGCTGCGGGTTCAACACATCAACACGACAAGGTCGCGCGAGTTCCGGGATGGCCTTGAATTGATGCTCATGCGCGCAGCGCGATCAGACCCCCCGGTTCCCGACTGATCCTGCCCTCAAGTTCCAGATCCGTGAGAGCCGGAGAAATGGCGCGCGAGGTCGCGCCCAGGTCGCGGATCAACTGATCTTCACCCACGGGGGACGGTCCCAGACGATCCAGGATTTTCTGGTGCAGCTTGGCGATTTCGGCCAATGGCCGCTCCACTTGGGTGGGCTCAAGCGGCAGTTCCGGTGCAGGCTGTGCCAGGGGCGCCAAGGCTTCGATCACGTCGTCCGCGTTTCGAACCAGACGCGCACCATCACGCAAAAGCATATTGCAGCCGCTGGCACG
The DNA here is from genome assembly GCF_051859345.1 of Marivita sp. GTDB lineage: Bacteria > Pseudomonadota > Alphaproteobacteria > Rhodobacterales > Rhodobacteraceae > Marivita. The sequence goes on along the minus strand of NZ_JBHYFV010000007.1, from coordinate 42,073 downwards.
GGCATCGAAGGGATGACCGGGAACCGCCATCACCTCTCTTCCCTGATCAAGCGCCGTGCGGGCCGTGATCAGCGAGCCCGATTTGGCCGCAGCTTCGATCACGACAACGGCTAGGCTCAACCCCGAAATGATCCGGTTGCGCGCCGGGAAATGGCGTGCTTGCGGTTGCAGTCCCATCGCCTGTTCACTAAGCCGCAGACCACCCTGCGCCACGATATCCTCGGCCAGCCCGGTGTTTTCGGCGGGGTAGAGCACATCAACCCCGCCCCCCAGAACCGCGATGGTTCCGGTCTTGAGCGCTGCCAGATGCGCCGCGGTATCGACGCCGCGCGCCATACCCGAGGTGATGACAAACCCCGCCTCGCCCAGTTCGCTGGCCAAGGCGCGCGCCATGCGTCCCCCAAGCGAAGAAGCATTGCGCGCACCGACAAGGGCGATTTGCGGTTTGGCAAGGGTGTCAGAGTTGCCCATCACCCAGATCATCGGAGGAGCATCGTCAAGGTCCATGAGCGTTTGCGGATAGATCCCATCACCGCGGCAGACCAGCCTTGCACCAACGGCACGCGCCGCCTTGAATTCGGCGTGAATCACTGCTTCGGGGCAGATTTCGTAACTCTGGACACCGGCGGCCATGGCGATCTCCGGCAACTTTGCCAGCGCGGCCGCAGCGGTGCCGTGATCCCCCATGAGCCGATAGAACGTGCTGATCCCGACCCGACGAGAGCGCAAGAGACGAAGCCAGTCAAACCTTTGGTCTTCCGTGGTGGGTGGGAGTAGGGGGTGAGTGGAAGAGTTGTGTTCCAATGTCATCCTGCCTCCGTCTGCTTGCAGAAACAGGGATAGTCTCTCACTGGTTAATCACTGATGAATCAGCGACAGCGACCCGCGAAAAAATCGACACCCTTCCGCTAAGTCGCTGTTTTGTATAACGCCTTTTCTCAGGTCTGGGCACCACCAACGGTCAGACCGCCGATCATCACGGTGGGCTGACCCACCCCGACAGGCACCCATTGGCCCTGTTTGCCGCAATTCCCCATGCCGGGATCAAGCGCCATGTCATTGCCAAGCGCGCGAATCTGCTGGAGCGCCGTGGCCCCGTCGCCGATCAGCGTGGCGCCTTTGACGGGTGCGCCGACCTTGCCATCCTTCACGCGGTAGGCCTCGGTGCAGGAAAAGACGAACTTGCCATTGGTGATGTCCACCTGCCCGCCGCCGAATCCCACCGCCCAGATCCCGTCCTTGAGATCGGCCACGATGTCGCCCGGTGCCACGGTGCCACCCAGCATGTAGGTGTTGGTCATGCGCGGCATCGGGATATGCGCATAGCTTTCGCGGCGTCCGTTGCCGGTGGGATCGACCCCCATCAGCCGCGCGTTCTGGCGGTCCTGCATGAAGCCCACCAGCTTGCCATCCTCGATCAGCACGTTCTTGGCCGACGGCGTGCCTTCGTCATCCACGGTGATCGACCCGCGCCGGTCGGGGATGGTGCCATCGTCCAGAACGGTCACGCCACGGGCGGCGACCTGCTGGCCCATGAGCCCGGCAAAGGCCGAGCTGCCCTTGCGGTTGAAATCGCCTTCGAGTCCGTGTCCCACCGCCTCGTGCAGCAGGATACCCGGCCAGCCCGGCCCAAGCACGATGTCCATGACACCGGCGGGTGCGGGCACCGCATCAAGGTTGACCAATGCGATGCGCAACGCCTCGCGGGCCTTGTCCTGCCAATCGGTTGGATCAAGCAATCCTTCCAGCAGCACACGACCGCCACCCCCTGCCGTTCCCGTTTCCCGGCGACCGTTCTCTTCGACGATCACACTCACGTTCACGCGCGTCATCGGGCGGGTGTCCGACACAAGTGTGCCTTCGGGGCGCAGGATCGCGACTTCCTGAAGCGACGCCGCAATCGTCGCGCTCACCTGCACCACGCGGGGGTCCAGTGCGCGGGCAAAGGCGTCGATCTCGCGCAGGGTGTCGACCTTGACCGGAAAGCTGTGCCCGGCAATCGGATCGCCATCGGTGTAAAGCCGTATATTCGTGCCCGCCGGTTTGTCGGCAAGCGTTCCGCCACCCTCGCCCACGGCAAGCCGCGCGGTTTCGACCGCCCGCTTGATCGCCGATTCGGAGATGTCGGTGGAATGGGCATATCCGGCCACTTCACCGCGCACGGCCCGTAATCCGAATCCCTCGGACGCATCGTAGCTGGCAGTGCGAATACGACCATCGTCGAAGACAAGAACCTCTGAGCGACGCCGTTCGAGGAACAGTTCGCCATCATCGGCCCCCGCCACAGCCTCGCGCAAAAGCGTTAGCGCCTTGCCTTGATCAAGGTGCGTGTCGAATGGTTGAAAGGGCGTGTCGGTCATGAAACCTCCAGAGGTGAAATTGATCCAGATCAAAGAAAGCGCGTTTTTGCCGCAAGCAAGCTTCTTTAACTGGTGGTTAGAATATGGTTTTAACCGCTGCCAAGACAACGGGATGATTTGGACCGGTGCTCACCGACTTCGGACCATCCTGAGAAACTGAACAATATACGCAACCGATCAGGGTAAGACATGCAACTCAAATCTTTGCTCTTGGGTCTGGCGACCACTCTCGGCGCAGCACCGGCGTTTGCCCAGCAGACGCTCGAGACAATTGGCGCTCCGAAAGACCGGGGAATAGGCTTTCAACCCGCGGCAACCGAACTGGCGCGCGACCTTCAATGGCTGGACGGGATGATCCTCATCATCATCACCGCCATCGTCCTGTTCGTCACGGGGCTCATGGCCTACTGCATCGTGCGCTACAACAAACGGGTGAACCCGACCCCTTCCAGCTTTACCCACAACACCCCGATCGAGATTGCATGGACCGTCGGTCCGATCCTGATTCTGGTGTTCATCGGTGCGTTCTCGCTGCCGGTGCTGTTCAAGCAGCAGGAAATTCCCGATGGCGATCTGACGATCAAGGTCACCGGATACCAGTGGTACTGGGGCTACGAATATGTCGGTGAAGACCTGGCGTATGACGGCTACATGATCGGTTCCCCCTTCACCGGTGGTGACAACCGCATGAACGCCGATGTCGAGGCTCAGTTGATCGACGCGGGCTACCAGAAAGAAGACTTCCTTCTCGCCACCAACACAGCCGTGGTTGTTCCTGTCGGCAAGACTGTCGTGATGCAGGTCACCGGCGGTGACGTGATCCACTCCTGGACCATCCCGGCCTTCGGTGTGAAACAGGACGCGGTTCCCGGTCGTCTTGCTGAACTGTGGTTCACAGCCGAGAAAGAAGGCGTTTATTTCGGCCAGTGTTCCGAACTGTGCGGCTTGGCCCATGCCTATATGCCGATCACCGTCAAGGTCGTAAGCCAGGCGTCTTATGATGCATGGCTGGCCGCGTCGAAGGACGCGGGCGATTATGTGGACGTTCGCACTGTCCTGACCAATTGATCAGAGCGGGCGCAGGCGATTCCCGTCTGCGCCCGTTTTGACGGCTTACCTGACCCAGCTTTGTTGAGACGCACGTGACCGATACAAGCATAAACACACAGACGCGCAGCTTCGAAAACGAAGCGCAGTTCGGCGATTACTTCGCGCTCCTGAAGCCGCGTGTGATGACGCTTGTCGTGTTCACCGCGTTTGTCGGACTGCTGGCCGCGCCAATCGGGGTTCACCCGTTTATCGGGTTCTGCGCCATCCTGTTCATCGCCATTGGCGGCGGCGCGTCGGGCGCACTGAACATGTGGTGGGATGCGGATATCGACGCGGTGATGAAGCGCACGCAGCGTCGGCCGATCCCGGCAGGCAAGGTGACCGGCGACGAAGCCCTGTCGATCGGTCTGGTGCTTTCGGCGTTTTCGGTGGTGTTCCTTGGCCTTGCGACCAACTGGTTTGCGGCGGGACTGCTGGCCTTTACCATCTTCTTTTATGTCGTCATCTACACGATGTGGCTCAAGCGGTGGACACCGCAGAACATCGTCATTGGCGGTGCTGCTGGTGCCTTCCCTCCGATGATCGGCTGGGCGGCGGCAACCGGTGGCGTGAGTGTCGAATCGGTGCTGATGTTCTGCCTGACCTTCATGTGGACGCCGCCGCATTTCTGGGCGCTCGCGCTGTTCATGCGCAAGGATTACAACAATGCCGATGTGCCGATGCTGACCGTGACCCACGGTCGCCGCGCAACCCGCAATCATATTCTGGTCTACACCGTTCTGCTGGCGATCCTTGCCGTGGCGGCGGGCTTCACGTCGATTGGCGGGCCGGTCTATATCGCCACATCCGTCGTGCTGAACGCGATGTTCCTGCGCGGTGCCCTTCAGATCTGGCGCCGGGATGAAGACATGTCCGAGGAAGACAACTTCCTTGCCGAGCGCAAATTCTTCAAACTGTCGCTTCTGTATCTTTTCGCCCATTTTGGTGCGATCCTGATTGAAGCAGGTCTCGACAAATTCGGGGTTTGGGCATGAGCCTGTCCAAACAGCACGAACTGCATGAACGCCGCTTTGGTCGCAACCTGGGCGTTGGGCTTGTCCTGGTCGGGCTGATCGCTATCGTGTTCGGTCTGACGGTCGTCAAGGTCACACGCGGCGATTACGAAACCCCGGCAACACAATCGGTAGATCAATGACAAAGATGGACCCGAAAAAGAAAACAGCGTTTCAGGGTTTGGCCGTGGTTGTCGTCATGGGCGCATTGGCCTGGGCCTCTGTTCCGCTTTACGACTGGTTTTGCCGGGTGACCGGCTATGGCGGCGAAACAAACGTTGCGCTGGCGGGAAGCTCCGAGATTCTGGACCAGACGATCAAGGTGCGTTTTGACGCCTCGCTGGAACGCGGGATGCCTTGGGAATTCAAGCCGATGCAACTCGAGGTCGAATTGCGCCTGGGCGAAGAGGGACTGGCCTTTTACGAAGCCTACAACCCGACCGACCGACCCATCGCCGGCACCGCAAGCTATAATGTGGCCCCCTTTGGCGCGGGCTCGTACTTTACGAAGATCGCCTGCTTCTGCTTTGAAGAGCAGATCCTGATGCCGGGTGAGCGAGCCGAGATGCCCGTGAGCTTTTTCGTCGACCCCGATATCCTGAACGATGCCGACGCGAAATTCGCAAAACACATTACCCTGTCTTACACGTTCCATGAGATCGAGCTGACCGACGATATGCAGGCCATGCTTGACAGTGACGTAACCGACAGCGGTTCACTGAACTAAAGCCAAGTAGCCACGAGGGACCAAAATGGCGCACGCAAAAGATCATGACTATCACATCCTGAACCCCTCCGTCTGGCCGTTCATCGGCGCGGTATCCGGGTTCGCGATGCTCTTCGGGGCTGTGCTCTGGATGCACGGAAATGGCCCTTGGCTTTTCCTTATCGGATTGGTCGGCGTTCTGTACACCATGTTTGCATGGTGGTCCGACGTCATCGCGGAAAGCCAGGTGGGCGATCACACGCCGGTGGTGCGGATTGGCCTGAAATACGGCTTCATCCTTTTCATCACATCCGAGGTCATGTTCTTCGCGGCGTGGTTCTGGAGCTTCTTCAAACACGCGCTGTACCCGATGGGACCGGACAGCCCGGCCATCGACGGCGTTTGGCCGCCGGTCGGAATCGAAACGTTCGATCCGTGGCACCTGCCACTGATCAACACGCTGATTCTGCTGTGCTCGGGCGCTGCGGCCACATGGGCGCACCACGCGCTGGTTGAGGAAAACAACCGCGAGGACATGAAGTGGGGTCTGATCATCGCCATTGCATTGGGCGCGATCTTCACCTTGTTGCAGGCCTACGAATACAGCCACGCGGGCTTTGGCTTTGCCGGCAACATCTACGGGGCGAACTTCTTCATGGCGACCGGCTTTCACGGTGCGCATGTGGTGATCGGAACGATCTTCCTGTTTGTCTGCCTGATGCGGCTGACACGCGGTCACTTCACACCGGAAAAGCACGTCGGCTTCGAAGCGGCGGCCTGGTACTGGCACTTCGTTGACGTTGTATGGTTGTTCCTTTTCGCCGCCATCTACGTCTGGGGCCAATAACCTGTCTCGGCATTGGCGTTCCGGCTTGAACGGGACGCCTCTTCAAGGATAAAGCAAGGCGCGCCGGATCGGCGCGCCTTTGTCACTCCCAGGAGCCAGATTTGTCTCGTATCGCGATCCCCTTGCTGTTTGGTCTCATCGGTGCCGCCATCCTTGTCTGGCTGGGCACCTGGCAGATGCAGCGGCTGGACTGGAAGCGCGGAATCCTGACCGAGATCGAGACTCAGATTGTGGGCGACCCGGCCCCCCTGCCCGTCACCGGCGATCCGGACACCGACAAATATCAGCCCGTACGCTTGGTCGGTACGGTTGAACCGGACGAACTGTACGTTCTGGTCTCGCAGAAACGCATCGGCGCGGGATACCTCGTGATCTCTCCCTTCGTGACCGACGACGGGCGCCGCATCCTTCTGGATCGCGGGTTCATCCCTGTCGAAGCCCGCACCACATCGCGCAGCGCAGGCCCCGTCAAGGTGACAGGCAACCTGCACTGGCCGGATGACCGCACCTCGTCGACACCCGAGAATGACATCACCGGAAACACCTGGTTCGCCCGCGACATTGACGCGATGGCCGAAGTGCTAAACACCGAACCTCTGCTGGTGATTGCCCGCAACATGTCGCCACCTGATCCCGGTGTGACACCCCTGCCAGTGGACACGAGCGGCATTCCGAACGATCACCTCCAATACGCTATCACCTGGTATTCGCTGGCCGTCGTTTGGTTGGTGATGACCGCCACCTTTTTATGGCGGCAAAGCAAAGGCAAGGAAGGCACGGCCTGATGCAGTACATCTCGACCCGAGGCAAAGCCCCGGCGCTTGGATTTGAAGACACGATGCTTTCGGGACTGGCCCGTGACGGCGGACTGTATGTGCCCGAAACGATCCCGACCCTGTCAGCCGACGACATTCGCGCGATGCATGGTCTGTCTTATGAAGAGATCGCCTTTCGTGTCATGCGCCCGTTTATCGGTGACGCCTTCACCGACGAGGTGTTCGCCGATCTGATCGCCAAGGCCTATGCCAATTTCGGACACGGTGCGCGCGCGCCGCTGGTGCAACTGGGGTCAGGGCATTTCCTGCTGGAACTGTTTCATGGCCCCACGCTGGCGTTCAAAGACTTTGCCATGCAGCTGATTGGGCAGATGTTTCAAGAAGCCCTGACGCGGCGCGGCGACCGTGTCACCATCGTTGGCGCGACCTCTGGTGACACCGGGTCCGCCGCGATCGAGGCCTTCCGGGGGCTGGATGCAGTGGATGTGTTCATCCTTTATCCGCATGGCCGCGTGTCCGACGTGCAGCGTCGCCAGATGACGACTCCGGTTGAATCGAATGTCCACGCGCTGGCGCTGGATGGCGATTTTGACGATTGCCAGGCGCGGCTCAAGGACATGTTCAACGATTTCGACTTCCGCGACGGGGTGAAACTCGCCGGGGTGAACTCGATCAACTGGGGCCGCGTTCTGGCGCAGGTGGTCTATTATTTCTCGTCCGCCGTTTCGCTGGGCGCGCCCGACCGCACCGTCAGCTTTACCGTGCCCACCGGCAATTTCGGCGACATTTTCGCAGGCTACATCGCCAAGCGGATGGGCCTGCCGATCGACCGGCTGGTGGTGGCGACGAACCAGAACGACATCCTGCACCGCTGCCTGTCCACGGGCGGATATGTCACCGACAGCGTCACGCCGTCGATAAGCCCGTCGATGGACATTCAGGTGTCCTCGAATTTTGAACGCGCGCTGTTTGATGCCTACAACCGCGATGGAAATGCCGTCAGCCAGTTGATGAACGAACTGAAGGCCGGTGGATTCCACGTCAGTCAGGGTGCGATGCAGACCTTGCGCGACCAGTATGACAGCGGCCGTGTCAGTGAAGGCGAAACGCTCTCCATGATCGCTCATGCGCACCAACATATGGGTGAGCTGCTCTGCCCCCACTCTGCCATCGGCGTGGCCGTGGCAGAAGCGCAGCGTGACCCCAACGTGCCGATGATCACATTGGCCACGGCACATCCCGCAAAATTCCCCGATGCCGTCGAAAAGGCCAGCGGCCTGCGCCCGCCTTTGCCCGACCGCATGGCCGACCTCTTTGATCGCGAAGAACGCTTTACCCGCGTTCCCAACGACCTCACGCATCTTGAAACGCTAATACAGGATCGGATCGCCTCTTGACCGTTCAAACCACCACACTCCCCAACGGATTCCGTATCGTCACCGAACACATGCCCGGCCTCGAAAGCGCCGCCATCGGGATCTGGATCACCGCTGGTGGCCGCCACGAGCGCCCGGAACAGAACGGCATTGCCCATTTCCTGGAGCACATGGCCTTCAAGGGCACCGCGACACGCAGCGCCTTGCAGATCGCCGAGGCGATCGAAGACGTGGGCGGCTATATCAACGCCTACACCTCGCGCGAAGTGACCGCCTATTACGCGCGGGTGCTGCGCAACGATTCCGGTCTGGCGCTTGACGTGATTGCGGACATCCTGCGCAACCCGGTGTTTGATCCCAAGGAAATCGAGGTCGAACGCCATGTGATCCTGCAGGAAATCGGTCAGGCGGCAGATACGCCGGACGACATCATCTTCGACTGGTTGCAGGAAAGCGCGTACCCGGATCAGGCTCTGGGTCGCACCATCCTTGGCGAGACCGACCGGGTGTCGCGATATTCCAAAGAGGATCTGGCGACCTTTGTGACCGAACATTATGGGCCCGATCAGATGATTCTGGCGGCTGCGGGTGCGATAGATCACGAGACCGTCGTCAAACAGGCCGAACGTCTTTTCGGGGACATGGTTTCACGTCCATCACGGGTTGCAGACGCCGCACGGTTCAAGGGGGGCGAAAGCCGTCAGGTCAAGGATCTGGAGCAGGCCCATATCGCGCTGGCGTTTGAATCACCGGGCTACCGCGACCCGAACTTCTATGCCGCGCAGGTCTATTCGGTTGCTCTGGGTGGCGGCATGTCGAGCCGCCTGTTTCAGGAAATCCGCGAAAAACGCGGGTTGTGCTATACGATCTTTGCCCAGACAGGCGCCTATTCAGACACCGGCATGACCACGATCTACGCGGGCACCAGCGGCGAAGAGATCAAGGATCTGACCAACCTGACCATCGACGAGATGAAACGTGCTGCAGACGACATGTCGCCCGCCGAGGTGGCCCGCGCCCGTGCGCAGATGAAAGCCGGTCTGCTCATGGGGCTGGAAAGCCCGTCATCGCGCACCGAACGCCTTGCCCGGATGATCCAGATCTGGGGAGAGGTTCCGTCGCTCGAAGACACCGTGTCACGCATCGACAGCGTGACAACCGGCGATGTACGGGCGTTTGGAGAACAGCTGGTGCGCGAAGCCCCTGCTGCGCTGGCGCTGTATGGGCCGGTCGGGACGGCACCCGATCTAAGCGCCCTGTCGCAACGACGCGTTGCCTGATGCTCAGTCTGCGGCGCAAGCTTCGGCTCGATACCGAACGCATGGTCTTGCGCCCGCCGATGCACAGCGATTTCAACCCATGGAGCGCGCTGCGCCGTGACAGCGAAGCGTTCCTAGCCAAATGGGAACCCAGCTGGGCCGAAGATCATCTGAGCCGCCGGGCCTTTACCAACCGCGTCTACTGGGCCAATCGCGCCATCGGCAATGGATCGGCGGTGCCCCTGTTCCTGCTGCGCCGAAGTGACGACATGCTGCTTGGTGCGATCACGCTCGACAACATCCGGCGCGGACCGGCACAGGCCGGAACGCTGGGATACTGGATTGGTGAGCCGTTTGCGCGCAACGGATACATGCGCGAGGCGATTGATGCCGTTGTGCATCATGCCTTTGATCGCCTTGACCTCAGTCGGGTCGAAGCGGCCTGCCTGCCCGAGAACAAGGCGTCCCGCGGATTGCTGGAGAAGGCGGGGTTCAAGTACGAAGGTGTTGCACAGAGCTACCTGCAGATCGACGGGCGGTGGCGGACCCATGTTCTTTACGCGTCGCTTCGATCAGATCGCCGTGGGCGCACCGATGTCGGTTAGGGCCAAGGTCTTTGCAAAGACCTTTGTCACGCGGTTTGGAAACCGCGTAAGAAGCGCGGTCGAAAGCGCTTGCCCGGCTGCAAGCTTTCACTAGACCGGCCTTGACGCTGCGCTATCTTCCACGTCAGGAGGTATCGCGATGCGTTTCATTTCACTCTGGATGGCGCTGGCCATCATGATCATGGGGTATGCCGCGATGGCGCAGGACACCCGCCGCCCCAGTCATTGCCTTGCCATTGCTGAATCAACACCCGGTGCCGCTTTTGTCCAGAAAGCGTCATGGACCAATCCGGTGCCGCAGTATTCCGTGCGGATCAATTACCTCGCCCACGCGACCTTTCTGCTTCAGACACCCGGAGGTCTGAACGTTGCCACGGATTATACCGGATTTCTGGGCAACACCCGGATGATCCCGGATGTAGTCACGATGAACCACGCCCATGACACGCACTGGACTGCGAATCCCGATCCGGCAATCACGCATGTCCTGCCCGGATGGGGCCCCTTCGGCGAAGGCATCGACCATTATGTCGATGTGGGCGAAATGCTGATCCGCAACGTGTCGACCGATATCAGGTCGCAGTTTGGCGGGCGGGAGGACAATGGCAATTCGATTTTCATCTACGAGGTCGAAGGCCTGTGCATCGGTCATCTGGGCCACCTGCATCACGAACCGAATGACCAGCAATACGCGGCTATCGGACGGCTTGATGTGGTTATGGTGCCGGTCGATGGCGGCTATACCCTCCCGCGCGAGATGATGGTGCGCATCGTGGATCGGCTGCGCTCGAGCGTGGTGATTCCGATGCACTGGTTCTCGGGATTTGCGCTTGAGGCGTTTCTTGAGGAAGTGCAGGACAGCTTTGTCATTGACCGGCGCGACACGTCTTTTCTCGAGATCTCATTGCGCGATCTTCCGTCCCGTCCTACGGTGGTTGTCCTGCGTCCTGAATGGTTGCGGGACGCACAGGACTAACCCACTCGGAGACACCCATGCCACGCGATTCGGCGGATAGCGGATTCATCGATTCCCTGTCGCAACATTTTCCTGCGGACATGTTTTCCCGCGCTGAACAATCCTATCTCGAAGAGCCGCGGGGCCGGTTCAAGGGCGCGCATGGCTTCGTCGCACGTCCCCGCAGCACCCAAGAGGTCGTGGCGCTGGTCAAGGCCTGTAGCGCATCCGGGGTCGGGATTGTGCCCTATGCTGGCGGCACCGGTCTTGTCGGTGGCCAGATCGCGCCAGACGGCGAAGCGGAAACGCCGCTGATCCTGTCGCTGGAGCGGATGACGGAAATCCGCGCAGTGTATCCGCAGGAAAACGTGCTGATCGCGGATGCCGGTGTGATCCTTGCGAATATTCAGGACGCTGCGGCCGAGGTGGATCGGCTGTTTCCGCTGTCTCTCGCCTCGGAAGGGTCTGCGCGGATTGGCGGGCTCTTGGCCACCAACGCTGGCGGCGTGAACGTCTTGCGTTATGGCAATTCCCGCGATCTTTGTCTTGGACTTGAAGTGGTCATGCCGGATGGATCCGTGTGGAACGGGCTCAAGAGACTGCGCAAGGACAACACCGGGTACGATCTGCGTAACCTGATGATCGGATCAGAAGGGACGCTTGGCGTGATCACAGCGGCGTCGCTCAAACTGTTTCCACGCCCGGCGGCGACGGGAACGGCCGTATTTGTGATCCGCGATGCAGAAGCCGCGCTTGAACTGTTGTCGCTGGCCAAGTCGCAGCTTGGCGAAAGCATCAGCGCCTTTGAACTGATGCACCGCACCGGTTTGGACTTTCTGTCAAAAACCTTGCCCGAAGTGCGCAAGCCCTTTGGCGACCACCACCCGGAGTGGATGATCCTGATGGATATCGGCCTGCCCAAAGGCCTTGATCCAACCGAGGCGCTCGAGACCCTGTTCATGGCAGCCGAGGCCGAGGGGGTGTGTTCAGACGCCGTGATTGCACAATCCGAAGGGCAGCGGAATGACTTCTGGTCGGTGCGCGAACATATCCCCGAAGCGAACCGCCGGATCGGCGCAGTGTCGAGCCATGACGTGTCAGTGCCGCTTGGGGAGTTGCCGAGTTTCATCACACGCGTGCGTCAGGCCATCGCGCAGGTCGGGGATTTCCGGATCAACTGTTTTGGCCATGTCGGCGACGGCAATCTGCACTTCAACGTGTTCCCGCCAGAAGGCCAGTCGCGCGACCTGTTCCTTGACGACACCAAACAGATCAAGCGGCTTGTCCATGATATCGCGGTAGACCTTGGTGGAACGTTCAGCGCCGAACATGGCGTCGGGCGTGCCAAGAAAGCCGATCTGGCACGTTATGGCGATCCAACCAAGCTGGCCGCGATGCGGGCGATCAAGGACGCGCTTGATCCGAAGGGCATCATGAATCCTGGTGCCGTTCTATCGTGACGCCACGCGAAACACGCATCCGTCTGTGACAAGCTGCGGCGGCGTGAGGCACAGGCCTTTCGCCGTCTGAAACGCTTGCAGCACCTTTGGCACATAGGCGCGGGTTTCGGCGTAGTCGGGGACGCCGTTGTTCTTGACGACGGCGTTTTCGCCAGCATTGTATCCTGCAAGGACAAGGATCACGTCGTTGTCGAACTTCTGCATCAGGAAATCGAGGAAGGCGACACCCCCCTTGATGTTCTGTGAAGGCGCGAAACTGTCCGCGACGCCAAACCGTTCTGCTGTTGCGGGCATGAGTTGCATCAGCCCTTGCGCCCCGACCGAGCTTTGCGCATCAACCCGGCCAGCGGATTCAACCGCAATCACCGCCAAGGCGAGGGCGGGCGACACGCGTGTGCCCACCGTATGAATCAGGATATCGCGCCCGTGGTGTTCCGCGATGTTCTGAAGGTCCTGAAGGCGCGGAGCAGCGATCCCCTGCCCCGAAGGCGGGTTCGACAGGCGCACAAGGGCTGGCTCCAATCGCCCCGGACCTTGCGCGTCCATGGACGGAGAGACATCATTCCAGAACCACGCCAGCGTTTCGCCACCGGGCGCGCGGGGTTGCCCCGTCGGGCGGGCGGGTGCTGCGGCGATCTTTGGGGCCTGCGGCGCGATCTGCACATTGATCCGCTTCTTCGCACTGGAGGATGGCGGTTTTACCCGCTTTGCAGAGAACTCCGGGAACGGGGGCGGCTCTGCCCAAGCAATGCTCATGCAAAGAGACATGGCAAGACCTGCCATGGCGATCAGTCGTTTCATATGCAGGCTCCTGCTCGATGCCCGTTTTATTGCTTGTAAGTATTGCACAATCCTGACGGCAAGGCCATTTCGTTTCGAAAATCACGTCAATCCTGTGGAGCCTGTGCCCGAAAACCTGGCTGCCAGATTAAAAATTTACGAATTAATCATTTTTATATTGTTTGTTTTCATATGCTTAGCCATTTTTCGTTTACTTTTTTGTCTGGCTGCAAAATCGGACCAATGCTGTCAAACTGCTGCCCCAATCCGACGACTATAACAGGTCATCCAAGACGGGATGGAGCGAAAGAGAGAGCGCTCAACACAAAGTCCCGAGCTTGGCGAACGTGAGCAAAAATCTAGGACTATGGAGATCAACATGATCAATTTCATCACAAACTTCCGCAAAGACGAAGACGGCGCCGTAACAGTTGACTGGGTCGTTCTGACCGCTGCTGTTGTGGGTCTTGCAATCGCTGCCTATGGCGCGATCCAGGGCAACACATCCGACGTTCTGGCCGCAACTGGTACAGCGGTTCTGGGTGCGTCTGACTACCTGAACTAAGTCAGGTCGCCTTACAAACCTGCAAGAAGGAAGGCGCGTTTTTCGCGCCTTCTTTTTTCTCCCTTACGTGGTGCCTCGTTTTGACAAAGTTGTTTGGACGTTTTGTAAAAAGTGAACGTGGCGCAATCACCGTTGATTGGGTTGTGATTACCGCAACCGCCATTGGCCTCGCAATTGGGGGCCTGTCGATGTTTCAGAGCAACGTCACCACGGTGTCTTCTGCCACGGGCGACAGTCTGGAAGACTACAACAACGACATGGACTGGTAAGCCAGAGCGGCAACGTCCATCCAGACAGGTCTTCCCGGCGATCCGAACCCCGGCTTCAGGCGTGCGACAGCGCGCCTTTGTTGTTTTCACCAGACCCTTTCACACGTCTTAACTCCTCAGTTTCGCCACAAAGTCCCCAACAGGCGGACACATTGACCGGCTAGGTCCGAACACTGAACCATGTTTCCGCACGCAACAATTGCATCATCGAAACATGTAAGGAGGCAAAATGCGCATCGTTTTTGGACTTGTCCTTATTGCTGGCCTGGCTTTGGCCGGTTTTGCGGTCTACATGGCCCAAAATTACATCGGCGCTTACCAGACTGCGCTTGAACAGGAACGCAACAAGGCCACGGACAGTGTTCCCGTTCAGCAGATCTACGTTGCCAAGCGGGCGATTGATTACGGCGAACCGGTCACAGCCGAAGACATGGCGTTGATGCCGTGGCCAAAGCAGTCGCTGCCCGAACAGTTCTATGATGAGGCCACACCGGTGAACGCCGAAGGGGCCAAGCCGCGCGTTGCCTTGCGCCCTATCGAAAAGAACGAGGCGTTCATGGCGGTCAAGCTGAGCGATCCGGGTGCGGATGCGGGCCTGACATCGCGGCTCGAACGCGGTCAGCGTGCGTTCGCCATCAAGGTTGACGTGGCTTCGGGTGTGTCAGGCTTCCTGCGCCCCAGCGACCGGGTTGATGTGTACTGGACCGGCCGGGTCAGAAGCAACGATGCCAACGCCCCGGTTGGCGACGTGACCAAACTGATCGAGACCGGCGTCAAGCTTATCGCGATTGACCAGACATCCCAGACACAGACCGCCGCAACCACAATTGCACGCACCGTGACCGTTGCCGCAAGCCCGCAACAGGTTGCCGCGCTGGCACAGGCACAGTCGACCGGCCGTCTGTCACTGTCGCTCATGGGACGCAATGACGACACCGTTGCAGAGGTGATTGAGGTCGACCAGCGGTCGCTCTTGGGTCTTGAGGAACGTCAAGTGATGGAAACGCCAACAGCTGCAGAGGTTTGCAGCATCCGGACCCGCAAAGGCGGCGAAGTGGTTGAGATGCCCATCCCTTGTACGAATTGACCTTTGCGCCACCTGATCTGGTGACGTAACGACAATCAGCGAAAAAAGAGGCGCAGCATTATGTTGCGCCTTATCCACATGAAGCGCACCTCTGAAATCATTGATTCTTGCAATAAATCACGACTTGACGCAGGTTGGTCGCAATATCGGGCGAAAAGACCCATATCTGAGGCGTGATCGGAAAGGCAGGTCACATGTATACGAGCAGTCCACTCAAGGCCGCCCTATTGGGTGCGGTTCTTGCCATTTCTCCGATGGCGCATACGGCATTTGCTGAAACGCTGCGCGTCATCCGGACAAATACTGAATCTACCCTGAGCGTTCCGATGAACCGCGCGGTGGTTGTGGAAAGCGAAGTTCCCTTTGCAGAACTGAGCATCGCAAACCCGTCAATTGCAGATATCTCATCGCTTTCAGACAGAACCATTTACGTCCTCGGCAAAACTCCGGGCACGACAACCCTGACCATTCTCGATGGGAACGGTCAATTGATCACAAATGTCGATGTTCGGGTTGCACCGGACCTGAGCGAATTCAAGGAACGGCTTCGCCAAATCCTTCCGGACGAGAAAATCGAAGTCCGTACTGCGAATGACGGCATTGTTCTTTCCGGAACGGTGTCCAGCACCCAGCGCATGCAACGGGCGCTTGACCTCGCGACACGCTATGCGCCGGAACGGGTGTCCAACCTGATGTCGGTGGGGGGTGTGCAGCAGGTGATGCTGAAAGTCCGCTTTGCCGAGATGCAACGCTCTGTGTCAAAATCACTGCAAGCGTCGCTGGCGACGGGGGGATCTGTTCTTGACGGCGACCTCGGGCTTGAAATCGGCACTGGCAACGCCGCGCCTGCGGCTGCGGTTGACAGCGTTGCCGACAAGCTTGGGGCTTCTGCATCGTCGCAGGGCGCAATCCTTTTCGGATTCAACGCTGGCGGGCTCGAAGTGGGTATCCTTCTGGAAGCGCTTGAATCCAAAGGGGTTGTGCGCACTCTGGCAGAACCCAACCTGACATCCCTGTCAGGCCAGGAAGCAAAATTCCTGGCAGGTGGCGAATACCCGGTTCCGATCTCGCAGGACAACGGCACCATCGCGGTCGAGTTCAAACCGTTTGGTGTGGAGTTGAACTTTATTCCGCGAGTTCTGGATGACAATTTGATCAATCTCGAACTTCAGGCGGCCGTGTCGTCGATCGACCCCAACAGTGGAATCGACGTCGGCGCGATCCGGATTGATGGCTTCAGACGCCGCGAGACAAGCACAACGGTCGAATTGCGGGACGGTGAAAGCTTTGCGATTGCCGGTCTCTTGCAGGATGACTTCCGCGATCTGAACAGCCAGGTTCCCTGGCTTGGCGATATTCCGGTGCTTGGTGCCTTGTTCAGAAGCGCCGAATACCAGCGCGAGCAGTCAGAGCTGGTGATCATCGTCACTCCACATCTCGTGACACCGACACGCGGCGAAGCGCTTGCCTTGCCAACTGACCGTGTTCGTCCACCAACCGAAAAAGACCTGTTCCTCTTTGGACGCGTCGCCAACGACTCGCGCAATCTGCGCGGTGCTGCGGGTGAAGTGGCCAAACAGGACTTCAACGGTTCCTATGGCTATGTGATGGATTGAGGCGATGGCAGTTCAAATAAACCTCCGCATTCCCGCAGCAATAACCGGTTTGGCCATTCTGGCAGCATGTGGCAGCGACCCTGTCTACAGTGCCTTCAACCGCGAGGCCGGGGCACTGGTGGACACCGGAAATTTCGGCAACGCCACCATGAACAACACGCAGATCATGAATGGCGAAAAGCGCTATACCTATGATTTGTCTCAACGATTTGCCAGCGAAGTGATGACGACCGTCAACTTTGCGTTCAACAGTGCGGTGCTTGACAGCGGCGCGCGGGATACGTTGCGCGAACAGGCAAACTGGATCCGCCAATTCCCGGAAATTCACTTCCGGGTTTACGGCCACACGGATGCGGTTGGCAGCGAGGCGTATAACAAGCGTCTGGGTCTCAACCGGGCCCACGCGGTTGTGAACTTCCTCGCGTCCCAAGGGATCAGCAAGTCGCGGCTCGAGGCGGTTGTCTCATTTGGTGAGACGCAGCCGTTGATCGTGACCGAAGGCCGCGAACGCCGCAACCGGCGCACCGTGACCGAAGTTTCGGGCTTTGTCAGCTCGCATCCCACTGTGATGGATGGCAAATACGCGGAAATCATCTACCGCGAGTACATCAACAGTGCTGTTCCCCCGACCACATTGACGGGCATCCAAAGGTCTGAATAAAGGCAGAGCCCCGTCAGGGGCTTCGCCATCGGCCTGAAATACCGTACAATTTTGGTAATTCGGCCCCAATGTTGCCAAGTTTTCCACCGATCTTCTGACTGTAGCAGTCCTTCCCGAGCGACTCGGGATTGACGTGTGTGATGTGTGCAGAACGCAATTCATGCGCGTCGTGAAGTTAGAGGAAACGAGGCACATGACGAGTACCCTTCCAAGCACCCCGGAGCCGGCACCGCTTGTCGCGTGTACGATCAGTCGGGATGTTCAGGAATTCGACCTCCTGATCGAAGACATGGAAGCTGTTCTGGGTGAAGCCTGGGGCGATCTTGGTTTTGACGAGGCCATGCACTTCTTCTCGCAGAATGAAGGCGAGGATCTGGAGTTTGTTGCTTTGGCGATGGACGCCGAAGATGAAGCCAATGTTGACCACCTGTCTTCGATCATCGCGGCCGCAAAGGCCCGAAAAATCAAAGTCGTTCTGATCGCGCATGATGTGACGCCGTCGGCCTTGCATCATCTGCTGCGTCAGGGTGCGGATGAATTTGTTCCCTACCCTCTTCCTGAAGGCGAGCTTGAATCGGCCATCGAACGGATGCGCAGACCGGAAGCGCCACAAGTCTCGGCGGCCAAAGACCCGTCTGGTGTCAAGCTGTCGCAAGATGGCGATGGCGTGATCATCGCGGTGCAAGGCATGGCTGGAGGGTGTGGTGCAAGCACCTTTGCAACCAACCTTGCATGGGAACTGGCAACAGTCAGCAAGGACAACGCTCCGCGTGTCTGCATCATGGATCTTGGGCTGCAATTCGGCGCCGTGTCCACATATCTGGATGTGCCGCGCCGCGAAGCTGTGCTTGAGCTTTTGTCTGACATTGAATCAATGGATCAGGAAAGCTTTGGTCAGGCACTTGTGACGTTTGAAGAAAAACTTCAGGTCTTCACCTCGCCTGCTGATCTTCCCCCGTTGGACATTATCGGCCAGACCGAAGTGCAGGCCTTGCTTGACACTGCCGCGCGTCACTTTGATTTTGTGGTTGTGGATATGCCGCCCAGCCTTGTTCAGTGGTCGGAAACCGTTCTTTACGCCGCGCAGGTCTATTTCGGCATCATCGAGCTCGACATGCGTTCGGCGCAGAACACGTTCCGGCTCAAGCGGGCGTTGCAGGCAGAGGATCTGCCTTTCGACAAAATCCGTTTCGTTCTGAACCGCGCACCCAAGTTTACAGATCTTCAGGGCAAGAGCCGCCTGAAACGGATGCAGGAAAGCCTTGATATATCGGTAGATCTTCATCTGCCGGACGGTGGCCGCGCAGTTGCGGAGGCTGGCGACCATGGTCAGCCGCTTGCCTTGCAGCAGCCGAGAAATCCGCTTCGCAAGGAAATCGCCAAACTGGCGCAGTCGCTCTACGAAGTCGGCCGCTCTGATGCTGAAGCCGCTTAAGGAGGACAGACATGTTTTCGCGCTACAAGAAGACGGCTGATGAACCGGTCATCGCGACCAAGGCCATTGCCCCCAAGGCAGAGGCTGCCGCAAATTCACCTGGGCCTGCAAAAGCCTTGCGACGGGTTCTACCGCAAAAGGCCGCCGTTGCGGAATCGGCGGATCGGGACAAGAAACGCAAGGAACGATTGAGCGAAATCAAGCTTGAACTGCACCGTGCGCTTCTGGACAACCTGAACCTGGCGGCGCTGGATAAAGCGACCGAAAACGAGCTGAAAGACGAAATCAGCTCGATCACAGCCGAAAGCCTTCAGGAAAAGGGCATGGTGCTGAACCGCGAAGAACGGGGGGCCCTGAACCAGGAACTGTATGACGAGGTCAAGGGCCTCGGGCCGCTGGAAACGCTTCTGAAAGACGAAACCGTCAGCGATATTCTGGTCAATGGGCCACATCAAATCTTTGTGGAACGTGAAGGCAAGCTGCAAATCAGCGATGTGACCTTCAAGGACGAAAAGCACCTGATGCGGATCATCGACAAGATCGTGTCCGCCGTTGGTCGTCGTGTCGATGAATCCAACCCCTACGTTGACGCCCGTTTGCAGGACGGCTCGCGTTTCAACGCGATGGTCCCGCCGATTGCGGTAGATGGTTCGCTTGTCTCGATTCGTAAGTTCAAGACCGACAAGTTGAGCATTGACGACCTGGTCAACTTTGGCGCCTTCACCGAAGAGATGGCCGTGTACCTGCAGGCGGCGGTTGCCACCCGTCTGAATGTGATCGTTTCTGGCGGTACTGGTTCGGGCAAGACGACTACGCTGAACGCCTTGTCCTCTTTCATCGACGACGCGGAACGCATCCTGACAATCGAGGATACGGCGGAACTTCAGTTGCAACAGAGCCATGTGGGCCGAATGGAAAGCCGTCCCGCCAACGTTGAAGGCAAGGGCGCAGTCAGCCCGCGGGACTGTCTGAAGAACGCGCTGCGGATGCGTCCTGACCGGATCATCGTCGGGGAAACGCGTGGCGAAGAAGTGATCGACATGCTTCAGGCGATGAACACCGGCCACGACGGGTCGATGACCACGATCCACGCCAACAGCGCGCGGGACGGTGTCAGCCGTCTTGAGAACATGATCGCGATGGCCGGGATCGAGATGCCGCTCAAGGCGATGCGATCCCAGATTTCCTCGGCTGTGAACCTGATCGTGCAGGCCTCGCGCCTTCAGGACGGGTCGCGTCGCATGACCTCGATCACGGAAATCACCGGGATGGAAGGTGACGTCATCTCGATGCAGGAAATCTTCCGCTTCCAACGCGTCGGCCTGACCCCGGAAAACAAGATCATCGGGCATTTCACCGCGACGGGCGTTCGGTCCAACTTTTCGGAACGCTTCAAGATGTGGGGCTATGATTTGCCGCCATCGATTTATGAACCCTTCAACGGGAACCACTGATTATGACACTTAGCGCAGAACCGATTGTCTACGGGCTTATCTTCATTGCCGTTCTGGTGCTTGTCGAAGGCGTGTACCTTGTCGCATTCGGCAAATCGATCAGTCTGAACAAACGCGTCAACCGCCGGCTTGAGATGCTCGACAAGGGCTCCAAGCGCGACGAAGTGCTGGCAAAACTCCGCAAGGAGATGGACCAGCACATGTCGTCGCGGGGTTTGCCGCTTTATTCGATCCTTGCCGACCGGGCGCAAAAAGCCGCCATCGCCTTTACACCCAGGCAACTGATCATGGTCATGATCGGCGTGAGCATCGTCGCCTTTGTCGGTCTGACCGTCGGCACCGAAGCCGGGCTTGCCGTGCGGGTTGTGATGGGCGTTGCCATGGGTGTCGGGGGTGTCTTTTTCTGGATCAGCACCAAGGCCAACAAGCGCGTCAGCATGATCGAAGAACAGCTTCCGGATGCTGTGGAACTGATGGTGCGGTCTTTGCGTGTCGGTCATCCCTTTTCCTCCGCCATTTCCATTGTCTCGAAAGAGATCAAGGATCCGCTGGCGACCGAATTCGGCATCATTGCCGATGAATCCAGCTATGGCCGCGATATTGGTGAAGCTTTGAAAGCCATGGCGGAACGTCTTGATATGCAGGATTTGCGCTTTCTTGCGGTGGCCGTTTCGATTCAGCAGCAGTCAGGTGGTAACCTTGCGGAAATCCTCGAAGGTCTGGCAAAGGTCATCCGTGCGCGGTTCCGGTTGTTTCGCCGGGTCAAGGCCATCACCGCCGAAGCGCAATGGTCAGGCAAATTCCTGTCCGGCTTTCCTGTTGGCGCGCTGATCGTCATTCAGTTGACCGATCCGCACTACTATGACGAAGTGATCGAACACCCGTGGTTCATCCCGGCGTGTTTTGTTGTCGGCGCTTTCCTGATCGTCAACCTCATCGTCATGCGCGCCCTTGTGAACATCAAAGTCTGAGGTCCGGAACATGCAAGCCTTCAACCAATTCGCATACAACCTTCTGGGCCCAGCCGGACCGATGATCATCATCGCCAGTCTTGGATTGCTTTTGCTGGTTCTTGCCATCCCGATGTTCTTCCTGTCGCGGTCCAACCCGATGGACCGGTTGCAGAACACATCGGGCCGCAAGAGCATTGATGCAGAAACCCGTGCGGTCCTGCGCGACAGACGGAAGAATGAAAAGCTCAACAAATACGCGCAGTTCCTGGAACCACAGGATGCCAAGGAACTGTCTGATGTCCGGATGAAGCTTCTTCAGGCCGGGTATCGGACCAAAGACGCGGTGCAGCTTTACTATTTTGCACAATTCGCTCTGGGCATCGGCGGTCTGATCCTGGGCGTGGGCTATTTCATGCTGGTCATGGACCCGTCCCAGGCAACCACACAGCAAACCGTCATGTATACGCTTGGGCCTGGCGCCGCCGGCTACTATTTCCCGAAATACTGGATCACCAAACGGGTCCAGACCCGTCAGGAAGAGATTGAGAGCGGGTTTCCGGACAGTCTCGATATGATGCTGGTCTGTGTCGAAGCGGGACAGTCGATGGATCAGGCCATTGTCCGCGTCAGCACAGAACTGCGCGCCTCCTATCCAAGCCTTGCTGACGAATTCGAACTTGTCAGCCATGAAATGAAGGCGGGCAAGGACAAGTCTGCAGTGCTGAATGACATGGGCGAACGCTGCGGCGTGCAGGATGTGATGTCCTTTGTGACCGTTCTCAACCAAAGCCAAAGTTTCGGTACACCGATTTCGGACGCGCTTCGGGTCTATGCGGCAGAAATGCGCGACAAACGGGTGATGCGGGCCGAAGAGAAGGCAAACAAGTTGCCAACGAAAATGACTTTGACCACAATGATGCTTACGGTGCCACCGCTGTTGATCATTCTCGTGGGTCCATCTGCGATCGGCATTCAGAAACTGGGTGAAATGGGGGGACCGTAACCCTATGAGGCTAGGCCGAATTTGGGCCTTGGTGATCGCTTTCGGATTGGCCGCCTGTGGACCGGGCGGCTTTTCCGCGTCTGATGACGGGGTGTTTGCCCCCAGCGTGGACCCCAGGGGTGCTTCCGTGGATCAGTTGACGGTTGGCCATCGCCTGATGGCGGCTGGGGAATATGAACTTGCGCTCAGTTCGTTTCAACTGGCCGCTGCGGAAAGCGGTCTGACACCCGAAGTTGTATCGTCGCTTGGGTCCGTAAACCTGGCCCTCGGGCGGCTCAACCAGGCAGAAGAGCTTCTGCGACGCGCCGTCAAGGACGACCCCGAGAGCCCGGATGCATGGAACAATCTGGGTGTTGTGCTGATTGAAAAGGGCGAAACGGCCGAAGCCGCACAGGTTTTCCGCCGGGCCTTTGCGCTTGATAATGGCGAAAGTGTTGCAATTCGCGATAATCTTCGCTTGGCACTCGCAAAAATGGAAAATTCGCAGTATGATGCGGAAATAGAACAAGAATACAAACTTGTGCGGCGCGGCAGCAGTGACTTCTTAATCCGTCCGACACAATAACGAGGCAGAGCAGTAAAAGGACGCAAAAATGCGCCATCCCTTTATCTTGACCCTGTGTTTTACGGGGGCGTTTGTGCTTGCTGGATGCGAGCAAGGCATTGATACCGAAGCGGTTGACCGGGAATTTCAGGGGGTCAACGTGATTGACGGGACCA
Organism: Marivita sp.; assembly: GCF_051859345.1. Lineage (GTDB taxonomy): Bacteria > Pseudomonadota > Alphaproteobacteria > Rhodobacterales > Rhodobacteraceae > Marivita. The sequence continues at coordinate 19,084 of NZ_JBHYFV010000007.1, read as the reverse complement.
ACCTGAACGAAGTGATGTTGTCGGTCTCGGATCCCAACGAGGCCGTGTCGTATTTCCAACGCGCAAGCAGCGCCAATCCGGAAAGGATTGATCTTTTGCGCGGGCTTGCCGCGTCGCTGATCCGCGCCAAACGCAACACCGAAGGTGTCGCAGCCTGGGCGCGCGTTGTGGAAAACGAGGAATCCTCAAATGGCGACCGGGTTGAACTCGCCGATGCGCTGATCCGCAACAACGAATGGGAACGTGCGGAAACCGTGCTCAATGCCATTCCCCCCACCCATGAAACCTTCAAGCGCTACCGCCTCGAAGCGATGATCGCCGACAGCAACAAGAAGTGGGACAAGGCGGACAGCTTTTACGAAACGGCTGTTGGTCTGACGACGACACCCGCATCGGTGATGAACAACTGGGGGTTCTCCAAGTTGAGCCGGGGCGATTATTCCGGGGCGGAACGCCTGTTCACCCAAGCCATCCAGAACGACAAAGACCTGTTTACGGCCAAGAACAACCTTGTTCTCGCGCGTGGGGCCCAGGGCAATTACGTCCTGCCGGTCGTGCCCATGACACAAATCGAACGGGCCCAGTTGTTGCATTCGATGGGTCTGTCTGCGGTCAAACGGGGTGATGTCGTCACCGGCCAAGGGTTGATGCGCGAAGCCATCGAAACCCATCCCCAGCATTTCGAAGCCGCCTCACGGAGCCTGAAGGCGCTTGAGTCCAACGTCGTGAACTGAGCGGTCTGATGGATATCTCGGCTTACGCGGCACTGGTTTTCTTGCCGTTTGTGCTCCCCATCTGTGTTTATGTAGCGTTCTCGGACATGCGCGACATGCGCATTCCGAACCAGATCGTGGTGCTATTGTTCGTCGTGTTTGCTGTTGTCGGCCTGATCGCCCTGCCCTTTGACGCCTATGCATGGCGCTACCTGCATCTGCTGGTGGTCCTGGTCGCCGGGGTCGCCTTGAACGCGGGCGGCGTCATGGGCGCAGGTGATGCAAAGTTCGCAGCAGCAGCCGCACCTTTCATTCATGTGGGCGATTTGCGGTTTCTCATGGCATTGTTCGCAGCCAATCTTCTGGCCGCGTTCGTGGCCCACCGCATCGGCAAGCACACAGGGCTTCGCAAGATTGCACCACATTGGAAAAGCTGGACAAATCCCAAATTTCCGATGGGCCTGGCGTTGGGCGGCACGCTTGCTCTTTATCTGGCATTAGGGGTTTGGTACGGTCGGTAAAGTGCCAACAACCCGTCCAGCCTAAGCCCTCGTGTTGCCACAATGCCCTGACAGGTTCAGACCGACAAGATTTGGCTGAACCGATCCGGGGCTACTGATGAACATGCAACCCAGCGCCGTCATGGCGCCTCCTCCGCCCAAGCGCATGGAAGACATGCAGCTGCAACCGGTCATGATGCGGGACATCCTGCTCAAGACGATCTTCCGCAAGAACGTGTCAACCGCCACCGCAATTGCCCAAAGCATTTGCTTGCCGGTTCCGATCACGCAGGAACTGATCGATTACGCACGCGGTCAATTGCTGCTTGAAGCAACCGGCACGCTGAATGCGAACAACGGCTCTGAAATGGGCTACCAGTTGACCGACGCCGGCAAGGCGCGTGCGCTCGACGCCTTGGCCCAGTCTGAATATTACGGCGCAATGCCGGTGCCTCTGGCTGTCTATTCCGAACAGATCAAACGTCAGTCGATCCGCAACATCCATATCTCGCGACAGCAACTGACCGATGCGATGGGTCACCTGATCCTGCCGGCGGACCTTCTGGGCAATCTTGGCCCGGCGGTTGGCGCTGGACGGTCGATCCTGATGTATGGCCCTCCCGGCAACGGGAAATCGTCCATCTCGAATGGTATCCGCGATGCGATGGGGGACAAGATCTATATCCCGCACGCGATCGAATATGCCGGTCAGGTCATCACGGTCTATGACCCGATTGTGCACAGCGCAGCCGAAGGCGCGGCAAGTTCGTCAGGGTTGCGTCTGACCAACCGGTTCGACACCCGATATGTGCTCTGCGCACGGCCAACGGTGGTGACGGGGGGTGAATTGTCGCTCGACATGCTGGACCTTGTCTACAACCCGACCGCCCGAACCTATCAGGCGCCGCTTCAGCTTAAATCCACCGGTGGCATCTTCATCGTGGACGACCTTGGCCGTCAGGCAGAACCGCCTCAAAAGCTGGTCAACCGCTGGATTGTCCCGCTTGAAGAGTCGCGCGATATTCTGGCCCTGCAATCGGGCGAAAAATTCGAGGTGCCCTTCGACACTCTGGTGATCTTTTCGACCAACTTCCACCCGAACGAGATCTTCGATCAGGCGGCCTTGCGCCGGATCTTTTTCAAGATCAAGATCGACGGGCCGGATCAACAGAACTTCCTGAAGATTTTCTCGATGGTGGCGAAGAAAAAGAAGATGCAACTGTGCGAGAAGTCGCTGATTCATCTCCTGAAAACCAAGTACCCGACAATCCAGAATATCTACGCGAACTATCAGCCCGTGTTTCTGATCGACCAGATGATTGCCGTCTGCGATTTCGAAGGCTGGCCTTACAAGATGACCCCGGAATTGATCGACCGCGCTTGGGCAAACATGTTCGTGAAAGACGAAATAATCGTCAAGTAATCCCAAGACACAGATTCATGCGGGCGCTGGATTGCTGGACACACCACCGTGTCCAGTGCACAAAAAATTAGGGCCATGAAAACACATGATTTGCCCTTGACGCCACGCAGAGTCGCCCGTACTCACGCGTCGGTCCGGCGCGGTAGCTCAGTTGGTTAGAGCGAACGACTCATAATCGTTAGGTCGGGGGTTCGAGTCCCCCCCACGCCACCATTAACCTCCATCACCTGCCTGTTTCGGTGCCTGTCGGCGCGGACGGTCATCATTGGCTCATTCCAATGGACCGCATTCGGACAAATGTCAGAAAAAAGATAGACCTGCGCCGGTTGCCATCCTATGCGGGACACATGACCAGCGCCACTTCTGCCACCCCGTCCACCGACCGCATCCTTGCCGGTGTCGTCCTGATGCTTGGGTTCTGCGTGACAGCGCCGCTGCTGGATGTCGCGGCGAAACTGGCATCACAAAGCATTCCGGTGGGACAGATCACTGCCGCACGCTTTGTCGTGCAATGTGCGCTGATGGCGCCGTTTGTCTGGATCATGGGGTTGTCGTTGCGGGTGCCACGGGGGCTGTGGTCGGCGCTGCTGTTTCGCGCGCTGCTTCTGTTTGTCTCGACCTTCTGTTTCATCGCCGCGATCAGCGTCATGCCTCTGGCGGATGCGCTGGCGATTGTCTTTGTGGCCCCGTTCATCGTGCTCTTGGTGGGCAAGTTCTATCTGGGCGAAGATGTCGGCCCGCGGCGCGTCGGGGCGGCAATGGTGGGCTTTGTAGGTGTCTTGTGCGTGATCCAGCCCAGCTTTGCCGCCTTTGGCGCCGTCGCGCTGTTTCCGCTGGGGACGGCCGTCGGTTTCGCGTTCTATATCCTTGTGACACGCGGCCTGTCGCGGCGTGTACATCCCGTAACCCTGCAATTTCACACCGGCCTGATCGCAAGCCTGCTCTGCCTGCCCGTGATACTGCTGGCTCAAGGCACGGGATCCGAACTGCTCGATCCGGTTTGGCCTACGGGCATCGTGTGGCTTTGGTTGTTCGGGGTCGGATTCTTTGCAACGATCAGTCACATGATGATGACCTACGCGCTGTCGCTGGCCCCTTCGGCCACGCTGGCACCGCTGCAATACCTTGAACTTCCGGTGGCAACCTTGCTGGGGTATCTGGTGTTCCACGACTTCCCCAACGCGCTGACCCTAACCGGAATTGCCATTATCATTGGTGCAGGTCTTTACATGATCCACCGCGAACGGGTCACCGCCCGCCAGCTGATCACCGAACGCGCCGCCCCACCGATCTGAGGAGGCGTGCTGTCAGAAGACGTGTCTGCGGTGGCGCGCCAGATTTACCGTCTGCTCTAAGGCCGTCAGCCGTTTACGCGCAATCGGGTGCTGCGATTGCCAATCGTGAACCTGTCTTTGGGTAAGTCACTCGACGAGCCAAGATTTTGCCGCCTCGAAGTCATCGGCCGAAAAGTGTCTGGCATCTAGATCGAAAGCCCGTTTGCCAATCTGAACAGCCATCTCTTGCCATCCAGCGTCTCCAACAATCGCGGCCCGCTCTACCCGGCCTGCATGGCCGCGGACAAGATGGAAGTGATCCCTGAGCGCGCCCAGACCCTGCCACCCGTCGAATTTACGGAGATCGACCAGAAGGCGGATCTTCTCATGGCCTGCAATGAAGTCGTTCAAGTCCTCAAGGTCGTTTTCATATTGCTCGGTGTCGAGCTTTCCAAGAAGCGACACATGAAGAACGCCGTCCCCCAGATCTTCCTGATGAATACTGCCAAGGCTCTCTCGCAGCCACCGGCGTGCATCCTCCACGTCGCTCAGTTTGAAAGTTGCAACAGGACAAGGCATGAAAACGGAAAAGGCGCCGATGGCCTTGTCGAGGGCGCCGTTGTCGGTCACCACAGCCACCCGATCGAAACCGCGCCAATGTTTGAGCCCCATGCGCGCGTCCTGCATCATGGCGCCCAGCGTGAAGTCAGAGAAGCCTGCCTCGACGATAGCCAGCATGCGCAGGCGGTCACCTCGGGAGATGGCCTTGTCAATTGCCGGCATGAGCCTCTCTTTGTAGTCGCTGTCCGAAACCGGGGCCATCATCCGGATTTCGATCATGCCATGCTTACCAACGTGTTCAACTTCGATCATGAAAAATCTCGCCTTCCCATTTTTGCCGCAAGTAGGATGAAGTTTGAGTGCGCCGGTAGCGTCCCCTGAGCGCGTCCTCTGAGAGAAACCGAAAGACCCTTTGCTTTCCAAGTCCAACGCACACGCTGAACATCATAGAATTCCGACTCTCTGATCTGAAAATGATGCGCCCTCATTAGGCTCAGGGCATTGATGCAGATCAACGTCGTCCCAAGCGCAACAAGGTCAACAACCGCAAATGACAGGCATGAGCGCCACACCGGCCTTTCAGCCGTCGGAATCCTGCGCCCGGCATCGCGTCAAACCCGACGCAGCAAATTTCACCAGCGGCCATTCTACGGTCGGCTTCGCGAATGTCCCTTACGCTCAGCTTGCCAGTTTTTCCTGCTGCGCGAACGGGCTGAGGCCAAGCCAGGATTGCATGGAGCGCGTCAATTGCGAAGGCCCAACCAGCATCATTGCCTCTCGCTCGACAGCATCGGACACCGACCGCAGCCCCATCCAGATCTCTGTCATCGTCCGCAAATCCACCGTGACAAAGAGGTCCACATCGAAGCCGGGGTCAATGTGGCAAAGGTCCACCGTCCGGTCCGGCTCTACGATCAGCCACCATTTGCGCTGAGCCTCCGGCAATTCCGGGTAGATGAATTCGATCACAACCCGCCGATCCGGGACCGGGTCAGTGTCGAGATTGCGGCGCATGTCCCACATCAATAGTTCCGGATCGAGGTTCTCCAGCGATGGTTCGGTCTCTACCCATTTCTGGCCCCACATCCCGATGGATTCGATCACCGGCTGCAAATCCCGGCCTGCCTGGGTCAGCCGGTAAGCATCCACCTCCTGCGGACCGGCCAGCCGATTTCGCTCGACCACTCCCACCGCTTCCAGTTCGCGCAAGCGTTTCGAAAGCAGGGCAGGTGACATTCGCGGCACGCCGCGGCGCAATTCGTTGAAACGGGTCGATCCGGCGACAAGCTCGCGCAAGAGGACGACGGTCCAGCGCGTGCAAAGGATTTCCGCCGCCATCGCGACGGGGCAGAATTGCCTGTAGCTCGCATTGGTCATTGGAGTGCCTCCTTTCCCTGATGGTTCCGCAGCCTGACATATCCAGCCCACCTCCGGCCAGTTCAGATTCTGTATCGCCGCCGATTCAGTTCGTGAACTGGCCGCAAGGGGGGCGGGAATGCCATTGTCTCCCCACGTCGGAAAGATCTGGCGCAATTTGAACCGTCAAAAGGAAAAGGAGCACGCAATGCCTCTTGTCGATATCCAGCTGATCGAGGGTGTCTTTGACGACACCCAGAAGCAACGAATGATCCATGACGTGACTGAAGCGATGGTCGCTGTCGAAGGCGAAGCCCTGCGCGGCGTCACCTGGGTGCGGGTGCAGGAAATCGCCAGCGGCGAATGGGCCATCGGCGGCAAACCGATGACGGCAGACGCCGTCAAGGCGGTGCAGTCCGAACCCGCCTGAGTCATCTTACCGACAGACGAGAAAGGAGCAACCATGCCCCAATCGCTCGCCATGAACCTGGAAACCGTGACCCTTTATGAACGCCTGGGCGCCGACGCCGGCATTCGTCGGATCGTCGACGGCGCCGTCGCGGCCCATATGGAGAATCCCCAGATCGGCCACCGGTTTCAGCCCTACGCCGACCAACCCGAGCGGGTCGAGGAGATCAAGCAGCACACCTGTGATTTCTTCGCCGCCGGAAGCGGCGGGCCGGACAAATACCAGGGCCGAAGCATGACCGAGGCCCATCGCGGGATGGAGATCGACGGGGCGGAGTACGACTCCGCCGCAGGCGATATCCTGGGAACGATGAAGGCCCTGAACTACGACGCGGATACCCGCGCCGAGGTCGAAGAGATCCTCCAATCCCTGAAACCCGAAATCACCCATGTATGAACGGACCGGCCCAAGGGCCGGTCCGTGGAAAGGCAGGCAACCATGACAGCCATCATCGAAATCCGACGCTTCGAAAGCCCCGACGACCGTCTCGACATGAAGGCGCGCGGCGGCATCGACATCGTCAAGACCGGGCAAGGCTCAACCGGCATGCACGCCGTTTTCGAACCCGGCTGGACCTGGGAGGCGGACGAGAAACCGCTGCTTGGATCCCCCGACACATGCCCGATGCACCACACCGGCTATTGCCTTTCGGGCAGACTGGTCGTCCGCATGGTCGAGAGCGGCGAAGAGACGTCGATCACACCGGGCGATTTCTTTGAAATCCCGCCGGGCCATGACGCGTGGGTCGCGGGAGAAGAACGGGTCGAAATGATCCTCTTCGAGGCACCCGAAAATCAGTCCTGATCCAGTTTGCCACTTCGGTCTGGATGTCCACCCAGAAGTGACACGGTTTTTTCATTGAGTACTGACCCCCTCGAATGTTTCATTCGGGGGTCAGGTCTGGCAAATCAAAGCCGCTTTCCAGTTGCATCAAAGCTCATTTCGTTGGCATCCGCCCAATCCAGACCAATCTCGGTCCCTTCTTGCGGGAACTCTGCTGCCGCGTCCTGGCGAACGGTGAGTTGGGTTCCGTCGGCGCATTTGAGATGCACAAGCGTTTCCGCGCCAAGCGCTTCGCAATAGGTCACTCGCGCCCTCAGCTTCCCGGTGTCGGACAGGTACATATGTTCCGGGCGCACGCCGATCCGGGCTTCTGCCGACCGCCCCAACAACGCCCCATCCATAAAGTTTGTCGGGGGCGACCCGATAAACCCCGCGACAAATTCGGTTGCCGGATTGGCATAGACCTCAAGCGGTTTGCCGATCTGATCGGCCACACCGCCATTCATCACGATCATCCGGTCCGCCATGGTCATCGCTTCGACCTGATCATGGGTCACATAAAGCGCCGTCACTCCCAGTTCACGCTGAAGTGCCCTGATTTCAAGCCGCATCTGCACGCGTAGCTTGGCATCGAGGTTGGACAGGGGTTCATCGAACAGGAACACTGCCGGTTTGCGCACGATGGCGCGGCCCATGGCCACGCGCTGACGCTGGCCGCCGGACAATTCACGCGGTCTGCGCGTGAGGTAAGGTTCAAGCTGCAACAGCTTGGCGGCCTGGGCGACGCGCTCCTCGATCTCGGACTTGCTGACCTTTGCAATCTTCAACCCATACGCCATGTTGTCGAAAACCGACATATGGGGATAAAGCGCGTAGTTCTGGAACACCATGGCGATGTCGCGGGCCATCGGTTCTTCGTCATTCACGCGCCGCCCGCCAATCTGGACTTCACCATCGGTGATGGTCTCAAGCCCGGCCACCATGCGCAGCAACGTGGATTTGCCACAGCCAGATGGCCCGACGATCACGATGAATTCGCCATCCTCCACGTCGATGGACACGCCATGAATGACGTCCGTCTTGCCAAAGGATTTCTTGACGTTGTTGAGCGTCAGCGTTGCCATTCTTTACTTCTCGCTTTCCACAAGCCCACGGATAAACAGTCTTTGCATGCCAACCACCACGATGACCGGCGGCACCATGGCAAGGATCGAGGTCGCCATGATCACTGGCCAGTCAGCGATATCATCCCCGGATGGGAACATCTGTTTGATGCCCATGACGATGGTGTTCATGTCTGAATCGGTGGTGATCAGAAGCGGCCAGAGATACTGATTCCAACCGTAGATGAACAGGATCACAAAAAGCGCCGCGATGTTGGTTCTGCTCATTGGCAGCAGGATATCGACGAAGAACCGCATCGGCCCTGCCCCATCGACCCGCGCCGCCTCGGCCAGTTCATCCGGGACCGTCATGAAGAATTGCCGGAAGAGGAAGGTCGCGGTCGCCGACGCGATCAGTGGAAGGATCAGACCTTGATAGCTGTTGAGCATCCCGAAATTCGCGATCACCTCGTAGGTGGGCACGATCCGCACCTCGACCGGAAGCATCAGCGTCAGGAAGATCAGCCAGAAGAATAGCTTGCGCCCCGGAAAGCGGAAATAAACGATGGCAAATGCGGAGATAAGCGAGATCGCGATTTTGCCAATCGCAATGCCCATAGCCATCACAAGCGAGTTGCCCAGCATCAACGCCACCGGCGCGTTGACCCCTGCCGTCAGTGCCCTTGCGTAGTTCTCGAAGAACTTGTCGCCCGGCAGCAGCGGCATTGGCGGGCGCACGATGGCTTGCTGTTCGACGGTCGAGGCGACAAAGGCCAGCCAGATTGGGAAAAAGATGAACGCAACGCCGATGATCAGCCCCAGATGGGTCAGCCATAAACCGGCGCCGCGTTTTTCGACCATGCCAGAACGTTCAGCCATCAGTAGTGCACCCTGCGTTCGATATATTTGAACTGTACCACGGTCAGGATCGACACGATGAACAACAGGACCACGGATTGCGCCGCTGATGACCCCAGATCCTGCCCGACGAACCCGTCGGAATAAACCTTGTAGACAAGGATCGTCGTGGCCTGTTGCGGCCCACCCGAGGTGATCGTGTGGATCACGCCGAAGGTTTCGAAAAACGCGTATATGATGTTCACGACCAAAAGGAAGAACGTGGTCGGCGACAAGAGCGGAAAAACGATGGTGCGAAAGCGCGTCCAGAAATGCGCGCCGTCAATCGCGGCGGCCTCGATCACCGATTTCGGGATTGCCTGAAGCCCCGCGAGGAAGAACAGGAAGTTATAGCTGATCCGTCCCCAGGCGCTTGCCACAACGACAAGGCCCATCGCCTCTTCTTCGTTCAGAACATGGTTCCAATCATACCCCAACAGGCCAAGATACCACGTCACCACTCCAACGCGGGTGTTGAACATGAAAAGCCATAGCACCCCAGCCACGGCTGGCGCGACGGCATAGGGCCAGATCAAAAGTGTGCGGTAGGTGCCCGATCCCTTGATCAGACGGTCAGCCAGAACAGCCAGATACAGCGCGACCCCCATCGACACCACTGTGACGAGGATCGAAAACACCGCCGTGGTCACAAAGGAGGCGCGGTAATACCGGTCAGAAAACAGGTATTCGAAATTGCCCAAACCCACCCATTGCATGGACAGGCCGAACGGATCGGGAATGAACAGCGACTGCCAGATCGCCTGCCCCGCCGGATAGAAAAAGAAAATGGCGGTGATCAGGATCTGTGGCAGCACCAGCAGCAGCGGCAGCCAGATGCCTTTGAAGGTAACGCGCTTTTCCATACAGCCCCAAGACGGCTGCCCCGGTTTCCCGGAGCAGCCATTCCCCGTGTTAGCGTGACGCCTGCTCGAACCGACGCAGAAGCGCGTTGCCACGCTCTACCGCGCTGTCCAGTGCTTCTTGCGCGGACTTGTCACCCGCCCAGACGGCCTCGAGCTCTTCGTCGATGATGCCGCGGATCTGGTCGAACGACCCAAGCCGCAGACCCTTGGAATTGGCCGTCGGTTCCTTGGCGGTCATCTGGATCACAGCGATATCCGTGCCGGGGTTTTCGTCATAGAACCCTTGGCTGCGGGTCAGCTCACCTGCTTCGTTCGTGATCGGCAGATACCCGGTATCCTGGTGCCACTTGGCCTGGATTTCCGAGCTGGACAGAAAGTTGAGGAACGCGGCAACGCCTTTGTATTCCTCGTCGCTCTGGCCTTCCATCACCCACAGGGATGCACCGCCGATGATGGTGTTCTGCGGCTCGTCGACCAACGCATCCCAATAGGGCAGCGGGCGCACTTCAAAGTCGAATTCGGATTCAGATTTGATGCCGGCGTAGCCAGCGGACGATTCCGTGAAAAGCGCACATTCGCCAGCTCGGAAGTTCGCACCACCTTCGTTGCGCCGACCGGCATAGATGAACTTGCCTTCGTCCGCCCATTCGCCCATCGCGCTGATATGCGCAACCTGTGGTTCGCTGTTGAAAACCAGCTCTGTGTCGGTGCCTTCAAAGCCATTGGCCTTGGTGGCAAACGGAACATCATGATAGGCCGACAGGGTTTCAAGGTGAATCCAGCTTTGCCAGGCGGTCGTCATCGGGCAATCAACACCCGAGTCCTTGAGTTGATCAAGCACGGTTCCGACCTGTTCCCATGTGGACAGATCCGTGTCGGGATCGATCCCCGCCTCTTGCAGCATATCGCGGTTCACCCAGAGAACCGGCGTCGATGAATTGTACGGCAGGGACAGCATGTCGCCATCCGCAGAGGTGTAGTACCCGGCAACCGACCCGATATATTTGGATTGGTCGAACTCGGCACCTGCATCGGCCATGACCTCGAAAACCGGCTTTACTGCGCCCTTGGCGGCCATCATCGTCGCGGTACCCACCTCAAAGACCATGAGGATGTCGGGCTGTTCACCCGCACGGAACGCGGCGATCCCGGCGTTCAGGGCTTCCGAGTAGTTGCCTTTGTGGGTTGCAACGACGGAGTAGTCGGATTGCGAACTGTTGAAGGTGTCGACCTGCTCGGCCAACAATTCACCAAGACGACCGGTGAAGGCATGCCAGAATTCGATTTCAGTCTGGGCCATGGCGGATTGCGCCGATCCCAATACGGCCGATACGGCAAGGATACTAATCGCGTGTTTCATGTTGTTCTCCCTCTTTGGCTGAACTTTTTTGGCTGAATAGCCACGGTGGTCTCAAGCGCATTCCTGACGCGCTTCACAGCGCGGGCGGCAACGATCTGGGTCATGGCCGCTCCACGATGAAATCGGGAAAGATGCCAGTGGCCATGACGGCCTTTTCGGCATCGTGTCCCGCAAAAAATCCGTATTGCGCCACCAGGGCTGACGCGATGCCCACCGTCCGCGCACCCAGAATATCGGTGTGCAGACTATCACCGACCATCAGTACCCGCGAGTGGTCAATCGGGCCAAGCCTCTTGAACGCAAGATCGAAGATGTCGGGAAACGGTTTTCCATAGAATTCGGGCGCAATCCCGGTGCAATCCGCCAGCCGGTGCGCAAAGTGGCCCGGTTCGACAGAGAACCCGGTTTCGCGCGGGGCGACAATGTCCGGGTTGCCGACAAGAACCGGGCGCGCCCGCTGTTTCAGCGCCGCTTCCAAAAGAGCCTGGCGGTCTTCCGTCCACGCAGCACTGCCGACAAGCAGGAACCCTTCGACGCGATTGTAATCCTCTGGGTCTTCTTCCAGATAGGTGATGTTGAGCTCTTCCAGATCACGCAACCCGGTGCTGCGCGTGGCCATCAGACCCCAATGAAGATCACGACGCCCGTCCAGCCCAGCAAGCAATGTGACCCGGCTTGTAATCACGTCTTCCGGGGCAAAGTCATACCCAAGCCGAGAGTACTTTTCCATCAGCGCGGCATGCGGAAAACCGGCAGCGTTGGACACTACCAGAACACGTTTGCCCGCTGACCTGAAGCCCTCGATACGCTCTCGCGTGCCGGGGATCGCGGCTTCACCTATGTTCAGAACACCAAATGCATCCAGCAGGAAGACATCGAATTCGTCAGCAATGTCTTCCAGAGTCGCAGCCCGCCGGTATCCCGCCTCTGTGGGCAAAAGGGACGGTAAGCGATGTCGCACCGCTTCGTAGGCCGCAAAGGCCGTTTCCGTCGAAAGCGCCGTCAAATGATCGCCCCCCGCACCTTGGCCGAAACCCATTCGCTGATGACGACAGCGGCCAGAATGACAAGCAGGATCAGGCTGACCTGCGGCCACGCCAGAACATTGAGCGATGATGAAAGCTGCAAACCGATGCCGCCGGCACCCACCAGACCCAGAACGGTCGACTCGCGGATGTTGATGTCCCAACGGAACACCGCGACGCCTGCAAAAGCGGGCAGGATCTGCGGAACGATCCCGTAGGCCATGACTTGCCAGCGTGACGCGCCGGTGGCTGTAATAGCCTCAACCTGAGATTGGTCGATTTCCTCGATCGCCTCGTACAAAAGCTTGGCACAGAACCCGATGGACCGGATGGCGATTGCGATGACCCCGGCAAAAACGCCTGGCCCGATGATCGCGATAAGCAGCAAGGCCCAGATCAGCGAATTGATGGACCGGGTCGACACGATGATCAGCAAGGCAATCGGCCGAACGATCAGCGCCGATGGCGTGGTGTTGCGCGCCGCCAGAAACGCCACGGGCACGGCCAGGAACAGCGCAATCAGCGTGCCCAGAGTCGCGATGTTCAACGTGTCCCAGATCGGACGGCCCAGTTGGGTGATGTATTCCCATCGCGGCGGCGTGGCGCGGGTCCAGATGTCATTGGCGATACGCGGAGCGTCCCAGACAAAGAACCACGTCGTCGATTCCGAAATCCGCTGCCAACAGACGGCAAAGATCGCCACCCCGACAAGCCAGCCAAACCAGCGCACAAGAGTTTCATTTGTTGTTCGCTTGCGCCAGACCTGAGCGCCTTCTTTTTCAAGCACCGGCATTATTGCACCCTCGCCCGAATGACACCGGACAGGTACTCAAGCGCCATCACGATCACGATAATCAGGATCAGGATGGCCGCCGCCGTGTCATATTCGTAGCGGTCAAACGCCGTGTTGAGCGTGGCACCAATGCCCCCCGCACCCACAAGACCAAGGATCGCGCTTTCCCGGAAGTTGATGTCGATCCGGTAAATCGACAGCCCGACAAGCCGTGGCATCACCTGGGGTTGGACCCCGTAGTTGATCCATTGCATCCAGCGCGCTCCCGACGCGCGGATCGCCTCGGCCTGTGTCTTGTCCATCGATTCAATGTCCTCGGCCAACAGCTTGGACAGAAAGCCAATCGTCGCAAACGACAGGGTCAGGAACCCGGCAAGCGGTCCAAAACCAAAGATCGCCACCAGAAGGATCGCAACGATGATTTCCTGTAGCGCCCGACTGATGGCAACGATGCCGCGACAGATCACATAGACCGGAAGCGGTGCAATATTGCGCGCCGCGCCAAGGCCGATCGGAATCGAGATCAGGATGCCAACCACAGAGGCCGCGACCGTCATCACGATACTTTCCAGCAAGCCTTCCCAGATGTCGCTCGCGCGGCTCACGAAATCCGGTTTGGTAAAGGCCAGGACAAACTGCCATCCGCGATCCAGCCCGTCGTAGACGCGGCCCCAATCCACCTCGATGGTCATGAAGGCTGCGATCAGATAGGCGACGAAGCCTGCGATCAGCCCCCAGCGCAAAAGCGGGTTCCGTACGAAATGCGGCTTGCGCCACCCCTTCCCCAACATGTCGTCAAGCTCGCGATGGCTCATTCTGCGGCCTCGATCTCTTCTTCTTCTTCTTCGACCGCTTCAATGGTCGCTTCCCAGTCTTCCTCGCCGTAAATCTCGGTCAGCTTTTCGGGTGTAAGCGCATTTGGCACCCCGTCGAACACGATTTCACCAAAGCGCAGCCCCACGATGCGCGGCACAAACATTTGCGCCAGTGCCACGTCATGAATGTTGATGATCGCCGCAAGACCGCGTTCGAGACACAGTTCGGTGATCAGTCGCATGATCTGGCGGCTGGTCTTGGGATCGAGCGACGCTGTCGGCTCGTCCACCAGCAAAAGCTTTGGGTTCTGGATCAACGCCCGGCAAATACCAACCCTTTGACGCTGACCACCCGACAATTCGTCCGCGCGTTTGTCAGCCATGTGCAAGAGCCCGACGCGGTCCAGAAGGCGAAACGCCTCGTCCACATCCGATTGCGGATAACGCCGCAGGAAACTGCGCCAAAAACCAACATATCCCAACCGGCCGGACAGGACGTTTTCCATGACGGTCAGTCGTTCGACCAACGCGTATTCCTGAAAGATCATGCCCATCTCGCGGCGGGCACGGCGCAACGCCCCGGCCCCAAGCTTTGTCAGGTCCGTATCATCCAGAAGGACCGCACCGCTGGTCGGTTCAACCAGACGGTTGATGCAGCGGATCATGGTCGATTTGCCCGCGCCGGACGGCCCGATCAAAGCAAGCACCTGTCCTTTCGGCACATCGAGGTCGATGTCCTTCAAGGCCTGGTCGCCCGTCTTGTATGTTTTTGTAAGCTTTTGAAGGCGCAGCATAAGTAAGCCCCTAACGCGGCAGTGTGACAGGCCCATGACGGGCCTGCCTTATCAAGGGTTGATCACTCGCAGGCGTAGGATACGCCGTTGGCCGCGTCGATCTTGCGGATCACGTCCCAGAATTCCTGATAGGTCATCTCGAGGAACTGGCCTTCATTCGACTTTTCGAACTCAGCCTGAAGCGACGTGCCTTCCCATTCGAAATTGAGGAACGCGTTGCGGATCTGGTCCTGAAGTTCGGGCTTGAGGTTGTAGACCACACCAAAGCCGGTGGTCGGGAAAGTCTGCGACTTGTAGATCGTGATCACGTCTTCTTCCTTGATCACATCCCGGCTGATCATGCGCGACTTGACCGAGTTGGCGATTGCCGCAGCATCATAATCCTTGTTCGCAACACCAAGGATCGAGTTGTCGTGCTTGCCTGAATAGACCGGTTCGAAATCGGTCTCGGCTTCCAGACCGAATTCGCTTTTCAGGATGGCGCTGGGGGCCTTGAACCCGGAATTCGATGTCGGTGCGGTAAAGGCAAGCTGTTTGCCCTTGAGATCCGGCACCTCTTCGATGCCCGAACCCGGATAGGTGATGATTTCCATCTCATAGCCGAAGTTGCCGTCTTTGGACGCCATGATGGTGAACGGACGGAAGCCCGCGCAGTTCACGGCCAATGGGTTTGACCCGGTGTTGAAGCCCGCAATGTGAAGACGTCCCGACCGCATCGCCTCGATCTGGGCGGCGTTGTTCTGGACCGGGAAAAACACCACGTCCTTGCCGGTTTCCGCCATCAGGTGGTCCAGAAAATCAGACCATGCTGTCTTGTAGACGGCCGGATCTTCAACCGGGGTGTAGGCGAAAATCAGGGTGTCCGGGTCGATTTGGTCCGCCGGATCTGTGGGAATATCGGCAATCAGGTCGCCGTCGGCATCGCAGAAGCGCTGATCCAGATCGCCGCGCGGGCAATCCTGTGCCGATGCGGTGCCGCTAAGCGACATAAGCGCAATGGCTGATGCCCCCAGCAAAAGTTTGATATCAAGTTTCATGTTTTCTTCCTCCCAGTCACGCGGTTTTTCGCACCGCTATAATTCTCAATTCATCCCGATGTCGCGATGACGATGTCAACCTCCGCTCCGCCCAACGCCGCCAAAAGCTCCCCCTTCGGGCGTGCATCGACAATGACGGAATTGAGGTCCGCCAACTCTCCCACATGGGCCAAACCTTTCCGCCCGAACTTGTGGGAGTCAATCAACAAGTGCCTCTTTGCAGCGCGGCTCAGCATCATCCGCTTGACCGCCGCAAACCCGCGAACAGTCTCTGACGGTCCCTCGGGCGACAGGCCCGATGCGCCGATCATGCACCTGTCCACATTGAACCTGGACAGGAACTCCAATGTCTCGGTCCCAATAACGGCAGACTCCGCAGCCAGATATTCGCCTGGGCAAAGCAGGACCTCGGACACCCCATACCCGATGGTCATGGCGACCGGGATCGAATTCGTAATGACAGTGCAAGGCGTTCCCCGGAACGCAAGCGCGCGCGCCATCTGGATCGTGGTAGAGCCGGAATCGATCATCACGGTCTCGCCATCCTGAACCATTTCGGCAGCCTTCAGTCCAATCCGCTCGCGTTCCTCGATCCGCGCACTGGTTCTTTCATCCAAGTTTGGGTAATGCCCTTGCGCAGGTGCCGAAGCGCCGCCATGCGCGCGGGAAATCAGACCATCATCAGACAGCGCATCCAAGTCCCGACGCACGGTTTCCGTGGATACGTTGAACCGTCGCGCAAGTTCGCTGATGCGGACATGGGGGCGCAGTTTGAGTTCCAGCAGGATCTGGCGACGACGGTCAGATTTCTTGAGTCGGCCCATACCTTTCTCCGCACTGTCATCCCGTGTTTCGGTATTCGACATTCAAGGCTCCGACTCGATCTCGGACTCAGTTTTGTGGTCTTTCTGGCATTTTGCAATTATTTTTGTTGCACTAACCGCACTCAAGTGGTCAAAAATTTCCAAACACCAATAAAAAACGGGGCACGTCACAAACCATGTATCGGCTTTTTGCAACAACGGGTGACCACGCATGATTATTCTTGCCGCACATCTTGCGGCTGCGGTCGCGCTTCTGCTCTGGTCGACCCGCCTGATCAGAACGGGGGTGGAGCGTGGCTTCATGCCTGAATTGAAAAACGGCCTGAAAAGCCTTTCCGGCAACTCCTTGTCGGCTGCGGCCGGTGGCGGACTGGCCGCAATGGTGATGCAAAGCGCGACAGCTGTTTCCCTGATCGGCGCGGGCTTTACGGTGTCCGGCATGCTTGCGCCACATTCCGCCCTGGCGCTGGTTCTGGGGGCAGAGCTTGGTTCTGCGCTGATGACCCAGGTGCTTGTTCTGCCGGTCCAGACTCTGATCCCGTTTGCCTTGTTGTTCGGAGTCGCGGCCTTCCTCAAGGCCAAGAGCCGCAAGACCAAGCAAGTTGGCCGTATCATCATCGGCTTCGCGCTAGTCTTCATTTCGCTGGGGATGATCCGCGAGGCCACGTCACCAATCGGTGAAAACGCCATTATCCAAAGCATTGCCGCCTATTTTCAGGATGACCTTGTTAGCGCCTACGCGCTTGGAGCCCTTTTGACCTGGGCCATGCATTCAAGCCTGGCTGCGGTATTGACCTTTGCCACCTTTGCCGCGACGGGGCTGATAGCGGCACCGGTCGCAGCCGCACTTGTCATCGGCGCGAACCTTGGGGGTGCGGTAATCCCCTTTGCCCTTCTCTGGTCGACCGAACGTCCGGCCCGTCTGTTTGTCCTTGGAAACCTTGTCGCGCGTGGCAGCGTGACGGTTGTTTTTCTTGCGCTGCTCCTGAGCGGCACCGCCGACATCGCCATGCTCGGAACCGGCGCGGGGCAACAGGCCATCACGCTTCACATCCTGCTCAATGCGACACTTCTGTTACTGACCTTGCCGTTTGTCGGGGTGCTGACCAGTTTGGCCGACCGCGTCCTGCCCCGGCACACGGATGCCGAAACCGAATCCCTGTCGGCGCTTGATCCAGCGGCGCTTGATCATCCGCCCTTGGCGCTTGCCTGCGCACAGCGTGAACTGTTGCGCATGTCAGAAACAGTCCAGGCCATTCTTGTGCCGGTCATGCAGCTGTTTCGCAATTGGGATCCGGAACAGGCCCGCATCATCGCAAGACGCGAAGACGACATCGACCGCATGCATTTCGAAACCAAGATTTACGTTTCGCGTCTGCGCGAAGGCAACATTCATCCGTCACAGGAAAAGAAGACGCTGGAAATTGTCGCCATGGCCAACAGCCTGGAAGAGGCCGCAGACCGGATCGCCGTCAATCTTGTCGCGCTGGCCAAGAAAATGTCGGACGAGGCTATCACGTTCTCTGAAGAAGGCCTTGCCGATATCGAGAACTTCCATGACCAGATTGTCACCAACGGACAGTTGGCGCTCAGCGTGCTGACCACCGGCGACGCAGAAGCCGCGCGCCAACTTGTGGCCGAAAAAGACCGGATCAGGATTGAAGAGCAGAAATTGCAGGAACGCCATCTCAAGCGCCTTCAGCCGGGCGCCACGGCGAGCATCGAGACAACCAACATCCATCAGGAAACGCTGCGGGTGCTCAAACAGATCAACGCTGCCCTGACCTATGTTGCCTACCCTATCGCAGAAGAAACCGGCGATCTTCTCAAAAGCCGCCTTGCCCGCCCGCGCAGCATCGGGGGCCCCAGCTGAAAAAGGTCAGGCCGTTCGACCAGATCGCGGCCCGTCCTGTGCACAAAAAAAGGACGGCAAACCTGCGCGTCCCACTCGAAAAACATCAAGGATCAGCGAACCCTGAAAATCCTGAACGTACAGCCTTCAGGAAAACATCAAACCCCCGCAGCGATCAGCCAACGGGGGTTTTGGTCTTTGGCAGCAACGGCTGAATTACATCACCCTTCGCGTTCCAGTTTCTTCCGCGCAAGTTTGCGGGCGCGACGGATCGCTTCGGCTTTCTGGCGTGCGTTTTTCTCTGATGGTTTCTCGAAATGTTGCTTGAGCTTCATTTCCCGAAAAACGCCTTCACGCTGAAGCTTTTTCTTTAGAACCCGAAGAGCCTGATCGACATTGTTGTCGCGAACACTGACCTGCATGGAGTTTAGACCACCTTCCTAGATTGACCGCGCGATAATCTGCAGGAATTGGCGGAATAGCAAGCCTAAGAAATCGGTTTCTACGTTCAACAGAGGTCAAATGCGCGGGAATTGCTACACCCTGCCCCAGTCTTTTCGAAAATGCGCGGCGAATTTCGCCCCTTGCACCGGAAACAAGGGAATATAGCGCCGTTTTCTGACGCAAAGGCAAGCGTCATCG